>DATKRN010000054.1:0-7566 GCA_035532155.1 Verrucomicrobiia bacterium | reverse complement strand
CTGGCGGGCGGCGTCTTGGCCCGGCCGCGCCGGCTGGCCCACCAGTCGCGCGCCCACAGGGCCTGCCCGAGCTGCGCCGGCGTGCGGGCCTGGCCCACCCCGGCCAGGCGCCACAGGCGCTCCAGCCGGCCCAGGTCAGCGCGGCTCGCCACTCCGTCTCCCCACGTGGCGGCGCTCAGCAGCCAGAGGTGGCGCCCGTGGGGGCCGCCCCGCCAGCGCAGCCCGACGATCCCCCGCGTTCCGGTGGCGGCCACCTCACAGCGGGGGTCCGCCATCGCCTCAGCCATCCACCGCCACTCAGACAGCTTGGGCGCTATGGCCAGGAAGGCGCCGCGCAGGCCCCAGCGCACCCAGGCGTCATAGGTGGCGGGACGGTCGATCAGGCGCCCGAGGGTGGCCGTCCAGGATCGGTGCCCGTCATCGCCGATCAGCCGGCGGTGGGGGGGGTGCGCCGATGGCGGCTGCACCGGCCACCACCCCGAGCTGGTCGGGTAGTGGGATTTCACACGATCTCCTCTGGAATCCAAGTCACCCGCCGTCGACATCCGGGGCACGTGCCGACTGGAGCGGCGTCGCTGGGCAGGGGGCGTTGGGACTGCCACCTAGATCCACAGGAGGGGCACCGCCAGAGAAGCGTGAGGAACAGATCCTGATCCGTCACCGCGCCCTCCACACGCTCACGCGGGTGGTGCGAGTCCAGCCGTACTGCCGGCCGGGGTCCACCAGCACATGGGCCAGGTCGACCCCCGACGTGGCGGGGGCCTGGGCATAGGCGGCGAGCCGGGCGGCGGAGAGGGTCACGCTGGAGCTGTACCAGCGGGCGCGGCTTCCCCGGTACTTGACCCGTCCGGAGATCGTGACCGTGACAGGCCCGTGACCGTCCTGTCGCGCGCCCGCGGCCAGGGCGTTACGCATCCGGGCCAGGCTGAGATCGCGCGCCCCGGGCTTGGCCCGATCGCCGGCGGCGACCAGATGGCCGCCATGGATGGCCTGGGGCGTCTGGAGCGATCGGCGTCGTGTTGCCACGGGGTCACGAACGCCTGACGTATGATCTCAATTCGCAGTCCTCCAGGCCACGTTTGCACGAAGCCGAGGACCCTGCTATCCTAAGGGAAGCGAATCGTCATCGGCTGCCTTGCACAGCCAATCCTACTCCTTCGGCCCATCAGGTCGCAAGGGGGAGAGCCGAGGGCCCGGGGTTCAGCATCCCCCCGGGCTCTCGGTGCGTCGAGGGGGCTGCCCCTCTCCCCCTCGCATCGTGTACCATGATCCGCACCTGGGGGGTTTCGGCGGCCGCCACCCCCCCCAGGGTTGGGAGCCCTGCGTGTCCGTCGAGCCCGCCGTGCTGGAGATCACTCACCCCGATCCCGACGTGCCCGAGGCCGTCGAGCAGGCGGCGGAGGCCGCCGCGGACGCTCAGGCAGCGGCGGCGCGGGTCGAGGACGCCGCGGAGCGGGTGGAGGCAGCGGCGGCGCGGGTCGAGGACGCCGCGGAGGCCGAGGCCGCCGAGCAGATCGTGGCGGACGACGCGGCGCAGGATCAGGAGGCCATCGCCGAGGCGATCGCTCCCGTGGTGGCGGGCGAGATCCTGCTGGCCGGCCGGGTGGAGGCCCTGGAGGCCCGCATCGAGGAGATGAGCACATGGCGCGACGCACTCGGGGAAGCGCGCGAAGCATCCGTCGCGCCCAGCAGCGCACCGCTGGAGACGGCGACGGAGACGGAGGCGGCGCCCCCATCGATCGAGCCCCCGTCCGTCCTGCCGGCTCCGGTCCGGTCCTTCTGGGGCCGCGTCTGGCACGGGAGCGCGTGATGCCGTCCTCTCCCCCCGACGTGCCGGTGACGGTGGAGCCCGCGAATGACGCCGGCGCCCCCGTGATCGGCCACGTCCCGCCGCCCGCCGAGGTGCTGCCGCAGTCGGGCGCGTCGGAGCCTCCCGCGGTCAAGCGCCGCACCCGGGCCGCCTCGGCCCCGTCATCCAAGCCCAAGAAGACCCTGACGGTCCGGGCCCACATCCCCTGGTCCGATGTCGAGGACTCCTGGACCCAGGGCGTGCTCGCCTGTAACCCCTTCCTGGTCAACCGCATCGGTACGATGCTGTGCCCGTGGCAGGTGTCCGGGGCTCTGCTGGGCCGCCCCGACCTCCAGTGGGTGCCCGCCCCGCTCCTGCTCCAGCTCCAGCCCGATGAGGCCCGCACCCTGGCCCATGCCGGCAATTGGCTCTATAACTCCGAGATCCCCTGGGTGGCCTCCCTGGTCGACTTCATGCTCCAGGCGATGCCGATGGTGGTCCTGGGGGGCGCGGCCTGGGTGCTGGTGGGCAAGGTGCAGATGGCGGCGCAGCTCCGCTCGATCAGCCAGAGCATCAAGTCCGGCCAGACCAAGCCCGGCGAGTTCCTGGCCCTCACGGCGCCCGCGCTCACCACGCCGGTGCAGGCGTCGCCGGCGGCCCCGGTCCCACCTTCCGCCGAGGCCCCGGCGTCTCCTGGACCGCAGCTGGTCCCGGACCCGATCGCCGTCCGCGCCGCCGCGATCGCGGAGACGGCCCCCGACGGGACCCCCTTCGTCCCCGCCGGACCGGTCGACGCGGAGGGGCGCCCCTGGACGCCGGAGTCGGCGCGCGCCGAGCTTCAGCGCCTCCACGCCGAGGCCGGGCTCACCCCCGACCAGCTGGCGGCGCAGACGGGCCTGCCCCTCGCCGTCGTGATCTCCATGCTCGCCCCGAGCGAGCCCCCGGCTACGGCCGAGCCTGAGGCAGCCGATCTGCCCGCGGCGGTGCCGGTGCCCGCGTCGGACCTATAGCCGCCCAGCCCCAGCTCGCGGTTCTCTCCGGTCGGCCCGCGGCGCTGTCGCTGCGTGATCGCATCGCGGTCATCGGCAAGTCGCGCTCCGGCAAGACCACCTTCACGCTGGAGCTGCTGCGGGGGGCGGTGTGGTCCGTGGTGGCCGCCGAGCGGTCCCGGCCCAGCCCCATCCCGTGGCGCGTGGTGGCGGTGGATACCAAGCAGTCCACCGAGGATGCTGCCCGATTCGAGCGCATCGGCCCGGTGACCACCACCCTCCGCGACGTGTGGACGCTCGCCCGCCCCGGCGTCGTCTTCCGCCCCCGCGACACCGAAGACACGCCGCTGGTCGATCAGGTGCAGGAGCTGGCGGCCCAGGCCTACGAGCGGGGCCGCTGCACGGTCTACCTGGACGAATACAGCGAGGTGGTGATCAACTCGCAGAATGCGGGGCCGGCGTTGCGGCGCGTGTTCAAGCAGGGCGCCGGGCGCCATGTGGGCCTCTACGGCGGGACGCAGGAGCCCGTGTTCGTGCCCCGCCAGCTGCTCTCCCAGTCGACCCACGTGTTCCTGTTCGACCTCTTCTACCCCCCCGATCAGGAGGTGGCGAAAGACCTCAACCCCGATTGGGTGCGCCCGACCGCAATGGGCTACCCCCACGGCTTCTACTACCTTCACGTCGACGGCCCCGGCGACTGGCAGTTTTACCCCGATAAGTCGCAGTTCTTCGCTGCGCTGCACTAAGGAGACGATCGGTATGGTCAGTGTTGGACTGCGAAACTTCCTGGTGATCGGCGTCCTCGGGACGGCGTTTCTCGCCGTCATGGGGCTGATCGCCACCTTCTGGGCAGGCAAGAACCTCCCAGGGACGAGCCTGCTCGCGCACTTCCCCTTCGTGCCGCTGAGCATCAAGTCTGCGGCGGGCGCCTGAGATGGCGACGACCAGCAGCCAGACCTCGGCGCAGCAGGCGGCGGCGCAGGCGCTCGCGACCTTCCTGGAGCTGGCGCGGGAGTACCCCGTCTTCCAGCCTCAGGGCAGCTTCGCTCTCGCGTCGGCCGGCGGGGCGTCGCCCGTCAGCTTCCCCAACCCGATTCCCACCGAGAGCGTGTGGGCCCGGCGCATCGAGCTGTTCACGACCCTCAACCTGACCATCACGGTCCCGGCGTCCGGGTCCTTCACGGTCAGCCCGCTCGCCCCGTTCTCGGCGATCCGCTCGACCTTCGGGATCAACAACCAGGCGTACTGGACGGACGTGCCGGCCACCGCGCACTGGCTCGATGATATGACCCTGACCCGCACGCTGGACGCCAGCTTCAACGGTCAGAGCGACGGCGGCGGCAACTACCCGAACGCGACCGGCCAGGCGTACCTCTACAGCTACACCGCCAACTACGCGCCCGGCACCACCGTCACCAACTCCGGCACCGCGTCCGAAGTGCTCACGGTCAAGTATGTGTTCGCCGTGCCGATCCGCCTCCAGCGCTACATCCGTCGCCCCTTCGGGCTGGTGCCCCTGGGCGACCCCGACAACCGCCCCAACATCCTGGTGAACCTCAACGGTCTGGTCGGCACCGACCCCGCCAAGTCGCTGCTGGTCAATGCCAGCGCTGGGGTCACCGCGACCACCTCAGCCACCGTCGCCAGCACCTGCGCCGCGATCTACCCGGCGTTGGAGATCTCGCTCCTGCCCCAGGGCGCGACCGCCTCGCCCGTGCCCACCGTGGGTCTGGGGTTGCAGGTCAACGAGGTCGACTCGCAGGGCCTCACCGCCGGCGTCAAGTACCCCCTGAAGCACCGGACCGCGTTCATTTACGAGCGCATCATCGGGATCTTGGAGTCGGGCCAGGTGCCGGTCGAGCCGGACTACGTGGGCCTGGAGCCCACCGACTCCGAGCGCAGCGCGCTCTGGACCTACACCGTCGACAACAACAACATGGCGGACAAGTACCGCCTGGACCGCGACCGCTACCACCGGCTGCTCCCGCTGGGATGCCAGATCGTGGACCTCAGCTCCAACGACTTCCCCGACCTGCCCAACGCCTCGCCGTCCGTCAACGAGATGACCCCCTCGATCAACCTCGCGGCCGCGCTGCCGGGGCTGATCCCCACGCCGGCGATGCAGACGCGCTGGCGCCTGCCCGCGGGCAACGCCGGAACCAACCCGCTGCTGGAGGCCTATGAGTTTGGCCTCGCTCCGGTCGGGTACTGACCCATGCCCATCGTCGGCGGGGTGCTGCTGATCCTCGGCGGGGCGCTGATCACGTGGGGCGGGATCTCGGGGACGCTCCCGACGATCCTCGCCGCCGTGATCAACCCCGCCTGGGTGGGCGCGCCCACGTCCCCGTCGACCGCTCCGGGGTCGACGCCGGTTCCCTCGGGGGCGCTGGCCCCTGGCGGACACCCGGCCACCGGCCCGCAGGTGGCCTGAGATGGGCTGGGCTCTCGCGCTCGTCGGCGTCCTCGCCCTCGCCTTCTTCTGGCAGTCCGGCCGGCTGGCGGCGCTCGGCAAGGCCATCTCCGGCCAGCTGAGTCTCACCACGGGGACCGGATGAGCGGGTCCGTGCAGTTCGGCACGCTGGCGATCCCTACCTGGCTGCTGGTCACGCTCGGCCTGGCCGGGCTGCTGCTGCTGTCGTCCACCCGGCTCGCGCCGGTCGCCTATGTCATCCTCGGGCTCGCGGTCCTGGTTCGGATCATGAAGCTCGGGGGATTCACCGCTTAGGAGTCTCCATGCTGTCGATGTCCGGTAACTGGATCGTGTGGGCCCTCTCCCTGCTCGCGGCTGGGGCGGCCTTCCTGATCATCCACAAGTTCGTCGGCGCGGTGCTGTAATGGGCGGCATCATCGTCTCCGTCGTCACCATCATCGGCGTGGTCGCCGCCATCTCCTGGTTCGTGCGCAAGGGCTCGCAGGGTCCGCAGGTGATCACCTCCAGCGGCAACGCGGCCTCCAGCTTCATCGCCGCGCTCTTCGGGAAGGGCTCGGGAGGATGATCAACTCCGTCCTCCAGCACCTACGGCTGTCGGGGCTCTCCCCCGGCCGTGCGATCACGCTGCCGGCCAACTACGGCCTCTCCAGCCCGCCCCAGCCGGCCGCGCGCACGCTGTCGATCTGGCCGATGCGGACCTGGGAGAACCCGGCCATGGCACTGGTCCCCAAGCTGGTGGACTTCGCGGCCGCCCCGATGCGGCTCTTCGTCGTCACCCCGCCCACCTACCGCCAGGTGCCCGCGCCGATCACGGGCTCGGTGTCCGCGCCCAACACCGGGAGCGCCGTCGTGCCCAGCTCCGATCTCGGCTCCGTCAGCGGCCTCGTCACCACGCTGTGGCAGGCCGAGGGCAAGGGCCTCAGCGGGAACTGGCTCGGATGAGCGCGCTCTCCGGGCTGGGCGAGAAGGCCGGCGGCCTCCTGCATAACAAGTGGGTCTGGATCGCCATCGCGGGCGGGGCCGGCGTCTTCGTGCTCTACAAGTTCGTCTTCAGCAGCAGCTCCGGCGGCAGCGCCGCGACCGCGGCGCAGACGCTCAGCACCACGCCGGTGACGCAGAGTCCCGGCACCACCGGCTCCACCACCGACGCCGCGGCGCTCCAGCTCGACGCCGATATCCAGGCGCTCTCGGCCCAGCTGGGCGCGCTCAACTTCGGGGGCATCCCGCCCTCGAGCACGCCGCCTTCGATTCCCCCGACGCAGCCCCTCTCGCCCTACGCTCCGGGCGTCCCGTTCGCGCCGGTGCCGGGGGGCCCAGGGTCGACCGCTCCGGTCACGCCGACCGTCTCGGGGTTCGTGCCCGCCCCGCCCCAGCAGCTCGCCGGGCCGACCGTGCTCGGCACGGTCACGGCGACGGGGACGGGGCTGCACAGCACGACCACGTTCCTGACCAACCCGCTGGAGCCCTACCTCCAGGCCCCGGTGTCCATCCAGACCTACAAGCCCGGGACCGGGGGCGCCACGAAGTCCACCACGCCGGTCACCCACTACAGCGTCACGCCGTCCACGACGGGGGCGGCGCATCCCAAGGTGGCCATCACCTCCGCGGCCCAGGTGCGCAAGGGCCTCCCCCCGCAGATCCGCCGAGCGGCCTAGGAGCCCCATGCCCAGCAGCAGCCGCGGCGGCCTCCGCTACTCCTTTGTCAAGTACCAGCCCCAGTCCGTGGGCGACCCCTCGGGCGGCGGCCACGGGGTCAACCCGACCGCGCTCTCGGGCACCCCGGGCCAGCACGCCGCGTCGGTGCTCCCCGCGGCGCACCAGATCACCACGGGCCCGCGGGGGGCCGCCGGCTATGGCCCCGCCACCGTGATCCGGCCCGCCACCGTCCGCGTCGGCCTCGGCCGGGGGGCGGTGCCCCTGGGCGCCCAGGGCGCGGCGGTCACCGTCCAGGCGGCCCACCAGGCGGCCCTCAGCGGATGACCACGACCCCGCTCACCCTGACGCCGGCGCAGCTGTCCAACGCCGCCATCGTGGCCAGCGTGGCGCAAAGCAAGGGCGTCAACCCCTACACCTTCGTCGCCGACGCCTTCGCGGAGTCGAACCTCCAGAACGTCCCCGCCTACTTCGACACCAACGGCCCCAGCGTCGGCCTCTTCTCGCTCCACAGCACCAGCGGCAACCTGGCCGCCAAGGCGACCGGGGGCGAACTCGCCTACGTCCCCGGCAAGAACCTCGCGGCCCAGGAGCTGGCGGCCCAGAACCCGCTGGTCAACGCCACGGTCGCGGTCGCCAACTTCCAGCAGAAGCAGGCCCAGGGTCTCACGGGGGGCGCCCTCGCGCTCGCGGCGGAGGGGGCG
>DATKRN010000053.1:0-16411 GCA_035532155.1 Verrucomicrobiia bacterium | reverse complement strand
TCCGCCGATGACGTAGGGCGACCCGGTCCGTCGGGCCAGCTCCAGCCCGCCCGTGACGTAGTCGTTGTGGAGGTGGGTCTCGACGACGAGGCCGATCCGGACCCCGGCGGCGCCGGCAGCCTCCAGGATGCGATCGAGGTCACGCTGGGGGTCGATCGCGACGGCCAGGCTCCCGTCGTGGACCAGGTAGCTCCGGTCCCCGAGCTCCGGAGTCTCCAGGGTGAGGATCGCGGCCGCGGACGCCTCCGGCCGATCGGGTGCCTCTGGGAGGGTTCGACCGTCCATCCCGCTAGCCTACCGCTCCCGTGGGTGCCGGCCGGACGGGGGATCGGCGAGCGGATCGGGGTGGCGGACCACCCCTGACGGCCCGGCAGCCACGGAGCTGCGGGCCGGCGTGGGATCCACCTGGCCGGCGAGCGGCCAAGGATCCTACCGCGGCGGGACGACCTCGTACCGCTCCCGTCGACGCGTGCGGTGACGCTGCCGGCGGCGATCTCGCAGCACCTGGCGGGCGGCATTCCTCCCATTCGCCCCGGTGACACCACCCCCAGGATGGGTACCGGCCCCGCACAGGTAGAGGCCGTCGATCGGGGTCCGATAGTTCGCCCATCCCGCCACCGGACGCAGGAAGAAGAGCTGGTCCAGCGTCATCTCCCCGTGGAGGGCGTGTCCGCCCGTGATCCCGATCCGACGCTCCAGATCGACCGGGCTCAGGACCTCGCGGGCCACGATCGCGGACGTCAACTCTGGCATCCAGGCCGCCATTTCGTGGATCACGCGGTCGGCCACGCGCTCCTTGATCCCGTCCCATGTCCCTTCTCCCAACCGGTACGGCTGGGCGGTCACATCTATGGTGACGATGTGGCGTCCGGGGGGAGCCAGGCTGGGATCGTGGACCGTCGGGAAGCAGAACTCGATGTGAGTCCCGGACGCCGGCTCCCCACGTCGCGCGAGTGCCTGATGCCAATCGAGCGTCTCCAGGCTGGGCAGCACTTCGACGACACCGCGGTGGATCGGCTGCACCCCCTGGCCCTCGAAGCCCACCACCTGCGGCAGCGCACCGAGCGCACAGTTGATCTTGATGCTGGTGCCTTCGCAGCGGTAGGCACGGATCGCCCCCACGAAGGACGGGGGCAGGTCCTCGGGGCCGAGCAGGGTCAGGAACGTGTGCGGTGGGTCGGCGTTGGAGACCGCCAGATGAGCCGAGATCGTGCTGCCGTCGTCGAGCTCGATCCCGACGACCCGACCCTTCGCCACCACGATCCGCACGACCTGGGCCTCGGTGCGAATCTCAGCCCCCGCCTCGCGGGCAGCCTCCGCCAGCAGCGCGGTGACCCGGCCCATCCCCCCGCGCACGAACCCCCACTGGCGAACGCCCCCTCCGGCTTCGGCGGCGGCGTGGTCGTGGAGCAGGACGTAACCAGTGCCCGGCGACGACGGGCCCTGGGTGCTGTCATTGACCGCGTGCCACCCTAGCGCGGCCTTGAGCGCGGGTGACTCGAATCGCTCGTCGAGCACCTGCTGCACGGATGCGGTGAGCAGGTGCAGCAGATCCGGCACGTCGCGGCGGCCGGCGAGCATTCTGCGGGCGAGCCGAGCGGCTCCTCCCAGCTCTCGCCAGGTGCCCAGCGTGAGGTCGGGAGGAGGCTGATCGATCAGCGGCGTCACCATCCGTCCGAGGCGGGCAAGGTCGTCCTGGAACCGTGGGAGATTGCGTGCATCATTCGGGGAGAGCCGCGCCACCTCGCGGACTGCCTGCCTCGGGTCATCGTAGAGCCAGAGCGCGGTACCGTCGGTGCCAAGATTGCAGGTAGGACCGGCGGAGTCGACGCGCAACCCGCGCTCGACCAGACGGCACTCGCGCCAGACGTCCGGCCGCAACATGCTGAGGACGTAGGCCCCGCTGGAGGCGAAGTAGCCGGGGGCAAACTCCTCGGTGACGCACGCGCCACCCACTATCGAACGTCGCTCCAGCACTAGGGTGCGGAGACCAGCGCGAGCCAGTGTGAAAGCCGCCACCAAGCCGTTGTGGCCGGCCCCGATGACCACCGCGTCCCACGACGACCCGCCGCCCACCGTGGAGGCTCGCATCAGGGCGACGCCATCGACAAGGGTGGGCAAAGACGTTGCGCGTGGGCACTCCACTTCCCCCGGGTCGTCCTCTCAGCGACCGCGGCCGGGCCGCGTCGGGGCCGGTCGGATGCGCCACCGAGCCCCACGCACGTGGGTCGTCGCCCAGCACGTCGCCGGCGGCCCCGGCGGAGCCGCACCTGCAGAGCGCCGTCCTCGATGGCGCTCACGGCCGATCGACGCGCGGATCGAGATCCCTGGCCGGCCGCCCCACCAGGACCACCAGCATGTCATTGACGTTGGTGCCGGTGGTTCCGGTCTCCACCCCCTCGCCTAGCGCTCGAAGCAGGTCCGTGGTGCAGTGGTCGCGCAGTGCTCGGGTCAGCTCCAGGGACTGCGCGTGGGCCCGGCCCGCCGTGTGGCTGTCGACGAGCGCGCCCGCCAGCCCGGTCCCTCCGTCGTGGCCGTCCGTGTCCACCGCCAGAGCGGCGATCGGCGCCTCCATCGGGAGTCGGGCGGCCAGCGCCACCGCCAGCTCCTGGTTGGGGCCCCCGGCCTGCCAGGGCGCCTCCTGGTCCAGACTGACCGTCGTCTCCCCCCCGCAGGCGATCATCGCGCAGGGTGGCGCGAACGGGCGATCGCGGCGCCACGACTCAAGAGCGAAGCTGGCCAGGGCAGTGCCAACCCCGCGGCTCTCCCCTTCCAAGGAGCTGCCCAGCACCACCGGCTCGTACCCAACAGCTACAGCCGCCCGGCTCATCTCCTCGACAACGGTGGCGCCGGTCAGGACGATCGCTGTGGTGATGTCGCTGGCGCGCAAGTCTGGCAGCGCCGCTGCGTCCCTGGCGCCGAGGTGGAACTGCACCGAGGCCGGCACCGCGTCCCAAAGTCCGTGGCGCCGCAGGACGTCGATCGCGTCGCCGGCGCGGGCATGGTTCTGGACAGTGAGGTCCGTGATGAACTCCGGATTGTCGTCGGCGACGTCCGACACCGTCAGGTTGATCACGGGCGCCGGGAAGATGCGAGTCGCAAGGCGGCCGCCCTTGATCGTGCAGACCTGTCGACGCACCGTGTTGACCTCGGCAACGTCCGCTCCCGAGGCCAGCAGGATCCGGTACAGGAGGCGCAAGTCGGTAAGGCCGACCCCGGCCGGCGGTGCGCACACCAGTGACGAGCTGCCACCGGTAACGCTCGCCACGACCAGATCAGATGGTCCGGCTCGATCTGCGATGGCGGTCAGCGCCTCAGCCCCGCGCACGCTCGCCTCGGAGGGAAGCGGATGGTCCGACTCCAGCACCTGGATGCGGCTCAGGGTCGCTCGCTGTCCGCGTGGCACCACCACCACGCCGCCGTGAAGGCGCGGACCCAGGACGGTCTCCACCGCTCGGGCGACACCCAGACTGGCCTTCCCAGCCCCGAGGAACCAGATGCGCTCCACCTTGGGGAGACTGAACGTGCGGTCGCGGCATCGCAGCGTCGATCCATCGAGCTCCAGCGACCGTTGGGCAGCGGCGTCGACGTCGGCGGCGGCCCAGCCAGCCTCGGCGATAGCGAGCGCGGCCGCCCGCAGTGGCCAACACCCGTGGTCGAGCAGGAGCGGTCCGTTGCGGATCACGATGGCTGCAGTTCGGTCACGTGGGGGTCAGCTCGGTCGCCGGTAGCTGGCCCCGGCGTAGAGGGCGGCGCTTCCGAGTTGCTCCTCGATCAGGAGCAGGCGATTGTACTTGGCGGTGCGCTCCCCGCGCACCGGCGCCCCGGTCTTGATCTGGCCGGCTCCCAGCGCCACCGAGAGGTCCGCGATGATGGGATCCTCAGTCTCGCCGGAGCGCTCCGACACCACCAGGCTGAGTCCGCCGCGCAACGCCATCGCGGCAGCGTCGAGCGCCTCGCTGAGGGTGCCCACCTGGTTGACCTTCCAGAGCAGCGCGTTTCCTGCCACTTGGGGAATACCCTCCCGCAGGCGCTTGACGTTGGTGGCGTAGAGGTCGTCCCCAACGATCTGGGACGTCGTCGATTGGGTCAGCTCGGCGAACGCCTCGAAGTCGTCCTCGTGGAACGGGTCTTCGATCGAGGCCACGTTGTAGTCGGTGATCAGGGATTGGTAGAGCTCCAGTAGCTGCTCTCGGGTGTGCGACCTGTCACCGACCCGATAGGTCGCGGTGGCCGAGTCGTACAGGTGCGTGGCGGCGCAGTCGAGTCCGTAGACAACTGCGTCGGCATGGCCCGCGGCACGGGCGGCGTGGTGGAGCAACTCGAGCCCCTGGCGCGGGTCGCGAAGCGGAGGAGCGTAGCCACCCTCGTCGCCGACGTTGGTGGCCGCGGCGCCATGACGGCTGCGGATCAGGTCTCCGAGTGCCAGGTTCACTTCGCTGGCGATGGTCATCGCCTCCATGAACGTGGTGGCCCCGACCGGCATGACGATGAACTCCTGGAAGTCCAGCGCACCTTGAGCATGGCGGCCGCCGTTGATCAAGTTCACCTGCGGAACGGGCAGGATGTGGGCGTCCGCACAGAGCCAGCGATAGAGGGGAAGGTCGGCAGCAGCCGCTGCCGCCCGGGCAGCCGCCAGGGACACCCCACAGAGCGCGTTGGCCCCGAGACGGTGCTTGTCGGGAGTCCCGTCGAGCGCGCAGAGCCGCTGGTCGAGCGCCCGCTGCGGGGAGACGGCCGTGCCAATCAAGGCTGGCCCCAGCACGTCACGAACGTGAGTGACAGCCGACCGAACGCCAAAGCCGCCGAAGCGTGAGCCACCGTCCCGGAGCTCGAACGCCTCGTGACGGCCCCGCGAGCGTCCCGACGGCACATCGGCGCGCCCGAGGTGGTGATCGTCCACGAGCACGTCAACCTGCACCGTCGGCAGCCCGCGGCAATCGAGGACCTCGCGCGCGCTCACCCGTGAGATGCACGGCGTCGGCAAGATCAGAGCCTCATCCGCCGGGGGGAAGCGGGACGATCGAGCAGGCGGCCGCCCCGCTCAGGTCGGAGACGCCCGGGGGCCCGGCGCGGGGGGTGGTCAGGCACGGCCGGGCTACCATACTGGGTTGAATGTAGGATTGTCAACAACTTTCCCTTCCGCTCCAGTGCCTGGGCGACGGATGCGGCCTCCTCGGGCGACGCACCGCCACGGGAGCAACCGGCGGGACCGCCCTCGCCTTCGCGGTGGCGCTCATGCCGAGGAGTCGAAGGGGGCCGCTCGGTCCCGCAGCGGGGCGGGGTGCCGGGGGACGCGCTCCGTTCGCTGTATTGTTGACAATCCGACATTCATTCGATAGCATGCCGTGAGGCGCCGGCGGCGGACCCCCGCCGATGCCGGGGCTGACCCGCGGCAGCGGCAGAGCCGCGTCGGGAGGGAGGGAGCGCGACATGCCATCCAGTCCAGCAGGTGGGCAGCCCACTCAGCGCCGCAGGGTTCCCAGGTTCGCTGCCACCGCAGCCGTGGCATGACCGAGCCGGCGGGCTTCAGCGGAGGGTCGGCTCGGCCGGTTCCGGACATGGTGGGGATCCCGCCCGGACCTCGCAGTCGCGCCCTTCTGCAACGCCAGCGCCGGGTCCTCTACCCAGGGCTGGGCGAGCACGTGGCGCCGTTCGTGATGGCTCGCAAGGCCGGCTACACGATCGAGGACGTCGACGGCAACCTCTACCTCGACATGGTCAGCGGCAGTGCGTCCGTCCCGCTCGGTGCCGGACACCCGGACCTGCTCGACGCGGCGGTGGCCGCGCTCCGTCTCTACGGCAACGAGGACACCCACTTCATCACGTCGGAGCTGGTTGCGCCCCTCGCCGAGAAGCTGATCGCCATGAGCCCTGCCGGGCTGACCCGGGTCGACATCGCCCTCAACGGCACCGAGGCTGTCGAGATCGCCCTGAAGTGCATGCGCCGGGCCACTGGACGCCCGCTGGTGGTGGGCTTCTTCGGCGGCTACCACGGGGAGTCAACCACCACCGCCACGCTGGGAGCTGAGGCAGCCGAGATTGGGCGGGGCCTCCGCCACCTGAGCCCGGGCTTCGTCCACGTGCCGTACCCCAACCCCTACCGGACACCCTTCGGCGAGCCCCGGGTGGGCGGGAGCGGTGACGCGACCATCGACTATCTCCGCGACTTCGTCCTCTTCCACGCCGTCGACCCAGCCGACGTCGCCGGCGTCGTGATCGAGCCGGTGATCGGATCCGGAGGGGTCCTGGCTCCATCCGAGACCTTCTGGCGCGCTCTCGCCGACCTCTGCCGGGAGTTCGACTGGCTGCTCTGCGCCGACGAAGTCAAGACGGGGATGGGTCGGACCGGCCGGATGTTCGCCGTCGACCACTGGGGCGTGCAACCGGACCTCCTGTGCCTGGGCAAGGCCCTGGGGGGAGGGGTGATGCCGATCGGCGCGGTCTTGGGCAGCGAGCGAGCCCTCGGCAGCTTTGAAGACGTGCCGACCGGCAGCACCTGGAGTTGGCTGCCGGCGGGGTGCGCCGCTGCCCTTGCGACGATCAGTGCGCTCGAGCGACCCGGTGTGCTTGAGCACGTTCGCGCCCTGGAGGTGACGGCCCGAAACGCATTCGGTCGGCTTGGTGAGCGGCACCAGGCGATCGGCGACGTTCGAGTCAAGGGCGCACTCATCGCGGTCGAATTCGTCGCCGATCGCGCCTCCAAGTCGCGCACCCCAGCCTTTCAGGACGCGGTGGCGCGGGCCTGTCTGGAGCGAGGGCTGCTCACCGACCCCAGCACCACCTCGCTCAATGTCCAGCCGTCGCTGGTGACACCGCTATCGGTGCTGGAGCACGCCGCCGCCCTCCTCTCCGACGCGATCGCAGCGGTGCTGGCGAATCCGCCCACCGGAGACCCCTGGCCTGGGCGACCACCCAAGGCGGGCGGGTCCCTGCCGGTCAGCTAGCGGTGCGCGGCGCCGACTATGTGGTGAAGCGCGTCGGCTTCGCGGTCGCCACCGTCCTAGCCGCCGCCACCATCAACTTCTTCCTGTTCCGCGTCCTGCCCGGTAGCGCCGTCACCAACCTCGCCCACGTCCCCGGTGCCACAGCCCAGTTGCGACACCTCCTGGTCGTCGAATTCGGCCTGGATCGGCCCAAGTGGGAGCAGTTCTTCATCTACCTCGGGCAGCTGGCCCATGGCAACCTGGGCGTCTCCTTCATCAACCAGCAACCCGTGACCGCCAACCTGGGAGGTGACCTGGCCAACACCATCCCGGTCGTCGCCATCGCGACGGTCCTGTCCCTGGTTGTCGGGATCGTCGCCGGGCTGCTCTCAGCATGCCGCCGCGGCAGCTGGCTGGATCACATCAGCACCAATGTCGCGATAGTGCTCTACGCCTTTCCGACCCAATGGATCGCCCTCACCCTCCTCATCTTCTTTGCGGGGGCGCTTCCCACTGCCGGGATGAGCAACCCCTTTCAGCTCCAGCAACCCTCCCTCTGGCAGTCGATGGTCGACTACCTGCGCCACGCCATTCTACCCATCCTGACCCTGGTCCTCACCCTCTATGGCGGCAACGTGCTGATCGTGCGCTCCGCCCTCCTCGACACCCTGGGCGAGGACTACGTGCTGACGGCGCGGGCCAAGGGGCTTTCCCCGCTGCGAATCGTCCGCTCTCACGCCCTCCGAAACGCGATGCTTCCAATCACCACCCTGGTCACGCTCTCGCTCGGCTATGTTGTGGCCGGCGCCATTCTGGTGGAGGTGGTCTTCTCGTGGCCAGGAATCGGGACTGCACTGTACAATGCGGTCCTCGAGCGTGACTACCCAATGCTCCAGGGGATCTTTCTGGTCCTCACCATCTCGGTCGTGTTCTTCAACACGGTCGCTGACCTCGTCTACTTCAAGCTCGATCCTCGCGTGGCCAGGTGATGGAGGAACCGGCGCCTCGGCTGCACGCCCGGGCACGCTCCCGCTTGGAGGCGGCGGCGCGGACCTTGCAGCGGCGGCCGGCGATGACAGTCGGAGCCCTGATCCTGGCCGCCTTCGTGACGATCGCCGCGATCGCGCCCTGGGCCGCCCCCTACGCGACCGGTCATGCCACCGGTCCCGTCTACGGTCCACCCTCGTCCCGCCACTGGCTGGGACTGGACGATGGCGGCATCGACATGCTCAGCCTGCTCCTCGTCGGGAGCCGGATCTCGCTGATCGTAGGCGCCGCCGCCACCCTGGTGGCGATCGGCGTCGGCGGGACCGTGGGCGTCCTCTCCGGCTACTTCGGGGGCGCGGTGGACACCCTGTTGATGCGGGTAACCGACTATTTCCTGGTCATCCCAGACGTGGTCCTCATGATCGTGGTCGCCGCCCTCTGGGGCCCGAGCCTGCCCCATGTGGTGTTGGTCATCGGTCTCCTGCTCTGGACCAGCACCGCTCGCATCATCAGATCCCAGGTGAAGAGCCTCCGTGAGCGGGTCTACGTACGCCGAGCCCGGGTCATGGGTGCCGGACATCTAAGGGTCCTGGTCAAGCACATCCTTCCCCAGGTTGGGCCGCTGCTGATCGCCAATACCATCCTGACCATGGCCATCGCCATCTTCGACGAGACCGCGCTGGACTTTCTGGGGCTTGGCGATCCCAACGCCGTGAGTTGGGGGATCATCCTGGAGCACGCAAACCTGCGCACCGCCGTCACCTACGGTGCATGGTGGGCAGTGATTCCCGCCGGTGTCTGCATTGCGCTCGTGATCGTGGGCTGCTATCTGGTCGGGCAGGCGCTGGAGGACGCGCTGAACCCGCGGTTGCGCGTGTCTCACCTAGCGACCCGCCAGTGGCGGCTGCGAGCCCTGGCGGGACGGGGTTCGGAGGCCGAGTGAGCCGCCTGGAGCTTGTAGACCTCCACGTGTGGTTCGACGTCCCCGGGGGCGAGCTCCACGCGGTCCGAGGAGTGTCCGCCACCCTGGAGTCGGGCCGGCGGCTCGGTCTGGTGGGAGAGTCGGGGTCCGGCAAGACCACAGCGATCCTGGCCATATTGGGGCTGCTGCCCTCGTCCGCCACCGTCGCGGGAAAGGTCTTGCTCGACGGCGAGGATCTCCTCGCCGGCGGGGAACGTCGGCTGAGGCGCACGCGCTGGACCGACATCGCGATGGTGTTTCAGGGCGCGATGAACTCCCTGAACCCGGTCAAGTCAGTCGGCTGGCAGATCGTCGAGCCGATGGAGGCGCACGGCACCGACCACGGCCGCCGAGCTCGCGGGCGGGCGCTGGAGCTGCTCGAGCTGGTTGGACTCAGCGCCGATGTCGCGACCAGATTCCCTCATGAGCTGTCGGGAGGCATGCGCCAGCGGGTGACCCTGGCGATGGCGCTGGCCTGCCGCCCCCGGGTGCTGCTCGCAGATGAACCGACCACCGCCCTCGATGTGATGGTCCAGGCCCAGGTGCTCAGTCTGCTGATCGGGCTCACCGCCAAGCTGGAGCTGGCCCTCCTGCTCGTCAGCCACGACCTCCCGGTGGTCGCCCAGAGCTGTGACGAGATGGCGGTTATGTACGCGGGCCAGATCGTCGAATCGGGCTCAGTCACCGAGATGGTGGAGCACCCCCGCCACCCATATACGCGGATGCTGTTTGCCGCCTCGCCCGACCTCGCCGACAGGGGGCCGGTCCGCTCGATCGTCGGTACGCCGCCTCGCCTCGATCGCCTCCTCCGAGGCTGCCCGTTCCAGCCCCGCTGCGACGTGGCCGACTCAGCCTGCGCAACACGGGCGCCTGATCTAGTCAGTGACGCCGACGGCCACCGCACCGCCTGTCACAACGCCGGTGCCCAGCCAGCCACGGTCCGCGGGCTGGCCAGCGCCGGCAGGGGGCGGCGGGCACATGGGTCCGACCTTCTCACGGTCTCGCGGCTCGCCTGCCGCTTTCCAGTGCGACGGGGCCTGGTCGCCGCCGCCCTGCGACGTCCGCGACGCTGGGTGCGGGCGGTCGACGGCGTTTCGCTACGAGTGGCGGCCGGAGAGCTGCTGGCGCTGGTAGGGGAGTCGGGTTCAGGCAAGACCTCGGTCGCCCAGGCGATCCTCGGCGGCATCTCGCCGGTCGCTGGCAGCGTGCGCTTCGACGGGGTCGACCTGGTCGCCGCCCGGCGGCGTGACCAGCGGCAGACCCGGCGTCGAATCCAAGCGGTCTTTCAGGACCCCTACGAGTCGCTCGACCCACGCTGGCGGGTGCGATCGCTGGTCGAGGAGCCGCTCCGGATCCATCGCCCCGACATCGGCCGGGCGGAACGCCGGCGGCGAGTCGGCGAGGCGCTGACCCGGGTGGGGCTAGACCCACCCGAGCTCTATGTCGACCGACACCCGCATGAGCTCTCTGGAGGACAGCGGCAGCGGGTGGCGATCGCCGCCGCCCTGATGTTGGACCCGGAGATCCTCGTGGCCGACGAGCCGGTCAGCATGTTGGACGTGTCAGCGCGGGCGGGGGTGCTGGACGTGTTCAGCCACCTCCGGCAGGACGCACGAATGGGCATCCTCATGATCACCCACGACCTCTCCACCGCGGCCCATTACGCAGACCGCATCGCCGTGATGTACCTGGGCCGGATCGTCGAACAGGGGCCGGCCCGCGCCGTCATCGACCACCCTCAACACCCGTACACGGCGGCGCTGGTGTCGGTGGTGCCACGCCACGGCAGCCTCTCCGGCACCCCCCCACAGGTCCTCGCCGGCGAGGTGCCCGACCCCTCTGCCATCCCCTCCGGCTGCCGTTTCCGAACCCGCTGTCCACGCGTGGTCGCCGTCTGCGCCAACGATGAGCCCCAGCTGCTGCCAACCGGATCACCGGACCGACCCGAGCATAGCGCCGCCTGCCTACTGGTGGCCACTACCGTTTCCTGAAGGAGGAGCCGATGACGACACCGAGACCGACGACGAGGTCCGCGATTCGCCCGCTCGCACCACGACGGCTTCTCTGGCTGCTCCTCGCCGTGATAGCCGCCGGCTGCGGAAGCGCCGGGGCCACGGCCCGGCTGACCGCGGCCCGCCCGATCCCACTCCTCCGCGTCGGCACCATCGGATCGATCCAGTCCCTCGACCCCTGGGTCACCCAGGATACCCTCAGCTTCGACATCTTCACCGACATCTATCCCAAGCTGGTGCAGTACGATCTCGCGACCGTCAAGCTGGAGCCGGACTTCGCCTCCCACTGGCGACTGAGCCAGGCTGGACGGATCCTCACCCTCACCACCCGCCCGCACGCACGCTGGTCCGACGGCCAGCCCCTCACTGCCCGCGACGCTGCCTGGACCATCGGGACGATGGTGAAGGACCAGAACGGAGCGGCGGCGGCGTGGTCCAGTGCCATCGCAGGGATCGCCACCGTGCGGGCCCCCAGTGCCAACACACTGGTCATCACCTACCGCCAGCCGGTAGCGGACGCGCTGAGCAGCCTGGAGCAGATCCCGATTCTTCCCGAGCACGTTTGGTCTCGGTACCCGGCCAAGCGGCTGATCCGGGTGGCCAACGCCCCCACCGCCGGCCACCCGATCGTCTCCGGCGGCCCATTCACCTTCGTCAAGTACGTGAGCGGCCAGGTGGCCCTCTTTGCCCGCAATCGGGACTACTTCGGGGCCCCCGCCCACATTCCAGGTTTCGGCATCGAGTTCTTCAGCAACGACGACGCAATGGTCGCCGCCCTGGAAGCCGGCGAGATCGACGCCGCCACGGGCAATCCCAACTTGCCCCCCACTGACGTTCGTCCACTCCGGCGCCATGGGTTCCGGATCGCCATTCGGCCAGCGGTCGCCTTCAATGACTTGATCATCAACACCAATCCCAGGCTGACAAACCACCGGGAGTTGCTCAATCCGATGGTCCGGAAGGCGTTCGAGTACGCCACCGACCGCACGACGATGGATCGCATCGCCTTCCTGGGGTACGCCGTGCCGGGGGCGTCCATCGTCCCCCCCGCTACGGGAATGTGGTCCAACCCGGCCATCCGGCCCCTCCCGTACGACCTCGGCGCCGCCAACCGGCTTCTGGATCGGGCCGGCTACCGCCGCGGCGCCGGCGGCATCCGGGTCGCCGACGGTCACCCCATGGCCTACACTCTGCTCCTATCGCCTGACAACGGCGGCGAGGGGCTTCGCAGTGCCGAGATCATGGCCACCGACTTTGCCAAGATCGGTGTGCAAATCAAGGTACAGACGGTCGATGACAGCACGCTCAACAACGACATCTATGCCGATCACTATCGCAAGTTCGATCTGGCGATGTGGGGCTGGGACGCCTACATCGACCCCAGCTACATCCTCAGCGTGGTCACCTGTGGCCAGTACTACAACAACAGTGACTCCGGCTACTGCAACCACGCCTACGACCACCTGTTCGCTCGGCAGTCGGTGGCGGTGAGCCAGGCCGAGCGGATTCGGTTGGTGTATGCGATGCAGAGGGTCGTCTACAACGCCCGACCCTACATCGTGCTTCAGTACCTGGACGTGATCGAGGGGTGGAGCCGCCGCTGGCGCGCACCGCAGGAGTCCCCCGGGGGCTTCCTCAACTCACTCTCGTCGAGCCCGCTGACGACCATTCGCCCCGCCGCGGGGTTCTGAGCCGTGAACGCTCGCGGGCGGCGGCTGCGGCTCGATCCGGTGGGCTCCCGCAGGGGCGGCGGACCCAGGGGCGCTTCGGGGCCGCCGGAGCCGCGGACGCTCCCCCACCTCGCCCCGCCACGCCCACCTCCCATAATGCGGGCGGACCACACAGGATCAGCTCCATGATCACCCACAAGGGTTCGGCCCCTCCGCCTGATTGGCCCGGGCGGGCGATGGCCAAGCTCACCCCGCTGTCGCGTGACAGCACTCCGAGCCTGGTGGCGGCCCGCATCCGCGCCGCCATCGTGGACGGGTCACTTCCGGCCGGGATGCAGCTTGCTGAGATTGCCCTGGCCGAGCGCCTGGGCGTGAGCCGCGGGCCGATCCGCGAGGCCCTCCAACGCTTGATCCAAGAGGGCCTCCTGCGCGGTGAGCGCCACCGGGGCGTGTTCGTGCCGGCGCTCGACGACGACGACGTGGCCGATGTCTACCTGATGCGCGAGCTGGTCGAATGCGACGCCGCCGGCCGGCTCGCCACCTCCGACGGCCCCAACGCGCTCACCTCGGTCGAGGCCTCGCTGGGGCACCTGCGCCGCGCCGTAGGGGCCGGCAGCTGGGTCAGGGTGGTGGAGGCGGATCTCGAGTTCCACGAGTCGCTGGTCGCCACCGTCGGGAGCCGGCGCCTGAGCCGAAGTTTCCAGACCGTGCTGGCTGAGACCCGGCTGTGCCTGCATCGCCTGGAGGCGTTCTATCCGCGCCACCACGATGTGGTGGCCGAGCACGAGGCGATCGCGGTGGCCCTCCGGGCCCATCAGGGGCCCAAGGCGGTCCGCCTCCTCAGCGCCCACATGCAGGAGTCGATCGCGCGACTCACGGGTCGGCCTGCGGGCAGGTCGGCGGCGGTCACCCCGGGTCCGCTGCCACCGCGGGCCAGCGTCCCCCGCGCCGCTCGACCGCAGCGGCCGGCGCGCCGGCCCGCCCCCATCGAACCCGGTTCATCTACCCGCGCCCGAGCCGCCAGGCCTCCGGATACAGGTTGAGCAGTGGGTCCTGGGGAAGCGCGCCCGTCAGACTGCGCCTGATCAGAGAGAGCTGATAGTCGCCGACGGGCATGAAGATCATCGGCTGTGTCCGGGCGACGTAGTCCTCGTAGGCGTAGAGCGCGGTGGGTGACGATGAGAGGTGGGTGGCGGTGATAAGACGATCCAGGACGGGGTCGTTGAGGTTCTGGTTGTTGCTGGGCGCTCCGGTTTCGAAGAACTCGCCCCCGGTAGGGTAGTAGTCGGGCGCGTAGGCCCAGTAGAAGGACTCCAGCGCGAGGTCCCAGGCACAGTGCCGGAGCCCGGTGCACCCACTCTCCTGACTGTCCCAGACGTTGGCCGGGGCCAGGTGGATGGTGAGTGCGAACCCGATCCGGTCCAGGTTCGATTGGACCGTCTGGGCCATGGCCGAGACCGTGAGCGACCCCGCCATCACGAGGAAGCGGAACTGGAGGGGAGCGGCCCGGGGGATGCCTGCGCCGCAACGCCCCGGACCGATCCCCGGCCGGACGCAGCGGTCGACGCCGTCGCGGTGGATCGCCCATCCGTGGTCAGCGAGCAGTCCGGCTGCCTTCGCCAGGCTGGTGGGATACGGACCAGCGCGCTCGTAGGCGGTGGAGAAGGGACCGCTCGGCGGAACCGGGCCGGCGAAGTACGAGCCGTAGCCATGGAGGATGCGGCGTACGATCTCGTGCATCGGGATCGCTCGGGTGAGGGCCTGGCGGATGTAGAGTTGGCGGAGGATCGCACCACGCACGCCGTTCTGGAACTGCAGCAGGATGGCGTTCCAGTCATAGGCGTGCCACGCTGCGAGCCGGTAGCCACTTCGCTCCAGGCTGGCGGCGGCGTTCAGGTCGCCGATGGGCAGATAGCCGTAGTCGAGTTCGCCCGCCCGCAGGGCGTCGAACTCCGCCGACGACGAGGTGAACGGCACCTCGACGAACCGGGCCAAGTGGGGCCGAACCGGTCCGGAATAGCGCGGATTGGGAGCCAGCACCGTCCGTCCCGTGCTCGGAGCGTAGGCGGCGAGACGCCATGGTCCGTCGACGACCTGCCAGAGAGGGTTGCTGGCGTACGTGTCGAGGGCGAGCGACTGTCCGTTCAGGAAGCGGTAGACTCGACGGGCCCCTGCCGCACTGCGATCGGCGTTTCCGACCGGCCCATCGACCGAGGTTCTGTCCCAAGCGTGCTGCGGGATCGGGAACAGCTGGCTCAGTTCGTTGTACAGCAGCCAGGTGCGACCGTAGGCCCGATCGAACGAGAGCACCAGTCGGCGGGGAGTGGGTGCCCGCACTGCCACCAGGTTGTCGGGAAAGGCGCCGGGTACGTAGGCCGCCCACTGCGACCGGTTGGCCCGCACCAGATTGATCCAGAACTCAACGTCGCGGGCAGTGACCGGTCGCCCGTCCGACCAGCGGTACGACTTGAGGGTTATCGTGACCGTGCGTCCACCATCGGAGTAGACGGGCGGCGCGGCAAGGCTAAGACTGGGGTTGAACTTGGCCCGACCGCCTTCGCCGAACCAGTACAGGGGCCGCCACATCAGCCACTCGAACTGCTCATTCTCGTTCTGGCTGAAGTCGGAGGAGGGAAACAGCGGGAAGATGTACGAGGGAGGCGCCCCCGGCTGGAGGGCGAACGTCGCGGTGCCACCTCCCGCCGCGGGCCGGATGCGAGCTCCCGCCCCCCAGCCGACGACCAGGAGGGATAGGGAGATCGCCAGCAGAGCTCCCAATCCCGCCCGAACGCGACCACGGATCCACCCGTGTGGCACGGTGCCGGCCCTCCCGCTCGGCCCGTCCCGAGTCATCCCGCCGCGACCCATGGCGCGGAGAATAGCGGTCAGCAGGAGGATTGTCAACAATCTCACGTCTTGCGGCCCATCCCACCCGCCTTCCGGTCCCGAGCCAGGACGCGCCAGCTGCCGCCGCCCTCGCCGCCGTCTCCGCCGCAGCCCACGACCTGGCCCAGGCGGTCTGACGAGAAGGACCGGTGGCGCAGCCTCGCCCCGCCCTGCGCGGGCCGGTGATGGTGGATCGCCTGCGGACGGAGATCCGCGCGCACCAGCACCACCCCGGGCGGCTGCGCTCGAGGGGCCGAGCCTGACCGCGGGCCGACTCCGCCAGGCCATTCGCGGGGATGCCGCCGTGGTGGGACCGAACACTAGGCCGCGCTGGGATACCGGCCGATGGGCGCTCGCCGCGGGCTGCCGGCGTCGGGGCCGGAGCCACGGCCGATCGGAGGCGCTCATCGACAACGACCGGTGCCACCCTCCGTCGATGGGTGGGGAGCTACCCGGAAGCGGTCGCTATCCTTGCCCGCCAGGCCGATCGGGTCGGGGCCCGGTTCAGCCACCGCCATCCTCATCGAAGACCCCACGCGATCGTCCCGCCCCAGCTCCTTGCCCGCGATCATCGCTCCGTCCGATGCCCTCGTTCGTCCCGGCGCCCGGCCGGTCGGGGGTGGCCATGGCCCGAGCTGACTCCAGAGCCGTGGGTCGCCCCCATCGCGGCCATCCCGTCCGGCGTCCCGCCCATCATGGCCAGCATCCCGACCCCCCCGGTGCGCAGGAAGCGGACCAGCAGGACGGCGGCGAGCGCGATGAAGATCACATTCAGCCAGGTGGTGTAGTCGAGCGAGATCGAGGGGGCCAGCACCTGGGCGCCGCGGATCGTGGGCACCAATCCGAGGCTGCCGAAGACAAGCTCCACGACGTAGCCCGCCAGGGTCATGGTCAGATAGAAGCTGGCGAAGATGAAGGCCGCCATGCGAAGGCCGTAGTAGCGGCGGTAGATGAGCAGGATCGGCACGA
>DATKRN010000052.1:0-24628 GCA_035532155.1 Verrucomicrobiia bacterium | reverse complement strand
TCGCCGGTGTGGCTCCACCTCGCCAGGGTGAGCCGCATCGACACTGCGGGGTTCATCGCGCTGTCGCGGGTGTCGTTGATAAGTGGCCCTCGACGGGCGAGCCCGGTGGGGCCGGCCTGGCCCCTGCGGTGGCCGCCGTCGACCACGTCGGGCCGTGTCGTGGGCCCCCCCACCCCAGCGTGACCCGGCGCCAACCCGTCGATCACGGCGGCTCGAGCGCACGTCTCGTCCGTGGGCGAGCCCGGCGGCCGGTGGGGGTCAAGCGCCGGCGTGGCCGCCCGTGGCCCAGGTCCGCCCGTCGAGCCTGATGACCGGGTCCGCATGAGCGTTGGTGGCGTCAATGGTGTTGGTCGGCTCTACCACGGCCAGCTGGAGGCGGCTGGTGCCGACGAGCGCAGTCACCGTCCCCTGACCGCCGCCCCTGGGGGCGGAGCGGTCGCAGCTATGGCGGTCGATCAGACTCACAGGATCGGAGGCGGTGGCGGGGACGTGGAGGGTGTCGGTGGGCTCGTCGACGGAGAGTCCCCGGGCTCCGCGACCCGGCAGCACACGAACTGGCTTCCGGCCACAGCGGCTGGGCGCCGATGCGGTGCCGCTCTTCCCGTTGAGTACCGAGATGTCGTTGGGGAGCTCGGCAGCGAGGTCGCGGCTGTCGGTGTCGGCATCCACGCCCCGCCCACCCGATATATTGTCGACCGCGCCCGTCGTGAGCCTGCGCCCGCACCCTGGGATTTCGGCGGCGGCCCAGGTCGTGGCGTCGGCCACTGGCAGCGTGCTGGCACCGTCCTCGGCGACGTCCACGGAGTCGGTCTGCGGGCCGACCGCGATGGCGGACGAATGCTGTCTGATGGCGAGGGGCAGTGGGCCATCGGCACCCGGCCGGGGTCGGGTCCGTGCAGGTCCAGGAGTGGGGGCCGATCCTGACGCTCAGCCGTGGTGGGCGCCGTCGCATATCCGGGTGCGGGGTCGAGGGTCGGAAACTCCGGATCCAGGCCAACCGCTCCCGTGGTCGGACTGGTCTGATGTCCGCGGGTGCGGGCCGCAGCACACGTGCGGCCGGTGCGGTGCCGGCGCCGACGGACCGCACCCTGTCGGCTGATCCATCCGCGATGCTGCCGATGGGATTCTGTCCCGAGATCCCCGAGGGATACCGCCCGACCGCGACCTCGGGGCGTGTCACCCGGGCGGTCGCGAGGAGCGCCGAACCGGACAGTGCGGAGAGTGCGAGTGCGCTCAGCGACGCCGTGAGAGCTGAGGCAGCCGATGCCAGCCGGCCGATCCTCGTTGACCTCGAGCGGACCGGGTGGCGCCGGTGCAGGAGGTGGAGCGTCGGCATGCAGGAAGCCTCAACCATCGAGGCGCCCGCTCACCCCGAGGTGGGGTGCCCTGACCGGCGCCGCCGCCGGCGACCGTGTCGGGCGCCGGCACGCGCGCGGCAGGCCCGGCGGCGGGCGGCGCGGAGCGGACTCCCCACCCACGTGCGCAGCGCCCAAACCCGACGTCGCGGTCGACCAGCTGAGCGCTCCATGGCGGGCCGAGGTCGGGAGGAACCCAGATGGACGGACAGGCGCCGGCCGCAGAGCGTGTGAATGCGATCCCACCTCGGCCAGGCCCCTGCCGGAGCACGGTCCATGTGGCGGCCCATCCAGCGACCGGCCGGAGGCGGCCGACCGGGACGGGCGCCGCGTCCTGCTCCGAGTGCACCGGCCGAGCGGCTGGGTCGTGTCGACGGTTTGCCCTTGGGCCCATGGCCCCGGTATCCTCGGCGATGAGAGGTCAGACGTGAAGCGGCGCCCGCCGATGTAGCTCAGTTGGTAGAGCAGCGGTTTCGTAAACCGCAGGTCAGGGGTTCGAGTCCCCTCGTCGGCTCCACATAAACCCCAGCAGTCAAGCCGATTCATCGCTACACCGCTTCGGTGGCCACCGAATGACATTCGCAGGAATGTGGCAAAGTTGTGGCAATTGGATCCCGGAAAGCTGTAGACTCACCGCGACATCCAGCGGTGGGATCGGAGGCGGCGAGTGGCGCGAACGGCGAAGCCCGAATGGGGCCGTGGCAGCGTCTACCGAGTGCGGCGTGGCAGTCGGATGCTCTGGGCCGGGCGCCTGCCGCCGATCCGTGATCTGACTCGCCCGGAGGCACCTCCGAAACGTCCGATCGTCTACGCGAAGACTCAAGCCGAAGCGACGGCCAAACTCGATGCCCTGCGCGCCCGGTACCGTCGGTGGGGACCGGGCGGGCCCCAACTGCTCGGACCGTTCCTGGACGGGTGGCTACAAGGGAAGGAAGCTGGCCTGAAGCCCCGGACGTGGCTGCGATACCGGGACTGCGTGGCCAAGGTGCCCTCGACGCTGCGCGCGATGGCGATGACGGATGTGACGGCGCAGGATATCAACGGACTCCTTCACCGGCTGGCGCCGCCCGTCGGCACGCTGGCTGCGGGGAGCCGACGGATGGTACGCGACGTGCTCCGGACCGCCTACAACGATGCGATCAAGCAGCGGCTGGCCGATTACAATCCGGTGGCCGCGGCGTACCCGATCAAGACCCCGAGCCGGCAGACGCCCGTCATCGAGACGCCGCAGATGCTGGCGGAGTTTGTCCAGGCCGCCGAGGCGTCGTACTACCGCCGGCTGCTGTACTTGGACCTCTTGCTTGGCATCCGACAGGGCGAGCTGCTCGGGCTGCGGTGGCGTGATGTCGACTGGGACGCCGGGGTGATGCGGATCGAGCGGCAGATCCAGCGGTGGACGAAGAGCGGCGTCGAGCGGTACGTCCGCGAGCATCCACGGGAGCACCTCGAGGCTTGGGGCGGGTTGGTTGTGGTGGAGCTGAAGACCGGCCAGAAGGCGATTCGGTCGGTACACCTGCCCGTCCCCGCCCTCGCCCTCCTGCACGAACAGCAGGCCGAGGCTGCCACGTTGGGCTACGCTAGCCGGGACGACTTCGTGTTCACGAGCCCGTCCGGCTATCCGCTCGACGCGTCCAATCTCCGGCGAGCCTGGCGCAAGGTTCGGGATCAGGCCGGCCTTGCCTCCGAGATGCGGTTTCATGACCTGCGCCACTCATTCGGGACCCTGGCCGCCGCCGCCGGTGTGACTATCCGCGACTTGACGGTTACGATGGGCTGGTCTCAGAGCCGGATGGTCGACCGGTACGTCCGGTCAACGCGTGCCGGAGCGACCTTCGCGACGAAAGCCGTCGCGGACTTGTGGCCGGGTCAGGCGACCAGGGTCACGTCACCCGGCGACGCAGGCGAGGTCGGCGCTGGCGGCAAGGACCCGTGAGCGAGAAGGAATGCAAGCTCGTATCGGGGGACGCGCCGAGTTCCGAGGTTGAAGCTGGGAATCTGACCCCGCTCCATCGCGACGTACGTTTGCGAGAGGCCCAGGCCGAGCACGGTGGCAGTTTCCTTCGGGGTAAGAGTTGGGTGGTCGTGCCCGACTAGGCGCGAGATGTAGTCGTTGACGACTTCCACACCGTCCTCGAGAAACGAACTCCTTCCGTCCCGACCGTTCATGAATTCAACCTAGCACACATCGCTTTTCGAGAAGGTTTGGCCCAATTGGGTCGTGGCCTGCTGCCGTGCGCGAACTGACTGTGACGCCCTCGGCGGACTTCACTGTGCGATCGAAACGGCGTATCCTCACGCCCCGCGTTGCTGGTAATTCAGGACGTCTAGAACCGGGGGTCGGGAAGGGCTCTTTTCCATGGAACGTTTGGGTCGAACTGCCAACACCGGCTTTCAGACCTGGGCGTGGCCATCTGAAATGGGTGCGATGGGACGCGCGGAGTTCAGAACATGAGGGATAGCGTCCAAGGCTGAGGCAGCAGACCGCCCCGGGTAGCTGTCAACGGTGGCGGTCAACGTCACCGACGCTCGCTCAACCGGCGGAGATCACACGAACTGGTAACAAGCTGGGCCACCATGCCCACTGCTTTCAAGAGCCGGCGCAGAGGGAAGCCGGGGCTGACTCTCGCCGCGGCGACCAAAGGGACTCTCGGGAAGGGTGTAACGTCAGACGTAGCGAGGGTCCGAGGCCTTCTGCCTTTCCTGAACAGAACGAGAACAGACGAGACGGCAACGTCAGGAGACGAGCCCACCCACCAAAAAACGGACCCCAGGTGGCGCTGGAACGCCACGGGGCCCTGACCCGAACGCCCGTCAGTCACCCCCTTACGACGAGATTACGGATGGCACGTCGAGCTATGCCCCAGTCTACCCGCCCGCCCGAGCGCCGGTCCACCCGGCGCGACCCGCTGCCGCTCCCCCGGCTGGCGGTGTCGCTCCGCGATGCCGGGTTCGAGTTGGGGGTGTCGGTGGACACGTTGAGGCCGGCGATCGCCTCGGGCGAGCTGCGGGTGGCCCGGATGCGGGGCCGGGTCCTCGTGCCGACCCGCGAGCTGGCCAGGTATCTGGCCGCGCGGACGGAGGACCCCCGGTGACGTCCCGCCGCCTGCCAGCCGACCGGCTCCGCGACTCGGCCTGCCATCTGCTGGCGGCGGAGGACGCGGCGGCGGCGATCGGGGTGTCGCGCGCGTGGCTCTACGCGCAGGTGCTCCAGCCTGGCCGGATCACACCGGTCATCCTCGGTCCTCGCTGCCACCTCATCGCGGTGACGGCCCTGCAGGCATGGCTCGACGCCGAGGCGACGCGGACGATGGCCGAGCGGACGGCGCGGTGATGGCGCGCCACCCGAAGCCGCCGCCGACCCGGCGCCAGGAGGAGGTCTGGTGGACCGCCGTCGGCGGCGTGATCGCCTTCGGCTGGGGCGTTGGGGACGGGGTGCTCTGGGTGGCGGGAGGGGACCCCCGCCGGACCCCCGGCGGCGCCCTCCGCGCGATCGGCGTGGCGATCGGCGCCGCCATCCGCGGCCAGCGTGGGGGGGACCTCGTCACCTGGCTGTGGAACCCGGCCCGGTCGCCGTCGCGCCCGCTACTGGTCGTCGCCCTCGTCGCGCTCGTGGTGACGCTGCTGGCGCTGGGCACGCTGGGGCGGCGTCTCCGCCGGGTCGTTCGCCGCCGCCGGTCGGTGTCGGGCTGGGGCGGAGCGGCCTCGCCCGCTGATGCCGGCGGCGGCTCCGGTCCGTCGCTCGACCAGTGGCTGGCCCGCGTGCAGTCGCAGGACGAGGCGTGATGGCCCATGGGACCGGGCGGGACGCGGTCCCTCATCGGGCCGGCGCCGGTTGCCGAGCGCACGCCCTCCGGCGTCCGGCTGCCGCCGCCGGGCTGCTGGCGAGCCGGCTGCTTCCTCGGGTTCGACCCGGCGGCCCGCTGGGACGCCACCGGCCGGCCGCGGCACGCGCGCTGGTGGGAGGACGTGGTCTGGGGTGGGGCGCGGCGCCTTGGGGGGGCCACCCTGATCGAGGCCACGGCGGGCATGATCGCGGGACCGGGCGCCGGCAAGACTCTCGGGTGGCTCGTGCCGCTGATCTTGACCGCCCAATGGCCGGGACCGGTGGTCGTGGCCTCGACGCGCCTCGACCTCGCCGGGGCCACAGCGCCGGCCCGGAGCCGTCTCGGCTCGGTCAGCGTCCTCGATTGGCGTGGGCCGCTGGCCCGGGCCAGCGGCCTGCCTCGCGTGCGCTGGTCGCTCCTCGACGGCTGCGCCGACGCGGGGATCGCGCTCGATCGGGCCGAGCAGCTCGTCGACACGGTGGAGCTGGGGAGCCAGCGCGACAAGCCGATCTGGCGGAGCGGCGCCACCAACGTGGTGGGGCTCTGGCTCCACGCAGCCGCCCTGGAGGGGGCGGGGGTGGACCGCATCGTCCAGTGGGCCCGCGCCGAGGACCTGCAGGAGCCGCAGCGTGTCCTGACCGCCCACGGGAGCCGGGCCGGCTTTGGGGCCGCAGCGGCCGCCCTGATGGGCGCCGCGGGGGAAACCCGCGCGGGCGTGATCGCCACCGCGTCCCCCGCCCTGGCGGCCGTGGTGACGGACCCCGCCGTCCTCGACGGCTGCACGCCCGGCGCCGGCGACGGGCTGGACCTCGATAAGTTCCTGGCCGCAGCCCACACCCTGTACCTGTGCGATCGGGCCACCGGCACGGTCTCGAAGTGCGCACCGCTCACCGTGGCGCTCGTCAGCGCCCTGGTGGAGCGCGCGGAACACCGGGCGGATGCCTCGCTCCACCACCGCTGCGACCCGCCCCTCCTGATCGTCCTGGACGAGATCGCCAACATCAGCCCCCTGCCGGGCCTGGTGTCGCTCCTGAGCCAGGCGCGCGGACACGGGATCACCGTGGTGTGGGCCGCGCAGTCGTGGTCCCAGTTGACCGAGCGGTGGGGCGTCGCCGGGGCGGCCGCGATCTGGGACACCACGGCGTATCGGCAGGTGGGCGCCGGTCTACGGGACATGGCCTTCCTCACCGACATTTCGACGTCGCTCGGGGAACGGAGCGCGTGGCGTCCGAGCGTCAGCGAGTCGTCCGGCCACGGCGCGGCGGCGCGGGGGGGCCGCTCGAAGAGCTACACGCTCATGGAGACCCCCTACATCACCGCGAGCCACCTAACACGGCTCCCCCCTGGCGCGGCGGTCCTCCTCGGTCGCGAGGGGTGGCGGGTGGTCCGCTTGCCACCCGCGCCGACGATCGAGCCCTTCCGGACGATGGCGAGCTGGCCGCTGACGCCGGCGGACCCGGACCGCGACAGGGCGGCCCACCCCGAGACGGTCCGGGGCTGGCCCGCCTCGCGGCCGCCACTCCGTGCCCGCTTGGCGCGCTGGTGGGGAGGGTAGAGCCATCAGCGCCGGCGCCCGCACTCCCGTCGCGTGTGGGGCGACTTGTCACCCGTCCGCGCCACCCAGACGGCCGCGTCCCCGCACCGTCGTCGCGGGTTGCCAGAGGGTGGTCGCGGGTGTGGCCGCGCGGTCGCCTGCCGCCGCGGCGGCGGCTTGAGCAAGTGTCGGCGATCGGTGAGACGATGCGTGCCGCAGCGATGACGCCATGACCGTGAGGGTGGTCGTCGCGACCGTCGCCGCCAGAGCGCCGCGCAGCTGGGGACGCGTGAAGCCGTTGCCACCCGAGCGCGCCTCCCACGGTGCGATCGTGGAGGATGTCGCGGCTGATGCGCGCGACTCCTGGCACGGGATGGCGGACGATGCGCGCCTCGCGGTCCAGAGTCTCCGTCGCGGGTGGAGGCGTCGCCATGGCCACCGCTGACCGCGAGCTGGCCGAGTGGCTGCACCAGTGGCGCCGTGACTGGCCCCACCTGGCCGAGCCCCTGCTGCCATGCTGGCCACACCACACCGGCACCACCGCCGAGCTGGCGGACCTGCGCCGCGCCTTTGTACACGGGACGTCACCCGGCGACCACGAACCTATCGGTGAGCCGACGCCGCCGATCACAGGTTCGCTCTTGCACGCCTGCTGGCAGGCGGAGCAAGCGGGCAATCGCTGGCGCGCCGACTTCGCCCGTTGTCGTGGGGCCGAGGTGTGCGCCCGCGCCCACGCGGCGGCGTGGGTCGCCGCCGAGGACGTGCAGTGGAAGGTGATCGCCGACGGGCTGGGGGGAACTGGGAGTGGGGACGAGGGACCGGTCTCCGCCCGCACGGCCGGTGTCGACCGCGGCGACGGGGACTCGGTGCCCGTGGCGCCCATCACAGCGGCGGACCCGTGGTGATCCACGCAGTGGCGGCAGACGTCGCCGGTGGCTTCAGCCTTTTCGGGATCGCGGTAGGGGCCGACCCCCACCGCGATCACAGCGGGGAATTTCAGGGAGTGGGGTCTCGATCTTGGTACCCTTGGGAGAAGGCGGATACCAGATGCTGCGGTCGACCACTGCTCCACGCACGATATCTCGGACTCGGGCCCGACACGCGGTGACGAGATGGAGACCCCACTTTTCAGAGATCCGTAGCAGTGGTGCCAGACGTCGCTCAGCGTGAGCGAGGACGAGCCTCAGCGGCGCCTTGACCCCACCGCCCTGCACGTGCGGCCGGGAGGCCCCCCTTGAGCACGACGAGGCCTGGGTGGAGTCGTCCCCGGCGGCTGAGCCCGGTCAGTGCGCGCCCAGGCCAGGGCCGCGCCGCCCGGCGTCACGACCGGCCCCGTCGCCAGCGGCTGATGGGCGGATGGTGCCGCCCCCGGTGGTAGGTCAGGCGGTGACCTCTCCGGCACTGGCTCCTGCCCCTTCCGGGCCGAGGACCACCGGGGCCGGCGAGGACACGGGGTGGTGACCCCGTTCGTGCCGGCCGTCAGCGAACAAATGTACTATGGCCCCTGGATGGTCCGCTATGCACGCCCGATTCGAGCTAGGTCCTGACAAAGTGGCGCCGCTGGAGCGGCCGCCCACGTCGGGGCAGGCATCCGCGTACTGGGCATGCGCGGCCGCCTGCGTCGGCGTGTACCGTGACCGGACGATGCCGGTCATGACTCAGCCGAGCCTTCGGGCCCTGTCTCCCGACGACCCTCGCGTGGTGGCGCCACTGGCGACGATCCGGGAGGCGGCCACCTACCTCGGAGTTGGCGTGTCGACCTTCCATAGCTGGGCGCGCGGCTATGAACGGCGGCGTGGAGAGGGCCGGGTGACCGTCGCGCCCTCTATGGTGTCGGCTCTCCCTGCCGCCGGGGCCGGGCGGGCGGTTCCCGTCATCGGGCTCGCGGAAGGGTACGTGCTGCAGGCGTTCCGGCTCGCGGGCGTTCCGCTCCAGCGCATCCGTCCGGCCCTGGGGCGGCTCGCAAGAGAGATCGGAGTGCCGCATGCGCTGGCGAGCCGCCACCTCTACACGGACGGGTGCGAGGTGCTCTACCACTACGCCGCGCACGCGGGGGACGACGTCGTGCGTTCCCTGACCGTGGTGCGATCGGGCCAGAACGTGTTCCCCGAGATCGTGGACCAGTACCTCTCTCGGGTCACCTGGGACGCGGAGGATTGGCCCTGGCTTCTGCACCTCCCTGCTTTCCACCACGCGACCGTCGTGGTGGACATGAAGCGCGCCTTCGGCCGCCCGATGCTGGAGCACGGCGGAGCGCGCGTAGAGGACATCGGGGACCGGTTCCGCGGGGGAGACGGGCTGGAAGCGATCGCCGTGGACTTCGGGGTTCCGCTCGAGGAGTGCGAAGACGTGGTCCGTGTCGCCATCGCCGCCCGACCAGCCGCCTGAGTTCTTCCTCGACCGGAGCCTGGGGCGTCTCCAGGTTCCTGCTCTGTTGCGAGCCGCTGGTTGGCGCCTGCGCACGATGACCGAGGTCTACGGGGAGGCAGCGGCCCAGCAACTTCCCGATGCCCAGTGGCTCTCAGATGCGGGCGCTCACGACTGGGTCGTCCTGCACAAGGACACGGCGATCGCGCGGCTGCACCAGGGGCAGCCCGGACCCGAGCCGGCGGCGCTCATCGCTGCCCAGGTGCGCTACTTTTGCCTGATGAGCGCCCGGCTGACGCCGCGGCGCAGGCAGAGCGGTTCCTCCGCCAGCGAGGGCAGATCGAACGGAGCATCCGGACCGAGTGGGGGCCCTATGTCTACGGCCTCTATGCCCGTGGGCTGCGCCGGATCTGGCCACCGTGACCGAGACAATGACGGACGGCTCCGATCAAGTGGAAACCCCCTTTCCTACTCGTACACGGACCTTGGCTCAACCCCGGGGCGCACGGGAGACAACGCGCCCCGCCACCACCGTGGCGATCACCCGGTCGCGCTCCACCACCGTCAGGTCACACCAGAACCCCGGGCGCAGGCGGCCGGCGTCCCGCTCCGTGCCGCCGGCGAAGGCGACGCCGGCGGTGTAGGCGGCGAGGGCCGCGCCCCTGCTGATCGCCAGCTCGGAGTACCAGCCGGTGCGGCATCGCCAGTTGGTGGCCGCGTCGATGCCCAGCAGCGGCGCGGGGTCATCGACCGGGGCATCGGACCCGAAGGCGAGCCGCGCCCCGGCGGCCAAGAGCGGCTGCCAGGCGTAGGCGTGGGCCGCCCGATCCCCCCAGTACCGGTCCGCCAGCCCGCGGTCCGACACCGCGTGGAGCGGCTGCATCGAGGCGATGACGCCGAGGGCGTGAAATCGGTGGACATCGGCCGGGTCCACACACTGGACGTGCTCGATACGCGGACGCCATCCCGTACCACTGTGTGCGTGCGGGGCGAGGGCATCGAGGGCCCTCCGTACCGCCGCGTCGCCGATGGCGTGGAGGCAGACGTTGAGATTGGCGGCCCGGCACCCGTCGACCAAGGCCGTCAGGTCGGACGAGGAGAGCCGTTGGACCCCGGACCCATCCAGCATCTCCGCGGTCTGGCTTCCCAGAGATCCGTCGAGGAATCCCTTCACTCCTACGAGCCAGAGCCAGGGATCGCCGAACCCGGTTGCGACTCGGAGCTGGGCGGCGACGGCCAGGTCCGCGGCCGGCATGATGTAACCGACCCGCAGCGGCAGGTGGCCCCGCTGTCGCAGGCGCTGGAGGGCGGCGAAGATGCGGGCATCATCGATGGCATGCACGGTGGTCAGCCCCACCCGGCTGAGGCGCCGAAGGGCCAGGACGAGCGCCCGGTCGAGGGCGGGGCCGTCCAGCTCGGGGGTCAGTCGTGCAACGAGGCCGATGGCCCGCTCGCGGAGGATCCCGGAGGGCGCGCCGTCCGGGCCGCGGTCGATCAGGCCACCGGGCGGGTTCGGGGTCTCGGCCCCGATCCCGGCGGCGGCGAGCGCGGCCGAGTTGACCCAGGCCGCGTGCCCGTCGCGCCGCACGAGCAGCGCAGGTCGTCCCCTCGTCGCACGATCGAGGGCTTGTCGCTCCGGCCACACCGGCACCCGCCAGCGGTCCTCCGACCACCCCTCCCCCAGCACCCAGGCCCCGTTGGGCAGGGCGTCGGACCACCGCCGGACCAAGGCCAGCGTCGTTTCCAGGGACCGAGCCCCGCCCAGGCGGCAGCTGCTGTCCTGCGCGGCCAGCTCTCCGAGATGGAGATGTGCGTCCCCGAGGCCGGGAAGGGTGCGCCCACTCAGCTCGACGATCTCGGCCCCAGCCCCGGCCGCGGCGCGCGCGCCTAGCCCGACCGCCAGGATCCGCCCGCCGCCATCGGCTGCGACCTCGGGTCGGCAACCCGCAAACAGCGTGATCCCTGTCACGGTCCCACCCTTGCCGACCGATGGTCGCACGGCCACGGCCTCAGCCGCTGAGCGACCAGTCTTGCGGGTCCACGAACTGGAGCGGATTCTGCGGGATCACCCCGTGGAGAGTGGGCGCGATCTCACTCAGCGCGTAGTCCGCGGTCGGGAACCAGATCACGGGCAGCTGCTTGGCCACGTTGGCTTCGTACCGGTACATGGGGGCAAGCCCGCTCTCCAGATGGGTGGCGTTGATTGCAGCGTCCGTAGCCGGGCTGGAGTAGGCGCCGCCATTGGCGGCCGCGCCGGTGGCGAACAGCAGCTCGCCCGACGGGTAGTCCCCGAAGATCCAGGATCCTCCGGGGGTGCCGTAGTCCAGCATCTGCCAGCTGCAGTTCTGGCCCGTGGCACGGTGACAGGGTGCGACGTCGCCGTAGACCGTGGATTCCGGAGCCGACTGCACTCCGAGCTGGATCCCGGCCTGGCTCATATCGGACTTGAGGACCTCCATCTCCTGGGTCATGGAGATGAAGCCACCCCCGTACCGAAGCTGGAAGCTGAGCCCGGCGCCGGCCCGGATCCCGGCTCCGCACTCACCCGGCCCGGTGCCCGGCCTCGCGCACGTGGTGGTCCCGCCCTGGTGGATCGCCCACCCGTGCGCGGCGAGCAGGGCGCGGGCGTGGGCGGGGTCGTAGGGGTAGATCCAGTGACGCTCGACCCGGCTCAGCAGCGCGCTCACGGGCTGGGTCGGCACCGGCCCGTAGGTCGGGTAGCCGTAGCCGGCCAGGATGTGCCGGATGATCCCCGGCTGGTCCACCAGCGACTGGATCGCCTGGCGCACATAGAGCTGGCGGAACATCGGCCCCACCTGCGGGTTGCGGAAGTTGATGTCAATGTAGGTAATGGACCAGCTCACCCAGGGGGCCAGGGTGTACCCCTTGCTGCGGAAGTACGTTCGCAGGGCAAGGTCCTGGGAGGGCAGGTAGCCATAGTCGAGCCCGCCGGCGCGGAGGGTGTCGAACTCGGCCTGGTCGCTGGTGAAGGGAACCTCCCGGATGAAGGCCACATGGGGCTGGTCGGGGCCTGAGTAGCTGGGATTGGCCCGCAGCACCGCCTCCCCCGTGACCGGTACATAGGAGTCGATCACGAAGGGCCCGTCCACCACCCGCCAGAGGGGATTGCTCCCATAGGTCGACAGCTGCTGGGACTGGTAGCTGAGGAACTGGTAGACCGCGCGCGCTCCCGCTGTCGTTGCCGCGTCATTGCCGACCGGCGCGTGGGCGGAGGTCCGATCCCAAGCATGCTGGGGGATGGGAGAGATGAGCGACAGCTCGTTGCCGATCAGCCAGTTGCGGTTGTAGGCGCGGTTGAAGGTGAGGCTGAACGTGTAGCGGCTGGGGAATGCCATCCGGGTGACGTTGTCGGGGAATTCACCGGGCACGTAGAATCCCCAGTTGGCACGCTCGGCACGCACGATCTGCATCCAGAACTTGACGTCAGCGCTGGTGACCGGCGCCCCGTCGGACCAGCGGTAGTGGCGGAGGGTGATGGTGACGGTCCGCCCTCCGTCGGAGAAGATTGGCGGCCGCGCCATGCTCACGCCGTAATTGACCCCGAGTTGGTTGTGGAGACCGAACCGGTACAGGGACGGCCACATCAGGTTGGCGAACTCGAACTCGTTGGGCGCGAATTCGTAAGCCGGGGGTTCAAAGGGGAGGATCCAGTTGGGGGCCGTACCCGGCTGGAGGGCGAAGGTAGCCGTCCCCTGGAAGTGGGCCGCGCTGCCGCCCGCGGCCGCTGTGCCGCAGCCAGCCAGAACGACGGCGGAAACCGCCACCCAGGCCAGGGTGCGGATCGCCCGATGGAAGGCTGCCTGCGACCGGACCATGACCCCTCCCACCACGCCGACTGGGCAACATCAGCCCCTGCTTTCCCCAGGATATGGGGACGGTGGCGGTCGCTAGTCTACCACCGGGCGGGAGCTCTTGGTGGACGTCTTGACCTCGCCCGGCGGGACGCGACCTTGGCCTAGGTGTCCGCGGTGACGGCGACCAAGCAGTGCCGCGGCACTGCCGACACGGCCATCCGCGTCTCCATCACCTGATCCCCTGCCTGGACGCGCGGGTGATGGAGATAGGCAACGGCGGGCTCCGGCCCGCCGTTGCCGTGCAGTTCGCGACCCCCACCGACCGGGGACGGGTCATCGTCGGGGTCCAGGTCGGCAAGCGTGGCAGCGACCAGGGCCAGACCACTCCAATCCTGGCCGAGGTCGAGTAGCGAACCGGGCAGCGCCAGGGGGAGTTTCTGGTCGCTGGCGGCGACACCCAACACGCGGCGATCGACCACGCCACTGCGCAGGGCACGACCTGCTACGCGCCCCTGCGCCGACGACCGCCGCGACTCGCACGCCCCCCGCCGGTGGCGGCCTGGCCCGCGACCGGATGGCCACCGCCGAGACGGACAATGCCGACACCAAGCGCCACCCCGGGCTGGACCACCTGCCGGTGCGCGGCCGGGATCGGGTCCAGGGCAGCGGGAGCCTGATTGCCCTCGCCTACACCATCCTCCAGCGGATCACCCTCGGCGGCTGACCGTGCGCCCGAGCGGGTGGCCTCTGCCCCCCTGCTCCCCACCCTGCTTCGCGACCGCTCCCCTCGGTTCCCCTTCCGCTCCCCGCCTCCGCACGGCCCAGCCAGGAAGCCTCAGTACCTACTAAGGCTCTTCAGTCGCCGCGGCGCCGCTTGAGCACGGGACCGCGAGACTGCTGGTGGGCCCGGTCGCGGGCCTGGCGCTCCATGGCGTTCTCGACCCAGGCCAGGTCGGGCCCGTCCGCGTCGGCCTCGGTCTGGTGGCGGGCCGTCGCAGCCTGGCGCTCCCGCTCCTGGCGGGCGGCATCCCGGGCGGCCTCGAGCGCTGGCCAAGCCTCGGCGCGCTCTTCGGGTGGGACCCGGGCCTCCACCCGCTGCTGGGCCTGAGCCGCCGCGACCTTGGTGGCCTCGGCCGCCTGGGCCCGCTGCCAGGCGGCCGAGGCCCCACCCGCGGCTTGCGCCGTCGCACGGGCCGCCCCGGCCCGCTCGATGGCGGCGTCGGTCGCGAGGACCGCGGCCTGCCAGGTGGCGACGGCCTGGGTGGCGTCCACGGTGACCCGGAGCGTCGCCTCGGCCCCGGCCCGGTCGCCCCGGTCGAGCTGCGCGATCAGCTCGCTCGCCAGCTCCTTGTTTCGGTCGCGGCTGAGCCCGGCGATGATCTGCTCCCGCTGCGCCTCGGGCTTGGGCGCGTCCGCCGCGGGCAGATGGTGCTCGAGGTCGATGGGCCGGGGGCCGGCGAAGTAGAGCGTCGCCGGCTGGCGGCCTCGGGTGAGCGCCGTGTAGCCGAACTGGCTGTCGAGGCTCGCGCGGTCCGCGACCAGGAGGGGGGTATCGACCGTCTCGCCCTGTGCCCGGTGCACGGTCTGCGCGTACCCGTGGGCGATCCACGTCGCCAGGTAGGGCCGTGGCAGCACGACAGCCTCTCCGTCGGGCCGGCGGACGGTGGCCGTCCTACGCATGGGGTCGATCGCCTCCACCTGGACTAGGGTGGAGTTCCGTAGCCCGAGTCGCCGGTCGTTGTGCAGGGCCTGGAGCTGGTCGCCGACCGCGACCTCCAGCTCGCCGACCCGCATGCTCTTGGCCGCCACCCCGCCCCTCTCGACACCCCTTGCCACCAGCGCGGCCCGGATGTGTGTATTCAAGATCGTGCGGTCGCGGTGAGTCGCAACCATGAGAGCGACGGACTCGCCCCGGTCCCGGGCCGCGAGGTAGTCCTGAGCCGCCTGGGCGAGCAGCGCGGCCTTGGCCTGCCGGGTCTCGCCTGCGGCATAGACGATGTGCCCCTCGCGATCGTAGGCGGCGACCGCCTCGGCCACCTGGCCGGCCCGGAGCTGGGCGAGCGCCGCGCGCTCCCACGCCACCACCTGGCGGCGGTTCTCCCGCAGCTCGTAGGTCGGCGCCACGGCCATCAGCTCCGCGGACGGAGCCCGGGGGCCGATCGGCCCGAGCTGGCAGTCGTCACCGACGGCGACGAGCTTGCCGCCCACGGCGGCGACGGCGCGGCGCAGGGTGTCCCAATCGGCGTGGTGGTCGGGGTCCTGGAGCGGGACCACCTCGGCTTCGTCCAGCAGGACGACGCCGCCGTGGGGCAGGCGCTCCTGGCCGGCGTCGCGCGGCCGCTGCCACGACGCGCAGAGGTCCGCCAGCGTCCGGATCCGCGTGGGGTCGGTGAGCCCGATGCCCGTGCCCAGCGCGGCCGCCCGTGCCCCCATCACGGCGGTCGCATAGACCGGGACGCCGCTGGCCTGCCACGCGGCGACGGCCGGCGTGAGCGCGGTGGTCTTGCCGTACCCCGCCGGGGCCGAGAGGATGCTGAGGCCGGCCCCGTCCGTCGTGAGCCCGACCACCGCCGCCACCTGGTCCTCGCCGAGCGGGGCGTCGGGGTGGACCGCGTCGTAGGCCGCCAGGGCGGCGATCACAGCCTCCGGCCGGGCGAGCCCGACCCCGGCGGTCCGGCGCTGCTGGGCGTCGCGCACGATGCCGCGCTCCAGCCGCAGGACCTCGCGCATGGTATAGGCCGTGCCCAGCTCGCCGCTGAGGGCAAAGGTCACGCGTCGACCGGTGGCCAGGCGAATGGCCCGTCGAGCGTGCTCGCCGAGGGCGACGATCTCGCCCGACGCCCCCTGCACCAGCTCGCGCGCCAGCTCCACGGCCCGGTCAATCGCCAGGCCCCGCCGCGCCGCGTTGGCGACGGCCTCGATCGCCTCAGCAAGCCCGAACACGTTGGCCTGCGCGGTGAGCTGGCCCGCGAGCGTGGTCGCCATCGTGGGGGTGAGGGTGGCCTCGGCTGTCGACCGTGGCTGCTGGTGCAGCGCCACCTCAGCCTGCTTGGGCCCGAGGCCGACCGCGGCGCCGGGACCGGCCCACGACGCGAGCAGCTCGGGGGTCTCGTGCCCGGTCTCCTTGGCCGCCCGGGTCTCATGCCCGGCCTGGTCCCGGGCCGCACTGGGGCCGGCGCCGACCACGTCCGCGAGCCCCTTGGCGTCCAACGCCGCCTCGGCCTCGGCTGTGCGCTGGCTGAACGCCTCGACCCAGTCGCGGCGGTCGAGACCCTGGATCTCGGCATGGCCGTTCACCGGCGGGGTCCACTCGATGTGGTACCCGAGCGCGTCGAGCGTCGACGAGAGCCGGGCCCGGAACTCCGCCTGCTCGAGGAAGGCGGTGGGCTTGGCCAGGGCGTGGAGCCGCTTGGAGTCGAGCGTGGTCCAGTGGCCATCGGCGCCCCGGGCGAGGTTCATCACGGTGACATGCGAGTGCAGGTGCGGCTCGCCGCACGGGCACTGCGCGGTGGGCCGGGTGGTCCGGTGGTCGAACTTCACGGCGAACAGCCCGGTGGTCGGGACGTCGTGGATCGTCTCGGGGTAGGGGTCACCGGGGCCGGACGAGGCGTGGCCCCGGCGGGTGGTGCTGGCGTGGGACTCGAGCCACGTGAGGGCCGCCCGAACCGACTCGTCGTGGGCCGCCTCGATCGCTGCGCGCACGCGGTCGTCCGTCGCGAACCCCCAGAGCAGGGAGACCGACTTGCCGGTGGTGAACAAGCCGTCGAGGCCCATCACGCGCGTGCCGCCGGGCTGGCCGCGGGTGAGCGGGGTGCCGGTCACGGGATCCCGGCCGGCCATCAGGGCCTCGTAGACGTCGCGATTCTCGGTGAGGCTCACCAGCCCGGTGAGCCCGAGGGCCGCGGCGCCACGGCCGATCCACTGGCCGGGGGTCTCGCCCGAGGCGGTGTAGTAGCCGAGAATCCGCCCCGTGGCCCGGTCCCGAATCGCGACCGTGGCCGGGTCGATCGCTCGCCCGTCGGGGCCGGCGAGCCCCATCCCGGCCTCCGCCGCGGTGACCGGCCGGAGCTGATCACGGGTGAGGACCGGCCCGGAGCCGATCCGGTAGCCCACGGTGCGGCGGGCCGTGACCGTCACGTGCTGCACGGTCGCGGCGTCCACCGGGGCGCCACCCGCCCGCTGGTAGCCGGTGATGCGGCCGTCGGTGCGGACGGCCGTCACCTGGTCGAGCGCTACCCCCGACCCGTCGGCCCAGCGGAGCCCGGCGACCGGCCCCTGCTGCCGAACTGGACGCACGACGGCGCGCGCGACCTGGCTGCCGTCCGCCAGCGCGTACGCGACAATACGGTTGGGCGCGAACTCACGGTGGAGGCCCAGCTCGGACGGCGTGGCCCTGGCGGCGACACAGCGGAGGTAGTACCCGGGATCTTTGATCGCCGCCCACTCGAACATCACACGGCCCGCCCCACAGCACGCGGGCCGGTCTCGGCGTCGTCGCCAGCACGCGGCCGCTGCCCCGTCGTCAGGCGCCGACCGTAACAGGGCCGGTCGGACACCCGGTGGACAGCCGCGGGACCGTCCGCATCTTTGATGCCAGCGTTCTGGGGGGCTGCTGAGGCCGTTGCAACGGAGCCGACCGAACCCTGGAAACGCCAACGGGCGGCCTCCCACGAGCCGAGAGACCGCGGCATGAAACGTGGCGCGAAACGTTTCCGGGGCGTGAAACGGAAACGGGGTACGGTAGAGGCATGACCACGCCGCCGGACATCATCACTCCGCACCGGTCGCGTCACGGCGCAGTCGGGACGGAGCGCCGGTGCCCCGTGTGTGACGGTCCGCTCCCCTCGCCCCGCGCGCAGGTCTGCTCGGCGACGTGCCGGGTGAAAGCGTTCCGTGCCCGACACGCGGGGCACCCGCACGCCGTCGGGGGTTTCCCCGCCACACGCCCGGGGCCCCAGCGACCCCCAGCTCCTGTGGGGGGAGAGGGTGAGGTGTCGTCAGCGATCCCTCCTGCGCTCCTGGAGCTGCCCGACGTGGTCGCCGAGTTGGCGGAGCGCGTGGCCCTCCTGGACCCGAGGCTGCCCCCGGCTCCTCCCGCCCTCCCCGCGGACGTGCTGGCCCTGCCCGCCCGTGTGGCCGAGCTGGCCGCGGTGGTGGCGCGACTGGCGGAGCGAGACGCCCGGTCGAGCCCGCCGCCGCCGCCGCCTGGGGCGACGAGCGCGCCCCCGCCGCCCGAGCCGTGGGGGCCCGCCGAGGGGCCCGATCTCGACGACTACCATCCGCCGGGGTCACCGGATCCCGAGCTGGGGCCCGCCGCTCTCGACTACTGAGGGTTCCGCCGCCCACGGGAGGCGGTCCACACCCTGCCCGCGGGGGCACGCCGATTTCCGGCGCCCGCCGCTGGCCGACGGTGTGGGGATGGCGAACCCCCGGTCCGATCCCGAGCGACCCTGCATGGGGGGCACGCGGCTCCATCCGGGCATCTCCCCAGACGCCTGCCGCGACTGTCGCCGCCGAACGGCCGAGGCCGAACGCGACGCCGACGAGGACGAGCGCCTGGCGCTCGACGCCGTGCTCCTGCCCAATGCCGCCCCGGCGCCGACCGACGTGGTGGCCCGAGCCCGGACGGCGGTGGCCGCGGCGCCCACGGCAGTGCGCGCTGAGGCGGAGGCGGTCCTTGTGGAGCTGGGCACGGGCGGCGGCGGACGGGGGGCGTGGGAGGCCGACGACGCTCGCGACTGGTGTCGGGTGGTGGCGACGATCCCCTGGGGCCCGGCGGTCCCCGAGCTGGTGGACCGGGCGTGGGCGTCGGCGGTCCTGACGGCCACCCGCGGCGGGTACCCCGAGCTGGACGCGATCCGGGCCGACCGCGTGGGGGCGCTGGCCCACGTGGCCCGGCCGGCGCTCAGGGCACGGCTCCGCCCGCTGCTGCGGGTCGGGGAGCCCGGGACGGGCACGACCACGTTGGTCGAGGTGGTGGCCGAAGCCGTGGCCCGGCCGGTGGCGGTGATCCCGCGCGTGACCGCGACCGAGCATGACGTCTACCGGGTGGGGGCGGCTCGGAGCGACCGGTCGGCCGAGCCGGGCGCCATCGTCCGGGCCATGCGTCGGGCAGGGACGCGCGCCCTCGTCCTGGTCCTGGATGAGGTCGATCAGGTGGGCGGGACGGGCCGCCGCTCCCCGGTGGTGCTGGCGGCCGTGCTGCTGGAGCTGCTGGACGGCCCGGGGCAGTCCACTGGGTACCTGGGGGTGCCCCTCGCCCTGAGCCCGGCGGTGATCGTGCTGACCGTCAACGAGCGGGAGCCGATCCCCGCGCCGCTGCTCGACCGCTGCGAGGTGGTCACGGTCCCGACGCTGACCCCTGCCGAGCGGCTGGCCCTGGCCCGGGCGCACGTGTGGCCGCGGCTGCTGGCGGCCTATGGCCTCCGAGCCGAGGCGGCGCCCGTGGGGCTGGCCGGTGGGTGGTGTGGCTCTCGGAGGCCCTGGTGGCGGAGCGGCTGGGGGAGCGGCCGCACGGCCGGCGGACGATGGGCTTTCGATCAGCGGCGGCGACCCCGGAGCCGATGGGCACCGAGGTGGCGACCTACGCGGTCTCCCCGCTGCATCTGGCGGTCCGCCCGGCCCGGCGTCCGGCGGCGTTGCGGTGGGCGGTCCGGCCGACCTTGGACCTGCCCGTGGGCGAGGGAACGTGACCGGGTGGCCCGTTGAGCGCTTAGGCGCATGCGCTCTACGCCTCGTCCGCTCCCACCTCGTCCAGCCACGCGGCGACCCGAGCGCGGAGGCCGGCGATGGTGACCCGGATGGTGGGCCGGCCCCGCTCGTAGTCCCACCCGTTGATGACGGTGGTCGCCGTCTCGGCATCGGCGGGCCGGACGTCGATGTACGCGCCGCCGTGCCACACGAACTCGAGCGAGCCGGGATCGGGCCAGTCGGGGGTCCGGGCGATAAGGGCGACGTCGAGGGCGTAAGGGTCGGTCGGGCGGATGGGCTCGGGCATGGAGGCTCCTCGTGAGGGGGGAACACCCTCAGGGTCTCGCCGATCCCGATCCCCGAAAGGCGGGGACCGTCCCGCCGTCCCGACCTCGGCATCTCCCGACGTCGCGATGGCCCCATATGGGCAGGGGCGAGCCGTCCACCAGGGGTGAGGCTGCGGCCTCACCCCTGGCGAACGCGGCCCGAGTTCGCGGGCCGATCCGGCGGGACGTATGCTCTCCCTATGGCGATCGATCTCGACGCGCTGATCCGGGCGGTCCGGTCGAACCCCGAGGCTCGCGACACCCTCCGGCGGGAACTCCTCACCGAGGAGCTGCTGGCGCTGCCGGAGCGTTTCGCTCAGCTCGTCCAGCGGCTCGATCGCGTGGTCGAGAAGGTGGATCGGATCGACGGGTACGTGGGCGATCTGCGTGGGGCGGTCTACGACCGGCAGGCCGTGCGCCCGCGGATGGTGGCTGGGGCCATTGGGGCTCCAGTGGCCCGGGTGCATGTCGCTCCGCCAGACGTCTTGGCCGCGCGCCTAGAGGCAGCCGAGACCGCTGGGGTCCTCACCCAGAAGGAGGCGGACGCGGTCGAAGTCGCGAACGGGGTCTTCATCTGGGATCGGGACAACGGGGCCAGCCCCGTGTGGTGTGTCGTGGAGGCCTCCATCACGCCGGGCTGGAGCGACATGGAGCGAGCCGGAGCCCGTGCCACCTCGCTGGCGAAGACCGGGGTGGAGACGCGGGCCCTCGTGATCAGCACGGTACCCCCGGCCGCCGAGCTGGCCGACGCCATGCGGGCGCGTGGGGTCGGCTGGCGGCGGGTCGAACGTCCGCGGGAGCGCCCCGGGCTGTAGCCGTTGCCCCTCACCCCCGCGAACGGGAGGGGCAGCTGGTCGCCGGAGATCCCCGGCACGGCGTGGACCTGGAGCCCGCCGTCGGCCGCGAGCCGGACCCGCCAGGGGCCGATCACGAGCCGGCCGTCGGGGGCCTGTCGCGATCACGTGTTGGGCCGGAGGGGTGGTCACGCTGCCTGCTGCTGTGGCCAGTCGACGAGCGATGGGATAAGAGGGGCCGCCGCCATCGTCCCAGGGAGTTGGCTGGCGGCCGCGCGCAGAGCGCGGAGAGTAGCCGGCCGCAGCCGATCACGCGGGTCCGTCTTTCGGTAGGATGGCGATGCGGAGGATGCCTATGAGGTGTGGGCTGCCTGGGGCAGGCACTGGCAAGGCCGCGATCGCCACGGGGTGGCCTGCCTGGACGGAGTTGATGACCCGCTGCCGTATCGGGTTGCCGACGAGCTGACCTGCGGCGACTTGTCCGCTGGGACGTGACCGATGACCGCGCGGGCCGGGACGCTGCCCGAAGGGGTGCGCAGTGTGAGGTGGGAAGGCCCGGACGGGTACTGGGCGAGCGATGACCGCAGGCTTGTCGACCGGGCGTGGGTGCATGCCTGGCTGACGCAGGAGGCCTACTGGGCTTTGGGCCGGCCGTATGCGGTGGTGGATCGGTCGATCGATCACTCGCTGGTGATCGGGCTCTACGCCCCCAGCGGGGAGCAGGTGGGTTTCGCACGGTGGGTGACGGATTTCGCCACCTTCGGCTGGCTCAGCGATGTCTTCGTGAGCACCGCCCATCAGGGTGATGGGTTGGGCAGCTTCCTCGTCCAGGCTGCCATCAGCCACCCAGCGATACGGGATGCCCGTCTGGTGCTCGCGACAGCACCGGTTCGTACGCTGTACAGACGGCACGGGTTCGAGCCGCTGCAGAGCCCCGAGCGCTGGATGGAGCGCAGACCGGGGCCGTCCGTTGCCCCGGATCGTGAGGACCCGTCGTTGTAGACGCCTGCCCGCGGACGTCAGGGGGTCCCGGCACCTCTGCCAAGCCGGTGGCCCCTCACGGGATCGCGGGCCGGACGCAGCACACGCTCGCTACTGCGAAGGCTGCCCGGGCTCGGCCTGCCGCCCGAGGCTGGTGCCCCATCCCGGTCGGAGGCAGGCATCTCACCGACCTCCAGTCGTCGCGCCCGCCCTCAGTTCGATCATCACCGGGCGCGAGCAACTGCTGCCATTGCTCACGGCGCGTCGGTGCGGCTGGGCTGCGGTGGTGGCGTCCTTGCCTACGCTTGGGGAATCCTGCCTGGGGGTGATCCCGGGCCTCACCTTGCTACCCCGGGACGCGCCCGGACCCCGCGGCCGCCCGAGGTGTCGGGACCACGTGCCGAGCAGGTGATGGTCGGGGGAGTCCCCGTGATCCTGACACCCAGGGCTGCCGGGATGCCCGTGGGTCGGCCTCGGGCTGCGGGCCGGTGTCCAGAAAGCGATGGATCGCGTCAACGCGCGCCGTCTCGGGCGGCCGCCCTGGATCCCCGTGGCGGATCGGCGGAGGGCACTCCAGCCATCGCAGGGGAACACCGGCGCCGTGGTGATTCCGCAAACCGATGCCGCGGGGGTGACCGGGTGCCGCACCGGCCGCGTGAGCGTGGCCGTGGGTCCCAACCCCGGCATCCGGCTGGCGACCGCCCGTCGCCGCTCGCCGCGGGGAACTCTGGGGCATGGGGTGGGCCACAGCAGGCGGATCCGGGCCGGGCTCCGGCACCATCGGGCTCGACGGCACGATTCAGTGAGGGTATCGCGTCCGCCGCGGCGATGCCCTGGCTCGCCCGCCGCGCTGCACCGGGTGGCAGATGCCACGTCCCGACCTCACCGACCGGGCCAGGGTCGGCGAGGGGGTGATCGGCTGCTTCGAGGTGCCGCACCGGGACGGACACGTGACCGGCTGCGCCATCGCCTGCGCCGTACCGGACGGCGCGGGCAGACGCTGGGGCCGGCTTGGCGAACCGCCACCCCCAGGCGGGAGCGCCGCCGGCCGAGGACGTGGCCCCCTCGGACGGAAAGCGCTCCCCCTGCGCTAGGGGGTGAGGCTGTCGCCGCCGCGCCGCCGAGGTTCGCCGGGGCGTGCTTCAGCCGGCGGCGAACCCTAGTCTCAGGAGCTGCTCCTCCTTTGAGACCGAGAGCGCACCCAGGGTCACGGCCGAGAACCCGGTCGTGCCTCTGAGGGCGCCGACGCCGCTCAGGGTGAAGACGGCATAGGCACATCGGAACCCGAAGCCGTCCGCGCCGAGTGAGGGCAATCGCGAGAAGGCGCAGTGCGCGTGCTGCTTCGCGTACTGCCGGGCAATCTCGAGCTCCTGGCTCGAGACCTTGCTGACCGTATTGGTCACGCGGCTGATGGTCACCTCATGCTCGAAGGCAGCCGCCCCCGTACCCCAGCGGTAGATGCAGAGGCTGGAGCGCCCGGACACCTCGGGCAGGAGCGAGACGGGGTGCCCGACGACGGCGGAGACGCGGGCCAGTGGGATGCGCCCGCAGAAGGACGTGGCGACCCGGGCGGAGGTGGTCAGCTCCCGCGAGCCGAAGGCCGCCGCCGCAGCGGGCAGGAGGGCCAGCCCGATGGTTGCCGCGACGAGGATTCCGACCGCGCCCCGGCGCATCGGGAGTCCTGGCGGACCGCTCCGCCACCTCGGACCGGGAGCGCGCAGTCGACCATGGGACACGGCGGTGGGGGGAATGGGGGTGAGCCCGAGCGGGCGGGGACGGGGCATCGCGGTCCTCCAAGCTCGCCGAGCCGGCGAAGCTGCCGGTCCGGATGATCGAAGGCTGAGGCCGCCCCGGTCCATTGGCATCGGGGATCGACCCGCGGCATAGGGAGGCGACGAAGGTCGCTCCCCCCGCCCAGCGGGTCGGGTCAGGCCGCCCGCGCCGGCGGCGCGATCAGACGGGGTGCAGTCCGGGGCCTGACCCCCGACCGAGACATCGGATGTCCACCCCCGGGGAGGCTGCGTGATCGCCCGACGGGATGGCGTGGTGACGATAGATTGCCGACTCGTGCGGGCGACCTCCGCCCACCCGCCTTCTCCTGCCCGCACCGGCCGATCCCCGGGCAGCTCCCCACTGTGACGGCGCGAGACGGATCGGGCGCCCGCTCGCACCGTCCCTGTGGCCGGAGCCCGCAGCGGCGGTCGGCTGGTGACTCCTGTCTGACCCCGCCCTGGTCGCGGAGACGATGACCGGCCGATGCCCTCTGGTCTGGGGGCGGCGGCCCCGAGGGTGGTGGACCAGGGCGGTCCGCGGGCGGGGGCCGCGATATGGGATCGCCAATTGGAACCTCCCCGAGGACCCTGAGCCGACCGCGCCCCTGGTCGCTCGCGCCGTCACGCCGACCCCGGGATCCATCCTCCGTGTGGCCGCCAGGCCCGCCCGCTCTGCCAGGGTCCCACGGCGTCGGGTCGCCCGCCGCCCCCGCGCGATCCCGGGTTCCCCAGGCGGCCGGCGGCGGGCGACCGGATCGGTCGCCGGATCAGGCCGTCTTCTCGTCGTGGCCGCCGAACCCCTTGCGCATCGCGGAGAGCACCTTGTTGGCGAAGTCGTCCAGCCCGCGGGAGCCGAAGCGGCTGTAGAGCGCGCCCGTGAGCACCGGCGCGGGGACTCCCTCGTCGATCGCAGCGATCGAGGTCCAGCGGCCCTCGCCGGAGTCCGAGACCCGTCCCGCGAACTCGTCCAGGTCCGGCGATGCCACCAGGGCCGCGGCGGTGAGGTCCAGCAGCCACGACTCGATCACGCTGCCCCGGCGCCAGACTTCGGCCACCGCAGTGGTGTCGATCTCGTACTGGTAGAACTGGGGCTCCTCCATCGGGGCGGTCTCGGCGTCGGCCTCTCCCCGGGTTCGGCCTGCGTTCGCGTGGCGGAGGATGTTGAGCCCC
>DATKRN010000051.1:0-60040 GCA_035532155.1 Verrucomicrobiia bacterium | reverse complement strand
GCAACTTCGGGCCCAGGGACAGGCGGACGCCGCCGACTGCCTGGAGCGCGACTGGGACGACTTCATCACCTTCTACGACTTCCCCCAGGAGCACTGGACCCACCTCCGCACCAGCAACCCGATCGAGTCCATCTTCGCCGGGGTGCGGCTCCGCACCGATGCCACCAAACGCATGCGGGTCCGCGACAACGTGCTCTACCTGGTGTTCAAGCTGGCCACTCGCTTGAGCACCAACTGGCGCGGGATCAATGCCCCCAACCAGCTCCACCTGCTGCTGGCCGGATACCGCTTCGTGGACGGACAGCTGCAACTCTCCCAACCTTCAACGGAGGAGGCTGCCGCCTGATTTGAACCTCGCGCCTGGATGGCTTTTACACAACTCTTGACAGGAGCTCGCTCGACGCCCTGTACCCGATCCTGTACATCGACGCCCTGATGATCAAGGTGCGCACCGCGGGCACGGTGGGCAACCGGCCGGCGTACCTGGCCCTGGGCGTCGACCTAGAGGGCCGCAAGCAGATGCTGGGGGTCTGGCTGGGCGATGGCGGCGAGGGGGCCAAGTTTTGGCTGACCGTGCTCACCGAGCTGCGGGCCCGGGGGGCGCAGGACGTCCTCCTCTGCTGCTGTGACGGGCTCAAGGGACTGCCCGAGTCCATCGAGGCAACCTGGCCGCAGGCCTCGGTCCCAACCTGCGTGGTGCACCTGATCCGGGCCAGCCTGCGGTACTGCTCCTGGAAGGACCGCAAGCAGGTCGCCCGCGACCTCACGCCGATCTACACCGCCATCAACCAGGAGGCCCCGAAGAGGCCCTGGACACCTTCGAGCGTGAGCACGGCGACCACCACCCCGCCATCGTCGCCCTCTGGCGCAGCTCCTGGGAGCGGTTCACCCCCGTCCTGGCCTACCCAGCGGTGATCCGCAAGATCGTCTACACCACCAATCTGGTCGAGTCGGTCAACCACTAGCTCCGCAAGGCCTCCACGACCCGCGGCCACTTCCCCGACGACGACTCCGCCCTCAAACTCCTACGCCTGATCGCCCGTGACGTCACCGCCCACCGCGGCGGTGACGCCGGCACCGGCACCATCGGTTGGACCCAGGTCCTCAATGCCCTGGCCATCCACTTCCCCGACCGGCTCGCCCTTGCCTAACATGGACACCGACAACACGTCACGGATTCCCTCTTACACAGAGAATCTGACAGGCTCAGGCCCGCGGCGTGGCAGCGCTCGCGTCGTCGATGACCTGCATCCGACAGCGCCCGAGGCCTCGCCCCCGCTGCTCGACCGCGACCTCCACCAGGATCTTCCCGAGCGCGCCGCGGCCTGGGACGCCAGGCTCTGGACCTCCGAGGCACGTCTCGTCAGCCTCGACGGGGCCCGACAGCCGGTCCCGGCCAGGACGGACTATCGCGGAGCGGTAGCGATGGAGCATCGCCCACGCGGTCTGGTACGAGCCGATCTCGAGCACCCGTTGCAGGCCGAGGGCGGAAACCCCCGCTTGTCGCTCGTCATCTGCCAGGCCGCGGCGAACCAGACCGTGAGTGGGGTCCGCGTCCCATGAAAGATCGTCCCTGCCGTCGCCGAGACGCGCCGGGCACAGCCGCCTCACGACCACGTGATGGCCCGTCCCCTCTCGCTCCGCCTCGTGACCGCCGCCCAGCAGTATGCCCGGGCGCACGCGACGCTCACCCGTGCCCAGGCCCGTGCTGACCGGGCCGCCGGGCTCCTGTGTGGGGCCGCGGCCCAGGCCCCGGATGGCCGGCTCGTGATCGGCCCCTGGCGGGTCCGGCTCGCGGCCGACGGCGGGCTCGACGTCCGGGCCGTGCCGGGACTCTCGGGCGACCAGCTGCCCCTCCCGTTCGCGGGCTGAGGGGCGGGCTCAGGGAAGCTGGGGTCCCGGCCGCCGCGGCGGCACCCGCGCGTATGCGAGTCGCCGCTGGCTGATCGCCTCCGCGGCGTCCCGTGCCACCTGATCACTGAGGACCACGGCTCGGGCCGCGACCCCGGTGACCCGCTCCAGGTCGGCCGCGCGGGCCAGTGCCCGCTCCACGTCCGTATGGTCTGCCGTGAGCGACGCTTCCACGACGACGTAGCCGGACACCTGCCCGGGGACCGGCCCCCAGGCAAAGAGCCCGTTCACTTTCGTGATCGCGTCCGCCGCCTGAGGCGTCAGCGTCTTCGCCTCCACTGCCGCTGCCAGCTGGGGCCGCAGCGCGTCGATCGTGATCGGCCGCAGCGTGCCAGGCGCGACGCCGACCGCTGCCTCAATGCTCCACACCGACCGCACCGCTTCCTGGCGCTCGTAGTCGGCCCCGAGCAGATTGCTCACCCGCCCATCGGCACGCTCGGCTATCGTCTTCACTTCCGACAGCCGCTCCTCGGTCCGCTCCTGGGCCTTGACTAGCTTGGCCACCAACGCGGGCAGGTCCAGCAGCTCCTCGGTGAGGAGTTCTCGCCGGATCGTGTCCCGGGTCTCGGGGTCGGTCCGGATCGCCGTCAGGATCGCCTGAAGGTCGGCCGCCATAGGGAGAGCATACGTCCGCCCGACGGCTGGCCATGCCGAGTGAGGGAGTGGATCTCACCCCGTACCGGCCTCTGCCTTTCGACGATCGAGATTGGCGAGACCCTGAGGGCGTCCCCCTCACAGGAGCCCTCATGCCCACGTCCCCCACCGACTCCGCGAGCCTCGACGTCGCCCTCATCGCTCGGACCGAGGACTGGCCCGATCCCGGCTCGCGGAGTTCACCTGGCACGGCGGCGCCTACATCGACGTCCGGCCCGGCCCGCTCCAGCCGCCCGCCGCCGTCATCAACGTGTGGGACTACGAGAGCGATCGTCCCACCATCCCCGTCACGATCGACGGGCTCCGCGCCCGGGTCATCGAGTGGCTGGACGCAGTGGGCGAGGCGGACCTGTAGGGAGCGCCCGGTGGCTTCCGAGCTACCCAGCGTCCTGGCTCGGGAGCTGCCGTCCATGAGCCCAACGGGTCATCGGGCCTGTGACCTATCGGGACAACGGGTCACCGTCCCGCTGACCCAGCGGGCCTGCCGCCACGCCGCCTCCGCCACCGGCATCGGGCGCCGGGCTGGCCGGGCCGCCGGCACCGGCACCCGCGCCGGGTCACCCGCACGATCTCCGCCCGCTCCGGGACCGTGGGCCCCGGCCGGAACCCCACCGCCCGGTGACCTCGCGGCCGGTCACCCAGACGCTCCGCCACCAGTGCCTCCGAGAGCCACACCACCCGTCCGCCGGCCCCGCGAGCGATCGCCCGCTGGAGCACCGCCTCGAGCCGGGTCTCGACGCCGCGGAGCCCGGCTTCATCCGCCGCCGCATAGCCGAGGACGATCAGCTCGCAGGCCGCCGCGGGCGCCGCCTCGGCCCGGAGGCCATAGGCCAGCAGCAGCCGCGGCCACACGTGCGACCGGGCCAGGGCCAGCCGCTCGGCAGTCGGGACCGAGACCACCTCGCAGCGGTCGAGCAGGGGCGCGGGATCGGCTCCCGCTCATTCGCGGTGAGAACGATCCCCGCCGGGCTCAGGTCCAGGGGTACGCCCGAGGTATCGGTGAACTGCCCCGGGCCGTCCAGCAGCTCCAGCAGCAGGGCCACCGTGGGCCCCATCCGCTGGCCTGTCTGCGCCAGGCCCAGGGCATCCTCCGGCTCGCCGACACCCACGAGCCGGGGCGGCTGAATGCCGCCTGTCAGCGCGCCCGGGTCGCCGACGGCAGCCTGCGCACGGTGCGCAACCTCCTCACCCGCGACCAGCAAGTCGACGAGGACGAGCCGGCCGTCAGCACCGCCGGCTCGTCCTCCACGGCGAGCAGCAGCTGCTCGAAGGGACACGGCGGTGAGGCCGGCAGAGCTGCAGAGCAAGCTCAAGCCCCTCAAGCTCGGCGGCATGCTGCTCACCCTGGAGATGCGGCGGGCGCAGGCCGAGGATCAGCGGCTCGGACATGTCGAGTTCCTGGCGTTGCTGCTCGACGACGAGATCGATCGGCGGCAGTCGAAGATGCTGGCCCAGCAGCTCCACCGAGCCCGCTTCGAAGAGCCAAAGACCCTCGCGGAGTTCGACTTCTCCGTCAACCCCCAGATCCCCGCCGAGCAGCTGCGCAACCGGGCCACCTGCGGCTTTGTCGAGCGTCACGAGTCGGTGCTGCTCTGTGGTCCGGTCGGGGTCGGCAAGACCCACGCGGCGCAGGCGTTGGGGCACGCCGCCTGCCGCGCCGGGTACACCGTGCTCTTCACCAAGACCTCGGCCTTCCTGCGCGACCTGGCCGGCGGCCGGACCGACGGCAGCTGGGAGCCTCGGCTGCGCCGCTACCTGCAGAGCGATGTGCTCATCCTCGATGACTTTGGCATGCGCGAGTTCACCCCCTCCCAGGCCGAGGACCTCTATGAGCGGATCTGCCAGCGCTTCCGGGTCGGCAGCCTGCTGGTCACCAGCAACCGCGCCCCCAAGGACTGGTATCCGCTCTTCCCCAACCCCGTCCTCGCCGAGAGCGCCCTCGACCGCCTGGTCAACAGCGCCCACCACGTGATCCTGCGCGGCCGCAGCTATCGGCCCTGCCGGCGGCCGGATGGAGGCGGTTACCCCGCCGTCGACGACCCCGACGACACCTCAGCCGGCCCACTCGGCCGCGCGCTTCCGACGCGACCCGCTGAGACGCCCCAGGAGGCACGGGACGCCCTCGACCCGACGTCGGATGCCTCTCCCACGGACGCCTTCAGCCGACCACACAGCTGGGCCGCCAACCCACTACCATCCTGACCAGACGACGGGGCACCGGGTGGCCTCATCGCGTGACCGTGAGTGGCTCCATCACGTGACCGCGGGTGGCCTCATTGCGTGGCATTCGACAGCAAAGCTCCGTTCGTGACCGACAAGCGTCTGCGGGTTCCGGGCGAAATGAAGCGCGATCGAGTCGCGGATCACCGTCACCAGCTGCCGGTCGCTGAACACTGTGCCTGCCGTAGCTGCCTCGATCGCATCGGGAGTCGGTCCTCGACGCGCTTCCACACTTGTTCAACGGCCAGGCTATCGATCGTCACGAAGGTAGGGGCATAGCCGACGACCCCCGTCGTTCGAGGCTCGTCGCGTCCAGTCGCGAGTTCCCGCCGCCTGAGTCACTGCCCGGCGCCGGGCTGCGGTGTCGTGGCCTCGACGAACTGGCGAAGCACCACCTGAGAGATCACGTGCTGATTCCTGACGGTTCGCCCGCTGAGCGACGTAGCGGTCCGAGTGGCAGCAACGAGCGATGCGAGAGCCAAACGACCGGGCCTCGTGCTCCCCAGCGCTCGGTCCACAGGATCAAGGCGCTGGTCCACATAGTCGATGCCGGGCATGAGGATGGCCAGCATGGTTCGGGCGCGCTGGCGGCCACCGTCTGCGGCAAGTATCGGCACGCTCGCCTGAAGGGCAGGTGGGAGCTGGTTCACATCATCCAACTGTACGGCGGACGCGCCAACCGGTGCCAAACCATTGCTCATCCGCAAGGGTCCCGGCCCGATCAGCGGTAGACCGACCCGCGTGAGGCGACCCGTTCGACGGTGATCGTCCGTCCCTCACCGTCCCATCGCAGGATGGCGCGTAGCTCGCCCACGCGCAAGCGACGGTATCCCGGACGCCCCATCAGCCGCCGCACATCACCATCGGGGAGCACGCGTAGCGCTGCTACCACCCGCTCGCGGTCAGTTCGCGGCAGCTTGTCGATGGCCTTCGCCGCTGAGCGGGAGATGGTGACCTGCCATGGAGGCGGCCCAGGCAGAGGGCTTCCGGCCCGCCAGCTCCGCCTCCAGTTCGTCGAGGGTCAAGAACTCGCCTCGGGCGACCTCGGCCTCACTCTCTGCGATGGCGGCGTCGTCGTCGGGGGTGACCGGCTCGTCGTCCCAGGGAACATCCCCGGACGGCGCCCTTGCGGGGAGCCGACATGGCCGTCGGAGCAGCCAGCCCACAGCGGCTACAACCGCCAGCGCCAGCGCAGTTGCCGCTGCCGCGAGTCTGGGCTGTGCCGTCCGCCTGCTCATGGGTGCCCTCTGCCATCTGTGACGGTACCACCTCTCCTTCTGCCAGGTCCCGCTGTGCTCTTCACCTGGCGATGGAGTCGGTCGAACGCGTCCAAGACGCCGCAGACGGGCAGGGGCCTGAGGCCCATCAGGCAGCGAGGGGCCTGGATAGGCCACGGCCGGTGGCTCAGCCCTGGCGGACGGCCTCGTAGCGGGCCAGGGCCGCGTCCCGGCCGCAGGTGCAGGCGGGTGGCGCCCAGTGGCCGGTGTCCTCGTCGTAGCCAGCGCTCAGCGCGGCGCGGCACCACGGCGCATGGCCGGCCGCCGCTAGCGCGTGGTAGAGGTCGCGGGCCAGGTCGTCTGCGGAGGCGACGGTCGCCGGCGGGGCGCTCACGTCAAGGGGTTCCGGTCGCCGTTACACCCCGGCAGCCGGGGCCCGGTGGCCCCACAGGCCGCCAGCGGGTCGGCCACCGACGACGGCCGACAAGCCGGTCGGCCCGGTTCGCCTCGACGGCGGCCGCGTCCAGCGCGCCCCGATGCGGGTCCAGCCCCACGTCGCGCAGCGATCGACCGAGCGAGCCCAGCTGCGCGGCCAGCCAGGCCTCGCGCACGTGACCGGCCCTTCTGGCGGCCCCCGGGATCCCTGCCAGCTCACCGCCCGACGGCGGCGGGAAGCGGGCGCCCATCATCCGGTCCGCCTCACCGGCTAGCCGCGGCCGAGCGGGGCATCGGCCAGCCGCGCCTGGTCGACCTCCAACAGCAGATCGTTCAGGGCCGCCAGGGCCTGGCGGACGAGGCGCAGGTGCCAGGTCCGGCGACCCTCGGCGGTCTCGGATTCGGTGATCGCGACGCTCGTGTCGGCAACTGTGGCGGGCATCAGAGCCCGGTGTCCTGGCCGTTCGCAGGGATGTCGCTTGGCCCGGGCTCTGGAGGCGGGTTGGCCGGCGGCAGTCACAGCCCCCGCCCGACACGTCGCAGAGGGTCGGCTGCTGCGGCGGGCCGAGACGTCGAGGCCATGGGCTCGGGCGGCAGTGGCGCGTCCGCCCATGGCTCCGGGGCCGGGCTCGGGGAGTGTCCCCCTGCTCCGTCCCTTCCCCTCCCGGCCACCGCCCCGTCACGGCTGCGCGGCCAACACCGGGTCGCCGGCACCCGGCCACCCCATTGACGGCAACCTGGCGAGACGGGGCTGACCGTCTATGGGCGACCAGACCCCTGCGCGGCAACCTATTCCTGACAGTCCCCCACTTCGGGCGCGTGATCGGCGAGCACCGTCCGTCACGTCCGCCAAGATCCCCGCCACCGCCGACCGCTGCCTCGTCTCGGTGACGTGGGAGTAGGTGTTCAAGGTGACCGCTACGGTCGCCGGCCCCAGCATGTCGGCCGCCACCTTGGGATGGCCGCCTTGGCCGAGCATCGGGGTCGCGGCCGTGGGGCGGAGATCGTGGACGCGGATCAGCGGGAACCCCGCCAGCTCCAGCCGGGGCTGGCACGACCGGCCGCAGGACGTTCCCCGCCTCCAAGGGCGGTCCCGTGGCGGAGCGGAACACCCAGCCTTCGTCCTGGCAGCCGTCCCCCACCGTCGGCGCGAGCCACCCCCGCAGCCGGGAGCGGGCCGTCTTGGGCTCCGCCCGCATCAACCCCTCCCACACCACGCGCTGGAGGCTTCCGTCACAGCCAGGGCTTCGGCCGGAGGATCGACATCCGCCCAACGGGTCCCCTGCAACTCGCCCCGCCGCATTCCGGTCGTGGCCGCCAGGACGGAGTGGGGCTCGAGACAGTCCCCGTGCGCAGCAGCCACGAATCCGGTACCGGCGGGCCCGGTCCCGCGCTGCGGCGAAGGCCCTGCCGAATTCGATCGTGAACGCGCCCGCCCTGACCGCGTGCCGTGTGACGCCGCTGCGGGCCATAACTCTTTGTGGCTCCGCTGGGGATGGGTACGGGAAACGGAAGCCATGACCACGTTCCCCTGGGGGGACGTGCCAGCACACGTTTCTCACCCAAGGATAGCGCCCTTGAGAAACGATGCCCGTGACGGCGATCAGCGACGGTCACACGCCGGATAGCGGAGCGATCCAGCGCTCACTCCCGCTCAGTCCTTCTGGGTGGGTGCGCAGAACGCGTTCGATGGCGCCAGCCAGAGCGGAGACGGCAGTGCGGGTGCGCGTGTGCGACGAGGGCAGCAGGATCAAACCACCGTGCGTTCGACCCTGCGCAAGCCACTCGGATGCGAGCGGACGGAAGTCTTTGATGTGGTTCGTGACCACGGCGCGACGTTCGCTGCTCGCCACCTCAAAGATCATCCGGTCGCTGCGGGCAACCAGGTGGTCGCGATCGGCAACCGCTACGACGTCATAGCCCGCATGGCGCAACACCTGCGCGATTTGGGGCGAGAGATGGTCGTCGAGGCTGGCCCTCACGCCCGCAAGGCACGGACAGCGGCTAAGGCCGACGCGCGCCCGCGCTCATACTCGGCCTCGTTGAGCGCAATCTCCTTGTCGATCTCGTCCGTGTACTCACCGTAGTAGGCCGCCGCCGCCTCACCCAGCCCGGTCGAGACCCGAAGGTGCTCGGCTGCCTGTGCCAGGGATCCGTCGTTGTCTCGGATCGTGGCGATGACCTCCCAGACATCCAGCCCTCGGCCCAGCAGGCTCGCACCGCGCCCACTTGGCCCATCGAGAAAGTGAATCAGCGGATGGGCATCGTGGCGCAGCCCCTCTTCGAGGTAGCGCTGCGCCAGGGTGCGCTCAGGAAGACCGGCACGGCGCGCCCACTCAATGAGCCGCTGCCGCACGCCGGGCGCCCGCCGCACGGTGTAATGGTCAGCCACATGGGCAAGGGTGTCACCGCGTGTCACTCCGTGGCACGCTGGCAGTGGGCGCGTCCCGACCAGGGATGGCTCGAGCCGGCCCGTTTCATCCCACTGGCGGAGGCGTCCGGGGCCATCTCCGCGATCGGCGGCTGGGTGGCGTGCACCGCCCGCACTCCGCTTCGGTCCTGGGACGCTCGAGAGGCCGCCGAGCGCCCCGTCACGATCACCGTCTTCGCCGGTCCGGTACTGGCGCACAGTGACCCGGAGGCGCCCCAGGCGAGGTCGTCAGGGCGCGCTTGCGACGCTCCAAAGACCACCGGGGCCTGTTCCCGATCCGACGGCACGGGCGGAGGAGGTCGCGCGCCCCAGGAGTGCGCTCACCGGCTGGAGTGGGCCCAGACCGCGATCTGCTCCGTGAGGTCAACCCCGGCCACCTGGGGATCCCCCTGCGCGGGCACAATCGGGCATGCCAGCCGTGCCCGGTACAGCGACATCCGGGTGGGGCCGGCAGCGGTGCCAACCTGCCGGCTCCCGACCGCGTCCAGGGCACGGTCATCCGGCACTGGCGCGTGATCGCAGCTCATGCTGGCACCGGCGTCGACCACGGTCTACCCGTCCGTGGAGCTGGAGCCACCGCACCGTCCTGTGCGAGAGCGTGGGCAGTCGGCGCCGGGACGTGCACGTCGACAGGAGAGCAGGCGCCGGCATGCGTCCGAGCAACACCGCTCGGGCGCCCGTCGGGACCGCGGATGAGCGCCGTGCGGATGAACACTCCGCACCCCGACCATCAGGGTGGGGGAACCGATGGGTCTGCTGGGTCTCGTCTGTGATCGGCTGGAGCCAGAAGGGCTGGGTCCGGTGGCGGTCCATCCCAGCTCGGTACGCATCCTCAAAGGCGGCATCGGTGCCCGATCGCTCTTCTCGGTGGATCACCGGAAGGCTCGACGGCGAGGAGCCCCTCACCCGGGGTTGACTTCATCACATCACTGGCTGCAGCCCGTCGGCCGCGTGTCCGGCTGCCGCTCTGTCGACCCAGAGGAGGGAAGCTCCTCTCGGCTCGCCGACGAGCTGGCCGCCCTCGACGCGGCGCGCGACCGGCTCACGGCCGGGGCCGAACGGGACCTGCGGGCCCGCCACGGCCCGGGCCGCCACCACCGGCTCGCGGGCGGGCGGCGGTCCCACCATCCCCTCGCAGCCTCATCCAGCGTCGCCATTCGCTGATCAATCTGCTGACGCGACCTGCTCCACCGCGGCGGCGACCGGCCCCGAGCCGAGGAACTTTGGGGGTGACAGCTGGGTGCGGGCGCTGGAGCGACAGGGTTCGACCAGCGTCGTCGCTGAGGAGACGGCAGCACCGCATCCTCCCCCACATCGCTGTCGATCGCGCCCGCGACCGCCGGCACGGGGGAGCGGTCGGCGAGGGCGAGGACACTGGGCGGGATCGGACCTCCAGGGTTGATCCTGCGCGGGTGGCAGCGCGGGCCGAGGCCAGCACGGACCGGGGCGAGGCCCTGATTCATCGCGGCTTGGATGATCGCACCGGGGCGGTGCGTCATCGTGCCGAGGGATGGACCCCAGCGGAGATCGCCGGCGTGCTGCGGATCGGCAACCCCACGGCCACGCCGTGACGTCGACGGGGCCGAGGGGTGCCGGTCAGCGCCCCCTCTGAGAGATCCGAGCGACGCATCGGGAACCGGAGCACGCCCTCGGGTGCTGCGAGGCGTCTGGCGTCGGATTACCCTGGCGGCCCGCTCAAGTCCGACGATCGCTGGGGCCTCGCATCGCAGGTGGCCGGCTGCACCCCCTGCCCGCGTCCCCACCAGCCCCGGGGCAGGGCCACGGGGTCACTGGACTCGCATCACGATCGCGCCAGCCTCGTGTCCCCGAGCTCGCCCGACGGCCCCGGCGCGGATCGCTCCCGTGCCTTCACGGTGAGGCCCGGGGCTCGGCAGCGGGCCTCGGGACGGCGGCCACGGATCCTCCCACCGGGACGGCCCGGGCTCACCCAGACCGACCTCGGAGGGTGGCGAGGCACGGAGGCTGCGGCGCCCAGCGGGCAGGGGACACGCCGCCAGGCATGGCCGCGGTGCGATCGGTGGTCCTGACGACCCGCTGGAGCGCCGGATCAGGCTGGCGGCGCCGGCGCCGGCGGAACCCCGCCCCGGTCCGCCCCCAACGCTCGGGCCGCCGCTAGGTTCTGGGGGAAATGGCAGGCCACCAGCCTCCCCGGGCTCGCCTCGGCCAGGAGCGGGCGCTCCTCGCGGCAGCGATCCTGAGCCACCGGACAGCGGGGGTGAAAGGCGCACCCGGTCGGCATGTCCATCGGATTGGGCACGTCCCCCCTCAGCACGATCCGCTGCCGCGGCGTCGCGGTCGGGTCGTCGTCGACCTCTGGCACCACTGAGAGCAGCGCTTCCGTGTAGGGATGCAGGGGAGCCTGGTAGAGCGAGGCGGCGCCGGCCAGCTCGACCAGATCGCCCAGGTACATCACCCCGACCCGGTCGGAGACGTGCTGGACGACACCCAGATCGTGGGCGATGAAGACGTAGGTGAGACCGAACCGCTCCTGGAGGTCGGCCATGAGATTGAGCACCTGGGCCTGAATCGAGACATCCAGCGCCGACACCGGCTCGTCGGCGACGATCAGCTCGGGGTTGAGAGCCAGGGCGCGGGCGATCCCGATCCGCTGCCGCTGACCGCCTGAGAACTCGTGCGGGTAGCGATCGACGTAGGACGGATCGAGCCCCACCACCTCAAAGAGCTCTCGCACCCGACGCCGGATCGCGGCGCCGCTGGCGGTCCCCTGGATCAGGATCGGCTCCGCCACGATCCCCCCGACGCGGCGACGGGGGTTGAGCGACGCGTACGGGTCCTGAAAGATCAGCTGCATCCGGGCCCGGTAGGGACGAAGCTGGCGCCGCGAGAGCCGGGTGATATCCACGCCATCGAAGTGGACGCTGCCCGAGGTCAGGTCCATCAGCCGGACCAGGCAGCGGCCCAGGGTCGACTTGCCACAGCCGGACTCCCCGACGATCCCGAGCGTCTCCCCGCGCCGCACCTCGAGCGACACTCCCCGGACGGCGTGGATCATGCCCCGGCGCCCCCCGAGCCCGCCTCGAAGGGGGAAATCCTTGGCCACCTCCCGTGCCGACAGGAGCACCTCCTGGTACGGCATCAGGCCTGCCCGCCGGCCCGATCGGCGGCCAACGCCCGCTCCAGCGCGAGCAGCCGACGGCGCTCGCGATCCTCCGGCGGGAGCCAGCAGGCGTCGCGGTGACCTCCCGCTCCCCGCAGCTCGGGGCGCTCACTGCAGCGAGCGAACCGCTCCCGGCAGCGGGGGGCGAAGGCGCAGCCCGGGGGAACGTTGAGCGGCGAGATCGGGGAGCCCGGAATCGTGGCCAGCCGCCGGCGCTTGCTGCCGAGCCGCGGCACCGCTCCCAGCAGGCCCCAGGTGTAGGGGTGCTGAGGCGCCCGGATCACCGCCTCCTTGCGCCCCTCCTCGACCGCTCGCCCGGCGTACATCACCACCACTCGGTCAGCGATCTCCGAGATCACGCCCATGTTGTGGGTGATCAGCACGATCGAGGAGCCATGGGTGTGCAGCAGGTTGCGCATGAGATCGAGGATCTGCGCCTGGGTGGTGACGTCGAGGGCGGTGGTGGGCTCGTCGGCGATCAGCAGGACCGGGCTGCAGGAGAGGGCCATCGCGATCACCGCCCGCTGGCGCATGCCCCCGGAGAACTCGTGGGGATAGCTGTCCACGCGGCGCTGGGGATCGGGGATCCCCACCTCCCCCAGCAGCTCGATGGCACGGCCGCGAGCCGCCCGCCGCGAGATCCTCTCGTGGGCCCGAATCTGCTCGGCAATGTGCCAGCCCACCGTGTACACCGGCGTCAGCGCGGTCATCGGATCCTGGAAGATCATGGCGATCTGGCGGCCGCGGACCGCGCGCAGGGCCCGATCCCCGATCCCCAGCAGCTCGCGTCCCTGGAAGCGGACCCTCCCCTCCACCACCGCGTTGGGGTCGCGCACCAGCCCCAGCACGCTGTACATGGCCACGCTCTTGCCCGAGCCCGACTCCCCCACGATCCCGAGCACCTCGCGCGGGCCCACCGTCAGCGAGAGGCCGTCCACCGCGCGCACCGCACCGGCCCGCGTCTGGAAGGTGACGCGCAGGTCATCGACCTCCAGCAGCCGCTCCGACGACGGAGCCGCCGCGCCCTCAGGCAACCCGACGCACCCGGGGATCGAGCCAGGCGTAGAGGACGTCGACCACGGCATTCGCGAGCACCACGAAGAAGGCGCCGTACATCACCGCGCCCATGATCACCGGAAGATCCAGGTTCTGGAGCGAGTCGTAGGTCAGCTTGCCCACCCCGGGAAGACCGAACACGACCTCGGTGAGCAGGGCCCCTCCCCCCACCAGCGCGCCGAAATCGAGTCCGAACAGGGACACGATCGAGATCAACGAGCAGCGCAGGGCGTGGCGGAGCAGCACCCGGCGTTCGGACAGCCCCTTGGCGCGAGCGGTGCGCACGTAGTCCTCGGTCAGGGCGCTGACCAGCTCGCCGCGCAGCACCCGAGCGTAGATCCCGGCGAAGAGCACCGCCAGGGTGAGCCAGGGGAAGAGCAGATGGAGCGCCCAGGAGAGGGGGTGGTTGATGCTCACATACCCGGGGGGAGGCACCCAGCTGAAGACGGTGGAGTGAAGCCGGCTCTGGGTGATCAAGTTGACGACCTCGCCCAGCCAGTAGGCGGGGATGGAGATCGCCGCGATCCCTGCGATCATGATCAGAGGATCGACGAACGATCCTCGGAAGGCCGCCGCCAGCACGCCCCCGGCCACCCCCAGCACCACCCAGATCACAGCCGCACCGACCACCAGCGAGAGCGTGACCGGGGCCGCCGCCAGAATCTGGGGGTCGACCTTGTCACCGATGTTGACGTAGGAGGTGAGATCGCGCTTAACGAAGAGGTGGTCCATCATGAGCGCGTACCGAATCGGGATCGGCTGGTTGAGACCGAACTCGCGGCGGACCTGGGCCAGCACCTGCGGGGTGGCGCTCCGGCCCGCGATGCGAGCCGCTGGATCGACCCCGGGGGTGGCGAAGAAGATCAGGAACACCAAAACGCTGATGGCGAAGAGCACCAGCACGGCGGCCAGCAGTCGGCGGACCACGTAGCCGATCATTCAGGCGGATCCCCGCAGCTTGGCCTTGGGATCGAGCGCGTCGCGGACCCCGTCCCCGAGCAGATTGAGCGAGACCGCCGTGATCGCGATCATCAGCCCCGGCGCGATCGCCACCACCGGCCGGTTGTACAGCAGTCCCAGCCCATCGTTGATGATCGTGCCCCAGCTCGCGTTCGGCGGCTGGACCCCAATCGAGAGGAACGACAGCGCCGACTCGGCCAGCATGTCGAGCGCCACCATCAGCGGGAAGAACGCGATCAGGGTGGGGGCCACGTTGGGCAGGATCTCCCGCGCCAGAATGCGCCAGTCCGATGCTCCCGAGCCAACCGCGGCGAGGATGAACTCGCGCTCACGCAAGGAGAGCACCTGGCCGCGCAGCGGGCGCGCCACGTAGGGCACGTAGATCACCGCGATGATGAGAATCGGGATCATCAGGCTGCCGGCGCTGACATGGATGAAGCCGAGCTGGAGACCGCTCGTGAGCAGCACCACCGAGAGCGAGATCGCGAGCAGGTAGACGGGAAAAGCCCAGAGCAGGTCGAAGAAGCGCGACAGCAGCCAGTCGACCACCCCGCGGAAGTAGCCGGCCACCAGCCCCAGCACCGCCGCCAGCAGGCAGCAGATCGCGGCCGAGGTGGAGGCGATCAGCAGGCTGGTTCGCCCCCCGTAGAGCAGGCGCGCGAAGACATCGCGTCCCTGTTCGTCGGCGCCCAGAAAGTAGTGGGCGAAGTTCCCGGTCGGCCCGATCGGCGTGACCCCCAGCCCGAGACCGCTGCGATTCGGCTGGAGCACGTCCACCTGTCGGCCGTTGATCAAAGTGGTGCCCGAGACGTCGGAGAGAAACGGGTTCTCGTGCGCAATGTTGTGCGCGTACACCGGCGCCAGCAGGCACACGGTGATCACCAGCACCAGCACCGCCAGCGCCGCCAGCGCGGCCCGGTTGTGGGCGAGCTGGCGCAGCGCGGTGCGCCAGGGGCCATCAGCTGCCCGGGCCGGGGGCACCTCCTCCCGCTGGCCACCCGCGGAGGCGGGCTCGAGCAGGAGGTCGGTCACGAGGGGACGGGGATCATGGCGGAGCTCTCCGACCAGAAGGTGGGCTGAGGGGGCGCACCGGCGCCGGGGCAGACCCGGCTTGGCGGAGACGGCGACCACGGCGGGCCGCGTCGGCCCGCCGTCTCGCCGCCATCGATCAGGTCACCGAGCGGCCGGCCCGGCTGGGGAGTCGACCACCGCGATCACTTCAGCCAGAGCTGGTCGACCAGCATGTAGAACTGACGACTGAACTCGTAGTGCCGCACCCGACTCGAGACGAAGTCGATCAGCTTGGGGGTGAACAGCGGGGCCCAGGGCGCCTGCTGCATCATCGCCTCGTCGATCTTCCCCCAGAGCCGGTTGGCGGCCGTGGGATTGCTCAGCGAGAGCGTCTCGGCCGCCGCCATCCGGCGGTCGAGGGCCGGGTTGCAGTAGCCAGCAATGTTGATGCTGTTGTCACTGCCCGGATGGAACTCGGAGCACGACAGCAGCACCCGCAAGAAGTCCGAGGCGGCGGGGTAGTCCTGGTACCACTGGCTGAGGCTGATCTGGACGTGGTTGTTGGTGTTCTGGATGTAGGTGAACTGGATGTTGGCGGAGAGCGGCTTGAGGGTGGCCTTGTAGCCGATCTGATTGAGGACGCTCTGGACGTACTCGCCGATCGACTTGTTCACGGTGTCGTTCTGAACCACCACGCCCACTGACTCACCCTTGGTGCCCGACTGCTTGACCAGCTGCTTCGCCTTGGCCAGGTCGGGACCCCGCCACAGGCTCCCGGCCGGCTTGGTGTAGTCGCAGAAGTTCACGTGCCCGGGGAAGTTCGGCGGCAGAATGGTGCAGGCAGGCTGCGCCAGGTTGCTGCCTCCGAAGAGGCGCACCGCGGCCGCCCGGTTCACCGCCCAGTTGATGGCCTGCCGCGCGAGCAGGTTGTTGAAGGGCGCTCGGCGGGTATTCATCACAAGGTACCAAACGGCGGTGAGCGGGTTGACGTGCACCCGGCCGGCGTACTTGCTCGAAGACAGCTCGGTCAACCGGTCGGGCGGAGGCGGGTCGCCCATCCAGTCCGCCTGGCCGTTCTCCACCGCGGTGACTTCGGATTCCACGGTCTGGCCGAAGGTCATGACGATCTTGTTGGGATATCCCTGCGGCTCGGCCGCCGCCGACCAGACGTGGAAGTAGGGATTGCGGACCAAGGTGAGCTCGCTGTTGGGCTGGTACGACTTGAAGTAGTACGGCCCAGTGGTGGGCAGCGGAACCGTGCCCGCGTCGTGGGGCGGGGCATCGGCGGGAAGAATGCTGCCGAAGGGAACCGCGAGCTGGTCAAGGAACTCGGCATCCGGCTGGGTCAGGTGGAACGTCACCGTGTCCTTGGCAGAATCGGCGACCACCCCGCCCGCCAGGGTGCAGGTCGCCGGCGTCTTGAGACAGGCGGAGGCACCCACCAACACGCTGTACCACGATCCCGAGTTGGGATTGGCGACCTTGAAGAGTCGCTGCATCGAGGCCACCACGTCCTGCAGCGTCACCGGCTGGCCGTTGGAGAACTTGATCCCCTTGCGCAGCGTGAAGACGTAGGTCTTGCCACCGTTGGACACCGTGGGCAGGGTGGTCGCCAGGTCAGGCACGATGTCGAATGAGGCAGCTCCGGTGGTCTTGCGGAACGCCACCAGGCCATCGTAGGTCGCCTGATAGAGCTGCCAGTACTCCAAGGTGTAGTTCACCTGGGGGTCGAGCGTCCCCGCCGCCGAGGTCCAGACGAGGTGGAGGGTTCCGCCGGCGTGCTGGGCCTGAAAACCCACGCTCGCGGCCCGACCAGGGCCGCGGGCGATCGCGCCCGCAAACGCCGAGGTCCCCCCAACCAGGACGGACGCGACGGCCACCGCCGCTGCCACTATCGTTCGCCGGTGCGTCCAGGACATCACTGCTCCTCCTCTCGGGGGCTCTGACTTGGGATCGACCCGTGGGTAGGTAACGGGAGCGGGAGGCGGCGCCGCGTGCGACCGCCCCCGGGCGGCTTCGGGGCGGGACCGCGCCCCCGAGCCAGGGGGGCCTCAGTCATGCGCACTGAGAAACCCGCCCACGGTGGCCCGGTACGCGGCCGGCTCCTCCACGAAGGGCATGTGGCTTGAGACCTCGAAGATCTCCCAGCGCACATTCGGGATGGCGGCGGCAAAGGGCTCGACCGTGGCCGGGGTAGCCTCGTCGTAGCGGCCGGAGACCAGCAGCGTGGGTACCGCGATCCGACTGGCGCGGTCCACGATCGTCCAGTTCCGCAGCGTGCCGATGCAGAAGAACTCGTTGGGCCCGTTCATGGCACGGTAGACGGTCGGGTCCTGGGCCAACAACTCGCAGGTGCGTCGCACCTCGGGTGGATTGGGGATCACCCGGCAGAGGTGCCGGTCGTAGTAGACCTGGGTGGCGGCCAGATAGTCAGGATCGTCGGTCGTCCCCGCCGCCTCGTGGTGATCGAGCACCCGCTGGGTATCCTCGGGCATCTGCGATCGCAGCCGGGCGGCCTCGGAGACCCAGAGCAGCATCGAGGCGGGCGAGTTGCTGAGCACCAAGCTGCGGAGTCCCTCCGGGCGGCGCACCGCATGTTCCGCCCCCAGCATCCCGCCCCACGACTGTCCCAACAGGTGATACCGGCGGGAGACCCCCAGCGCCGACAGAAGACCCTCGAGCTGGTCGAGGAACAGGTCCACCGTCCAGAAGTCCGCGGGGCGATCCGGCAGGTGGGTCGACCGGCCACTGCCGAGCTGGTCGTAGTGGATCACGGCCCGGCCCTGGGCTGCGAGGTCGGCGATCGCCAGGACGTAATCGTGGGTGCAGCCCGGACCCCCGTGGAGGACGACTAACGGAGCCTTGTCGGCGGCGAGCTCGCCGGTGACCCGGTACCACGTCTCCCAGGCACCGAAGGCGATCGTGCCCGCAGAGTCCGCCGGGACGGTCACACTCCTGCCCTCTCCCCTCCACCGACGTCCGTCGCGGGGCGACGAGCCGCCAGATCGCGCCGGTGACCGTACCACACCTCCGGAGCGCGCGCAACGTGCCCCCGCCGCTGCTCCCGGCGGCCCCAGCAGGCCGGCTGGCGGGTGCTTTGGGGGACGCCAGCCGAGCAGCCTGACCCTGCCTCGCCGGTGAATTCGTCCTGGCGGGGTGGGCCCCGCCAGGGGCGGTCTCGACGCTCACCTCGTCGCTAGCGTGCACGCCGCGGACGCGCGTGCTGGCACCGTGGACCACCACGGCCGGCCGGTGGGCGGGAGTGCACTGCCGCCTCGCGAGCACTGGCCCCAGGAGGCGTCGGTGCCCCGGAGTTCCCCCTACCCCGGCGCTTGGGTGGCCGGGGCGGTGGGCCACCAGGGGATGCGGCGGAGGTGGTGAGCTCCTGGGATCGGGCGCCGGCACCGAGACCCCGGTGCGTGCGGGTCGACCCGGCGTTCGACGCTTTGGCGCCCGGCACTCAGGGCGGCGGTGACAGGATTGAAGCCCCGCCGCCCCCACGGGTCAGCGCTGCATGTGCCACCGGTGGGCAGCGACGGCGGGCTGTCGTCACCGCCACCTGGCCAGCATCCTCCCGCTGTCGCCGGTGGCTCGAGAGGTTCCCGCCCGTCCTGCCCCGGAGCGGGGGGACCCGGGGAATGTGATCCGCTCCCCACGACCGACCGAGCGATGGCCCCACAGAGGCGGGACTGGGCATGGATCAGGGGGTCGCGCGACCGCCTGTCAGATGGAGCACTCCCGCCGCCGCCACGTCTCGGGGCGGTGGCGGATGCGCCGATGGAGAGGCTCTGGCCGCCGCGGTGATCAGCGTCTCCACCCACAGGCCGTACGGCGTCCGGTCACCCCCACGATCGCGCCGATCCGAGCCATCAGCCTGACCACGCCAAAGCCCTTGCGGGCCCCAGCAAGGGCGGCAGGGTTGCCGGCCACCCCTGGTGGGTGAGCCCGAGGTGGACGCCGAGGTCAGGTTCAAGTCAGAGGACGACCGCCGCGTGGGGCATCGCCCCGGCCTGACGCGGTGGGCGGGTCGCCCCTCGTCCGCGCCACCAGGTCGGGCGCACCGACACGGCCACCGCGATGGCGACCACCCCGCCCTGCGCCGTAGGCGTTTGGGGACAGCCTCGCGCCCCCGGAGTGCGCTCTAACGCCTCGCTCAGGCACCGTCCCCTCCCGCCGTGTCGGCCACCGGCGGGAGGGACACGGCAGGCGGTCCACCCTCGGCCCCCGCGGTGGGCCCTTGAATCCCGCGACCGATGCGGTCCTGGGGATTCGCGGCCACCGGCACTGTCGGGTGGCAGAGCGCCCCCGCCGATCCGCGGATCCACACTGGCTGGCTCGCCGGGCGAAAGGCGTGCGGCCGCGTGCGGGACCGCGGCGGGAGGCTGCGCCCGGCCTGCGGGGGGAGGCAGCGGCAGGGGCCGGCGCGGGCCCGGCCCGACCCGACGGGCGGGATCGAGGCTGCAGTGACTGGCACACCGGGACCGCCCGGTGTCGCGCGGCGGAACGGCGCCGTCCGGCCCCCGGCACCCGGGGGCACGGACGCAGGCGCCGGAGACGGCGGGAAGGGCGACGGCGTGGTCGACGCCACCACCGAGGACAGGGGCCGGCCGATCGGCGTTTGGTCATGGCGTCGCGCTCTGAGATGCTGAGCCGCGGTGCAGCCGAGAGTTGGCAGGGAGGGGCGAGATGGCGGGCGGAGCGGGGCAGCTGGCCACCGTTGGCACGTCCGCGCCGAGTGCCGGGTCGGCGCCGCGACCCCACGTCGTCAGCTGGGAGGTGACCCGCGCCTGCCAGCTCCACTGCCGCCACTGCCGCGCCCGCGCGCTCCGCCGACGTGACCCCGGCGAGCTGTCCCTGGCAGAGTGCCAACACGTTCTCGACGACCTCGCAGATGGCTTCGAACGGCCCCCGGTGCTGGTCCTCACCGGGGGCGACCCGCTGGAGCGCGACGACCTGGAGTCGATCATCGCGGGCGGCGTGGCTCGGGGGATCACGGTCGCGCTCGCCCCCAGCGTCACGCCTCGGCTCACGCCGGAGGTGGTGCGTCGCTGGCGCGACCTCGGCGCCACCTCCGTCGCGCTCTCACTGGATGGGGCCGGCGCCCGGGTCCACGATCGCTTCCGGGGAGTTGTCGGGACCTTCGAGCGAACCCGGGAGGTGGCGCGAGCGGTGGTCGCGACTGGCCTTCGGCTTCAGTTCAACACGGCCGTCGGCAACGCCACCGCCGCCACGCTGCCGGCCGTGGGACGTCTGGTCACGCAGTTGGGGGCGACCAGCTGGGAGTGCTTCTTCGTCATCCCGACCGGGCGCGCCCGGCCCCGGGACTGTCTCACTGCCCCGGCGCTCGAGCTGTGGCTCGGCTGGCTGGCGCGATGGGCGGCGCGCGTCCCCTTCCGCGTCACCGCGGTGGGAGCGCCCCAGTACATCAGGGTCAGCGCCGCCGTGACCCCGCAATCCGAGCCGGCGCGACCGATCGTTCGCGAGGCTCGCGGCTTCGCGTTCATCGACCACCGCGGCGACGTGTTCCCGAGTGGATACCTGCCGGTCGCGGGAGGCAACGTCCGGGATCGTCCCCTGTCGTCCGTGTACCAGGAGAGCGACCTGTTCCGGGCCCTGCGCGACCCCACACAGCTCCGGGGCGGCTGCGCCGCCTGCTCCTACCGCGAGGTCTGCGGCGGCTCCCGCGCGCGCGCCTACGCCGCAACCGGCGACTACCTGGCCTCGGACCCGGGCTGCCCCCTCTCGCTCGCCCCCACCGCCTGAGGGCGACCGGGGAGAAGCGAGCCAGCGCCCCCGGCGGGAGCGCAGCCCAGCCACCCGCGGGGCGGCGCGACCGGCCGCTCCCGGGGCACCGGCGGAGCTGGGGGCACGCCCGCGACCAACGACCCGGCGCCCCGTGGCGTCCGGCTCGAGCAATTGGGAACCCGAGGATGGAGGTGCCGCCCGCCTACGATGCCCGCGGGACCGGCCGGAGGACGGCCGCGCGGGCGAGGGGAGCAGGACCGTGGTCGACGGGCGCGGAGATCCGGCCGAGGCACCCCGGCCGCTGGGACCCTCGGCCCGGCTCACCCGCGGCCGGAGCAGGGACCCCGGTCGACGCCCGGGGATAGATCACCCCGGCGCCGGGTCCGGCCGGACGCCCGGCCTGGTGCCGGCCGTCCGGCCGGAGGGTCGGCTGGCCACGGTCCCGCGGGTCGGCCGGGCGGGTGCGCGCCCAGGGCTCGGCGTCCGATGAGAGAGGGCGGGCCGACGGCGGCGCCGGTGGCGCACCCGCGGGCCTGGACCAGCGCCCGCGATCGGCTCACCCTGCCCACCCTGGCGCTCGGGAGTTTTCTCGGGATGGCCGATGCCAGCGTGGTCAGCATCGCGCTGGCGCGAATTCGGACTGGCCTCCAGATCCCCTCCCTGGCCGCCACCCAGTACGTCCTCAGCCTCTACCTCATCGTCCTGGTCGCGACCCTGCCCTTGGCGGGCCGGATCGCCGACGGGATCGGCCGTCGCCGCGCGTTCGGCCTCGGCTTCGCGATCGTGGCGCTGGGGTCCCTCGGCTGCGCCCTGGCTCCCTCCTTCGGGCTGCTCCTGGGCGGGCGAGCGGTGGTGGCGGCCGGGGGAGCCTTCCTCTCCGGCCAGAGCCTAGCCCTCATCACCGTCCATCGCCCGCCCTCCCACCGGACCCGATCGGTCGCGATCCTGGTCGTCGTCCAGGCGGCGGCCGGGCTGGTCGGTCCGCCGCTCGGGGGCGTCCTGGTGGCGCTGGCCGGATGGCGCGCGGTCTTCTGGGTGTCGGTCCCGCTCGCCGCCGGCGGGGTGCTCGCCACCTGGACGGTGCTGCGTCCGGTGCCCTCGCTGGGAGCGCGGCCGAGCCTGGGCCAGGTGGCGGATGCGAGCCTGCTGGCCGCCGTGCTGGGTGCCCTGGCGCTGGCGATCACCGGACTGGCCGCCCCCACCCTGTGGGGATGGCCCCCGCTCCTGTGGGTCGCGCTCGCGGGCGCGGTCGCCCTGGCGCGGCGCGGGCTCCGCACCCAGGTGGGGGGCGCCGGGCCTGGTCTGGGACGGCCCCTGCGGGTCGGGCTGCTGGTCGCCGGGATCAGCACCGGAACTCTGATGTCCCAGTTTGCGGTCCTTCCCTTCTGGCTCCAGCGGGCGCACGGGTTCAGCCCGCTGGCGTCGGGGCTCGTCTTCCTCCCCATCGCGGTGGGGCTGGGAATCAGCTCCCCATGGGCGGGGCGGCGAGCGGACCGTCGATCGGGCCCGGTGCGCGCGCTGGTGGTCGGGGGAGCCGCCCTGATGGCGGTCGGGCTGGGGGCGCTGGCCGTCGACGCCCTGCACTTCTCCCTGCTCCTCACCTTGGCGGCGCTGCTGGTGGTCGGGGCCGGGAACGGGGGATTCGGCACGGTGATCAGCAGCCAGGTGATGGGGCTCGCCCCGGCGGGGCGGATCGGAGAGGTGGGCGCCCTGCTGGCGGCCGCCCGCAACGCGGGCGTGATCGTGGGTCTGGCCGGGAGCGGGGCGGTCTACTCGCTGCTGGCGAGGGCCCACGGACCGCTGGGAGGCGCCGGGGCGTCCGCCGGGGGAGCCGGGATCCTCTTCGCCGCCAGCGCGGTGCTGGTGCTGACGGCCGCCGGGCTCGCCGCCGGCTCGGTTGGGGGAACCCTGACCGCCTGGACGCAGCGTCCCTCACCCGCGTGATCCTCTCGACCCGAGCTGAGGACGCCCGGGACTAGGCAGGCGACCACCTGCCGTCGCCCGCGACGCCCATCCCGGACCCCGGGGCCGATCGTGGCGGGGGTCCGGGGTGCCGTCGGCCTTAGCCGGCGGCCGCCCGCTCTCGCCGGTCGATGGCCGCCGCCGGCGCCCGTCACCCGAGCGCGGAGGCGGGGCCCCTGGTTGCACCGGTCGCCGGGACCCGACCGCGGGGAGCTCCTCAGGGTCGAGCCCCGCCGCTCGCGGCCGCACCGGCGCAGGGGGCGCCGCTCACCCTCAGCTGATAGCGGGCGCCGGCGGCGAGGGCGAACACCGCGGTCCCGTTCGCGATGCTGCTGGGGACCGCGGCCCCGGGGCCGTCGGACACCTGGACCGCGGTGGCGCCGGGCGGCAGCGGCACCGCCATCGAGGCGGCGGCGGTCCCCACCACGGTGCCGCCGACCACGGCCCCACACGGGCTGGTCTGGTACACGACCAGCGCCAGGCCGCCGTCGAGCGTTCGGGCCGTCACCACCTGGTGGACGACGTAGTCCCAGGCCCCGTTGGCCAACGGGACCGCCTCCCCCTGGCCGCGGGTGGCGCCAAGGCTCAGGATCAGCCCGAGCAGGTGCGCCTGGGCCGCCGGGATCGGCTGGCCGCCGGCCCACTGGGTGGCGTAGTAGAGCGCCGGCGTGCCATATACCGCGCTGCCGATGGCATGGGGAAGCGCCTGCGACTGGTCCATCAGGAACCCGTCGCCGTCGATCCCCACCTCGGGATCGGCGCTGGCCGCGATCGCGGCGCGAGCGCTCCACTGCGTGGTCTGCAGGCCGTCGTAGAGGCGGAGCACGCCCTCCAGCCCGTCGAACTGCGGTGCCGCGGCTCCCCCGTCGATCAGAGCCCCCGGATGGGCCGCCCACACCGCCGTGGAGAGCACCTTGAGGTAGTGGAAGAGGGCGGCCGCGCCGAGTCCCTCCTGCGGGTCGGCGAAGTGGCTCGCATTGGGCTGCGGGACCAGGTAGCCCCAGTCGTACTTGATGCCGTCGGCATTGAGATCCCCCGGCCCCGACCCCAGCAGCACGCGCATCTCCGCCTGGGTGGCGGCGGCGAAGCCCGGGGCGCTGGGATCGAGGAAGCGGCGGGGTCCGTGAGGAACCAGCTGGGTCAGCCAGAGCGGCCACCACAGGACCACCTTCAGCCCCTCGGCGTGGAGCTGGTTGATCAGCCGCCGCATCCCCTGGATGCCTCCGAATCCCGCTGCGGGGATGTCCCCGCCGAGGCGCTGCTCCCAGCCGTCGTCGAGCACCACGGTGAAGTGCTGGAGCCCGAACTGGCTGCGCCACGCCGCCACCATGGAGAGCACCCAGCCGGTGCTGAAGGGGCGCTTGGAGCCGAGGCCGTCGACCAGGAACTGCTGCCCCCAGGTGTCGGTGAAGGGCCAGCTCCACCATGCCGGGCGGGTGCCCGGGGGATACGCCACCGGGACCATCCCCAGCCCGGACAGGGCGGCGCTGTAGGCGTCCAGGGTGCCCAGCGCGGTGGCCCCGAACGCCACCACGAACCGGGGGAACCCCAGCCAGGTTCCGGCCGCGGCGGGCGCGACCGGGGAGCTGGGCGGAGACACCCGTCCTCCCGCGCCGATGTCGGCGAAGGCGCTGATCTGCGCCAGTGGATAGTTGACCACCAGGCCGGATCCGGGCCGGAAGGCGACGATCGAGGCGTTGGGCACACCCACCAGCCCCAGCGCCACCCACCCGGCCGGGGTGTCGAGGCCGACCATCAGCGGGGGTGGGGCGAAGGGCTCGCTGTAGGTGGTGCCCGTGTTGCCGACCACCACGGTCGGCGTTCGGCTGCTGCTGGGCAGGGCGGGGTCGGGGGTGAGACCGCCGGTCACGGCCGCCATCGTCGTGGCCGGCGTGCCCCCGCCGAAGAACACGGCGCCGGGGCCGGGTCCCGCCTGCGCCAGGAACTTCACGGTGAAGGAGCCGGGCGCGCCGGTGACGATCGTGGTGACCAGCAGGCCGGCCCCGGCACCGACGGTGGCCAGCGTCAGCTCAGCTCCGCTGACGCTGGCCCGGAAGCGAGCCGGCGTCGGCAGCGACGGCCGTCCGATCAGGGCCGTGATCGGAAGGGTGAGCGGACCCGCACCCGCCGCGGTCGCGACCCGCAGGTCCGCCGTCCCCTGGGACAGGGTGAGGGTGTAGGCGGGCTCCTGGAGCCGGAAGGTCTGGAGCCCGCCGACCACGGCGCTGGTCCACTGCGCCGGCCCTGCCAGGCGCACCCGAGCGGCGGCTGGGTGGGCCGAGGCCGTCACCGCGGGGGCCGCCGCGAGGAGCACCGCAAGCCCGCCCGCACTTAGCACGGACCAGCGCCCGGATCCGGTCACCGTGAGGGTCTCAGCCGCTGCGGGCGCTGAGGAGCAGGCCCGCCCCGAGCCCGATCGTCGGGAGGCCGCTGGCCTGCGCGAGCGCACCCGTGCGTCGCGAGGACCCCGCCAGCCCGCGGCGCGCCATCCCCGCGGCCAGCCCCCACCAGCTGTCGGACACCAATGCGATCGCCACCCACACCAGCCCGAGCGCGAGCAGCTGGAGCGTCACGCGCCCGGCCGCCCGCTTCACGAATTGCGGGAGGATGGCGGTGAAGACGACCAGCGTTGTGGGATGGGTGAGCCCCACCACGACCCCGTCGCGCAGGCCGGCTGCCGCGGTCGTCACCGCGGCAGCCGGCGCGGCGCGCGCGTGCGCACCGCGCCCGTGGCGGCGCCGCGCGGCGCGCACGCCGAGGAGGATCAGGACGATCGCCCCGGCCACCCGGACCGCGGTCACGGCCACGACCGAGCGCTGCCCCACCGCCCCGACCCCGGCGGCCACCGCGACCAGACGGCCGTACTCCCCGGCCGCGGTGCCGACCACCGACCGCAGGGCCGCGCCGCGACCGAGCGCGAACCCCCAGCTGACGATGAACAGCACGCTGGGTCCCGGGAAGGCGATCAGGACGGCGGCGACGGCGGCGAACTCCAGCACCCGAGTCAGCTGCATTCGCTCGAGGATACCCCTGCGTCTTGGACCCGGTCGCCGCTCACGCGGGCGCGTGGGCGGTGTCCACCGAGAGCGCCTCCCAGCGGTCCAGCTCCTCAAGCTGACGGGCGAGCTTGCGGCGGATCCCGTCCACCGCGTCCCGCCCCATCGGCAGGCGCAGCGGCGGGGCGGGCTCGTCGAGGATCCGCACCACGGCGTCGGCGAGCCGGCGGGGATCGCCCGCCTGGAGTCCGTCGGCCGCGACCAGGCGGGCACGGACCACCCCCGCGCTGGGCTGGTAGGCGTCGAGGGCGACCGCCGCCTGCTCCAGCGAGCGTCCCGCCCAGTCGGTCCGGAACATCCCCGGCTCGATGATGGTGACGCGGATCCCGAGGTGGGCGACCTCGCGACTCAGGGCCTCGCCGAACCCCTCGACCGCATGCTTGCTGGCGGCGTAGTAGGCGAGCCCGGGGGCCGCGCTCTGGCCGGAGACGGAGGAGATCATGATTACGTGCCCCGCCGCCTGTCGGCGCATCACCGGCAGCACCGCCCGGGTGACGTCGATCAGCCCGAAGACGTTGGTGGCAAACTGGCGATGCCACTGGTCGTCGCTGACCTCCTCGACCCCGCCCACCAGGCCGTAGCCCGCGTTGTTGACGAGGACGTCGATCCGACCGAAGGCCTCGACCGCGTCGGCGACCGCCTGGCGGACCGGCTCCGGCTCGGTGACGTCGGCGACCGCGACCCGCACCCGGTCCGGGCCGAGCGCTCGCACCGCCGGGGCGTCCTCGGTCCGGCGCACGGTGGCGAGCACGGCATCCCCGCGGGCCACCGCCGCGGCCACCAGCTGGCGGCCGATCCCCGACGAGGTTCCCGTGATCAGCCAGACCCGCGACGCCAATGCAGCCGACATGAGGCTCTCCTGTGGCAGGCGAGCGGGAGTCGCCATCCGCCCGCCGGATCGGGGGAGCGGGCGCCCGCCTGCCGCCCATTGTCCCCTACGGCGACGGCCGAGTGGCGGGCGGGCCTGGCCACCCGCTAGCCTGAAGCGGTGCATCGACGGGACCTCGGCCTGCTGACCCTGCGCCTGGCGGTGGGCGGCACGCTGGCCGCCCACGGCCTGCCCAAGCTCGTCGGCGGCCCGGAGCGCACCCCGCCCGCCTGGCTGGCGCGCATCGCCGGCTCCAACTACCCCGCGGCCTGGGAACAGGGCGGACCCCAAAGCTTCGCCGCGACCTTGACCAAGCTGGGCGTCCCGTGGCCGCGCGCGAGCGCCTATGCGGCCGGCCTCGCCGAGTTCGGCGGGGGCATCGCGATCGCGGCCGGACTCATGAGCCCACGAGCCAACCTCGCGGTGGCCGCGAACATGGCGGTGGCGGCCCGCGCCGCGCACTGGAAGACCGGCTTCTACGGCCAGGGCGGCTACGAGTTCGCCTTCGTCCTCGGGGCCGCCGCCCTCGGCCTCGCCGTCACCGGGCCGGGCGCGCTCTCTTTGGATCAGCTGCGGGGGCGGTCTCGGGCCTGAGCCCGTCGGGAGCCACCCGCACCCGCACCCGCTGGCGCACCCGCCGGAGCGCCGCCTCCACCGCCGCCGGGTCGGGGCCGTGGGCGAAGGCGAAGCCGAGGTAGCGATCCGCCTCGGGCAGGGGGACCACCCGCTGCCCGAGCGGGATCGTGATCCGGACCCCGTCCACCCCCGGCTCGCGGCGGGCCGCCTCCAGCCCCCGCACCCCGGTGAGAACGCCCGCCCGCGGGATCGGCAGCATCAGGATGCCGACCGCGCCACGGGCACGCCGGGTCACCAGATCAGGCTCGCCCAGCGCCTGCCGCAGCACCAAGGTCTCCAGGCTGCCGCCGCCGGCGAAGCGGAGGACTTGGGCACACTCCCCGCCGATGGTGCGCGCGGCCACCTCCAGCACCGCCGGGCCGGCGGCGGGGCAGCGCAGCTCGACGTGGACCGGCCCCTCGGTGAGACCCAGCGCCGAGACCGCCCGCCGGGTGGTGGCGATGACCCGCCGCTGCAGCGCCCGGGGCAGGCGCGAGGGGGTGCAGTAGAGGGTCTCCTCGAAGATGGGACCGTCGAGCGGATCGGGCTTGTCGAAGATCGCCAGGGTGCGCAGCCGGCCCCCGTCCAGCAGACCCTCCAGCGCCACCTCGGGTCCGGCGACGAAGCGCTCGAGCACCAGCGGTGGGCCCGGCGGCGGCGGGCAGCCACGCGCCCCGCGGTCGGCCGCCAGCATCGCCATCACCCTGTCGGTGGCGCGCCGGAGCGCGGCCGGGCCGTCGACCCGGATCACCCCGCGGCTGCCGGCCTGGTCACGGGGCTTGACCACGCACGGGAACCCGATCGCCGGGTCGGGTCGGAGCGGGCCGCGGGCGGGACCCGGCCAGAGCTGGGCCCGGGGCTGGGGCACCCCCGCCGCCGCGAGCAGCTGGCGTTGCGTCCACTTGTCGCGGGTGGCACGCACCGCGGCCAGCGGGCTGGAGCGGAGCCGCAGCCGGCGCGCGATAGTGGCCGCCACCACTACCGCGGCCTCGTCCACGCCCACCACCGCGTCCAATGGCGTGCCCGCGGCGAAGGTGGCGGCTCGCTCGGCGGCCCCGTCGGGGTCGTCGAGGTCGATCACCAGCTCCCCGTGGGGGCGCAGGCTCGCCAGCGACGACGCCGCCTCCGACCCGACCACCACCTCGAGGTCGAGCCGGCGCGCGGCCCGCAGGAAGGCGGCCGCCCGATAGGTCGTGGTGGGCAGGACCAGCAGCACCCGGCGTGGCATCCCGCTCACCGTAGCGTCAGACTTGGGGGTGGAGTGGCGTGGGGTCGCCCGAACGGGGAGGGCCGGGACCGTGGCGGATACCAGGGAGGGGGGCCGGGAGACGCCCCAGATCGACACCAGCCCGGCGGCGGCCCGCCGGATTGCCGAGGTGCGGTCCCGTTCGCGACGCCCCGAGGCGCTGGTGCGGATCACGCTCGCGGGTCGGCAGGAGGGACGGCTCACGTTCGCGTTCGACCTCGCCGATGCCAGCGACCAGACCCCGGATGAGATCCAGGTGGCGGGGCCGGACGGGATCGCCTACCTGGTACCCGCCCGGGCGCGCGGCCCTCTCGACGGGGCCACGATCGATGCCGACCCGCTGACGGGTGCGCTCCGGGCCGAGACCCGGGCCCCGGCGGCCGCCAGCCTGCTGGCCCAGGCGGTCCAGACGCTGCTGGACCAGGAGATCAACCCGGCGGTCGCCAAGCACGGGGGGTACATCGAGCTGGTGGAGGTGGCCGACGGGGTGGCGATCGTCGCGATGGGCGGGGGCTGTCAGGGCTGCGGGCTGGCTGAGGTCACCCTCTCCCAGGGGGTGCGCTCGACGATCCAGAGTCGTTTCCCCGAGATCACCGATGTCGTCGACGTGACCGACCACGCCCAGGGAGCGAGCCCCTACTACCAGGCCGCCAAGAAGTAGCCGCACGGGGGTCGCCCATCCGGGGCGCGGTCCGGAGCGTAGTGGGGGGCGAGGGACCGTCGGGAGGCCGGCCGCGGGACGGGGGACCTGGACCCCGATGGCGACGCCTGGCTGGTGGGCCTGGTGCGAGGTGGGGACGACTGCGCCCTCGACCGGCTGGTGCAGCGGTACGCGGGGCACTGCCTCGCGCTCGCCACCGGCATCCTCGGCGATCCGGAGCAGGCGGAGGACGTCGTGCAGGAGACGTTCCTCACGCTCTGGCGCCATGCCGCCGAGCTCGACCCGGGTGCCGGCACGATCGGGGGGTGGTGCCTTAGGGTCACCCGCAATCGCGCCATCGACGAGCTCCGGCGCCGCCGGGTCCGGGTGACCCTGCCTCTGGACCGGATCGGAGCCACTCAGCCCTCCCCGGCCGACACCGCCGCGGAGGTACTCCGGCGGCTTCGTCAGCAGGAGGTGCGCGCTGCCCTCGCCCGCCTGCCCGCCCCGCAGGAGCAGGCGGTCCGGCTGGCGTTCCTGGGTGGCCTCACCCACACCGAGATCGCCTCGCTGCTCGAGGTCCCGCTCGGGACCGCCAAGACCCGGGTTCGCCACGGGCTGCTCCGCCTTCAGCAGCTGCTGCGGGAGCGGGGCGAGCACCCGGTTGGGGAGGGGAGGCTGTGCCCTGCGCCGACGTGCGTCGGCTCCTGCCCGCCCACGCGATCGCCGCCTGTGACCCCGACGAGGCGGAGCAGGTCACGTCCCACCTCAGCCGCTGCGGCGGCTGCCGGGCGACCTGGGCCGAGGCGCTCGCCGTGGCGGGCGCGCTCGCCTACCTCCCCGACCCCCTGCCGGTGCCGGAGCGGGTCGGCGCCGCGGTGCGGCGGGCCTCCCGACCCACCCGGGCGCCGCGACGCCGCCGGCCGCGCCGGCTCGCGGGGTGGGGCGCGCTGGCGGCCGCCGCCCTGGTGGGCATCGGGCTGGGCCTGGGCCACCTGGGCCAGGCGCCCCGAATCGGAGATCGGTGGGCTCGGGCCGCGGCGCGCCCGAACGCCCAGGTGGCGGCGACGGTGGCCGCCGCCTTCGCCACCGGCGCTGAGGTCGACAGCCTGGTGGGTTCGCACGGGATGGGGGGACAGGTGATGCTGGTCCCGCGCATGCGGCTGGCGCTCGTGATCGCGGTCCGGTTGCCCTCCGGCTGGTACCGGCTCTGGCTCTACCAGCGTCATGGCTGGCACCGAATGGATCGCTTCGCCGCCGACCGCGGGACCCAGAGCCTGGTCGCGGTGGCGCTGGCCGGCCGGCCCTCCCGGCTGGCGGTGACCTCCGCACCGGGCCGGCCCACCCGCCCGATGCTGCAGGCACGGCTCACCGCAACCTGATCCCCGACCGCAGCGGTCCCATCCCGAGTCGGGCCGGCGACCGGCTACGATCCGGGGACGCCGTCCCCCGGGCTCCACCCCGCGGGCGCCCCCCGCCGGGAGGACTCCATGCCCCAGCCGATCCTGATCGCCGTGGCCTGGCCCTACGCCCAGGGGCCCCGCCACATCGGCCACGTGGCCGGCTTCGGCGTGCCCGCCGACATCCTGGCGCGCTACCACCGCCTCTGCGGCAACCGGGTGCTGATGGTCAGCGGAACTGACGAGCACGGCACCCCGATCACGGTGGCGGCGGACCGCGAGGGCGTCGACCCCCAGGTGATCGTGGACCGCTACAGCCAGGTGATCGCGGAGGACCTGCGCCGGCTGGGTCTCAGCTACGACTGCTTCACCCGCACCACCACCCGACTGCACGCTGAGGTGGTGCAGGACCTGTTCCTCACCCTGCTCGCCAAGGGCTACGTCTTCCGCCAGGCGACCATGGGCGCGTTCGCAGCCAGCACCGGGCGGACGCTGCCCGACCGCTACATCGAGGGCACCTGCCCGCACTGCGGCCATCGGGGCGCCCGCGGCGACCAGTGCGAGGCCTGCGGGCGCCAGCTGGACCCGTCGGATCTGATCGACCCGCGCTCTCTGATCGACGGCCAACCCCCGGTCTTCCGCGAGACCGAGCATTTCTTCCTCGACCTGCCCCAGTTCGCGGCCCCGCTGCGACAGTGGATCGAGGCGCAGACGCACTGGCGCCCCAACGTGCGCAGCTTCTCGCTCAACCTGCTCGACGAGCTCCGGCCGCGGGCCTACACCCGTGACATCGGCTGGGGGGTGGCGATCCCCCTGCCGGAGTTCGCCGAACGCAGTGACAAGCGGATCTACGTCTGGTTCGATGCCGTGGTCGGATATCTGTCGGCGAGCGTGGAGTGGGCCCGGGCCGAGGCGACGCCCGAGGCGTGGCGCGACTTCTGGCAGAACCCTGCGGCACGGCACTACTACGTGATGGGCAAGGACAACATCGTCTTCCACACCATCATCTGGCCCAGCATGCTGCTCGGCTACGGCTCCGGTGGCGAGTTCGGGGGTGGCCCGGAGCGGCCCGCCCTGGAGCTGCCCGACGACATCGTCAGCTCCGAGTTCCTCACGATGGAGAGCCGCAAGTTCTCCAGCTCGCGCGGCGTCGGCATCTTGGTCGGCGATTTCCTGGACCGCTACGACCCCGACCCGTTGCGCTACTACCTGTGCGCCGCCGGGCCGGAGTCGCAGGACACCGACTTCACCTGGGCCGAGTTCGTGCGCCGCAACAACGACGAGCTGGTGGCCACCTGGGGCAATCTGGTCAACCGCACCTGCTCGCTCGCCCAGCGCCACTTCGGCGCGGTGCCGGCTTTGGGCGAGCCGCAGCCGGCCGACCGCAGCGTCCTGGAGGCGGTCGCCGCCGGCTACGGCGTGGTCGGCGGCCTGATCGCGTCGGCGCACCTCAAGTCGGCGCTGGGCGAGGCGATGGCGCTGGCCGCTCAGGTCAATCAATACCTCGGCGAGCAGGAGCCGTGGCGGGTCGTGACCCGCGACCGGGACCGGGCCGCGACCATCCTCAACGTCGCCCTCACCTGCGTCGACAACCTCAAGGTCCTGCTGGCGCCCTTCCTGCCCTTCAGCAGCGAACAGGTCCACCGCCAGCTCGGCCACGAGGGGGTGCTCACCGGCGCCCCCCACTTCGCCGAGCACCCGGACGGCGGCGGCCGCAGCCACCGGGTCCTCACCGGCGAGTACGGGGCCGGGGTGGGTCGCTGGACCTGGCAGACGCTGACGGTGGGACAGCCTCTGCTAGCGCCCCAGCCCCTCTACAAAAAGCTCGACCCGTCGGTGGTCGACGACGAGCTCCGCCGGATGGGGCTGGAGCCCGCCTGAGCGACCCCTCCCGCTCGATTCGATCGGTCGGCAGGGTCGGGGGTGCCGACCCGTCCCTAGGGAGCCTCGGCGTCGCTCTCCCCCGCCATCCGGTCCCCAGCGACTCGGACCGGGTATCGCCCTGCGCGACGACCGGGCCTCCGTGGCCGCCGCTGGGGACGCGCACGCGGCCCCGCACCGGGGCTACCCCCGCCGGGGTCGGAGGTGAGCACAGGTGGCCCGAGCTGGGAGCGGGTGCCGGTGGGGGCGACGGGCCGCCCGGTGGGCGTGGCGAGCCGCCGTCCCCACCCGGGCGATCACCCGAGGGATGGGGCGCTGTCCGGCGCGGCAGGATCGGCGGCACCGGGTCGGGAGAGGCACCCGCATGGGCGACGACGGAACCCCCCGGGGCCGGCTGACGGTGCTGCGGCTGGAGGTGCTGGCCCAGCAGGGACACAGCCAGACGCCCGACCCGCTGGCCCGCAACGCCCAGCGGGGCTGGGAGGCGCGGGCGGCCGACCCCGCCTCCTTCGAGCACCCCGTGCGGGCGGCGCTGGCGCAGGTCGAGCGCGCTCGCCAAGCTCCGCGACGGCAGCTACGGGCGTTGCGACGACGGCGGCGCGCCGATCGAGCCGGAGCGGCTGGAGGCCACTCCCGAGGCGGTGCGCGGCCGCGCGTGCGCCTGAGCCGCCCGCGCGCGTGGGTGGGCGCCTAGGCCGTGCCGGCGGGGGCCGGCGCCCGCCGGGAGGCGGGCACCGCCTGGTGCAGGGGACGCCCGGCGAGCGTCAGGTGGGCCTCCCCGAGAGCCTCGGAAAGGGTGGGATGGGGATGGATCAGCTGGGCGACGTCGGCGGGATCCGCCTCCCAGTTGGTGATCAGCATCGCCTCGCTGATCATCTCGGTCACGCGGGCGCCGACGAGGTGGACGCCCAGCACCGCTCCGTCCTTCTCCGCGACCACCTTGGCGAAGCCCCCCTGGCCGAGGATGAGGCCCTTGGCCACCCCTCCGAACGGCATCCGGTTGGTGACCACCGTGAGGCCCCGCTCCCGCGCCGCCGGCTCGGTGAGGCCGACGCTGGCGACCTCTGGGCTGGAGTAGGTGGCACGGGGAACTCCGTCGTAGTCGATCGGAGCCGACCGGACCCCGGCGATCAGCTCCGCCACCAGCATCCCTTCGGCGAACGAGGCGTGGGCGAGCGCCAGGGACGGCGGCGGGAGGATGTCGCCCACCGCATAGATGCCGGCGACATCGGTCTCCAGCGTCGACCAGTCCCGGGGGACCACGTAGCCCCGGTCCAGCCGCACCCCCGCCGCCTCCAGGCCGAGATCCTGGGTCACCGGGTCGCGACCGACCGCCACCAGCAGGAGCTCGGCCTCGAGCACCTCGGTCTCGCCCAGGTGGCTCACGGTCACCCGGACCCCGTTCTCGTCGCTCGCCACCGACTCACAGCGGGTGTCCACTCGGATCTGAAGGCCGCGCTGGCGCAGCGCCCGGGCCAGCTCGCGGCTGACGTCGGGGTCCTCCAGGGGCAGGACCGCCCCCAGCGCCTCCACCAGCGTGACCTCCGCGCCGAAGGACCGCCACAGGCTGGCGAACTCCACCCCGACCGACCCGGCGCCCAGCACGATCGCCGAGCGGGGCACCCGCTCCAGCCGGAGCGCCTCGTCGGAGGTGAGGACCCGCTCCCCGTCCACCTCCAGCCCCGCAATCCGTCGCGGGACCGAGCCGGTGGCGAGCACGACCGCCCGCCGGGCGGTCTGGACCTGGTCGCCGCCGACCGCCACGGTGCGGGCGTCGCGCAGGCGCCCGTCACCGCGGACCAGGGTGACGCCGGCTCCGGCCAGGTGCTGCTCCAGCCCCCGGAAGTTGCGCTGCACCACGTCGTCGCGGGTGCGCAGAACCTGGGGGACATCGACACCCTCCAGGGTGGCGCGGATCCCCCATCGCTCCTGCCCGTCCCGGATCCCGTCGACGAGCTCGGCCGCGTGCAGCATCGCCTTGGTGGGGATGCAGCCGCGGTGCAGGCAGGTCCCGCCGACCAGGTCCCGCTCCACCAGGCAGGTGCTGAGCCCCAGCCCGGCGGCCCGCAGCGCGGCCGAGTAGCCGCCGGTCCCCGCCCCGAGGATGACGATGTCGAACTCGCTCACGAAGAGTCCTCCTGGCGCGTCGCCCCCGCGACCCGCTCCGCCCGGCGGCGGCTCGCGGGGGTGCTCCGGTCGCCTGCGGTCAGTATCGGCAGTCGGCCCCGGCGCGTGCGGGACCGACCGTCGCGATGCGCCATCATGGGGCGCGCTGAGGAGGCCCCGTGACCATCGACGCGATCTCGATCCCGCTCGCGGCGGCGGCGGGCGCCGCCTCCTTCCTGTCGCCGTGCGTGCTCCCCCTGGTGCCGGCGTACCTCGGCTTCCTGGGCGGGAGCGCGGTCGGTGGCGGCCCCTCATCCCGCCCCCCGGGCGCCCAGGCCCCGCTGCCGACTCCGCCGGCAGTGGGGCCTGGGCGGCTGACCGTGATGGGCAATGCGGCGGCCTTCGTGCTCGGGCTCAGCCTGCTCTTCATCCTGGCCTTCTATCTGCTGGAGACCGTGCTCCTGCCCTGGCGCCACATCCTGCTGCCGGTGCTGGGGGCGGTCGTGATCGGGCTGGGGCTCCAGTACATGGGCGTGCTCCGCCTGAGCGTGCTGCAGCGCGAGCGCCGGCCCTGGCTGCGGATGCCGCGCCGGGCCGGGCCGCTCGGCGGCTTCTTGCTCGGGATCGGGTTCGCGGCCGGCTGGACTCCCTGCATCGGCCCGGTCCTGGGAGCCGTCCTCACCTCCGGCCTCGCCCAGGGCGCGACCGGCCACGGAGTGGTGCTGATGGTGGCGTACGCGGTCGGCCTCAGCCTCCCCTTCCTGATCGCCGCGGGCCTGCTGGAGGCGGCGGCCCCGGCGCTGCGCGCGCTCCAGCGGTTGCAGCAACCGATCGCGGTGGTGGGCGGCCTGCTGATCGTCGGGATGGGTGTGCTGGTGGTCACCAACCACGTGACGGTGCTCAACTCCTGGTTCTCCGCCCACCTGCCCCCGGGCCTGCAGGACCCGTTCAACCTCTGAGGTGATCGGCCCCGAGCGCCCGGGCCCGGGCCCCGGGCGGATGGTGGCGCGGTCGCGGACTGGCGGGACTGTAACGGGACGGTCACGAGGGCGACGGTCGCCTGCCGGCGGCACATACTCCGGCCATGCTCTTCCTGGTCGCGCCGATCTGGGATCCCTTCGTCCTCTTCCTGGTCCTGCTGGTGGGAGCCATCGGGTATGCGATGGGGGTCTCGGCGGCGCTCACCCGCCGGCTCAACACCGATGCCCGGGGAGGCCAGCGGGTCGGCACCCTGGCCTTCAAGATGATCGCCTGCTTCCTCATCACCTGCTTCGGGGCCACCTTCCTGCTGATGGCGGTGTCGGGCGAGGTGTTCTTGGCCATGTCGCACAGCCAGACCGGCACGATGGCGGTGCCGGAGGCCCTCTTTTTGGTCCTGCTCACCTGCGGCGCGGGCCTGATCGTGCTCGGCAACCGGGCGGTGCGCACGATCTGAGTCGCCCGGCCCCGGGCGGTGGGCCGCTCAGGCGGTGGACGACTGCGAGCCGCGGGCGACGTCCAGCACCTGCTGGGCATGGCCCAGGGGCGTGACCGTGGGCCACACCGCCGCCACCCGCCCGTCGGCGCCGATCAGGAAGGTGGTGCGGGCCACCCCCAGGACGCTGCCTCCGGCGACGGGGCGCTCGCCCCAGCTGCCAAAGTCCTCGGCCACCCGGTGGTCCGGATCGGCCAGCAGAGGCAGGTCGTCGGCCTCGCAGGCGGCGGCAAACGCCCGCTTGGCGGCGATGTCGCCAATCGAGCAGCCGAACACCCGGATTCCTGCCGCGGCAAAGTCGGCATGCGCCCGGCCGAACTCGCGGGTCTCGATGGTGCATCCGGGGGTGTCGTCCTTGGGGTAGAAGAAGATCACCCAGCGGGTGCCGCGCAGCGCCGCCGGGCTGACCACCTCCCCGGTGCTGGCGTGGAGGTCGAAGGCGGGGACGAGGTCGCCGACTGCGAGCATGCCCCCTCCTCATCCGGCGTCCGTCACCCCGCATCGTAGACGCTCGCGGGTCCCGCGTCCTGCGGCGGCACCCTTGTCTCAGCCACCCGGTGCGATCGGCTCCGGCCCCGGGGGGCACCACGCGGTGCCCGCGTGAGGGTCCCGCCCCAGGCGCCGCCCATCCCGATCGTCCGCCCGACTCCGGCCGGGGCCGCCGCTCCCGCGGTCGCCCAGCCGATCAGCCTCATCCTGATCACGGCACGGGCGCGGCTACGGCTGGCGGGGTGCCCGCCCGGCTGCTCGAGCTGCGGGTGACCGGGCGGACGCGGGCAGCGGGAGCGATGGTCGGCGGACTGGTCGGCGCCGTGACCATCCTGCCGGTCGCGCTGATGGGCAAGGCGGTGGGCGGCCTCGCCGGCAACGGGGCAGCGGACCCCGCCGCCCCGCAGGTGCAACCGGGGCGACGGAGGAAGGCGCGGCTCGCGGTGCGCCGTGCCCTCGACTCTGTGCCGGCCGGGGTGCTGACCGCGACCCCGATCGCCTTCGCGCTGCTCCCCCGCGTCACCTCCCGGTCGGTCCACATGGCTCACCGCGTGACGCTGAACGGTCGGCTCGGGTGGCCCTCGCTGCTGCTCTCGCGGCCGATGGCGGCGCTCGGCGCCGCCGGGGCCGGGGCGACCTGGCGGGGGCGGGCGGGGCGGTGGTCCGGGTGGGCGGGGGCCTGATCGCGATGGCGGCCGGGGGGGGACAGGCAGGCTCCATGCCGGCACCCTCCCACCATGCTCGGGGTGGTGGGCCAGGTGGTCGCCGGGACCGGGCTGGCCTGGGTGGGCGCGGCGGGGGTCCGGCTCGGGCTGGAGGGATCTGCAGGTCCGCGCCGGCCCCGCAGATGACCCCCAGCAGCGACCCGCGATGAGAGGGGTGGTCGACCTCTCCTCGCCGGGTCCCCGCTTCGGGCAGATCCCCTGGTCGATCACCCATCGGGTCATGTCCGGGCGGCTGGGCAGTGGCGCCCGGCTGCCGACGGTGCGACAGCTGGCAACCGCCCCGGGCCCGGCCCAGGGTACCCTCGCCTGCGCCTACCTCCAGCTGCAGGCGCAGGGGTGCCTGGGGGTGCCCGAGGCCGCGGCCCGGGCCGCCCTCCGGGACTCCGGGCGCGCTCCCTCGGGCCACGGCGGGCGGCCCGGGAGGATGGGCGGCCCCGGGCCTCGGGTAGACTCCGGCGATCGTGGCCCTCGCCGCTCCCGACGTCTACCTCGTGCTCCAGGCCGACCCCGCTGCGCCCTGGGCGGAGCTGCAGCGCCGCTACCGCCGGCGCGCTCGCGAGCTCCACCCCGACGGCCAGCCGGTGCGCCCCCCGGACCAGCGGCTGGCGGCCGCGCGCGCCACCGCCCTCTTCGCCGAGCTGCAGGCGGCCTGGGCGGAGGTGTCCACCCCCGAGCGCCGCGCCGCCTACGACCAGCGACGACGCCCGCTGTGGGGCGGGGTCGGCCGCGCGCCGGCCGGCCCGCGCGCCACGCCGGGGCGGCCGGCGCGCCCGGCGCCGCCCGCCTTCGGCTCGCCCCTGCCGGTGGGCGTGGTCGAGCAGACCGCCCCGGGCGGCCTCCACATCGTGGTCCCGGGACGGGCGGGCGAGCTCAGCCTGGCGGGGTTCGCCGCCTTCGCGGCGGGCCGCTCGGGAGCGGTGCTGGTCGGCGAGATCCCGGCCCAGCCCGAGCTGCGGGCCCAGCTGCGGGCGGTGACCTTCGTCGAGCGGCTGCGGCTCACCACGATGGTCGGGCTCCCCGACCTGCCCGAGCCTCGCGACCACATCGACGACGATCACCACCTGTGGAAGGTCGAGCACGTGCGCCGAGCCTTCGACCGGTGGGCGGCCGCCTTCCCCGGCCGCCGTCACCAGCTCCCGTACGCCGACGACCTGCTCTGCATGGCGCGCCTCTCGCTGGGCGGCTACCAGCTGAATCCCCCCCACCCCGCCGGTCTGTGGGGCGCCGTCGAGCCCCCTGCGACGAGTCGGGACGAGCGCGCCGCCCGGCGCGACCAGCCCACTGTCGAGCTGGATCTGGGGCCGCCGGCGCTGGTCCTGCTGGCGGCCTGGGCGGGGGACCGAGCGCTCCAGCACGCTCTCGGCACCGGACTGGCCGCGGCCGCCAGCGCCGCCGGCCCGGACGGGGAGGAGCTGAGCCAGACGCTGCGGAGCCTGGCCCGTCCCCGGGCGCGGGCGGACGGCCACGCCCCCGTCCCCGAGGCCGGGGTCTGCTGGGGCCGGCCCGGGCCCGGGCTGCGCCGGCTGCTCACCCCCTTCCCCACGGCGCATGCCTACCTGGAGGGGGCCGACCGCCCCCGCGAGCTTCCCTGGGGCGCCCCGCTCGCCGCCTGCGGCAGCGACCGAGACCTCGCCGACGCCGGCAGCCGTCTCGTCACCCAGGTGATGGCGGCCCTCGCGGCGCAGCTGGACCACGCGCTTCAGTTGGTGTCGAGGCGGGGGGCTCGGCTGAGCTACCGCGTGGGGACCGCGGACCCCGCCGCCACCCGGGCCGCGGTCGTTGAGCTGGTGGCGGCCGCGACCCAGCAGCTGGTGGGGTTCCCGGCCCGCGCCGAGGCCCGCCTGCAGGCCGGCGCCTGACTCGGACCCCGGCGCGGGGAGCCCGGGGCCGGGTCAGGCCCGGGGCTGGGCGCGAGGCCGGACGGCGCCGCCGGAGTCGGTCGGGACCCGGGCGGCCCGGACCTCGTGCACCAGGGTGCCGAGGCCGATCCCGAGCACGATCACCATCACCAAGATGATCGGCAGGCCGATCTGGTCGAGGTTGTGCACATGGAGCCCGGTGGCGAGGCTGAGCCCGGCCACCCCCGGAAGCACCAGCCCGAATCCCCCCGCCCCGGCGAAGAGCAGACCGCCCCACAGCAGGGTGCGGCCGGAGGTGAGGCGCCCGACCCGGACCGCGGCGTCCGGGGACAGGCGCAGACGCCGGCTCACCCACCCGAAGCTGGCGCCGACCGCCGCCTGGACAGTGGTCGTCCCGAGCCCGAAGAGGGCGCCGGGGACCCAGCCGAAGGCGATCGAGTGCATCGCCGGGACCAGCACCGTGAACAGGATCAAAGCGAAGGCGCCGAACCCCCAGCCGGCGACGAAGCCGTGCACCAGCGCCATCCAGGGCCGCGGCGCGCGGGGCAGGTCGGCGGCGTCGGTGGCGCGCTCGTGCCCCACCACCAGGTGGTTGCGCAGGCGCGGCAGCTCCAGGTGGAGCAGCCGGCCGGTGCGCAGCATGTAGGCGCCGGCCAGCGCCATCGCGGCTCCGACCACGATGTAGACGACATACCCCTCCCACCCGTGGGTGAGCGCCGGGATCAGCGCCAGCGCGGCGAGCTCGCTGGCGATCGCCCGCTGGAGCGTGAAGGCGCCCGAGAACAGCAGGCCCACCAGCAGGCCGCGCCGCGACGAGTAGCTGCCGATCGCGTAGCTGAAGGTGATCGGCCAGGTGTGCTCGTCCGGGGTGATCCCATGCACCACGCCCAGCAGGTAGGCGGTGAGGAGCACGCCCGCGAGCGCGAGGCCCGCATGCGGCTGCCAGAGGTCAAGCACGGCCGCGCCCTCCCCCGCCGGACCGCGTGTCCACCTCGTCCACCTCTGGAGTATCCGGCTGGGGACGCCGACTGTCAATACCGTGTCTCACTACAGCGATTCAGTCTCACAACCCCCACCCCCCTGCTACCATCGCGACGGTGTCATCCGAGACGACGCGCACCCGCGTCCTCGCCGCGGGACGGCGGCTCACCCCGCAGCGCGACCTCATCAGCGAGGTGCTGGAGGCGGACCCGCGGCCCCGGAGCGCCCAGGAGCTGTGGACCGAGGTCCGGGCCCGCGCGCCCGGGATCGGCCGCGCCACCGTCTTTCGCGCGCTCGACGCCCTGGTCGACGCCGGCGCCGCCCGCCGCCTCGCGCTGCCCAACCGGCGCTCCGGCTACGTCGGCTGCTCGGCGCTCCACCACCACCACTTCGTGTGCCAGGACTGCGGCATCGTGATCGAGCTGCCCGAGCCGGAGGTGAGCCCGCTGCTGCGCCACCTGGAGCGCGCCCGAGGCTTCCAGGTCAACCATGCCCGACTCGACTTCTACGGCACCTGCCCGGACTGCCTCCCCCGCTCCCGGGCGGCGCCCCGGTCGTCCCCCGCGTCGAAGACAGTGCGGGATCCGGATTATTTGGGTTGACATAATCATTCGGCGTGCGCTAATCTTCTGCGACGGAGCCCTGACGCCTCCGGCGCGTCGGCCCGGCCCGTCACGGAGAGACCCGCATGTCCGCTGCCGCCCCGACCTCCCCCGCGCACGCCCTCTCACACCGCGCTCGGCTCGCGATCATGGGGGCCGTGATGCTGGGGTTGTTCCTCAGCGCGCTTGATCAGACGGTGGTCGGCACCGCCCTGCCCACCATCGTCACCGACCTCGGCGGCAACAGCGTCTACGTGTGGGTGGTGACCGCTTACCTGCTCACCAGCACCGTCACGGTCCCGATGTGGGGCAAGCTCAGCGACCTCTACGGCCGGCGGCCGATCCTGCTGATCGGGATCATCATCTTCCTGGTCGGCTCCGCCCTCTCCGGGCTCTCCCAGAACATGACCGAGCTGATCGGCTTCCGCGGGCTCCAGGGGATCGGCGCCGGATCCTTGTTCCCGGTGGCGCTGGCGGTGATCGGCGACCTCTTCTCTCCCCGTGAGCGGGGCCGCTACCAGGGCCTGTTCGGCGCCGTCTTCGGCCTGTCGTTCCTGGTCGGCCCCTTTCTCGGCGGCTGGATCACCGACACCATCGGCTGGCACTGGGTCTTCTACGTCAACTTGCCGATTGGGCTGGTGGCGCTGGCTGTCATCGCCGTGCTCCTGCCCGACCTCCGGCGCGCGGGCGCCCGCGGCAGCCTCGACATCCTGGGCGCGGTCGTCTTCACCTTCGCGATCGTGTTGCTGCTGATCGGGCTCACCGAGAAGGGCCTCGCCAACAGCGCCGGCCACACCTACGGCTGGCTCGACTGGCGGGTGGGCGGCCTGATCCTGCTGGCGGCGGTGATCCTGGTGGGCTTCCTTTGGGTCGAGTCGCGCGCCGAGGAGCCGATCATCCCGCTCGGCCTCTTCCGCAACCTCAACTTCTCGTTGGTCCAGGTGGCCACCTTCTTCCTCGGCTTCGGGTTCTTCGGGGCGGTGATCTTCATGCCCCGCTACTTCCAGGCGGTGCGCGGGATCAGCGCGACCGCCTCTGGCTACATGCTCTGGCCCCTGCTGATCGGCCTGATCACGACCAGCATCCTCTCGGGCCAGCTGGTGGCCCGCACCGGTCGCTACCGGCGCCTGCTGCTGGTCGCGGCGCTGCTGATGATCGCCGGGATGGGACTGCTGACGCGCCTCACCGCGACCACCAGCGATCCCGCTCTCTGGCTCGGGATGTTCATCGCCGGGATCGGGATCGGCCCCTCGATGTCGGTCTACACCGTGGTGGTCCAGGCCACCGTCTCGCAGCGCGAGATGGGGGTCGCCACCAGTACCTTGGTGTTCATCCGCCAGGTCGCCGGCACGGTGGGCCTGGCGATCGCCGGGACGATGGTGGGGAGCACCTTCATCAGCCGGCTCCCGGTGGAGCTGGCGCGCGCCGGCGTGCCCGCGTCGGCGGCGCGCAAGCTGGCCTTGACCGGGACCGCCGGGCTCACCGGAGTCGGCAGCAGCGCCGGGGTCGACATCGCCAAGACGCTGCCGGCGTCACTGCGCACGCTGGTGCCCCACATCGTGATCGCCGTGCACGCCGCCCTCGCCGAGGCGCTCGCCAGCACCTTCTGGCTGGGCGTGATCGGAGCCGCGGTCGCCTTCCTCGCCGTCCTCATCCTCCGCGAGGTGCGGCTGCGCACCACGATCGGATCCGCCGACCCCGCCCCGCAGGCGGAGCCAGCCAGCCCCCAGGCGGCCCAGCCGGCCGCGATGGCGAGCCTCGGGCTCCCGGGCGCGACCAGGGCCCCGAAGGGGGGGTCTGCGGGCGGGTGAGCCCGCCCAGCCGCCAGGCCGATCTCACCCTGATCCTGGCCCAGGCGGAGACGCTGACGGATGTCCGCTGGCATCGGGGCTGCGCCGCCTGGCTGCGCCACGACCTGAGCCTCGCCCAGCTGCGCGTGATGATGACGCTGCATCACCGTGCCGCCCAGCCGATGAGCCGGCTGGCGGAGTCGGTGGGGGTCGGGGTCTCCGCTCTCAGCACGCTGGTCGACCGCCTGGAGCAGCGCCAGCTGGTCGCCCGCTCCCGCGACGACATCGATCGGCGGGTGGTGACGGTCTCGCTCACCCCCGCCGGCGACCGGCTCGCCGACGAGGCCACCGGGATGCAGCGCGAGCAGCTGCGCCACCTGCTGGAGCGCCTCACGACGGCCGAGCTCGGGGGCCTGGCGCTCGGTCTGAGCGGGCTCCGGCGCGCGCTCGCGCTCGAGAGCGGCGAGGGCGCCGCCCGCCCCGGGACCGGCTGAGGGCGCAGCTCGCGCCGGAGCTACCCCGTCACGGTGGGAGCGTACAGCCTGCTCGCGGCCGACGGCGGGGCGGGGGCAGGCCGACCCGCCGGGAGCGCGACCTCGGCGGTCACGGCACGGTCCCCGCCCGCACTCTTGGCCAGGTACATGGCGGCGTCGGCGGCGTGCAGCAGCTGGTCCACGGTGTGGCCGTCGTGGGGATGCACCGCCACCCCCACCGAGGCGGTGATGCGCCGCAGCGCGCACCCGGCCGGCAGCGGGATCGCCGCCAGCTCGGTGCGCACCGCCTGCAGCACCCGGTGGGTGCCGGCCAGGTCGGCGGCGGGCAGCAGCAGCACGAACTCCTCGCCGCCGTAGCGCACCGCGGCGTCCCCCGCCCGGATCACGGAGCGGAGCGACTGTCCCACCCGCTGCAGCACCCGGTCCCCGGCGGCATGGCCGGCGCTGTCGTTGACCAGCTTGAAGCGATCCAGGTCGAGCAGGACGACGCCGAGCGAGCGGCCGTCGCGCGCGGCGATGGCGAGGTCGCGGGGAGCAGCATCGCGCAGCCAGCGGGTGTTGAAGCAGCCGGTGAGAGCGTCGGTGATCGAGAACTCGGTCAGCTCCGCGTAGAGCTGGGCGTTGCGCCACGCCGCCGCCGCCATGTGGCCGAGCAGGGTGGCGGTCTCCAGATCCTGCTCGGAGTACTGATCGCACCCGCTGCGCGTGCAGTTCATCATGCCCAGCCGATGGTCGCCCGCGATCAGCGGGATCAGCAGCATCGACTCGTCCACCACCGGGGTCCCGGGCAGCTGCAGCGAGGTCGGGTGGGCCTCGGCATCGCCGACGCGCTGGGGCTGTCCCAGCCCGAAGGCCCACCCGGTCAGCCCCTGGTCGAGACCGAAGGAGTGGTCGGTGAACGCGTCCGCCGACTCGCCTCGGGTGAGAACGGCGTGGAAGCGGCGCTCGTCCAGGTGCGCCGCGTAGATGACGAGGGTGTCGGCCGGGATCAGGGCCAGGACCTGATCGGCGATCACCGTCAGCACCCGTCCCGGGTCGTGCTCCCCCTGAAGGGCGAGCGCGGCCGCACTGAGGGTGCGGGCCGGGTCGGCCGCCGGCGATCGCACGGTCGCCGGATCCTGCGGCCAGGGCGCCGCGACCGCGACCCCCATCGACGCCGCGGCGCTCATCCCATCGGCGACCTCCGCGCCCGCCCGCGCCGCCGTCATCGCCGCCAGCTCGCCGAGCGGCACGCGCCGCATCCCCGCCACCTGGTCCCCGCCCCCGACCAGGAACGGGGCGCCCAGGACCGCTCCCGAGCCCTGCGGGACCCCCATCCACAAGAGGGTGGCCGCCGCGGTCTCGTCGTCGACGCCCTCGGCCACCACCCGTACCCGGAGGCGGGCCGCGAGGGCGAGGATGGCGGCCAGCACCGCTCGGCGGGTGGCGTTGCAGGTGAGCTCAGCTGTGACCGATGGCTCCAGCTCCACGAAGTCGGGATGCAGCCGCGCCATCAGCTCGAGGTCGGGGCTGCCCGCCCCGACCCCGGCGAGACCGACCGAGAAGCCGGCGGCGCGGACACGGTCCACCGCCAACTGGAGGGTGTCGGAGGAGACGGTCCCGACCGGCATCAGGACGGAGCGGAGGGATCGGTCGAGCGCGGCGAGGTCGTCACCCAAGGACCCCACCCAGCTGGTCGGTCCGACCACCTGGGCGGGGTCGAGCTCCAGCACCAACGGACACGCCGCCGGCCGCACCTGGGCCAGCCGCCGCAGCTCGGAGCGCCACCGGTCCCGGTCCTCCTGGCTACGCGCACCGCGGGCGGCGGCGGCCACCTGACCGACGCTCCACAGGCCGCGGTCCGGCGGGGCCACGAAGAGAACCTCAAGACCCGACACGCTCCGGTCGGCCAGCCGCGCCGTCGGCCGCAGGACGCCCTCGACGCTCCCCGGAGGCGGTGCCGGTTCGGCCGGGATCCCGAGAGCTCCGGCGGGCGCCGCGGCCGGCTCCGGAGACACGCCTCGCACCGAGAGCGCCAGGCTGGAGCGGGTGTCGACCCGCCAGGCGAACTGCATCAGAGCGGCCGCCGCGTCGAGCACCGGCAGGACCCAGCGGCCGGCCCCCGGGCCCCACGCGGTCAGGATCCCGCGCCGGCCCGCGGAGGTCGGCGCCGCCACCACCGCCAGGGGGTGGTCCCCCCATCCCAGGGCGGCCACCACCCCGTGGTCCCGAGCCTGATCTCGGGGGGTCGGCGAGCGCCGCCGCGGGACCCAGGTGGCCTGTCGGTCAGCCGCGAAGGCGGCCGCGAACCAGAGGGCGCCGGAGGCGCAGTGGAGGTCCACCAGCGGTCGACCCAGGCGCGCCTGGGCCGGCACCAGCACCTCCGCCGGGAGCCGGTGGGCCACCGCCGTGAGCTCACCGTGCTCCTCCCGCCAGACCACCCCGTGGACCCCATGCAGCTCCAGCCGGCGCAGGATCCGATCGAGCAGGTCGACCCGCGAGGACGCGGCGGCGAGGTCGAGGGCGAGCTCCAGGATCACCTGGGTGGCCGCGGACGCCGAGCCGCGCCGCCGCACGCTGTCCGGAGCGATGGCCATGGTGTCGCCGTGATGGTCGCGCCGGCGGGGAGGGATTCGGGCCACGCTCCGGTCACGGTTCGGGCGAGACCGTGACGCGGGCGCGCCGCCCTCGTCACGCCCGGCGGGCGCGGCCGGGGAGCCCGGGCCAGCCCAGGGCGAGCGTGCTCCAGACGGCGTGGGCCGCGATCGCGGGCCACACCCCCTGCTCCCGGTCGCTGAGACCGACCGCCACCGCCCCCCATCCCGCGGCTGCGGAGGGGAAGAGCGGGTTGGCCGCCAGCAGCTGGACCCCGGCGCCCAGCAGGGTGGCCACCGCCCCGCCTCGGATCGGCCCCAGGCGATCCCGGCACGCGCTCAGCACCTGACCCCTCCAGACCAGCTCCTCGCCGGCCGCCGCCAGCGGGAGGATGGCGAGCCGCCACCCGAGCGGCGCCGATCCCCGGCGGCGCTCGACGTCGGCCAGCATCCCCCGGCCCCGGTCGGTCGCGAGCACGAGCCGGGCGGCGCCCGCGATCACGGCGTACCAGCCCGCGCCGACCCCGGCGGCCCGCCCGAGCGCCGCCCGCCGGGGCCGCGTCCGCCCGGCGCCGCCCCCCCAGGCGACCAGCCCCCCCCCGATCAGGGCCAGGCCCTGGACCGGCCAGAACCAGCCCGGCCGGCGGGCGGCCAGCCAGGTCCCCAGCGCCTGGGCCAGGAGGGAGACCACTACGCCCCGGCGACGCGAGCGTCCCGGCCGTCCCGGGGCGGCCGCGCCGGGCGCCGCAAACCCGCCTGTCATCGGGGTCGCACCCGGTCTCCGAGCGCCAGCAGGGTCGCCACCACCGCCCGCCCGGCCGGCCCCCAGCCCGCTGCCACCGGAGCCGGGTGGGGTGGTCCCGGCAGCGGCGCGTCCGCCCCGGAGCCACTCAGGACGTGACCGCTGGGGAGCCGATTCCCCAGTTCTCGCGCCAGCCGGCGGCGGAGCCGGGCGGCGGGGGCGCTCCGGGCCGCGATCCAGTCGAAGCAGGCCCGCTCCGCCCCGATCGGATCCGAGCCCGGTCGGAACGACGCCAGCACCGCCACCGGGACCCGGGCCCCGCCGAGTCCGACCCACACACGCCCGAGGCTCACGGTCCGGCCGCCCTGGAGCAGGAGCCCGTGGGCGGCGTCCCGCTCGCGCTGGGCCCGGTCGAGCGCGGCCAGGAGCGGGCCGCGGAGGCGCTCCGGGGCCAGCGCCGCCGCCCCGCCCAGGGCGACCGTGGCGGCGCTGCGATCAAGGAAGAGCGCCTCGAGCAGAGGCCAGACCGGAGCCGGCCACGGGGACGGCTCGGGCGAGCGGCCCGCGCCCGCCCGGGCCGCCCGGGCGACGTCGGGGCGGGAGACCAAAGCGTCCGGGGCGACCGTCCCGGTCCGCCCGTGCCAGCTTCGGGCCCGCATCGCGAGGCCGGCCGCGGCATCCACCGCCCGGCCGGGCGGCTTCACGAACCCGTAGGTTCGGCGGGGCCGGAAGCTCAGCCGGGGCGCGCCGGTCCCGGGCGCATCCCGGCGCGAGAGCTTGCCGATCCAGCCGACCGCCTCGGCGGTCTCGAAGGCGTCGTCGACGATGTGGACGGCGAGACCGGCTCGCGCGCTCGGCGCCCCCGCGGCGATCTCCCGCGGGAGCGCTCCCAGCTCCCACCCCGGGCCGTGGGGGCGCAGCGACACCGGCCAGGCGACGGGCGCCTCCCCGATCGCCGGCAGCTGGGCGACGACGCAGGGGAAGCCTGCCGCGATCAGGTGGCGGCCGCGCCCGTCGAGGTCGAGCCGAAGCGGCCCGACCGGCATCCCGCTCCCCGCCGGCGGGGAGGCCCCACGCGAACGGGGGGACGGCCACCGCCGAAGCTTGTGGATCCTCGCCCGCCGACCGGATTGGGTCCAGCATTCGACCGCCCGGAGCTCGATCAGGCAGCGGCGCCAGTACTCTCGATAGAGCCAGCGCCAGGCGGGGTCGAGCACGGTCCGCTGGTAGAAGGCGCGAGCCCCGCCGGCGCCGCCCATCAGGCGGAAGAGGCGTGCCAGGGTGGCGGTGCCGTCGCCGGCGTGGAGGCGCACCGTGCCCCGCAGCAGCAGGGCGGGCTCCCCCGGGCGCGCGAAGAGGAAGGCGGCGCGGGGACAGGCGGAAAGGTTGCGGAGCTTGGCGGAGAGGCCGGTGGCGGTGGAGGTCCACACGGTCGCGGTGCGCGGGTCGAGACGGGCCCCGACCGGCGTCACCACCGGGGCGCCCCAGGGGGTGACGGTGACCAGGTCCCACTGCAGAAAGCGGTCCAGCGCACCCAGCCGCTCCCCGCCCAGCGCCAGGGCCAGCCGCTGGCTGGGCCCGCTCCGCCCGGACGACCCGGCCCGCACCACGAGCTCCGGCATGGATCCAACCCTACGGGATATCCTCGGGACCGAACATGAACCCAGCCTGGCCCCGCGTTGCCTGAGATCAAAGCCACCACGGTGGTGCCGGTCGCGCAGTCCGTGGTCTTCGACTTCGTCGGCGATTCCCGCAATGCGCCGCGATGGGTGTTCGGGGTCCACCGGGTCGAGCCCGGCGCCCCCCACCCGCTGCGCCCCGGCGACCACGTGACCTTCCAGCTGGGGGCCGCCGGCCAACGGCTGGAGAGCCGCTGGCGGATCGACGAGTGGACGCCGCCCACCCACGTCACCAGCTCCGGCCACGCGCTCGGGGCCCGCGCCCAACTTCGGATCGAGTGCCGTGCCCTGGGCCCCGAGGCGACCGAGGTGGTCGAGGTCCTCCGCTACCAGCTCCCCGGCGGGGTGCTGGGGATGGTCGCGGACCGGCTCGGCATCCACGGGATCTTGGAGATGCAGGCCCGCAACTCGATGCGGGCCCTGCGGCGCCTGCTGACGCCCCCGGCCCCGGGGCGGGCGGGGGCACAGGACCGCCGGGCCGAAGCGCGCGCGGCGGCCGGCGGGGCCGCCCGCGAGCGACCCGCAGCCGGAGGCGGCACGGATGGGGGCTGAGGCGACCGGGCCCAGCGCGGTGCGGGTGGCCGAGGTGGGCCAGGAGAGCGGGGAGCCGGAGCAGACGGCGATCCCCTGGGAGCTGGGGGGACCGCCCGGCCAGGTCGCAGTGCAGCTGCGCACCACCCTGGCGCGGGTCACCGTCGGGGCCGGCCTGGCGCGCCGTCCCGGCCTGCTCACGGCGGTGCGCGCGATCCCCGGGCTGCCGGGGGTGGCGACCAGCCCGGTCGGAGGCACCTTCGTGGTGGGCGGGCCGGCCTGGCTCGGGCTGACCGCGGTGGCGACCCTGCCCTCCCCGGTGGTCTTCCCGATCGATTGGATGCTGGGGACCGTCGCCGGCTGGCTGCGGGGGTTCTTGGGGCCTTTGGGGGTGGCGCTCACCCTGGGGCCCGTCCCCGGAGCCTGGTGCCCGGGCTTCAGTGACGGGCAGGTCGGCGGCCGCAAGCTGGTGGGGCTCGGGTTTCGCGTCAGCCGCGGCCGGATCGCCTGCCGGGGAATGGTCGCCATCCTGCCGATGGCTCCTCGAGACCTGGAGTGGCTGGCGGCGACCCATCGGCTGATCGACCTCGCGGTCCACCCCGAGCGCTGCACCTCGCTGGTCGAGTGCACCGGCGACCCGAGCTGGACCACCTCGGCCGCGATCGCCGGCCTGAGCCAAGCCCCCACCAGCGGGTGGGCCGCGGCATGAGCAGCCCCCGACCGGTCGGCCTGCGCCTGGTGCGCGACCCGGCACCGGTCCTCCACGCTCGCTGCGAGCCGGTGCGGATCTTCGATGCCGACCTGCGCCGGCTGGTCCGGGAGATGTACGAGCGCTGCGTCGAGTGGCACGGCGTCGGCCTGGCGGCGACCCAGGTCGGGCTCAACCGCCAGATCGCCGTGGTGGTCCACGAGGGCCACCGCTTCGCCATGTGCAACCCCGAGATCGTGGCCGCGAGTGGGGAGATCGACGCCATCGAGGGCTGCCTCTCCCTCCCCCGCCGGGCCGGCCTGGTGCGCCGCGCCGAGACCGTGACCCTGCGCTACCGCAACGCCCAGGGCCACGGGGTCCAGCGCGCATTGTCGGGCTGGCTGGCGCGGATCGTCCAGCACGAGACGGACCACCTCCACGGCGTGCTCTGCCCTGAGCGGCTGGCGCCGGGAGCGACCTTCGGACCGATCGCCGAGGACGAGCCCGAGGAGGACGTGGCCGCCCAGGGCTGACCCCGGGGCGACTCCCGGGGCCGGCCCCCGGGGGCTCAGGCGGTGGCGCCGGCGGGCTCGGCGGCCACCTCGGTGACCTCGGCATCGATCGTGATCTTCACCTCGTCGCTGACCAGGACCCCGCCCGACTCGAGCGCGACGTTCCAGTTCAGCCCGAAGTCCCGGCGGCTGAGCGAGCCCTTGGCCTCGAAGCCGGCGGAGCGGGCGCCGCCCATCGGCGACTTCTGGACTCCGTTGAGGGTCACCTCCAGCGTCACCGGCCGGGTCTGGTCCCGGATAGTGAGGTCGCCCTCCACCCGGTACCGGTCGCCGCCCTGCGACTGGACCGACCGGCTGGTGTAGGTCAGGGTCGGGTAGTGCTCGACGTCGAAGAAGTCAGCCGAGCGCAGATGCCCGTCCCGGCGCTCCTCGCGGGTGTCGAGGCTGGCGACCGGGATGGTGACCTGGAGCTTGGCCGCCGTGACGTTGTCGGGATCGAATTCCAGGCTGCCGTCAACCTCGGTGAAGTGTCCGCGTACCGTCGACACCATCATGTGCCGCACCGAGAAGCTGACGTCGGTGTGGGCCTTGTCGATCTGCCAGGTCATGGGAGTCCTCCGCATCCGATCTGATTGCTGATACAATCATACCCAGATTTCATTGCGTGTGCATGCACCAATCTAGGCGCCACGGAGCCATCCCGATGCCCCCCCCCACCGCCCTGGTCGCCTCGGGCGAGCGCGGCGAGGACGTGATCGTCCCCGGTCTGGACGCTGGTCCGGCCGACCCCGCCCTGCAGGTGTGGGCGCTCTTCCTGCGAGCCCACGCGTTGGTGCGCCACCTCTTGGCGGCGCGGCTGGCGCGGAACAGCCGGGTGCCGCTGGCCGACCTCGAGGTGCTGCTGCAGCTGGAGGCGATCCCGGACGGGCGCTTGCGGATGGCGGTGCTGGCCGAACGCGTCCTGCTCAGCCGCAGCGGGCTGACCCGCCGGATCGAGCGACTCGAGCGGCTCGGGCTGGTCGAGCGCCAAGCCTGTCCGCACGACGCGCGCGGCGCCTTCGCGGTGCTCACCGTGACCGGTCGCGCGCTCGGCGTCGAGGCGGCCGCCGATCACCTCGCCGGGGTGCGGCAGGCCTTCGAGGACCCGCTCATCGCCGCCCGGGGCCTGCAGCCCTTGCGGGCCGCCCTGCAGGCGCTGATCGCGGCCGCCGAGGCCCAGATCACAGGCGCTGGCCTGTCCGGTCCCGCGGCGGTCGCCGACGGCGGGACCGGGCAGGCGCTCCGATACACTGACGCCGATGGCTGATCCCTCGGCCCCGGGTGCGCGCTGCCCCTTCCCGCACGGCGGGGACGGGGAGCGGGCCGTCCTCCCCGCCGCCGAGCCGGGGGAGTGCCCGCGACCGCACCACCCCGCGGGCGAGGGCGACGGGAGCTCCGCACGCTGGACTCCGCCGGCACGCGAGGCGGTGGGCTCCACCGCGCGACGCGCCGCCCCCGCCAGCCACCTCGACCCCGACCGGGCCGAGGGGATGGCGGTGCGGGCGGTCGAGAGCCGCGCCGATCAGCGCCGGATGGAGGAGATCGGCGAGCTCTTCGTGCAGACCCTGGGCAAGAAGCTGGGGTACGGCCATCCGCTCAGCGACCGCACCGGGATGGCGACCTTCACCTGGACCGAGGAGGCGGAGGCGCGGCTCGCCGAGGTGCCCGCCTTCTGCCGCGAGCTGACCCGCTGGCGAGTCGAGTGGACCGCCCACAAGCAGGGCCTGGGGACGACCATCACCCCCGAGGTGATGGCGGTCAAATACGAGATGTGGGGCGAGGTGTCGCACGCGATCCAGGGTCGGGAGCGGGAGGGGCTGCCCTGGACCGAGTCCGCCCGCCGTCGCTTCGCCCGGGTGCCCGAGTTCGTCCAGGGCCAGGTGCTCGAGGCCGTCGAGGGCAATGCGCGGCACCTCGGCGCGACGGTTGTGGACGACGACGTGGTCGACCGCGTGGTCGCCAAGTGGGGCGAGACCGGCGACTTCCACGAGGGCCTGTACGGGTTCCGGTAGCCGGGTCGCGACCTCGGGCGGTCGGCCGAGGGGCGAGCGGGTCGCGGGCTGGCTCAGCGTCCCGCCGCAGGCGTCTTCGCCCCCGAGGCGATGGTCTCGGTCGGCACCAAGGGCCGCCGGCGGGCGCGGAGCGCCAGCTGGATCCGCTTCACCCCGCCGTTGTCCACCACCATCGCGGTGCGGCGGCGGCGGTCGCGGCGGCGGATCCGAGCCTGCTCGCTCGGGGTCAGGGTCTCGGGGTCCTCGCCAGCTCGTGCCATCGCCTCAGCCTAGCGTCCCCGCCGCCGCTCAGGCCGGGGGCGCGGTGATCCCGTCGAGCTCGGCCCAGTCTTGGGCGGTCGGCCGCCAGGTCAAAGCGTCAGCGTTGGCAGCCACCTGCTCAGGGCTGGTGGCGCCGGCGATCACCGAGCTCACCACCGGGCGGGACAGCAGGCTGCCGATGGCGACCTGGAGCATCGACAGGTCGCGGGCGGCGGCGAACCGCTCGAGCCCCTCGACCCGGTCGAAGGCGTCCGGGGTCAGCAGGCCGCCCCCGCCGGGACGGCGGCCGAGGCGCGTCCCCGCCGGCGGCGGGATCCCGCGACGGTACTTGCCGGTGAGCAGGCCATGGGCGAGCGGGAAGTAGGGCAGCAGGCCGAGGCCGAAGTGATCCAGCGCCGGCAGCCGCTCCGCCTCGGCGTCGCGCCTCAGCAAGCTGTACTCATCCTGGGCCGCCACGAAGCCGGTGAGGGCGGCGCTGCGAGCGATCCACTGGGCGTCGGCGATCTGCCAGGGAAAAAAGTTGGAGCAGCCGATGAAGCGCACCGTCCCCGCCGCCACCAGCTCGTGCAGCGTCGCCAGGGTCTCGGCGATCGGGGTCTGGGGATCGGGACAGTGGATCTGGTAGAGGTCGATCACCTCGACATCGAGCCGACGCAGGCTGGCCTCCACCGCGGCGCGGATGTAGAGGGGCGCCCCCCGCGCCTGCGCCGGGTCCGTCCCCGGCATCGCCATCCCGAATTTGGTGGCGATGAGCACGCGGTCGCGCCGCCCGCGCAGGGCGCGGCCGAGGAACCGCTCGCTCTCCCCGCCCCCGTAAATGTCGGCGGTGTCGAACAAGGTGACCCCGTGGTCGAGTGCGGCGTCGACCACCGCCCGGGCAGCGTCGGCGTCGATCCGGGCACCGAAGTTGTTGCACCCGATCCCGACCTCGGAGACCTGGGGGCCCCCGCGACCCAAGGGGCGGCTCCGCATCGCAGCTCCGGCCATGGTCGCGTCACCCCCTCCTGACTTCGGGCACCACAGCCGCGCGGGACGCGGCCGCCTCCCCATCCTCGCGGGTGGCCGCCCCCCCCGTCCAGTCGGCGGCCCGGGCCCCAGCAGGCGTCGCCGGCTCCTCGCGCGACTACCATCGCCGCGTGGAGCCCCAGGACCCCGCGCCGGGGGACGACGCGGACGCCGACTGGTCGCCGCCCTCGCCGCCCCGGGTGACCGCGACCGAGATGATGGCCTGGGTCACCTATGCCGGGGTGCTCGGAGCCCTCATCTATCTCGCGGTCGACACCGGCCATCCCACCTTGGGAGTGGTCGCCTCTTTCGTCGTGTGGGCGACCGGGCTCGCGGTCCTGATCGGGTACGCCCGCAACGGGGTGCTCCGGACCCCCGAGGTCGTGCTCCAGCGCGATCCGCTGCCATTTCCCTACCAGGAGGACGAGCCGGTGGGCCTGTGGATCCGGGCCGGGGGGGTGGGGTCGCCGTCCGACTTCGTGCGGATGCCGGCCCAGGAGCTCCCCCCCGAGGACGAGGACGCCGGCCTGGCCGCCTACCTGCAGCGGGCGGAGGAGGCACGGCGCCGCCGCGATGCGACCCGGAGCGCCCCCGCGCCGGAGCCGTCGCCGCCCGTCTGATCCCCAGCCGGACGGGAGCGTGGGGCGGCGTCCCCTCAGCGGCTCGAGGCCGAGCGGCGCCGCCCGGCACCGGGATCCGGCTCAACCCAGATCGCGCGCGCGGCCGCGTCCCCCAGCCGGACGGTTCGGCCCTCGACCCCGATGGTGCGGACGCTTGCGCGCCCCGACCAGGGACCGACCTCCACCTGGGCTCCCGGCCGGATCCCCTCCCGATCGAGCAGGCGGAGCAGCTCGGGGGCCTCGTGCTCAGCCAGCTCCGAGATCCGCCCCACCCGCGCCGAGCGGCCGGGCTCCGCCTGGCTCAGGCGGACGAGACGGCGGGAGCTGGTCGGCTCACCGGGGATCTGGTTGCCATGCGGACAGGTGGCCGGTGAGCCGAGCAGGCGGTGGAGCCGGTCCACCACCTGGTCGGAGAGAGCGTGGGCCATCGGGCCCGCCTCCTCATCGGCGGTCGCCCAGTCGAACCCGAGGGTGTCCGTGAGCCAGCGCTCCGCGACCCGGTGCCGGCGCACGATCGCGGCCGCGGTCCGCGAGCCCTGGGCGGTGAGACGGACCGGGTGGTCCCGTGCAACCGCGATCAGATCGTCCCGGCGCATCCGCTGCAGGGCGGCGCTGACGGTGGGCGCGCCGACGCCGAGCCACTCCGCCAGCCGCCCGGGCCGCACCACCTCGCCCTCGTGGCTGAGGTAGTAGACGGCCTCGAGGTAGCGAGCGATGGTGAGCGACGGCTGCGACCGCTCACGGGCGCGTGCGGGGGCTGGAGCCGGGGCCGTAGGCTTTGCCTCCACGAAGTGGACGATTCGCCAGTACGAAACTACCCGCCTCGGAGGACGGTCCGACCATGATCCCAGGCTTCGTCATCTTCCTGCGCGAGGGGGTGGAGGCGAGCATGATCGTCGCCATCCTGCTCGCCTACCTCGACCGGGTGGGGCAGCGGCGCCACTTCCGCGATGTGCTCGTGGGGGTGGCCGCGGCCCTGCTGCTCGCGCTGGCAGGAGGGGTGGCCGCCTTCCTCAGCCTGCGGCGCTACGCCGGATCCACCGTCCAGACCGTCTTCGAGACCGCCACCTACCTGGTCGCCTTCGCCCTGCTCACCTACATGACCTTCTGGATGCGGCGCCACGCCCGCACCCTCTCGCACGAGCTGCGCCAGCGGCTCGACCGGGCGCTCGGGCGGCGGGCCCGCTGGAGCCTCGGCCTGCTCGCCTTCCAGGCGGTCGGGCGCGAGGGGCTGGAGACCGTGGTCTTCACCCTCGCCATCGTCTTCGCCGCGGGCCCGACCTCGGCCGTCCCCGTGCCCGCAACCACCGGCGCGGGGGCGGTCCTGCTCGGGGGTGGCCTCGGCCTTCTGGCCGCGATCGGGACCGCCGTCGCCATCTACCGCCTGGGCCGCCGTCTCAACCTCGCCCGCTTCTTCCAGCTGCTGGGAGCCCTGCTGATGGTGTTCGCCGCCGGTCTGCTGGCCGACGCGGTGGAGAACCTCCAGCAGCTGGGCTGGCTGCCGGTGCTCGATCATCCGGTGTGGAACACCGGCGCGTGGCTGTCGGAGGCGAGCCCGCTCGGCGACATCCTCCACTCCCTGGTCGGGTATGCCTCCCAGCCCACCCCGCTCCAGATCCTGGCCTGGGCCGTCTACCTCGGGATCGCCCTGGCCGCCTTCCTCGGGGTGGGCTCCGCCCGCCGGCGAGGGGCGGGACCGGCCTCGGCCGCCTAGCGCCCCCGGGCCACAGAACAGGGACCGCGGGCATTCCCCAGCGAGGGCGCCCGGCGCCAGCCGATCGTCCCCAGGCCAGGGATCCACCATCCAGCCGGGTCGGCCCTCTCGAGCCTGAGATCGAGCGGGCGGGAGGATCCCCGCCGGGCCGGGCGTGCCCGCCCTGCCGTGCAGCCCTGGGTGGGGCGGGCAGGGAGATCAGGGCGACCCGAGCCCCCCTCCCGCCGAACCGTGGCCGGTGATCGTGCGGGCCTCCGAGGAAGACGGCTCCACCTTCGATGTCACCCCGGTCGGCCGTCGCGAACGGCCGGCGAGGAGACCCGGCTGCGCAGCCGGATCCCCTCGCCCCGGGGCCTGGGCCGATCTGATCGCGGGCCGATCAGCGCCTCCGCCCCATCACCGCCGGGACCCGGGCGAGCGTCGCCCCCACGAGCATCAGGCTACCCAGCAGGAGCAGCGCCACCCCCGCCAGCGAGATCTCCGCGCCGGTGTTGGGCGTGGTCGGCGTGGTCGCGGCCTTGACCCCGCCGATCGGGCTCCTGGTCGGCCGGGGCGTGGGCGTCAGGGTGACCCGCTTGGGAGTCGGGGTGGTCCGCGGCGAGGGAGTCGGCGTGGGCGTCGTGGTCACGCCCTTCACCCCGCCGGTGGGAACGGTCCGAGGCGTGGGTGTGGGCGCGGGGCGCGGCCTGGCCGTCGGGCGCGGCCGCGGCGGCGCCGAGGGCTTGGGGGTGGGCGTGGGCCGGGGTGACGGCGGCGCCGAGTGGGTCGGCGTCACGGTCGGCGTCACGGTCGGCGTCACGGTCGGCGTGACCGTCGGCGTCGGCGTGGGGGGGATGGAGGTGGGGGGCGGCGGGGGCGGGGGCGGCGGCGGCGGGGGCGGGGGCGGGGTGAAGCTGAGCGCGGTCTGCTCGAAGCCGCACGGGCTCGACACCGATCGCGTCGCCCCGGAGCTGTCGACGTACTGGTAGGTCGCCGTCCACTCGTAGTAGTACGTGGTCGTGGTGGTGGGAGCCGGGGTCGGCAGCGTGGTCGGAACCGCCGCGGTCATGTACGAGGTGGTGCCCGCGGTCACCGGCAGCACCTGGGTGACCAGGTGCTGGGTGCTGCCCGGGCAGGTGGTCGTCGCCGAGGTCGTCGGACTCGTGTAGGGCCCGAACAGCGCGACCGTGAGGGTGCCCCCGGTCACCGCCGGGCTGATCACCACCTGGTCCTGGAGGGTGGCACCCACACCGGTCCCCGACGCCGAGGCGGTGGTCACGATCGTGGGCGGTGGGGGCGTGTCGGTGAGCACGGTCTGCTCGATCCCGCAAGGGCTCGACACCACCTCCACGCTCCCCGCGCTGTCGGTGTAGCGGTAGGTCGCCGTCCACTCGTAGTAGGAGACGGCGGCCGCGGTCGGCGCCGGGCTCGGCAGGGTGGTCACGACGCCGGCCGTGGTGTACGACGAGGTCCCGGAGCTGACCGTCAGCACCTGGGTCGCGAGCGCTCCGGCGGTGCCCGGGCAGGTGGTGGTCGGCGAGCTCTGGGGGCTGCTGTAGGGGCCGTACAGAGCGACCGAGATGATGCCGCCGGTCACGGCCGGGCTGATCACCACCTGGTCCTGGAGGGTCGCGCCCAGGGTCGGGCCCGAGGTCACGGGCGTGGTCGAGATGGTGGGCGGGGGAGGCGTGTACGTGAGGGCGCTCTGCTCGGTGCCGCAGGCGCTGGTCGCCGACTGGAGGGCGCCGGCGGTGGGATAGCTGTAGGTCGCGGTCCACTCGTAGTAGAAGACGGTAGCGCCGCTGGGAGCCGGGCTCGGCAGCGTGGTCACGACCGCGGTGGTGCTGTAGCTCGTGGTCCCCGCGATCACCGGCAGCGCCTGGCTGCTCAGCAGCGACGCGCCGGCGGCGCTCGGGCAGGTGCCCGTCGCCGAGCTCTGCGGGGTGGTGTAGGGCCCGTAGAGCGCAACCGCGATCGTGCCACCGGTCACCGCCGGGCTGATCACCACCTGGTCCTGGAGCGTCGACCCCACGCTCGAGCCCGAGGACGAGGGCGTGGTGGCGACCGTCACCGGGGGTGGAGTGGGCGTGTATGTCAGCGCGGTCTGCTCGGTGCCGCACAGGCTCGACACCGACTGCGGGTGACCGGTGCTGTCGGTGTAGCTGTAGGTCGCGGTCCACTCGTAGTAGAAGACGGTGGGGGTGGTCGGCGACGGGATCGGCAGGCTGGTCACGACCCCATTGGTGGTGTAGGAGGTGGTGCCGGTCGTCACCGGCAGCGTCTGGGTCGCCAGCGCCCCGGCGGTGCTCGGGCAGGTGGCCGTGGGCGAGCTCTGCGGTGTGCGGTACGGCCCGTACAGCGCGACCGCGATGCTGCCGCCGCTCACCGCCGGGCTGATCACCACCTGGTCGCGCAGCGTCGACCCGAGAGTCGGGCCGGAGGCCAGCGGGGTGGTGCTGATGCTGGGAGGCGGCGGTGGGGTGGGCGTAAAGGTGAGCGCGGTCTGCTCCGTCCCGCACAGGCTCGATACCGACTGCGCGTGACCGGCGGTGTCGGTGTAGCGGTAGGTCGCGGTCCACTCGTAGTAGGAGACGGTGGCCGTGGTCGGCGCCGGGACCGGCACCGTGGTCGGGACCGCCGCGGTGGTGTAGGCGGTGGTGCTGGTCCTCACTGGCAGCGACTGGCTGCTCAGCAGCGACGCGCCGGCCGCGCCCGGGCAGGTGGTCCTCGCCGAGCTCTGCGGTGTGCTGTACGGCCCGTACAGCGAGACCGAGATCGTGCCGCCGGTCACCGCCGGGCTGATCACCACCTGGTCCTGAAGCGTCGACCCGAGAGTCGGGCCCGACGACGAGGGCGTGGTCGAGATGGTGGGCGCGGGAGGCGTGTAGGTGAGCGCGGTCTGCTCCGCCCCGCAGGCGCTGGTCGCCAGCTGCGCACCGCCGGCGGCAGTGTAGCTGTAGGTGGCGGTCCACTCGTAGTAATAGACGGTGGCGCCGGTGGGGGCCGGGCTGGGGACCGTGGTCGCGACCCCCGCGGTGGTGTACGTAGTGGTGCCGGTGGTCACCGCCAGGGTCTGGCTGCTCAGCACCGACGCCCCGGCCGCGCTCGGGCAGGTGGCCGTTGCCGAGCTCGGCGGGGTGGTGTACGGCCCGTACAACGTGGCCGAGATGGTGCCCCCGGTCACCGCCGGGCTGATCACGATCTGGTCCTGGAGCGTGGCTCCCACGCTCGGCCCCGAGAAGGAGGGCGTGGTCACGATCGTCGCCGGGGGCGGGATCGGGCTCGCGGCTTCGAGGGTGTTGCCCCCCTGGACCAGATGCACGAACCAGAAGTCGCCGGCGGGGATGGCGAACACGTAGACGCCGCCGGTGGTGGACAGCGGCCGGATCAGCGAGAAGGGCGCGGTCGCCAGGCTGCCGTGCGGAGTGCAGGCGTCGGCAGGGGCCTGCAGGTAGGCGGCCATGGTGGTGGGACCGACGCACAACCAGAAGGAGCTGACCGGGCCGGCGGAGGTGAGGGCGAGCGAGAAGCTGGTGTCGCCGGTTGCCGGGTCATAGGTGTAGCTGACCGTTCCATACGGGTTGTAGGTGCCGTTGGGCGTGTACAGGGTGCAGCTGCCCGACGTGGCCGAGCTGGTGCTGGTGCAGTCGGTCGGGGGGGTGATATGGGCGGATGCCACCGGCGCGGCCACCGCCACCAGACCGAGGCCGGCCATCCAACAGGCCACACCCGCCACGCTGAGAAGACGCCCCACCCTCCTGCGCGCCGAGCGATGGTCCGACGCCGGGGTCCAGGGCTGTCCAGTCATCTCGTAGGTGTCCTCCACCGGCGCGGCCTCACGGCCCGCCGTTCCGTCGTCCCTCCACGGGGTCGAGGCCACACCACAGCCGGCCATCGACCGGCGCCCGGTCGCGTCCCTCGACTCCCTTCCGAGAACTTCTAACGCACAACTGCCGCCACCTACCCGAACCGCCGGCTGGTCACGGGCGATGGGACGATCGCGGACGCGGAGGCCGGACCGGCCCGGTACCCCGTACGATCGTTAGGGCATGTCAGGGACCGATCGGGACAGGCGCGGGGTCGCTCGTCCCCCCGTCCCCTCCTGGGAGCTGCGCTTCCGGGCGCCCCGCACCTCCCTCCCCCGCTGGGCCCGGCTGCGCCCCGACCGCTGCGTGTACGCCGCCACCACCACCGGCAGCTGGCAGGTTCACGTCTGGGATCGGGAGATCGACCAGCACCACGTCGCCACCGACGGTGAGTTCGGAACCGTCGAGGGACACCTCAGCCCCGACGGGTCCTCGGTGCTCTGGTTCGCCGATCCCAGCGGGGACGAGACCGGCGAGTGGCTCCAGGCTCCCTTCGGGGGCGGGCCTAGCGCTCCTTTGCTTCCCGGCGCCCCCTGGGGATGGAGCGCCGGGATCGCGTGCGGGTCGGCGTGGGTGGCGGCGGGGATCGCCGATCGGGATGGCTTCCGGCTGCTCCGCCGTCCTCTGGACGGCTCGGCCCCGGTCGAGACCTGGTACCAGCATCGGGAGCCCGTCACGGTGGTGTCGGTGAGCGCCGACGACACGCTCGTCTGCGTCAGCCACACCGAACACGGCGACGCGATGCACCCGGCGCTGCGAGTGCACCGGCTCGACGACGGCAAACCGGTGGCGGAGCTGTGGGACGGCCGCACGGCTGGCCTGGCCACCGTCGGGTGGGGGCCGCGGCCGGGA
>DATKRN010000050.1:0-2883 GCA_035532155.1 Verrucomicrobiia bacterium | reverse complement strand
CGCGGCGATGACCTCGAAGCCCGTGGCCCTGCTGCTCGCGGACTTGGGCGTGACCCGGTCCCTCTCCCGGCCCCACGTGAGCAACGACAATCCCTATTCCGAAGCGCAGTTCAAGACCCTTGCTGAGGATCACGGGAAACTCCCCAGACTCGATCACTGAAAGTCCCCACCCGTAGTCGTAATCGGGTGGGGGTCTGGGGGCGGGGGGGAAAACCCGGCGGTCGGTGAACAACCCGGGCCGTCGGGCGAGCCCATCGTGGTGGGCTCAGCGGGACAAGAAGGCTCCCCCGAAGCTGACGGTGTTGCCGCCGATCAGCGGGAGGAGCCCCGACCCATGATCACACGGGGAGAGGACGTGGAAGCGCACGCGTTGCGGCGGCGGGGCTGGCCGATCGCGGCCATCGCCCGCCATCTTGGACGGGATCGGAAGACGATCCGGGCGTACCTGCGCCAGGAACGGGTCCCCGGGGTGCGGCAGCGGGCGGCGGCGGATCCGTTGGCCCCGTACGCCCCGTACCTCGCGGCCCGGTTCGCGGACAACGCCCACATCTGGGCGTCGGCGCTGTTCGACGAGGTGGTGGCGCTCGGGTACCCGGGCCGCTACCCGAGTTTCACGCGGCAGGTGCGCCGGGCCGGGTTGCGGCCTCACTGCGAGGCGTGTGCCGGGGTGAAGGGACGGGAATACATCGAGATCGCGCATCCCCCAGGGGAGGAGCTGCAGTGGGACTGGTTCCATCGGCGCGCGCCCTGGGGTGGGACGGCGAACGTGCTGCTGGGCAGCCTGGCGCATTCGGGCCGGATGCGCGGGGTGCTGGCGGAGGGAACCGACCAGGCCTACCTGATTGACAGCATGGACCAAGTGCTGCGGCGGCTGGGCGGCACGCCCCGAATCTGGCGCACCGATCGCCTGGCGACGGTGATCGTGCCGGGGACGCGCGACGTGCAGGCGAGCTTCGCCCCGGTGGCCAAGTACTACGGGGCGATCGTGGAGCCGTGTCCGCCGCGCCGGGGCAATCGGAAGGGGGTGATCGAGGCCGCGGTCAAGTTTGCCTGCGGGCGGTGGTGGCGGACGATGACGGCGGACACCCCGGGGGCGGCCCAGCTGAGCTTGGACCGCTTCTGTGTCGCCGTGGGCGATGCCCGGCTCCGCCCCCCAGGACGGCTCGCCGACCCGCCGATGGACGGGAGCCGGCCGCGGTGGCCCTCGGTCGGCGAGCGGGCCGAGGCGGAGCAGCTGCAGCCGCTGCCCCCCGCTCCCTATCCGGCCACCTTGGAGCTGACGGCCCCGGTCGGCGCCAATGCGACCTGCGCCTTCCGCGGCAACCGCTACGCGGTCGCGCCCGGGTTGACGGGCACCGCGCTGGTGCTGCGGCACCGGCTGGGGTCGGGGACGCTCGAGATCTCGTCGCCGGCCGGGATCCGGTTGGCCACGCATCGGCTGGCGGCGCCCGGCGCCGGGGCGGTGGTGCGCACCGCCGAGCAGGCGGCGCAACTGGCGAAGGCCGTGCTGGCGTCGTTCAGCACCGCCGCGCCCTGCGACCGCAAGGGCAACTACCCGCCGGGGCCTACGGCCCGCGCGGAAGCGGAGCGACTCGTGGCGAACCTCGGTCCCGAGGTTCGCGTCGATCTGGGCGCCTATGCGGCGCTGGTTGAGGGGGGTCCCGATGAGTGACGCCAGCACCTATCAAGCCCTGCGCAGCCATCTGGCCCTGTTGCGGCTGAGCGCCGCGGCGGAGGCGCTCCCGGTCGAGCTGGAGCGGGCCCGCACCGACAAGGCGTCGCCCACGGTGTTCCTGGAGCGGCTGCTGGCCACGGAGGTCGCCGCCACTCTCACCCGTCGCCAGGCCAGCCTGGCGCGCTTCGCCTGTCTGCCCGCGCCGTGGCGGCTCGCGGACTTCGACTTTGCGGCGCAGCCCTCCGTGGACCCCAAGCTGGTCACCGACCTGGCCACGCTCCGCTTCCTCGAGGACGCGACCAACGTCCTGTTGATCGGACCACCCGGCGTCGGCAAGACCATGCTGGCGGTGGGGCTCGGCTGGGCCGCGGTGGAGGCCGGCTATCGCGTCCACTACACCACCGCCGCCGACCTCGCCGCCCGCTGCCACCGAGCGGCGCTCGAGGGTCGGTGGGCGACGGTGATGCGCTTCTACGCGGGCCCGCGTCTCCTCGTGGTCGACGAAGTCGGCTATCTCCCGCTCGCCGGGGAGGCCGCCGCGGCGCTCTTTCAAGTGGTGACCCGGCGGTATCTCAAGGGGAGCGTGGTTTTGACCACCAACTTGGGCGTGGGGTCGTGGGGGAAAATCTTCGACGACCCCATGGTGGCCGCGGCTATGCTGGATCGCTTGCTGCACCGCTCGGTGGTGTTCAACATCGACGGGGAGAGCTACCGGATGCGCGCGCACCGCGCCCGCGCCGAGGCCCTGCGCAAGGCGGTGGCCCGATGAGCGGAACCCCGTCGCGTGACGATGGCGTGACGATGACCTGCCCGGTGTGCCAGGGCGCCTTCCCGCCGTCCGGACGCCGTCGCTACTGCGGCGCGGCGTGCAAAGAAGCCGCCTACCGACGGCGGCACCGCGCCCGCCCCGCGGTCGCGGTCCCGCCACGCTGGCCACGCCTCCCGCTCACGGTCTATGCCTGCCCCACGTGCGACCACCGGGCCGTCGGCGCGCAACGCTGCGAGGACTGCGGTACCTTTATGACCCGCGTCGGCTTTGGGGGCCTCTGTCCCCACTGTGACGAGCCGGTCGCCCTCTCCGACCTGCTGCCCACGGAGGTGCTGCCCCTGGCCAGGAACTAGCCCCATCCCACCCCCTCCCCGCCGGCTCGGACGCCTGGGGACTTTCGGTGATCGACAGTGGGGAATTTCAGAGATCCGCAGCACCA
>DATKRN010000049.1:0-204977 GCA_035532155.1 Verrucomicrobiia bacterium | reverse complement strand
GGAATGCCACACTCCCGCCCCGGGCCGCGTCCGTGATCGCCGCGGCTCCCGAGCGCCCCGGCGCTGCCGTCCGGGACCGGGCCGGATCCGGCACCGACCGCGCGGCGGACGCCCCGGCGCGTCTCCAGCTCCTGATCGTGGAGCTCGACCGCCACCCGGTCGGGCTGCTCGCCAGCCAGGTCCAGGAGCTCGCCGCGGCGGTGGCGGTGACCCCGCTGCCGCGCTCCCCGCGGTTCGTCGAGGGCGCCATCGACTGGCGCGGTGAGGTCATCGCCGTGGTCGACCTGCGCGCTCGCCTGGGCCTGCCCGCCCGCTCGCCGCGCCTCGACGACCACCTCGTCATCGCCCGCGCCGGTGACCGTGTCGTGGCGCTGCGGGTGGATCGCGCCGCCGACCTCGTGACGGTGCCGGCGGCCGACCTGCGGGGCGGACAGGGCCTCACCGCCGCCCCCCACGTGGCCGGCCTCACGACGCTCGCGACCGGCTTGGTCGTGGTGCACGACCTCCAGGCGCTCCTCACGGCGGCGGAGGCGACTCGATTGGAGCAGGCGCTCGCCGCCCTCAGACCAAAGCAAACGACCCGGCGGCCGCCCCGGACCGAGAGTCGGCCCCGGGGGCGGGACTGCACCGATGGTTGACGATCGCGATCTGGTCGAGGCGGCCGCCGCCGTCACCGCGCGGACCGGGCTCCGCTTCGACGGACCCCGCCGGGGCCAGCTGCTGGGGCGGCTCTCGGCCGCGATGGAGCGCGCGCGGGCCGCGGACGCGGCCACCTTCGCCGCAGGGATCGACCATGACCCCGCCCTCTTCGAGCACGTCGTCGCGGCACTGACCGTCGCCGAGACCTACTTCCTGCGCGAGCCGGACCACTTCGAGCTGCTCCGGCAGCAGCTTGCCGACCTGCGGGCGCGGGTGGGTGGCGAGCGACCGCTGCGCCTCTGGAGCGCGGGGTGTGCGACCGGGGAGGAGCCCTACAGCCTCGCCATCATCCTGGAGGAGCACGGCTGCCGCGGCGCCCAGGTCCTCGGGACCGACATCTCCGCTGGCGTCATCGCCCGGGCTCGGGGCGCCGTCTACGGCCCGCGGTCGCTCCGACGAGTCGACCCCGGGCGGCGCGCCGCCTACTTCGAGGAGCGGGCCGGGTCGTTCCACCTCCACCCCCGCATCGCCCGGACGGTGCGCTTCGAGGTTGACAACCTGGCAGATCCCCCCGGGACCGGTCGGTCACCGGTCCGGTGCGCGACGGATGTGATCTTCTGTCGCAACGTCCTCCTCTACCTCGCCCCGCCGGCCGTCGCCCGGGCCGCGGTCCGGCTGGCGGCGTCGCTGGCGCCGGGAGGATGGCTGGTCACCGCCTCCTCGGATCCCGACCTCTCCGGCCTCGCGGGCCTCACCCCCGTCTCCACCCCGTGGGGGGCCGCATACCGACGGGAGAGCCCGGCGCAGTCCGCCCGGCCGGCGGCGGCGGCGCCGGCCCTCAGGCGCACGGCGGCCCCGGCGACGTGCGCCCGCACCGGCGTCGCCCCAGCCCGCGCGGAGGGGCCGGCCGCCCCGGCCCTCGCCCGGCTGGTTCGATCGCTGGGCGATTCCGGCCGGCTGGAGGCCGCGGTGCTGGCCGCCTCCCAGGCCGTGCGGGCCCACCCCCTGGACGCCGAGCTTCGCCACCTCCACGCGGTGGGGCTGCTCGGCGCCGGCCGGTGGGCGGAGGCGGCGGCCGAGGCCCAGGCGGCGGTGTACCTCGCCCCGGATCGAGCGGAGGCTCACGCGGTCCTCGGGCACGCCCGGCACCGACTGGGTCGGGGTCGGGCCGCGGCCCGGAACCTGAGTGCCGCGGCCGCCCTCGCCGCCCGCCAGGCGGAGGCCCCGACCCGCGATGGCTGACACCCAGGACCGTGGCCTCCTGGCCGAGCGGGCGGCCCAGCTGGCCCGCCCGGCCGCGGCTCCGGACGAACCCACCGTCGCGTTGCTGAGCTTCACGGTGAACCACACCCGCTGCGCCCTGGAGCTGGCCTGCGTTCGCGAGGTGCTGCCGGGGGGGCTCGCCGCCCGCCTGCCCACCGGGCGCCACCTGCTGGGGTGGATCGTCAACGTTCGCGGGGAGCTGCTCGCCGTGGCTGACACCGCCCGGGTGCTCGACCCCTCGGCTCCGCCCGGCGCGGGGGGCGGGCCGGTCGTGGTGGTCGGCGGACCCGGCGCCCCGCTCGGTCTCGCCATCGACGGCCCGGCCGACCTCGTTCAGGCGACGACCCTCCTCCCCCCCCCGCCCACCGGCCACGCGGCGCCCCTCTCGGGTGCGACCTCCGACGGGCTGGTGGTGATCGATGCCGCCGCGTTGCTGGCGGACCCACGACTCTTCGTCGCCAGGGAGAACCCCATGGAGCGCATGCCAGACCCTCGTTCCGAGCCCGTGCGATGAAGCGCTCGATGACCGTCGGCGGCCAGATCCTGGCCGGATTCGGGGTTGTCATCGCCCTCACCGTCGTGCTCGCGGTCGGGGCCGTCGCCGCCCTCGACCAGGTGGCGGCGGCGAAGGACTTGGTGATCGAACACAACGCGCCCCTGGTCGCCGACGCGTACCAGGCGCTGGCCGCGGCGACCGACGGCGGCGCCAGCGAGCGAGGCTACCTGCTCACCGGCGACTCGAGCTTCCTCCGCCGGTCCCAGCGGGACGGCACCCTCTTCACCGCCACCGCCCGGGCGATGCTGGTCGCGAGCCGGAGCCCGGTGACCCGGAGTCTGCTCGCCCAGGCGACGCGGGAGCAGGCCGCCTACCTCAAGGACATGGCGACCGTCAACTCGGGAGTGGGGGCCGGCACGCTCCGGGGCCCCGCGATCGGCCGACGTGTGAGCCAGCTGCTGTCCCCCGCCCTGGATCGGCTCCGGGCGACGATGAAGCGGCTCGCCGCCACCGAGCAGCGCCGGATCGCTGCGGCCGCCCGGAGCTCGGCGCGCACGGTCCTCAGCATGAAGCTGAGCTTCGGGGCGCTGGCCGGCCTGGCGGTGGTGGCGGCGATCGCCATTGGCCTGTGGATCACCCGGCGGGTCAACCGGACGCTCCAGCCCCTGGCCCGCTCGCTCGACGCCGCCGCCCTCGAGATCGTGGCCGGGACCAGCCAGCAGGTGGCGGCCGGCTCCCAGCAGGCGGCCGCCGTCCAGGAGACGGTCTCCACCGTCGAGGAGCTGGTCCAGGCGGCCGCCCAGAGCGCGGACCGAGCCCGGACGGTGGCCGAGCGCGCGCGGCAGTCGACCCACGCGGCCGAGCAGGGGACGGCGGCCGTCGCCGAGACCACCAGCGGCATGCAGGCGGTGCGGGAGCAGGTGGACGCGATCACGGCGCGGATCGTGTCGCTCGCCGAGCGAGCTCAGGCCATCTCCGAGATCGTCGAGACGGTGAACGAGATCGCCGACCAGACCCACCTGCTCGCGCTCAACGCCGCCATCGAGGCCGCCCGCGCCGGCGAGCACGGTCGCGGCTTCTCGGTGGTCGCCAGCGAGGTCCGCAGCCTGGCCGAGCAGTCCCGCCAGGCCACCGCCCGGGTCGCGACGATCCTCGGCGAGATCCAGACCGGGACGAACGCGGCGGTGATGGCCAGCGAGCACGGCACGCGGAGCGTCGGCGAGGCGATCCAGCTGGTCGGTCAGGCCGGCGCGCTGATCACCGAGCTGGCCGCCACCGTATCCGCCGCCGCCGCCGCGGCCGAGCAGATCGCCGCCTCCTCCGCCCAGCAGGCGGCCGCCACCAGCCAGATCAGCGAGGCGATGCGCAACATCGACGAGGCGACCGAGCAGAGCCTGGCGGCCGCTCGCCAGGCGGAGGACACCGCCAAGGGGCTCAATCATGCCGCCGTCCAGGTGGCGGCGCTGGTCGGGGCGCGGCGATAAGCAGGTGGAGACGGACGCGCTCTCGGCGCGCTTGCGGGCCCTGTTCCTGGAGGAGCTGGACGAGCACGTCGACGCGCTCAACCGCGGCCTGGTGGCGGCGGAGCAGGTCGCCGGGCGCCTGCCCGCCGAGGCGCTCCAGATGTTGTTCCGGTCGGCCCACAGCCTCAAGGGGGCGGCCGCCGCCGTCGGCTCCACCGATGTCGAGGCGGTCTGCCACCGCATGGAGGACGGGCTTCAGCAGGTCCGGGACGGCAGGACGCCGCTGACACCGGCACTCCTGTCCCGGCTCTTCGCCTCGGTCGACGCGATCGCCACCGAGGGTACCCGGCTCCGGGCCGTCCCCGGCGGAGACCCGTCCCCGGCGGAGGACGGCGAGCCGAGTCCCGCGGGCGCGGTCGCTGTGGGGCGATTCGGGGCGGAGGCTGGCCCCAGCGCGGGGCAGCCGGCGATGGCGGCGGGGCCCCCGACCGCGGCCGAGGGCCCCGTGCTGCGGGTGCCGGTGGCGAAGTTCGACGCGCTGCTGGCCCAGGCCGGCGTGCTCACGGCGGCGAGCCGACGCGTGGAGGGGCTGGGTCTGCGGCTCGAGCAAGTCCGAGCCGGCGTCGACCGGGGGAGCGCGGTGGCGGCGGCGCTGGACGAGCTGGCCCGGCACGCGGGGGCGGCGGAGCGGGGCCTGCGCCAGGCCGGCGATGGCTTCGCCGAGGCCGTGCGCTTCGCCCGACTGCTTCCCTTCGGCCGGGCCTGCGAGGGGCTCGACCGGATCGTGAGGGACCTGGCTCACGGTCTCGGCAAGCAGGCCCGGGTGGTCGTCGAGGGGGCGGGCGCCGAGCTCGACCGGGCCGTCCTGGAGGCGGTGCGCGACCCGCTCCTCCACCTCGTGCGCAACGCTATCAGCCACGGGATCGAGCGGCCGGCGGAGCGGGAGCGGGTCGGCAAGCCGGCGGTGGGCACCGTCCGCGTGGAGGCGGTGGTTCGGGGCCGCGGGGTCGTGGTGACGGTGTCCGACGACGGGGCGGGTGCGGATGCCGATGCGGTGCGCGCCGCGGCGGCGCGGCGCGGGCTGCCCGAGCCCTCCACGCCGGCCGAGCTGATTGAGGCCCTGTTCGCGCCGGGACTCTCGACGGCGCTCGAGCCGACCGCGCTCGCCGGCCGCGGTGTGGGTCTCGACGCGGTTCGCTCCCAAGTGGAGGCGATCGGCGGGGAGGTGCGGGCGACCTCGGGGCCCGGGGTGGGGACCTCGGTGGTGCTCACCCTGCCCCTGTCGATCTCCGCGGTACAGGTCCTGGTCGCCCAGGTCGCCGGGGAGACGGTGGCGCTCACCGCCTCGGGGACGCCCTGCCGGATCCGTCCCGACGAGCCGGCGCTGCGGGCGGGAGAGGGTCGAGCGGCGCTGGTGCGCGAGGACGGCGTGGCGCCGCTGGTCCCCCTGGCCGCCGTGCTCGGCTTCGCCGCCGATGCCCCCGCCGTCACCGGCGTGGTCCACGCGATGGTGGCAGGGTCGCCCGGGAGCGCGGTCGCCCTGGTCGTCGACCGCCTGCTGACCGAGCAGGAGGTTCTGGTGCGGCCACTCGGCGACCGACTCGCCCAGCTCCCCGGCGTTCTCGGCGGCGCTGTCCTCGCCGACGGCCGCCCGGTCCTGGTGCTGAATACCGCCGTGTGCGCCCGCCTCGCGCTCGCGGAGGTCGGCTGGTCCGGCCGGGCCCACCCGGCAGTGCCGCCGCGGCAGCGGGTGCTGCTGCCCGACGACAGCCTCACCACCCGGACCCTGGAGCAGAGCATGCTGGAGGCGGCCGGCTATGAGGTGAGCCTGGCGGGAGATGGGGCCGCGGCCTGGGCGCTGCTGCGGGAGCGGGGCGCCGATGCGGTCGTGGCCGATGTCGACATGCCCATCATGACTGGGCTGGATCTGTGCCGGGCCATCCGCACCTCGGAGCGGTTCGTCGACCTCCCGGTCCTGCTGGTCACGTCCCTCGAGACCGACGAGGACCGCCGTCAGGGGCTGCTCGCCGGCGCGGATGCCTACCTGGTCAAGTCGCGCTTCGACCCCGCCGCCCTGCTGGAGTCGCTGGGGCGGCTGCTGTGACACCGCCGGGCCCCGTGCGGGTGGTGGTGGCGGACGATTCGGCCACCGCCCGGACGCTCCTGGTGGAGGTGCTGGGCGCCGACCCGGAGGTCGCGGTGGTCGGCGAGGCGATCGACGGGGCAGAGGCGGTGCGCCTCATCCGCCGGCTGCGGCCCTCGATCGCCGTGATGGACATCCACATGCCGGTGATGGATGGGCTGGAGGCGACCAAGCGCATCATGCGTGAGATGCCGACCCCCATCGTGGTGGTCACCGGCAGCCTCGCCCCCCACGAGGTGGAGGTGAGCCTGCGGGCGATGCGGGTCGGCGCGCTCACCGTCCTTCCCAAGCTGCCCGCGCCCCGGTCACCGGGGTTCCCGGAGGCGGCGGCCCGGATCGTGTCGGTGGTGAAGGCGCTGGCGGAGGTCACCGTCGTCCGCCGGCACTGGTTCCCCGGCGAGCCGCCCGGCCCGCCACCGCCACCGGCTCTCCCCGGAGCCCGCATCCGACTCGTCGCGCTGGCGGCATCGACGGGAGGTCCGGCTGCGATCTTCCGGCTCCTGGAGCAGCTCCCAGCGGAGCTGGCCGCGCCGGTGGTGGTCGCCCAACACCTCGCGCCGGGCTTCCTCGCCGGGCTGGTGACCTGGCTGGGCTCGGGAACGGAGCTGCTGGTCACCGAGGCGGCCGACGGGGAGCCGCTTCGGGCCGGCACCGTGTACCTCCCCCCTGACGGCCACGACCTCGAGGTCGGCCCCCGTGCCCGGGCGGTGCTGGTGCGGCGCCCCGACGACGCCGGCCTGCGCCCGTCGGCCGACGTCCTGTTCGCATCGGTCGCGCGCCGCTACGGCCAGTCCGCTGTGGGGGTGGTGCTGACCGGGATGGGGGTGGACGGGCTGGAGGGAGCGCGCGCGCTCAAGCGAGCGGGCGGGCTGGTGCTGGCGCAGGACCGGGCCAGCTCGGTCGTCTTCGGCATGCCGGGGGCGGTCGTCGCGGCTGGCCTGGCCGACCGGGTGGGGAGCGTCGACGAGCTTGCCGGTGAGCTGGTCGGGCTGGTGAGGAGGGCGTAGATGGTGTCCCGGGTGCTGGTGGCGGAGGACAGCCGGACCCAGGCCGGCGCCCTGCAGGCCCACCTGGAGGCCGGCGGCTACACGGTCGCCGTCGCCCGCGACGGCGAGGAGGCGCTCGCCCGTCTGCGATCGGACCCCTTCGACCTGCTGCTCTCGGACATCGTGATGCCGGGCATCGACGGCTACGAGCTGTGCCGGCAGGTCAAGGCCGACCCAGACCTGGGCCGTCTGCCCGTGGTGCTGCTGACCTCGCTGGCGGACCCGATGGAGGTGGTGCGTGCGCTGGAGGCGGGCGCCGACAACTTCCTGCGCAAGCCCTACGATCCCGAGCAGCTCATCACCCGGATCCGGACCACGCTCGTCCAGCGCGACCTGCGCGCCACCGGCTCGCTCCAGGTGGGGTTCGAGCTGTTCTTCCTGGGCCGCCGCTTCTCCATCACCGCCGAACGCCAGCAGATCTTCGACCTCCTGGTCTCCACCTTCGAGGACCTGGTGAAGACCAATCGGGACCTGCACCGGCGGGAGGAGGAGCTGGCCGCGGCCCAGCGGGCTCTCGAGGACCAGCTCCTCGCCGTCGGGGTCGAGCGTGCGCGGCTGCTGGGGGTGCTGACGGCCCTGCCGGAGGCGATGGTCATCTTCGACGGCCAGGGCATGGTGAGCGAGGTGAGCGAGGCGAGCGAGCACCTCCTGGGGATCCCCGCCACCGCGGCGATCGGCCGCCGCGTCCACGATATCTGCCGACTGGTGGATCGCCACGGCCAGCGCGTGGCCCTGGTCTCCGAGGTTCGGGCCGGGCTGGCGGCCGACGACACCACCGTGATCGGGTCGGGGTTCGACACCTACCTGGAACGGGCCGCCAGCGGCCCGGTGCCGGTGGTCCTTCACGCGGCGACGGTGCGCTCGGCCTCGGGCGGGGCTGGCGACGTGGTGGTGGTGCTGCGCGAGATCGGCGGGCTCGCGTACCACGACCCGGTCACCCGGCTGCCCAACCACACGCTCTTCGCGGATCGGCTGCACCAAGCGATCGAGCGCTCCGCGGCCCACGGCCGGATGGCGGCCCTGCTTGTGATCAAGCTGGACCGGCTATCGGTGGTGGACGAGACCGTTGGACAGTCCGCCTCCGACCAGGTGCTGGCGAAGGTGGCGGCGCGGCTGGCCGAGCTGCTCGCCTCACCCGAGCTGGGCGCCCTCGCCGACAGCCCCTCGGGAGGCTTCCTCGGCACTGACACGTTCGGGGTGGCGCTGCCGGGCGTGGTCAACGAGGTCGACGCGGTCCGGGCCGGCGGGCTGATCTCCGAGCGGCTGAGCGGACGCTACCAGGTGGCTGATGTCGAGGTCACGGTGACGACCAGCTGCGGGGTGGCGCTCACCGCCGTCGCCGGGCCGGTGGCCGACCTGCTGCGCGCCGCCCGGGCGGCGGCCGCGGCGGCCGAGTCCAAGGGCGGCGCGTGCCTGGAGCTCTTCGACCCCACCACCCGGGTCCGCACCGCTGCCTGGCTCCGTCACGAGTCCGCCCTGCGCCGGGCGATCGGGGCGGGCCAGCTCCGACTCCACTACCAGCCCGAGGTGGACCTGCGCACCGGGCGCCCGGTCGGCGCCGAGGCTCTGGTGCGCTGGCAGGACCCTGAGCGCGGCCTCCTCGGCCCGGTCGACTTCATCCCGCTAGCGGAGGAGACCGGACTCATCGTCCCGATCGGCCGCTGGGTCATCGCCGAGGCATGCCGGCAGGCGGCCCGGTGGCGGCAGACGCTGCCGGGAGGCGAAGACTTCACCATCGGCGTGAACCTGTCCGCCCGCCAGCTCGGGGACAGCGGCCTCGTCGACCTGGTCGCCGAGGTCCTGGCGGACACCGGGCTGGTTGCCAACGCCCTCCTGCTGGAGATCACCGAGAGCGCGGTGATGCGCGATCCTGACGCCGCGGCCGTGATCCTGGGGCGCCTGCGGGCCCTCGGCGTGCGCTTCGGGCTCGACGACTTCGGGACCGGGTACTCGTCCCTCCTCTACCTGCGCGCGCTCCCAGTGGACCTGCTCAAGGTGGACCGGACCTTCGTGGCCCGGATGTGCACCGAGGCGGGGGATGCCGCCATCGTGCACACGACGGTGCAGCTCGCCCACGCCCTCGGCCTCCAGGCGGTGGCCGAGGGCGTGGAGACGGAGGCTCAGCGGGTCCACCTGGCCAGCCTGGGCTGCGATCTGGCCCAGGGCTACCTCTGGAGTCGAGGAGTCGAGTCGGCCGATTTCGCGGCGTGGTGGGGCGCCGTCTCGCTCTTCGGCCGGCCGGGTCCCGATGGCCGGTCCGGGACCCCGATCGGCGCCGCCGACTGAGCGCCGACACCGGAGTCGCCCGAGGGTGTCCGCCCCCGTCCTGGACCGTGCCCGGATGAGGTGGAGCGCCGCGCCGCGCGGGCGAGCTGGCGGCTCCCGCCCCGGCGCGACCCGCTCGGAGAGAGGCGGATCTGGTCACCGTGCCCCAGCGCTCCGCCCGGACCTGTCTGCGGCGGCCCGTCCGGGCCCGAGCGGAGCGTCGGGGCGGGTGCGTCGCCTGGTCCCTCGCGTGGCAGCGGAGGCCCGGTCGCACCCCCAGGGCTCCCGGTGCGCGGCCGTCCCGGGAGGTCAGCTCGAACCCTTCACCGCCGGCGTCGGCGCGGCGGACGCGGGCCCCACGAGCGAGCTCCCGACAGTGGGCGGCGGGACCGGGGAGCCGCCGTCCTCGACCCGGCGTCGGCCCCGCGGGCGGAGACCCGGCTGACCCCGGCACCCGAGAGCGGGCGATGCGTCCCCGGCGGTGCCCCGGGTAGCGGATGCGACCCGCTGGGGACCCGGGGGCGAGGCTGATCACGGCCGGGCGGCCGCCGTCGGCCCTGCGCCGCCGGCGGTGCCGGGGAGGGTCCGCTCGTGCCGGGACCGTGCTCGCGCTCCCTCTCCGCACGCCGGCGGCGGCGCGTTCGACGACCGCGCAGGAGGGCCCGTGCCCGCGACCACTGCGCTCCCCGACGGCGGCGCCCGAGCCCGCTCGCCGAGGTCGACGCGTCCGTCGGCGGGCCCATCGGTCGCGCCCGCGGATCGCTCCGCCCGGGCCGGAGCGATCGCGGCGGTCCCGGTCTCGGGCGTGAGCCGGAGCCTCTCGCCGGCCAGCCCGGCCGGTGGGGGTCGTGACCGGCACGGGGGCTGGCCCCCCCTGGTGGATCGAACGGCGGCGCGCGAGTCTGGTGCCCGGCTCAGCCCTCGCGCCGCAGCACCGCCCCTCCCAGCGCCGCAGCGGACGCGATCGCCACCAGCGCCGTCACCGCCGCCGCCAGGGCGAAGCTGGGGGGGGCGCCGCTCGGGGGGTTGCCCCCGAGGACCAGCTGGAACGCCTGGTCCAGGTAGGTGAAGGGCAGGACCACCGCGATCCACGCCCGGGGACCCGCCGCCGGGACGCCGGTGAAGAGCCCGGCGAGGAACAGGAGCGGCGCGAGCAGCACCGCCAGCCCCAGCATCGTCTCCCCGGGGTGGTCGGTGAGCGCGGCGAGCGCCAGGCCGAGCGCATTCGCGATCGCCAGCACCGCCAGCACCAGCAGCCAGCAGGTCAGCCCCACCAGCGGGGCCGGCTGGCGCCAGGCGAGGACGAGGCCGATGACCAGCGACCCCTGGACGGCGTCGACCAGCCACGAGGCGAGCAGCAGCTCCACCCCGACGCGGGCCGGGGACAGGGGCAGGACCGCCAGCCGAGCCAGCCACCCGCCGCCGCGGGCCCGGACGACGGTGACGCCCGTCCCCACCGCCCCGATCAGGGTCACGAGCACGGTGAGCAGCATGCCCGCGAAGAAGGGCGGGGCGGAGGTGGCCACCAGGGGGACCACCAGCACGAGCGGGAAGCCCAGCTTGATGGCGAGGGCGCGGCGCCGGGCGAGGGTCGCGAGCAGCTCCAGCGCGGTGAGCCGTCGCGGCAGCCAGCGGGGAAAGGGGGCGCGCGTGCGGCGAATGGCGCGCTCGGCCGCACGGCCCTCCTCGCCCACCCTCCTGGCCACCGGTCAGACCTCCAGGGGACGGCCGACCAGGGCGAGGAAGCAGTCGGACAGGTCGGGGTCGCGGATCTGCAGGTCCTGGAGGACGCGGTCGGCGTCGCCGAGCGCCTGGACGACGTCGGCCACCAGGCCGTCGCGGGGGTGCGCGGTGAGGACGACGCCGTCAGGTGTCGCCGCCACTGTCGCCACCCCGGCAAGCCGGCGGAGGCGGTCGATCGGCGCCGCGCCGACGCAACGCAGGCGCAGCTCCCGGAGCGTTCCGAGCTCCGCGAGCAGCGTCGCGACCGGGGCGTCGCGCACCATCTGGCCCTGGTCGAGGAACCCCACCCGGTCCGCGGTCCGCTCGACGAACCCGGTGTCGTTGCTGGCGAGACAGACTGCGGCGCCTGCCCCCGCCCGCTGACGCAACCCGGCCGCGAGCCGGTGCGCGGCGGTGACGTCCAGTCCCACCGTCGGCTCGTCTAGCAGGATCAGGTCGGGGTCGTGGCAGAGAGCCTCCGCCAGCAGCAGCCGCCGACGCATCCCGAAGGAGTAGGTGGCCACCGGGTCGTCCGCGACCGCGAGCAGGTCGTGTCCCGCGAGGACGGCCTCCAGCCGGCTCCGGTCGACGCCGGAGCCGGTGCCCTGGTGGGCGGCGAAGAAGGCGAGGTTCTGGAGCCCCGAGGCCTCCTCCACGTGGGCGCTCACGTCGAAGCCGACCCCGAGCCTGGCTCGCGCCCGGGTCCGATCGCGATCGCCCCACCAGGCGACGCTGCCTGCGCTCGGCCGGGTGAGGGTGGCCAGGCAGCGGAGCAGGGTGGACTTGCCCGACCCGTTGGGCCCGAGCAGCGCGACCACCTCGCCCGGGTGGACCATGAGGTCGACCGGGCCGGCGCCCCGTCCGTTGCGAAACCGCCGGCAGAGCCCGCGGGCCTCCAGCGCCGGGGGAGCGGCGGCGGCCGGCAACCGAGCCGGGCCGGAGCCCCGACTCACTCCAAGAACTCGATCACCGTGGCGCTGGTGATCTCGACGGTGCCCCCGGGAACGGTGTGGGCCACCTGGAATCCCAGCAGCCGCTCGCCGACCTCGATCTGCTGTCCGGGCAGGCGGCGACGCACGATCGCGGCGAGGAAGCCCGGGGCGCGCCGGTTGACCTTGCGAAGCACGACCCGCTCGGCGGGGAAGACCGGCCCCTGGGGGAGCGTGGGAGGCACGCCTCCGAGTGTACGGATCCCCCCGCAGCACGGCGTCGGTGCGGCATAGTTCGGGCCATGCGGGTGCTGCACTGCGCCGACCTCCATCTGGAGCGGCCCTTCCCCGGGCTCCCCGACCCGTGGCCGGGCCGCCGGCGCCAGGCGATCCGCGACGCCCTGCGCCGGATCGCCCGCCTCGCCGGCGAGCTCCAGGTCGATGCCCTGACCATCGCCGGCGACCTCTTCGAGGACGACCGTGCCCGCATCGACACCGGCGCCTTCCTCGCCGAGACGTTCGCCTCGGTCCCCTGCCCGGTGCTGATCGCGCCCGGCAATCACGATTACTGGCATGCCGGCTCCACCTACGCGCGCCAGGCGTGGCCTCCGAACGTGCATGTGTTCCGCACCCGGACCCTGACCGCCGTCGAGCTGAAGGGGCTGCGCATCTTCGGCGCCGCCCATGTCCAGCCGCGGGGCACCCCGGACCTGCTGACGGGCGTGCGGGTCCCGGAGGGGACGCCGGCGGTGGCGCTCTTCCATGGAGCCGAGGTCGGTCAGCTCCAGTTCGAGGAGGCGGGCAAGGGCGAGCATGCGCCCTTCGCCGAGGTCGAGATCGAGCAGGCGGGTTTCGCCTACGCCCTCTGCGGCCATTACCACCGCCCGCGGGTGACGCCCCACCTCTGCTATCCGGGCAACCCTGAGCCGCTCGCCTTCGGGGAGACCGGCACCGCCGGCGCCGCCCTGATCGACCTCGCGAGCCGTCCCCCCGCGGTGACCATGCACCGGGTTGCAACCTTCGCCGCGGCTGACGTCACCGTGGATGTCAGCGGGTGCACTCACCGCGACGCCGTCCTGGATCGCGTGCGTCGGGCCCTGCCGGCGGGGGACCGCATCGCCGTCCGGGTCCACTGCCAGGGGGAGCTGCTGCCCACCGTGGCGGTCACGGGCCGGCAGCTGGAGCAGCAGCTGGAGAGCGACCACTGCATCCAGGTGGACTGGGCGGTCCGGCCCCAGCTCGACCTCGCCGTCCTGCTTCATGCGCCCGACGTGCGGGGCGAATTCGTGCGCGGGCTGCATGACCGGCCCGACCGCGACGGCCCGCTGGTCCAGCGCGCGCTGCTGGCAGGCCTGCGCGCGCTGGCGGGGGAGGATCCCGGACTCCGATGAGAATCTTGCGCCTGCACCTGCGCGGCTTCGGCGGCCTCACCGGCACCTTCGAGTTCGACCAGCCCCTCACCCTGGTGACCGGTCCCAACGAGGCCGGCAAGAGCACGCTCCATCAGGCCCTGCGGGTCGCCCTCTGCGGGCTGGAGCTGCCCGCTCGGGGCCGACGACCGCGCGAGACCGGGGAGGTGCTGCGCCACTTCCGCCCCTGGCAGGGAGGCCCGTTCGCCCTCGACATCGAGCTGGAGCTGGCCGGCCGGCGGCTCCGGATCGCGCGCGACCTCGACCAGGCGGACCGGGTCGAGGTCATCGACCTCGATCAGGGGCGTGACTGCACCGACGAGTTCCGCCGCGGCCGCGGGGTGGATGTCGCCACCCCGCTCGGGATGGGACGCGACAGCCTGCTCTCGGTCACCACGGTGGCGCAGACCCAGCTCCTCGACCTCGATGCGGCGGCTCTGCAGGAGGACCTCCAGCGCGCCGCGGCCACATCGAGCACCGAGATGACCGCGCGGGCCGCGATCGAACGACTGCAGGGGTATCGCGTTCAGGTGGTGGGCGGAGCGCGCACGCGGGTGCGCCCCCTGGACCAGGCGCGCGAGGCGATCGACGCCGTCACGGGGGAGCTGGAGGCGGCCCGGACCGCGCGCACGTCGCTCTCCGATGAGCGGGGCGAGGAGCGCCGGCTCGAGCGGGCGCTCGCCCAGGCGGAGGCGCTGGCATCCCAGGCGGAGGTCAGCTGGCACCGGGCCGAGCTCACCAGCCTCGACGCCGACCTCCGCCGCGTCTCCGAGATCGACGGCCAGCTCCGCGAGCTTCCCGACCTCGAGCTGCCACCGGACCCGGAGGCGGTGCGGGCCGCGACCGCCGGCGCCGCCGAGCTGGGGGAGCAGCTCCGGACCGCCCGGCAGGCGGTCGGGCGTCTCACCCCCGCCGACCCGCGCCTGGTCCAGCTCGCCCCGACCACCTCAGCGGCCGAGCTGATGGAGCTGGCGGGCACGCTGGAGCAGCCGATCCCGCCGCTGCCGGCGCAGCGCGGCCACCATGCGGGGCTGGAGTACGTTGACCGGCGCGAAGTGGAGCGCTCCCGGGTGGTCGCGGACGTGTTCGCGGTGGTCGGGGGCGTCGCCGGCCTGCTCCTTTTCGCGCTTGCGATCCTGGCCCCCGCGGGGCACCCTCGGGTGGGGTTCTTCTTCGGGGGGATCGCCGTGCTGGTGGTCACCCTCGTCGCCTTCTTGGCCCTGCAGCGGCGCCTGCGCGGACTGCTGGCGACCGGGGGCTTCGCCTCGGTGAGCGAGCTGCGGCGGGCGGTCGCCGCCGCCGAGGAGGCCGGGGCCGATCCCGAGATGGCGGCGGCGGTGGAGGCGCAGCAGGGGGCGGTCGCCGGCCGGGAGCGCGCCCGGGCGCGCCTGGACGCCCTCAGCGCTCCCCGCGAGCCCGCCCAGGTACGCGCGCTGGCGGCGTCGCTCCCCGCGGCGCAGGCCCAGCTGGAGGAGCTCTCGGTCTGGGCGGCGGCGGTGACCCGGATCGAGGCCGACGTCACCGATCGGGCCGGTCGCGCCGGGCTTCCGGCGCGCGATCCCGCCGACGTGGTCGTCGGGCTGGTCCAGCTCGGGCGCGCCCTCGAGGCGGCGGAGACCGCCGCCGGGCGTCGCCGCGAGCTGCTCGCCCAGCGGGAGGAGCGCCTGCACGGCCGCGAGCCCGCCCAGCTTGCCGGGCGCGCCGAGGAGCTTCGGCGCAATCTCCGGCAGGCGGTCGACGCGCCCGAGGCGGCGGGTGAGGTGAGCGCCCAGGAGGCGCGGGCGCGATTCGACGCCCGCCGCGGCGAGGTGGAGGCGGTGCGGCGCCAGCTGCTGCCCCTGACCGCCCGGCTACGGGAGCGCGCGGCCGGCGAGCAGGATGTCGCCGCTCTCGAGGAGCGGCTGGCCGCCCTGGTCGCCGAGGCTGGGGAGTTGGAGGCGGTCGGGGCGGCGGTCGACCTCGCCATCGCGGAGCTCGAGCGGGCGGAGGAGCTGATCCACCGCACCCTCGCGCCCAAGCTCGCCGCCACCCTCGCTGAATGGCTGCCGCGCATCACCCAGGGCCGCTACGAGCGGGCGACGGTCGACCCCCAGACGCTGGCGATCCGCCTCGCCGGTCCCGCCGCCCCCCGGCTGGTCCCTTTGGGCGACCTCTCTCAGGGCACTCAGGAACAGGTCTACCTCTGTCTGCGCATGGCGCTCGCGCGCCTGCTCTCGCCCCGAGGCGAGCCCCTCCCGCTGCTCTTCGACGACCCCTTCGTGAACGCCGACGACCACCGCTGCAGCGCCCTCCTGGAGGCGATCCGGGAGCTGGCCGGCGCCACCCAGGTGGTGATCTTCTCCCACGAGCGCCGGGTGGCCGACTGGGCTGCCGCCCGCAAGGTGGCCACCGTCACGCTGGCCGCCGGGCTGGGCACCCCCATCACGTCCCCGCTCCCCTCGACCACGGGAGGCTGACCCGGACGATGCGGATCGCCTCGCTGGTGCCCAGCGCGACGGAGATCTGCTTCGCGCTGGGCCTGGGACCCCTCGTGGTGGGGGTGACCCACGCGTGCGACTTCCCCCCCCAGGCCACCTTCAAGCCGATCCTGACCCATCCCGGGGACGCGGGCCACGACCCCGGTGACGGCCACCTCGACGAGGGGCGGCACACCGGAAGCAGCCCGATCCGCCTCGACCGCGCCGCCCTGGGCCGGGCCCGCCCCGACCTGATCCTCACCCAGGAGCTCTGCGACATCTGCGCGGTCGCCTACACCGAGGTGCGCGACGCGGCCCGGGTGCTGCCCGGCCGTCCCACCGTGCTCTCACTCACGCCGAGCACCCTGCCGGAGGTCTTCCGCACCTTCTTGGAGGTGGCCCAGCTGACCGGGACCAACGACCGCGCCCGGGAGCTGGTGGGATCGCTGGCCGCCCGCGTCGACGCCGTGCGCGGCGCGGTGGCGGGCCGGAACCGTCCGCGGGTCGTCTGCCTCGAATGGTTTGACCCCCTGATGGTGGCCGGGCACTGGGTGCCGGACCAGGTCGAGATCGCGGGCGGCCGGGACGTGATGGGCAGCTCGGGAGCGCCTTCCCGCGTGGTGACGGCGGCCGAGGTGGCGGCGGCGGAGCCCGAGCTGGTCGTGTGCATGCCCTGCGGGCTGCGCGCGCCCGCGGCCCAGGCGGCGGCCGCGGTCCTGGGCGCGCTCCCGGGCTGGGGCGAGCTCCCCGCGGTGCTCGCCGGCCGCGTCTTCGCCGTCGATGGCTCCTGGTACTTCAACCGTCCCGGACCGCGTGTCGTCGACGGCACCGAGCTGCTGGTGCGCCTGCTCCACCCCGAGGCCTGGCGCGGGCCGGTGCCGCTGGGGACGCTGCGGGTCGAGCGGGCGCCAGACTGACGGCCGGGGGACCCTCGCGGGGGTCGACGCGCGACCGGGGCACCGGGGAGGACGGTACCCGGGTTGTCCCGGGGCCGGGGTGCCCGCTGGACGGCCTCTCGCGCCCCCGATCTGCGCTCCACCACTGTGCCCGGGGTCACGGCCGGCGCGGGAGGGTCGTTGCCCCCGCCGTCCTCGCAACCCGATGGGCCGGTCCCCGATCGCCGCGACCCCGCCGCGCGGCCAGCCCGCCGCCTCCGGGTCCCCGAGGGCCGGCGGGACGGGCGGAGGCGTTGGCGGCCGGGTGCGATGGCCGTGGGGTGGCCCCGCGGGTGGCCGGCGCCCGCCTGGGCGGCCCGATCGTCGCCGTGGCCGTCGGCCGGCTCCCGATCCGGCCGGGACGGCCCGCCCCACCCCGAGGTCGCCACGGGACCTGCCAGGTGGTTTCGACCTGTCCGGGGAGCGGTGCCGGCTGCGAGCGTGGCGTCAGGCATCGGGGCGGGGTGCCCCGCCCGGGCCCCTGTGAGAGGATCGAGATGACCATCAGCGTCCCCCCGCCGGCGCCGACGCACGCGTCCGGCCGCTACCAGGCTGTGAACGAGGCCCTCTGGCTCGACCGCGCCGCGACTCGGCGCCGGGCCGCCGAGCGGGCGGAGCAGCGCGCCGCCCTGTCCACCGTCGACGGCATCCTGTCGGACCTGGAGCGGCTCCGCCTGGCTGGGCACGAGACCCTGCCCCTGGATGCGCGCCGCCGGGTCGAACGAACCCTGATCGGGCTGCAGCGGGCGGGTGCGCCGATGGGGCGGCGGCGACCCCCGGTCCGCGGCACCATCCGTCGGCTGAGCAACCGGCTCTTCGCCCTGGAGGCGGAGATGCTGAGCCCCAGCCGGTCCGGGCCGGAACCCCAGCCGGTGCCGCCGCGGCCGTGACCGATTTCGGTCGGGCGATGGTGCTCGACGGCCCGGGGCGGCCGCTGCGGCTGGAGCGCCGGCCCCGGCCGCTCCCCGGTCCCGGCCAGCTCCTGCTCGCGGTGACCGTCTGCGGGGTCTGCCGAACGGACCTGCATGTCCGAGACGGGGACCTGGCGGACCCCCATCTGCCGCTGGTGCTTGGCCACGAGGTGGTGGCGGTGGTCCGCGGACTCGGTCCGGGGGCGGGCCGGGTGCCGCTGGGCACCCGGGTGGGCGTCCCGTGGCTCGGCTGGACGTGCGGGGTCTGCCCCCGGTGTCGGGCGGGGCGCGAGAACCTGTGCGTGTCGGCGCGGTTCACCGGATACACCGTCGATGGCGGCTTCGCCGAGTGGATGGTCGCCGACGAGCGCTTCGTCCTGCCCCTGCCGGCCGAGCTGGGCGACAGCGAGGCGGCCCCCCTGCTCTGCGCCGGCCTGATCGGGTATCGAGCCTGGCGACTCGCGGGGGAGGCGGCGCGGATCGGCCTCTACGGGTTCGGGGCCTCAGCCCACCTGATCGCCCAGGTGGCCCGTCATCACGGTCAGGCGGTGCTGGCCTTCACCCGCCCCGGCGACCTCGCGGGCCAGGCGTTCGCTCGCGAGTGCGGCGCGGAGTGGGCGGGCGCCTCCGATGAGGCGCCGCCCGAGCCGCTCGATGCCGCCATCATCTTCGCCCCGGCCGGCGAGCTGGTCCCGCGCGCCCTGGCCGCGGTCGCGCCCGGCGGCACGGTGGTCTGCGCCGGGATCCACATGTCGGACATCCCCAGGTTCCCCTACCGGCTCCTCTGGGGCGAGCGCACCGTGCGCTCGGTCGCCAACCTCACCCGGCGGGATGGGGAGGAGCTCTTGGCGCTGGCCCCCCGGATCCCGGTGAGGGTCCACACCACCGACATCGACCTGGTGGCCGCCGACCATGCGCTCGGGCGTCTGCGCGCCGGTGTCGAGGGGGCGCTGGTGCTCCGCGTCGGAACCGACCCCGGGGCCGGCTGACCCGTCCCGGCCGGCGTCGCCGCGCCAGGTGGGTCCGGCGGATCCCCGCCATCGGGTGGCGGGCGTCGGCGATGGCTGCCCGATTCTCCTCGGGGCGCAGGGGCAGGCGGTGCCCGGCCCTTGGAGCGGATGATGTCGGCCTGATGGGGTGGTACGGCCGACGGATCTTCACCAACGGCGTGATCCACACCCTGGCGCCGAACGCCCGGCCGGCGGCGGCGATCGCGGTGGCGGGAGACCGCGTCGCGTACGTCGGCGATCTGGACGAGGCCCGCCGGGGACTTCCCGGCGCCGAGGAGATCGACCTCGGCGGGGGGACGGCGCTGCCCGGGTTCATCGACGCGCACAACCACTTCCTCGCCACCGGGGAGTCGCTGCAGGCGCTTGACGTGCGCTTTCCGGCGGTGGGGAGCACGGCGGAGCTGATGGCGGCCGTCGCGACGGCGGCTCGGACCGTTCCCGCCCGGGGCTGGATCCGGGCCGCCGGATTTGACCACGCGAAGTACCCGGGGCCCGCCCCCACCCGCTGGGACCTCGACCGGGTCGCCGGCGAGCACCCGGTCGCCGTCCAGCACGTCTCCGGCCATTACGTCCTGGTCAACTCGCTGGTGCTCCGCGAGCGAGGCATCGCGGACACCGCGGCTGACCCCCGGGGCGGCGCCTTCGCCCGCGACGGTCGCGGCGTTGTCACCGGGCTCTGTCAGGACACCGCGATGGAGCTGGTGCTGCCGGCCATGGTCGACATCGGTGGCCACGGGCCCAACTTCCACACCCGGGCGACTGCGGAGGAGCTGGTGGCGGCGGTGGACCGCGCCGGGCGGGCCTTCCTGGCCGCCGGGCTCACCACCGTCTGCGACCCCCAGGTCACCGCCCGCGAGCTGCCCGCCTACCGGGCCGCGCGGGCGGCCGGCCAGCTGCACGTTCGCACCGCCTGCATGCCGCTCTCGCACCAGCTGGACGCCGCCGAGCGGCTGGGCCTGGCCAGCGGGCTCGGGGACGACGAGCTCTGGCTGGGGGCGATGAAGTTCTACGCTGACGGCTCGCTGATCGGCGGCTCCGCCGCCTTCACCGAGCCGTACGGGGCCCACGGGGAGCTGTCGGGGACGCTCTTTTGGGAGCCGGCCCAGCTCACCGCCCTGGTCACCCGAGCGCACCGGCTCGGCTGGCAGGTGGGTGTGCACGCCCAGGGCGACCGCGCCATCCAGATGGTGCTGGACGCGATCGAGGCGGCGCTCGCGTCGGCTCCCCGTGCCGACTCCCGGCACCGGATCGAGCACGCCGGCTACCCGACCCCGGCCCAGATCGACCGACTGGCGCGCCTGGGGGTGGTCAGCGTCAACCAGCCCACCTACCTGCACGACTTTGGCGACCAGTTCCTCGCCCGACTCGGTCCCCGCGCCCATCGGCTGATGCCGCTGCGCGACCAGCTCCGCGCCGGGGTCGAGGTCGTGCTCAGCAGCGACTCCGACGTTGCCTCCTACCGGCCGTTGGAGACGATCGCGCACGCGGTCCGGCGTCGGACTCGCGAGGGCAGCCCGATCGGCGCCGACCAGGCGCTCACGGTGGCGCAGGCGGTGCGCGCCCACACCGTCGCGGCCGCCCGAGCGCTGTGTCGCGAGGATCGGATCGGCTCGATCCGGGCCGGCACGCTGGCCGACCTGGTGGTGCTCGACCACGACCTCCTGGCGCTGGCGCCCGAGGCCGTCCCCGAGGTGGCGGTGACCATGACGGTGCGCGGCGGCCGTGTCGTGCACCCGGTGTGACGTGCCCGCTCTCTCGCTGACCGCGACCGAGGAGGACCGCCTCCAGGTCTTCTTGGTGGCGGAGCTGGCCCGCTCGCTGCTGGCCCGCGGCCTGCGCCTCAACGTGCCCGAGGCGGTGGCGCTGGTGTGCGACGCGATGCACCTGGCGGCCCGCTCGGGGGCCAGCTTCGAGGAGGTGGTGCAGGCGGGCCGGGGGGCGCTGCGCCCCGCCCAGCTGCTGGACGGCGTCGCCGGCCTCGCCGACGAGATCCGGCTCGAGGTGCTGCTCGACGAGGGCACGCGCCTGATCGTGCTGCGCGACCCCTTCGGACCCCCCGGCTCCGACGCGCCCGGAGCGGTGCGTCCGGCCGCCGGCGAGGTGGAGCTGGCGCCCGGGCGCGAGCGCCGGCGCCTGCGCGTCCGCAACGACTCCCAGCGCCCGGTCCGGGTCTCGTCCCACTACCCGTTCTGGCGCACCAATCCCCGGCTCGACTTCGACCGGGCGGACGCCTGCGGGTTCCGCCTCGACCTGCCCGCGGGGGCCTCGGTCCGATGGGCTCCCGGCGAGACCCGCTATGTGGAGCTGGTGCGCCTCCCGGACGGCGCCGGGTCCACGCCGTGAGGCTGACCCGCGCGGCCTACCTGGGCGGGTACGGTCCCAGCACCGGTGACCGCATCCGGCTCGGCGACACCGACCTCTGGGTGCGGGTCGAGGCCGATCACACCGCCCTCGGCGACGAGCCGCGCTGGGGCTACGGCAAGAACCTGCGTTCGCGGATGGCGCAGTTCGACCGTGTCACCCGGGCCAGCGAGCTCGACGTCGTCCTGCTCGGGGTGGTCGTGATCGACCCCACCGTGGGCGTGGTCAAGGCCGACGTCGGCATCAAGGACGGACGGATCGCCGGGATCGGCCGGGCGGGCAGCCCCGATCTCAGCGGGCATGTCGACCTCGAGATCGGGCCCAACACCCTGCCCCTCAACGGCCAGGGGCTGATCGCGACCGCGGGCGCGGTCGACAGCCACGTCCACCTGATCACCCCGAGGCTGGTCCCGGTCGCGCTGGCGGCCGGGGTGACCACCCTCATCACCGCGGGCTTCGAGGAGCCCCCCTTCGTGATGGCCGCCACCCTGGCCGCGATCGAGCCGCTGCCGGTCAACCTCGGGCTCCAGGCGAGCGCCCGCACCGAGCGTCCCGGCCACGTCGAGCGGGTGCTCGAGGCGGGCGCCTGCGGTCTCAAGGTGCACGAGGACTGGGGGGCCTACCCGGAGATCGTCGACGCCACTCTGCGCCTGGCCGAGGTCCACGACGTGGCGGTCTGCCTGCACACGGACGGGCTCAACGAATCCTGCGAGCTGGAGGACACCGTGGCCGCGATCGCCGGCCGTACGGTTCACGCCTATCACGTCGAGGGCAGCGGCGGCGGGCATGTCCCCGACCTGATCGGGATCGTGCGCGAGCCGAACGTGATCTGCTCGTCCACCACGCCCACCCTCCCCTACGGGCCCGCCGCGGCCGCCGAGCACCCCGACATGATCCTGGCCGTGCACGGCGGCGACGCCCGCAGCCGCGACGACCGCGCCGCCGCCGCCGAGCGCGTCCACCCCGCCACCATGGCGGCGGAGGGACCGCTGCACGAGCTGGGGGCGATCAGCATCATCAACAGCGACTCCCAGGGGATGGGCCGGATCGGCGAGACGGTCCGGCGCACCTGGCAGCTGGCCCACCTCATGAAGGGGTGGCGGACCAGCGCCGCCGGCCGCGACTGGCCGCCGGCGCCCCCGGTGCGCCGCCCGGCGGCGCCGGCGCGCCAGGCGCCCGAGGAGGGGCCCGACGACAACGAGCGCGTGCTCCGGTACCTCGCCAAGATCACGATCGAGCCCGCTCTGGTGCACGGGATCGCCGCCGAGGTCGGGTCGCTGGGCCCGGGGCGGCTCGCCGACATCGTCCTCTGGCGCCCCTCCCACTTCGGGGTCCGGCCCGAGCTGGTGCTCAAAGCGGGCGCTGTCGCGTACGGTCCGCAGGGGAGCGGCAACGCCGCGGTGGAGGGCGCCGAGCCGACCCGCTACGGGCCGGGCTGGGCCGGGCTGGGCCGGGCCGCGGCCCGGGGCTCGCTGACGTTCGTGAGCCGGGCGGCCCTGGACCTGGGGATCGCGGCCCAGCTCGGCAGTCGGCGTCGGCTGGTGGCCGTCCGGGGCACTCGCGGCCTCGCTCGCGCCGCGCTGGTGGCCAACACCGCGGTGCCCGCGATCACCACCGATCCCGTCGACGGCACGGTTCGGCTCGGTGGCCGCGTGCTGGCGGCCGGTCCCTTCGCGACCGTCCCCCTCAGCCGGCGCTATCTCCTCGGCTGACCCCATAGGGGGCCCCGCGGGGCCCCCTATGGGGTCAGGGCGCCAGCCGCTCCCCTTGCCAGCCGCCCTCCGCCCGGGTGAATCGGAGCCGATCGTGGAGCCGGTCGGGGCGGCCCTGCCAGAACTCCACCCGATCCGGCCGCAGGCGGTACCCGCCCCAGCCGGCAGGCAGCGGGACGGTGTCGGGATGGCGGGCGGCGTGGACGCGGCTGCGCTCCTCGAGCCACCCGCGGCTGGGGACCGGTCGGCTCTGCGGCGAGATTGCCGCCGAGACCTGGGCGCCATACGGCCGGGTGGAGAAGTAGGCGAGCGACTCCGCCCGGGGGGTGCGCCCCACCGCGCCGCTGCAGCGCACCTGGCGATGCAGCCCCGGCCAGAACAGCGCCACCGCCGCCCGCGGCACCGCCGCCAGCTGGCGCCCCTTGTCGCTCCGGTAGTTGCTGAAGAAGGTGAGGCCGCGGGCGTCCACCCGTTTCAGCAGCACCATCCGCACCTGGGGCTCGCCGGCGGCGGTGACGGTGGCCAGCGCCATCGCCGCCGGCTCGGGCTCGCCGCCCGCCCGGGCCGCCTCCAGCCAGGCCGCCAGCGCCGCCAGTGGATCCGCTCCGAACGCAGGGAGCTCCAAACCCAGGGGGTGGGCCGGGTCCATACCGGACCTCGGCTCAGGCGACGCCGACCCCCTCGCCGACCAGCTCCTCGAGCTCCTGGGAGGTGTGCCGCTCGATCCGGGTGTTGGTGTGGTGCTCGATGTCGCGCAGCTTGAGGATCTCGATCGGGGTGATCAGGGTGAGAGCCACCCCGTCGCGGCCGGCCCGGGCGGTGCGGCCGACCCGATGGACGTACTCCTCGGGGGTGGAGGGGACGTCGTAGTTGATGACGTGGCTGATGTCCTCGATGTCGAGCCCGCGGGCGGCCACGTTGGTGGCGATCAGGAAGCGCACCGTGGAATTGCGAAAGCGCTCCAGGGAGGCGTCGCGATCATGCTGCGAGAGGTCGCCGTGGAGCACTGTCACGTCGTAGCCGCGGGTGAGCAGGACCGAGTGAAGCAGGTCTGCATTGCGCTTGGTCTCGGTGAAAATCAGGCCCACCTTGACCCGCGGGCTGTCGAGCAGGCGGGTGAGCGCCTCCACCTTGTCCGCCCAGGAACATTCGATGTACCACTGCCGCACCGTCGGCACCAGCTCGGTGTGCCCGGTCACCGACACCGTCTCCGGGTCACGCATGTAGCGGGACGCCAGCCGCCGCACCCACTCCGGCATGGTCGCCGAGAACAGCATCGTCTGGCGCGCCGGGGGAGTCTGGCGGAGGATCCGCTCGACGTCGGGAGCGAAACCCATGTCGAGCATGCGGTCGGCCTCGTCGAGGACCGCGAAGCGCACCTGGCCGAGGCTGAGCGACCCCCGTTGGAGGTGGTCGAGCAACCGTCCGGGAGTGGCCACGATGATCTGGGGCTGCTCCCGCAGGCCGGTCAGCTGACGGCGCATGGAGTCGCCACCGAAGACGCACAGCCAGCCCACGGGGCGGTGCACCGCCAGGCGACCGATCTCCTCGGACACCTGCACCGCCAGCTCGCGGGTGGGGCACAGGATGAGCGCCTGGGTGCCCGGACCCGGGGACTCGATCCGCTCCAGGATCGGCAGCCCGAAGGCGGCCGTCTTGCCGCTGCCGGTCTGGGCCTGTCCCACCAGGTCGCGCCCTGCCAGCGCCACCGGGATGGCGCGGGCCTGGATCGGGGTGGCACGTTCGAAGCCCATCTCGCTGGTGGCGCGCACCAGCTCCGGCGAGAGACCCAGCTCGGCGAAACGGGGCAGGATCTCCGGGGCGACCTCGGAACCTGCTGCCGAGGCGGGAGGCGGGCGCAGCGGGCGCGGCGACGGTCGGAAGGGACGACGAGAACGAGATGGCACGCCCCTCCACTATACGCGAGGCCGGGAATCGGGCCGGCGGCGGATGCGGACCCGCCGCCACAATGAGGGGATGGGACGTCGGCTTTTGGTCTGCGACATCGATGGGACCCTGGTCGACGACACGCTCACCCTGGACGACCGGGACGTGCGCGCGGTGGCGCGAGCCCAGGCGGCCGGCACCCTGGTGGGGGTGGCGACGGGCCGGATGTACCGGTCGGCGCTGCCCTTCGCTGACCGCCTCGACGTGGCGCTCCCGGTGATCTGCTACCAGGGTGCGGTGATCCGCGACCGCCCCCGGCCGGGCGACCCGCTGAGTCCGTTGACGGGCACGCGGCTGGGACGCCTGCGCCGGGAGTGCGGGGTGGGCCCCGGCCTGGCGCGGGAGGTGCTCGCGCTCGCCACCGCCCGCGGCTGGACCTGCAACGTCTACCAGGACGACCAGCTGCTGGTCGCCGCCGACACCCCAGCCGTCCGCTATTACACGCGCATCGCCCGCGTGCCGATCACGGTGGCGGACGACCTCGCTGACCGGCTGGGGCGGGGCTCAACCAAGATGGTGGTGGTGGTGGAGCCTAATCAGGCGGTCTTCGCGGCGGTGGTGGCGGAGGTCGGCGAGTTGGTGGGGGCCCGCGGCGTGGTCACCCGATCCTACCCCGGATTCTGCGAGGTCACAGCCCCTGGGGTCGACAAGGGCACGGCGCTGGCATGGGTGGCGGCATCGGTGGGGGCGGCGCTGACGGATGTCGTCGCGGTGGGTGACGCACCCAACGACCTCGCCCTGCTGGCGACCGCCGGGACCGCGGTGGCGGTGCGCACCGCGGCCGCCGAGGTGCGCACCGCCGCCGACTGGATCACCGGCGCGCCCGGCGAGGGGGGCATCGCCGCGGTGGTGGAGCGCTACCAGCTCGACGACGCGGCGGCCGCCTGAGGCGAGGCGGGAGGACATGAGCGCACCGGCCCGTGTCGGAATCGCGGGCCTGGGCACGGTGGGGTGGGCGGTCGCCCGCGAGCTGGCTGAGCGGGTGCCCGCAGCCGAGCTGGTGGTGGCGCTCGTGCGCGACCCATCCCGCCACCTAGAGCAGGCCCGCAGCCTGGGCCCGGCGACGGTGCTGACCGCCGACCCGGCCGACCTGCTCGGAGCTGGCTGCGATGTGGTGGTGGAGTGCACCGGCGACGTGGCGCTCGCCCGTCGGGTGGCGCATGCGACGTTGGCCCGCGGAGCCGGCGTCGTCACCGCCAGCAAGCAGTGCCTCGCCGCCCATGGGCCGGAGCTCCAGCGACTGGCCGGGCGCCACCGGGCGCCGCTGCGGTTCGAGGCCGCGGTGGGCGGGGGCATGCCCGTGATCAGCGTGCTGAGTGGGGCGCTGCGAGCCGACCGGGTCCAGCGGCTGGCCGCGGTTCTCAACGGCACGACCAACTTGGTGCTCGACCGAATGACCGCCGGTGACAGCCTGGACGACGCCCTGAGGTCGGCGCGGGCGCAGGGTCTGGCCGAGGCCGATGCCAGCCAGGATGTGGATGCCCACGACCCGGTTGCCAAGCTCGTGATCCTCGCCGCCGTCGTGTGGGGTGGGTGGCCCGCCGTCGCCGACGTCGCCCGCTGTGGAATCGGCGAGCTCGACCCCGCCGACCTGCGGGTCGCGGCCGGGCTCGGGTATGCGGTGCGGTTGGTCGCCCGAGCCGAGGCGGAGGGGGCCGGCGTCGCGCTCGCGGTCGAGCCGACCCTGGTCCCGCGGGACCACCCGCTGGCCCAGGTCCGTGGCGCCGGCAATGCCGTGGTGATCGAGTCCGACCTCGCCGGGCGCACCGTGGTGACGGGCACCGGCGCCGGGGCCGCACCCACCGCCTCCGCCATGCTCTCCGACCTGATCCTGGTTCTGGCCGACCGCCAGCGAGGGGCCGCGCCCGCGCCCCTGGCGGCCCGGCTGACCATCGCCGCCCCGCGGCCAACCCGCGCGGTCTGGCGCCTGGGCGCGGGGGACGGGCGCCCCGATGAGCTGGCCGCCGCCGCCGACCTGAGCGCCTGCGGACTGACCGCAGGGCGACTCTCCGGCGACCGGGCGGGTCCGGCATCGACCGCGTGCCTGGTCGTCACCGCGCCGGCGACCGCCGCGGAGCGCGCCGCGGCCGCCGTGGCGCTCGCTTGGCGTGGCGGCTACGCTGTGCACAGCTGCCTGCCCATCCTGGAGCCGTGATCACCGTGACCGTCCGCTCGCCGATCCGGACCCTGGACCGGGTGCCCGCGCCGACCGGCCCCGGGGCTGCTCGCCGGACCGACCGCGCGCCCGGCGCCGGGGTCGGCCCGAGCGTAGGGGGCGACCCGCGGGCGGGGGTCCTGCTGCGCTATTCGGACCGGCTGCCGCTGACTCCGCGCACCCCCCGGATCACCCTCGGTGAGGGCGGTACCCCGCTGATCGCGGCGCCGTCGATCGCGGCGGAGCTCGGCCTCGGCGAGCTGCTGCTCAAGTTCGAGGGGCTCAATCCCACCGGTTCGTTCAAGGACCGGGGCATGGTGGTGGCGGTGGCGCGAGCGCTGGAGGCAGGGAGCGAGGTCGTGGTCTGCGCCTCCACCGGCAACACCAGCGCCTCGGCGGCCGCCTACGCCGCGCGCTTCGGCCTGCGCGCGGTGGTGGTGGTCCCGGGTGGCAAGATCGCGCCCGGCAAGCTGCTGCAGGCGCAGGTCTACGGCGCCAAGGTGCTCGCCATTCGCGGCAATTTCGACCGCGCCTTCGCGATCGTGCGGGAGCTCGCCGCCCGCTACCCGGTCACGCTCGTCAACTCGGTGAACCCCGACCGGATCGAGGGGCAGAAGACGGCCGCGTTCGAGATCGTGGACGCGATCGGGGGCGCTCCCGACGTGGTCAGCCTGCCGGTGGGCAACGCCGGCAACATCACCGCCTACTGGCGTGGCTTCCGGGAGGAGCACGCGCTCGGCCGGGTCGTGGCCCTGCCCCGGCTGCTGGGCGTCCAAGCCGACGGGGCCGCCCCGATCGTGCGCGGCCGGGTGGTGGCCCGGCCCCGGACCGTGGCCAGCGCGATCCGGATCGGCAACCCTGCCTCCTGGGAGGGGGCGGCGCTGGCGCGGGACGAGTCGGGCGGCGCCATCGTCGCCGCCACCGACGGGGAGATCCTCACCGCGCAGCGGTGGCTCGCCGGGCGCGAGGGCGTGTTCGCCGAGCCCGCCTCGGCGGCGTCGCTGGCCGGCGTGGTGCAGATGGCGCGCTCGGGCTGGATCGCCCCCGGCGCGCGGGTCGTCTGCGTTTTGACCGGGCACGGGCTGAAGGACCCCGACGCCGCCCGGGCCGAGCTGCCCCCGCCGATCGCGGTCGACGACGACCCGGCTGGCATCGCCAAGCTCCTCAAGCTCTGAGCGGTCCCGCCGCCCTGCCCGAGCACGGCTGGCGGGTCTCGGTCCCGGCGACCGCGGCCAACCTCGGCGCCGGTTTCGACTGCCTCGCTTTGGCGCTGGAGCTGCGTCTCACCGTCGAGGTCACGGGGGGGCCGGAGCCGCTCACGCTGGAGCTGCCGGCCGACGCGCCAGCGGCGTGGGCCGACCCCGCGACCAACCTGCTGGCGCAGGCGTACGCCGCCGGCTGCGCCGCGGCCGGCGCCGCATCCCCCACCGGCCGGCTGCGGGTGACCGCCCCGATCCCGCTGGCCCGCGGGCTGGGGAGCAGCGCCGCCGCGGTGGTGGCGGGGCTCGCCGCCGCCGCGGCGGTGCACCGCCATCGCCCCGACCCGGTGAGCCTGCTCGAGCTGGCGACCGGATTCGAGGGTCACCCCGACAACGTCGCGGCCGCGCTCCTCGGCGGCTGCGCGCTCACCGTCCGGGGTGGCGACGGCACGCTGCTCGCCCGGCGGATCCCGGTTCCCCGGGGGCTGGGAGCGGTGCTCTTCGTGCCCGACCGCGAGCTGGAGACCCGAGCCGCCCGGGCGGTGCTGCCGCGGTCGGTGGGGCTCGCCGAAGCCGTCTTCAACTCCGGTCGCTGCGCGCTGTTGGTGCATGCCCTCTGCTCCGGCGAGCTCGACTGCCTCGGGTGGGCGATGGAGGATCGCTGGCACCAGCCGGCCCGGACCGCGCTGCTGCCGTGGCTCCCCGCTCTGATCGCCGCCGCACGGGCTGCGGGCGCGTACGGTGCCTGCCTCAGCGGGGCGGGCCCAACCGTGCTCGCCCTCACCCCGACCCGCCCGGGATCGCGGCAGGCGGTGGGCCGAGCCCTCGCGGCTGCGGCCGCGCGGGCTGGGCTGGCGGGCCGGGTCATGCTCCTGCCGCTGGCCGCCCACGGGCTGCTGCGGGAGCCGCTGGCCGCCCCACCGGTTCCTGAGGGGCGCGGATGAGCGTGCCGACCGGGTCCGTGGGGGCCCGACCGGTGGTGCACAAGTACGGGGGCAGCTCGCTGGCGACCCTGGCCCGGATCCGCCGGGTGGCCGGGCTGGTGGCCGCGGCCCGGAGTGCCTGCCCCGGCGTGGTGGTGGTGGTCTCGGCGATGGGGGAGACCACCGACCGCCTGCTGGCGCAGGCGCACCATCTCCACCCGCGGCCCCCCGCCCGGGAGCTGGACGCCCTGCTCGCGACCGGCGAGACGGTGACCGCGCCGTTGCTGGCGATGGCGCTGGATGCCCTGGGGGTCCCTGCGGTGTCGCTCTCGGGTCTGCAGGCGGGGATCCGGACCGCGCCCCACCATCGCCGGGCCCGGATCGTCGACGTGGTGCCGCGGCGCATCCTCGACGAGCTCGGGTCCGGGCGGGTGGTGGTGGTGGCGGGATTTCAGGGCGTGATCGCGGACACGCTCGAGACGACCACGCTGGGACGCGGCGGATCGGACACCACCGCGGTGGCGCTGGCGGCCGCGCTGCGGGCCGACATCTGCGAGATCTTCACCGATGTCCGCGGCGTCTTCACCGCCGATCCGCGGGTGGTCGCGAGCGCCCGCCGGCTCGACCGGATCGGCTACCAGGAGATGCTAGAGTTGGCGGCCGTGGGTGCCGCGGTGCTGCACCCGCGCGCGGTCGAGATCGGCGCCGCCCACAGCGTCCCGATTCGTGTCCGGAGCACCTTCCATCCCCGCGACGCGGGCACCCTCATCTGTCGGGAGCCGCCGGTGGAGCCGCGCCAGAAGGTCAGGGGGATCGCGTTCCAGGAGGACGTGGTCAAGGTGACAGTGGTGCGTGTCCCCGACCGTCCCGGGATCGCCGCCGCCATCTTCACTCCCCTGGCCGAGGCCGGGATCAGCGTCGACGCGATCGTCCAGAACGTCAGCCACGAGGGTCTCACCGACCTCAGCTTCACCGTAGCGGGGGCCGACCTCGCCACGGTCACCGATCTGCTCCCCGCGATCGTCGCCGGAGTCGGGGCCGCCAGCGTCAGCATCGATCCCGCGATCGCGAAGGTGTCGGTGGTGGGAACCGGCGTGCTGGGGAGCCCGGGGGTGGCGGCGCGGATGTTCCGCGCCCTCGCCGACGCCGGGATCAACATCGAGATGATCGCCGCCTCGGAGATCCGCATCACCGCGACCGTGCCCGCTGCCCAGCTGACCCAGGCCGTGCGCGCGCTCCACCGGGCCTATGAGCTGGAGCGGCTCTGACGCGTCGGACCGGGCCGACCGACGGCGACTGGTGAGCCTGGCCGCGGCCCTGCTGCTGGTCGCCACCGGGCTCGTGGCGGGGGCCGCCAACACCATCGTCGGCTCCGGGTCGCTGGCCACCTTCCCAGCCCTGCTCGCGATCGGCCTCACCCCGGTTCCGGCCAACGCCACCAACACCGTGGGGCTGGTGCTGGGCTCGGTGAGCGGGGTGATCGGCTACCGCCGCGAGCTGGTCGGCCAGGCAGACCGCGTCCGCCGGCTGGCGCCAGCTGCGGTGGTCGGCGGAGTGGCCGGCGCCGCGCTGCTGCTGGTGCTGCCCGCGACCGTGTTCCGGGTCGTCGTCCCGGTGCTGATCGGCCTCGCCGTGGTGCTGGTGGTGGTCCAGCCCCGGCTCGCCCGCCGCCTGCGGCGGCCCGGCCGCGTGCGGCCCGGCGGCCGGGGGCTCCCCGCCGGCGTGCTGGGGACGGCGGTCTATGGCGGCTACTTCGGCGCCGCCCAGGGGGTGATCCTGCTCGCCCTGCTGGGCTCGACCCTGGACGACACGACGCAGCGGCTCAACGGTCTCAAGAACGTCCTCGCCGGGCTGGTGAACGTGGCCGCCGCGCTGGTGTTCATCGCCGCCGCCCGGGTGGAGTGGGCGCCCGCCGGGGTGCTCGCCGGGTCGACCGCGGTGGGCGCGCAGCTGGGGGCCCTGGTCGGCCGTCGCCTCTCCCCGACCGTGCTCCGGGTGGCGATGGTCACGGCCGGCCTGGCGGCGATCGCCCGGCTGGTTGCCTGACCGACCCCGGCGAGCCCGGAGCATCTCCAGGCTCCGCCTACGCCAGATCCGCCAGGACCCCGCCCAGCAGCGCCGCCTGGACCCCGTGGAGGTGGTGGCGCATCGCGCGCTGGGCCCGGGGCGCGTCGCGCTCGCGGATCGCCTCGACGATCTCCTCGTGCTCGCGCCGCGCCAGGGTCAGCCGCTCCGGGGTGGACGTGCGCTCCTTGAGCGTGCCCCAGTAGACGTGGTCGCGGGCTCCGTTGATGGCCCGCAGCATCGCGGCGGCGAGCCCGTTGTGGGTGGCGTCGGCGATCGCCTGATGGATGGCAGCATCCCAGATCTCGAACTCGGGGAACCCGTGGGCGGCGCGGGCGCGCACCAGGCACTGGTCCATCCGATCGAGATCGGCGGGCCGGGCGGCGGCCACCGCCAGCGGCATGAGATTGGGCTCGATCGCGAGACGGACCGCCATCACCTCGGCGGGGGAGGACTCGACGAGACCGGTCCGAGCCGCCGGCGCCGGCAGCCGGCTCGCGACGAACGTGCCCCGCCCGACGTGGCGGGCGACCCGACCCTGCGCCTCCAGGATGCCGAGCGCCTTGCGCAGGGCGTTGCGCGTCACCCCGAGCCGCTGGGCCAGCTCACGCTCCGGCGGCAGCCGCGCCCCTGGCAGCCCACCCGAGCGGGTGACCTCGGCGTCCAGCCACGCCACCAGCCCCGTGCCCGCCCGAGTCGCGGACCCGCACTCCCCCTCCACGACGCGGGAGCCCGAAGGCTCAACCACCGCCGTCCCTGCGTCCGCCACCGAGCATTTCCCTTGACCCCGATTCCGGGGAAGACTACCATGCGGCCGACCCCTTGAGTCGGCCTTCGGGGGGCCCGCCTCCTGCCCGGTGCGTCGCCGGGGAGGAGGCGGGCGGGATGGGGCGGGGGAGCACCCTCCGGGGGAGATGCGCGGCGGCGGGCGCCGCCGCCGCGTCATCATGGACGCGAGCAGAGTGGAGACGACGACCGCATGCGTCTTGTGACCTTTCGCGACCAGGGGGTGGCCGCCGCCGGCGCCGTCGAGGACGGCCAGGTGGTGGCGCTGGCGCGCGCCTACCGGGCGCTGCTGGAGAGCCGGGGCGAGGGTCGCGTCGCCGAGCGGGCCGCGGCGCTGATCGGGGGATCGGCGGGCGAGGTGCTGGTGGGCGGTCCGGGCTCGCTGGACGCCGCCCGGGCGGCGGTGGCCCATGCCCTGACCGCCCCGGACCCGGCGCGGACGGGGGCGCCGCTGACCCTGGCGCTGGGGGGCGCCGAGCTGCTCCCACCGGTGCTGCGGCCGTCCAAGATCCTGTGCGTCGGCGTGAACTACTCCGACCACGCCGCCGAGGCGGCGGGACGTTTCGGGACGGCCCCTCAGCCGGTGCTCTTCGCCCGCTTCGCCGCCTCGCTGGTGGGGCACGGCCACCCCCTGGTCCGGCCCGCCGTCTCGGACGAGCTGGACTGGGAGGGCGAGCTGGCGGTGATCATCGGGCGCACCGGCCACCGGGTCGCCCGGGCCGACGCGCTGGAGCTGGTGGCCGGCTACAGCTGCTTCAACGACGCCACCCTGCGCGACTTCCAGCGGCACACCAGCCAGTGGACCGCCGGCAAGAACTTCGCCGGGACCGGCGGATTCGGCCCCTGGATCGCGCTCCGCGACGAGGTGGGCGACCCCGGGGGCCGCGAGCTCACGGTGCTGGTCAACGGCGAGCGGATGCAGCATGCCTCGACCTCGGACATGACCTTCGATGTCCCCCGACTGATCGAGTACATCACCACCTTCACCCGGCTCGACCCCGGCGACGTGATCGTCTCCGGCACCCCGAGTGGGGTCGGCGCGTTCCGCACGCCGCCCCGGTTCCTGGTCCCCGGCGATCGGGTGGTGGTCGAGATCGAGGGCGTCGGCCGGCTGGAGAATGGGGTGGTGGCGGAGGGCGCGGCCTGACCGGGGGCGCGCCGTGAGCCTCGCCGTGGGGATCGTCGGCCTCCCCAACGCCGGCAAGTCCACGCTTTTCAACGCCCTCACCGGGGGACGCGCTCTGGTCGGCGACTACCCCTTCACGACCATCGACCCCAACACCGGAGTGGTGCCGGTGCCCGATCTGCGGCTGCAGCAGCTGGCCGAGCTCTTCCGTCCCCCGCGGGTGATCCCGGCCACCGTCACCTTCACCGACATCGCGGGCCTGGTGCGGGGAGCGAGCGGGGGCGAGGGTCTCGGCAACCAGTTCTTGGGGCACATCCGTGCCACCGACGCGGTCGCCCTGGTGATCCGCTGCTTCGCCGGGGCGGTGGCCCACGTCGAGGGATCGATCGACCCCGAGCGGGATGTCGGGATCTTGGAGCTGGAGCTGGTGCTCGCCGACTTGGCGGCCGTCGACCGCCGGCTGGAGCGCGTCTCGGAGCGGGCTCGCCGGCCCCGCGAGGTCACCGAGGTCGAGGTGGCGGGCCTGCGACGGGTCCGGGCGGCGCTGGACCAGGGCCTGCCGGCCCGGGCGGTCGCGCTCTCCGCCGAGGAGCAGGTTGGGGTCGCTGCGCTGCAGCTGCTCACCGCCAAGCCGGCGCTGTATGTCGCCAACGTCGACGAGGACCAGCTCGCGGCCCCCGAGGGGTCGGGACCGGCCGCGCCGGTGGCCGCTCGCGCCCAGGCGGTGGGCGCGAGCTTCGTGGCGGTGAGCGCCCGGCTGGAGGCGGAGCTCGCGGAGCTGGAGACGGCCGACGCCATCGAGTACTTGCACACCCTGGGGGTCGCCGAGGCCGGACTGGGGCGCCTCAGCCGGGCGGCCCACCACGCCCTGGGGCTGCTCACGTTCTTCACCGCCGGGGAGAAGGAAGTGCGCGCCTGGACCCTGGCCCAGGGGGGTACCGCCGTCGACGCCGCCGGCGTCATCCACACCGATTTCGCCAGAGGCTTCATCCGCGCCGAGGTCTGCGACGTCGCCGACCTGCTCGCGGCCGGGGGCTACCAAGGGGTGCGAGAGCGTGGCCGGCGCCGCCTGGAGGGCCGGGACTACGGGGTCCGGGACGGGGATGTCGTCCACTTCCTGTTCAACGTCTGAGGCTGCCGCCAGAACCTCGGACCCGAAGACCGCACGCTTGCACTCCACAAGATCCTGTGCTTGAATGTCGTGGGGGCACTAGATGTGGGTCGTCTGCATCGCCCACCAGCAGACAGCGGGTGTCGGAGCCTTCCCGTCCCCTTTTCCCATGCCGACTCGTCCTTGCCACCGGTGCCCGCTGTCTGCACCTGCGCCCAGGGTCCAGCCGCCGCGGCGGGTTGATCGTCCCCGGTCGACCGGCGCGGGCTTCGGTACACTGACCCCCGCGTCGGCGACGCCGCCCCTCGGTGGCCCCGCCGGTCGCGTTCTCACCATGGCCAAGCGACCCAAGAAGAAGAGTTCCCCCGCCCTGCGGCGCCCGGTTCGGTCGCCGGTCGCCCCCGCGTCGGCCGGGCCGAGCGCGGGGCTGGCGGTTGCCGGGGGCGAGGAGCTGGCTCCGCCGGTCGCCGATGAGCCCGCCCCCAGCCCCGCCCCGGTCACCCGCGCCGCCGGCAACGGGATCCTTGCCGCTCCCGCCGCCCTGCCCCGGGTGACCCAGTCGTTCCTGCCCACCCGCAGCGAGCGCGTCACCAGCCGGGCGGAGCGGCGGCGCCAGCAGGAGGCGGCCCTGGTGCCACTGGACGAGACGCCCGCCATCCCCGCCGACCGTGTCCCCTTCATCGGCAGCGACCTGCGCCGGATCGGGGTGGTGGCCCTGGTGATGGTCGTCTGCATCATCGTCGGGACCATCGTCTTCCGCTAGCGGGCGGTCCCGGACCAGGGGGGGGCCCGGCGCCGGGTACCTATACTCGGCTGCGATGCGAGTCATCCTCTACACCGGCAAGGGCGGCGTTGGCAAGACCTCGATCGCGGCCGCGACCGCGGTCGCGTGCGCGCGTCGCGGCCGCAAGACGTTGGTCATGAGCACCGACGCAGCCCACAGCCTCGGCGACTCGCTGGACCAAGAGCTCGGGGATCAGCCCCGCCAGGTCGCGCCCGGGCTCTTCGCTCAGGAGGTCAACGCGCTCCACGAGCTGGAGCACAACTGGGAGCGGATTCACCACTACCTCGCGACCCTCTTCAACAGTCAGGGCATCGAGGACATCATCGCCGAGGAGATGGCGTCCCCACCCGGGATGGAGGAGGTCGCCAGCCTGATGTGGATCAAGCATCACGCCGAGCGCAGCGACTACGACGTGCTCATCGTCGACTGCGCCCCCACCGGTGAGACCCTGCAGCTGCTGGCCTTTCCCGACGTCGCCCGCTGGTACCTCAACAAGATCTTTCCGATCGAGCGGCGGGTGATGAAGCTGGCCCGCCCGATGGTGCAGCCCTTCCTCTCCATCCCCCTGCCCAGCGATGAGATCTTCGTATCGGTGCGCGATCTGCTGACTAGCCTGGAGTCGATGAAGAGCGTGCTCGGGGACCCCAGCGTGTGCACCGTCCGGATCGTCCTCAACCTCGAAAAGATGGTGATCAAGGAGGCCCAGCGCGCCTACACGTACCTCAACCTCTATGACTATCTGACCGATGCGATCTGTGTCAACCGGGTGCTCCCCGACGACGTCGTCGACGTCTACTTCGACGACTGGCGGCGCCAGCAGGTCCGCTACGCGGCGCAGGTGCGTGCCACCTTCGACCCGCTGCCGATCTTCTCGGCGCCGCTCTTCGACCACGAGGTGGTGGGAGTGGCTCAGCTGGGCGAGCTGGGTGAGGCGCTGTACGGCGAGCGCGATCCCGCGGAGATCCTCTCCCGGGCCCGTCCCCAGCGGGTTCGCAAAGATGGCAGCGACTACGTGCTGACGCTCGATCTCGGCTTCGCCACCAAGGACGCCGTCAGCCTCAGCCAGCGTGACGACGAGCTCTACGTCACCATCGGCGCCTACAAGCGCGAGCTGGCGCTGCCGCGGGTGCTGCGCGGCACCGTCACCAGCGGCGCCCACATCGAGGATGGCCAGCTGTCGATCCGCTTCCGCCGGCAGAGCGCGTGAGCCGGGAGAGCCGGCCCCCCGGACGGCGCCCGGGCGAGGCCGTCGGATCGCCCGCCCGCGCCCGTCGACGCCCGCCCCGGGCGGCGGCCCCCGAGCCCGCCGCCCCCGACCCGGTGGAGGGCCCCGCCGGACTCCCCCAGCAGGCGCTGCGGCTCGGGGTGGAGCTGCTCGGGGCGGTCGGCCGGCGCGCCGGCGAGGTGGTCCCGCCCGAGGCGCAGGTCCACCTCCTGCGCGCCCAGCGCGAGCTCCTGCTGGCGGCGTGGGCGGTGCTGCGCGCCGGTCGCCGGGGGGCGGGCGCGGACGCCGCGGCGCGCCCTCGACCGCGCCGCATCCCGCTGGACTGATCCCTCGTGACCGGGATCGCCTTCTACCTCATCCTGGTCGTCTTCGCGCTCCCCGGCATCCTCCTCGGCTTCACCGTCCACGAGTACTGCCACGCGCGCGTGGCCACCGCCTACGGCGATCCCCTGCCCCGTCGGCAGGGGCGCCTCAGCCTCAATCCCGCCGCCCAGGTCCATCCGGTCGGGCTGGTGATGCTGCTGCTGATCGGGTTCGGCTTCGCCCGCCCGGTTCAGTTCAATCCCCTGATCGTGCGGCGGGGCACCCAGCAGGCGCTGGTGGCGGCCGCAGGGCCGCTCTCCAACCTCGCGATCGCGACCGTGCTGGGGCTCGCCCTGCGGCTGCTGATGGCGGTCGACCCCTCCTCCACCTTCTGTGGCATCCCCAGCTTCGCCGACACCCCCTCCGGGGCGCTCTTCTGGGTGCTCACCGAGGGGTTTTTCATCAACGTGATCCTCTGCGTCTTCAACCTGCTGCCGATCCCGCCCTTGGACGGCTACCGGGTGGTCGAGGGCCTGCTCGGGGGCCACCTCCCCCGCCTCTTCGCCTGGGTGGACCGCAATCAGAGCGCGATCTGGATCGCCGCGCTCGTGTTGGTCTTCGTGGTGCCGCAGCTGACCCAGGGCAGCGTCTCGCCGATCTCGAGCCTCATCTCCGGCCTCTACGGGGGGATGGCCCGCCCGCTGGTGGGGACGACGCTCCCCGGCCTCTTCCCCACCTATCAGTACCTCACCACCCCGGGGCTGGTCCCCAGCTCGCTGCTGACCGCTCCCTGCGCCGCGTGAGCCAGGCGGCGCGCGACCCCGCCCTCCCGGACCCCGGCCGCCGGGTCGCCGGCGCCCACGCCGTGATCCGCCGCGCCGATGGCCGGGTGCTGCTCTCGTTCCGGGTTTCACCGCCCGGGTGGGAGCTTCCCGGAGGCCACGTGGCCCGGGCCGAGGCCCCCGCCGCCACGGTGGTGCGCGAGGTGCGGGAGGAGGTCGGCTGCGAGATCAGCGTCGACCGGCTCACCGGCACCTACACCTTCCGGGGACTCCGCCACAGCCGCGACGCGGTCTTCCTCGCCCGCCTGGGGGCGGGGACGCCGTCCCGCTCGCGGGAGGTGCTGGCGCTGATGTGGGCCGACCCCGACCGCCTCCCCCCCGGGCTCTTCCCCTGGTTCCATCAGCGCATCCGCGACGCGGTCGCCCCGCCCCATCGGGACCGAAGGCCGGTCCATCGGGTCCAGGCGGTGGGCGCCGCCGAGGTGCTGCGCCACGGCCTCCAGCTCGCGCACGCGGCCGCCGCCGCCGCCCGCCGGGGGGCGGGACGGGGCCTCCGGCGCCGGCCCGGCGCCTAGCCAGGAGGAGGGGGAGGGTCGAGCCTCGCCCCCGGGCGCCGGTCCGCGGGCGCGGCGCGGGAACGCGATCGCCCCCAGCCCCACCCGGGGCCCGCTGGCCTCGGTCCGGGTGGGCGGCGGTCCCGCCCCCAAAAGGGCGCGGTGATCGCCCGGGCTGGAGAGGGGAGCGGCTGCCCGGGGGCGAGCGGCCCCCCGCCGACGGCCGCAGCGGGGGCCCTTGCATTCGCCGGGGGAGCCGGCCGGCCACCCCCCGGGGACCGGGGCCGCACCCCTCAGGGGCGGCACGCCGCTCGCGACCGTGCGCCCGCCACAATGGGGCGATCATCGGGCAGCAGATCGGCCCGGGCGCTCCCCGGCTGCGGCGGGAGCCCACGCCGGCGGCGGCGCGCCCGCCCACGGGCCACCAGCAGCACGGGGCCGGGACCCTCCGGCGGGTGCGGCGGGGCGCCCCCGGTGGGTGAGAGCGCGGGCCTGCTCGCCGTCAGCCTCGTCCTTATGGTGGCGGCGGCCGAGCTCTTCACCAACGCGATCGAATGGGCCGGTCACCGGCTTCACCTCGGTGAGGGGGCGACCGGGAGCCTGCTGGCCGCCATCGGCACCACCCTGCCCGAGAGCGTCGTCCCGATCGTGGCCCTGGCGGGCGCGCGCCCGGGCGCGGACGGCATCGCCGTGGGCGCGATCGTGGGCGCGCCGCTGCTGCTCGCCACCCTCGGCGCCGGCCTCACGGCCGCCGCGGCGCTGAGCCGGCGCCGCGGCTGGCTGGCGGTCGACGCCGCTCAGGTCCGCCGCGATCTCCTCACGTTCCTGCTGAGCTTCGGCCTGCTGATCGCCAGCACCGTTTTGCCCCGGCCCCTGCATCTTGCGGTCGCCCTCGTGCTCGCCCTGCTCTACGCCGGCTACGTGGTGCGCACCCTGCGCCACGACGCCGGCACGGCCTCGGAGGACCTCCCCGAGCCGCTCCACCTGCTGCGCCCCGGTCGCGGCCGGGGCCGGGGCGGGTGGCGGGCGGGCTCCCCGGGATGGACCCCGCTCGCCTGCCAGCTGGGTGCCGGCGCGGGGCTGCTGGTGGTGAGCGGCGAGCTCTTCGTGACCGCTCTCCACGGGCTCGCGGCGGGCCTCGCCCTGCCCGCGGTGATCCTCTCGCTGATCCTGGTCCCGATCGCAACCGAGCTTCCCGAGACGCTCGCGGGGGTGATGTGGGTGCGCTCCGGCCACGACGGGCTGGCGCTCGGCAACATCGTGGGGGCGATGGTGCTGCAGGCCACGATCCCGGCCCTCATCGGGCTCGGGTTCACCCCGTGGCGGCTGGGGCGGCCCGCTCTGCTGGCGGCTGGCGCCGCCGTGCTGGGGGCCCTGCTGATGCTGGCTGCGCTCCGCCGAGACCGCGGGCTGGGGGCCCGCGCCGTCGCCGTGGGCGGTGGCGCCCTCTATGCGGCCTACCTGGCGGCCGCGCTGGTCTGGCGCGGCTGAGAGATAAAGGGGGGCGGCTCAGCCCGCGGGCGGATCGGGGTAGGGAGGGCTCTGCACCGTCGCCTCGGCCTCCGCCCGCAGGGTCGCGAGCGCGGCCTGGACCGCCCCCGCGGGGTCGCTCGCCACCGTGGTCGCGGTGGCGTCGCGCCGACGCAGCTCGGCACCGCCCGCCGCCACCGAGCGCGGGCTGACGGTGACGCGCAGCGGCATCCCGAGCAGGTCGGCGTCCGCGAACTTCACGCCGGGGGCCACGTCGCGGTCGTCGTCGAGAACGCCGACGCCGGCGGCGGCGAGCTCCGCCACCAGCTGGTCCGCGGTCCGGTCCACGGCCTCCGACGCCGCGCCCAGACGCACCAGGTGGACCGGGAACGGGGCGACCGCGAGCGGGAAGCGAAGCCCTCGTTCGTCCCGGTGGGCCTCGGCGACGCAGGCCAGGATGCGCCCGATGCCGATCCCGTAGGAGCCCATCACGATCGGGTGGAGGCCGCCCTGGGCATCGCCGTAGGTGGCCCCCATCGGCTCGCTGTAGCGGGTGCCGAGCTGGAAGATGTTGCCGAGCTCGACCCCGCGGCTGAGCCGGACCGGCGATCCGCAGCGCGGGCACGGGGCACCGTCGCTGGCGGCGGCGATGTCACCCACCCGGTCGGGCTCGTAGTCGCGCCCACAGTTGACGTTGCGCAGGTGGTACCCGGCCACGTTGGCCCCGGCGACGAGGTTGGGGCTGGCCGCGATCAGCTCGTCCGCGGCCACCACCACCGCGTCCCGCCGGATCCCGACCGGCGAGGCGTACCCGGGCTCGGCCCCGCAGGCGCGGATCCGCTCCGCATCCGCCGCGCGCAGCCAGCGGGCGCCGATCAGGTTGGCGAGCTTGGTCTCCTCCACCTCCATGTCGCCCCGGACCACTGCCATCACCAGGACCTCGCGGGCGCCGGGGCCGGTCGGGTCGCCGCCCGGATCGGTGGGGGGGAGCCCGGCCACGAAGAAGACCGCCTTGGCGGTGCGCTCGGGGCCGATTCCGAGGCTCACGGCGAGGTCGGCGATCGTGGCCGCCCCCGGGGTCGCCACCCGCTCGACCGCCCCTGGGGCCTCCGCGGCGGGAGTCGGCTTGGCGAACCGGGCCACCTGCCGGTTGGCGGCCAGGCCGCAGTGGCCGCAGACGACCAGGACGTCCTCGCCGATCGGGGTGAGGAACATGAACTCGTGGGTGACGGTGCCTCCCATCATCCCGGGGTCGGCCTCGACCGCGAGCAGGTCGGTGAGACCGCAGCGGCTGAAGATCCGATGGTAGGCGGTGTAATGACGGGCGTACTGCACCGCCAGGCCGGCCAGGTCCGTGTCCAGCGTGTACGAGTCCTTCATCACGAACTCGCGGGTGCGCAGCAGCCCCGCCCGCGGCCGGGGCTCATCGCGGAACTTGGTCTGGAGCTGGTAGAGGCAGAGCGGGAGCTGGCGGTAGCTCGTGATCTCGCGGCGGGCGAGGTCGGTGATCACCTCCTCGTGGGTCATCGCCAACACCATGTCGCGGCCGCCGCGGTCCCGGAACCGGACCAATTCCTCGCCGATCGCCTGCCAGCGCCCGCTCTGCTGCCAGATCTCGGCCGGGTGGACCACCGGGAGGATCACCTCCTGGCCTCCGATCGCATCCATCTCCTCGCGGACGACCGCCTCGATCCGGTGCAGGGCGCGGGTCCCCAGTGGCAGGGCGCTGAAGATTCCCGCGCCCAGCTGGCGCACGTACCCGGCACGCAGCAGCAGCTGGTGCCCGGCGACATCCGTCTCGGCCGGGGCGCTGCGCAGGCTGCGGGGGAAGAGGGCGGAGAGGCGCACGGGCGGTCCATCGTAGCCGGTCGGCGGGCGGGGGCCGCCGACCCCCCCCCCCGGGCCGACCCCCCGGTGCCACCGCGGTCGATTGCGGCCCCGGCGTAGACTGGCCCGGTCATCCGCTGGTTGGGGGAGGACGCCACCGGAACGATGGTCGAGGCCTGCGCGCGCCGCCGCCGCTCCCGGGGGGAGCGCTCGGACCGGAGCGCCCGATCCGAACAGTGGCGGCCGGGCGTGGTGGGCCTGGTCGCGGTCGTGGCCGCCGTCGCCGTCGCCGGCTGTGGGACGGAGCCGGCCCAACCCTCGGCGACCCGGCTGGTCGCGGCGGCGGCGCTCGCGATGCGCCGGGCGCCCGCTCATCAGCTGGTCGGCAGCGCCACCGCGGGGCCGGCGACGGTGCGCTTCGTCGTCACGGTGGTGCCCGGGGGATCGTTCGCCGGAACCGTGGTGGCGACCGCGCCGCGGATGGGGACGCTCCGCACCCACGTGCTCATGGTCGGGGGTCGAGTCTTCGTGCGCTCGCCGATGGAGCTCGCCCGTCTTGGGATCAGCCGGATCCCCGGGCATCGCGACCTCGCCGCCACCTGGGTGGTCCAGCCCGCTCGGGTGGCGGCCCAGTACCGGGGCAATCTGGCGCCCTTCATCGGGACCGGGCTGGGGCGCACCCTGCGCCAGTACTTCGACCACGCCCGCGTGAGCGGGCGCTGCCGGGTCGGCGGGCTCGCCGCCTACAAGCTGGTGGCGGGACCTCGCCAGATGCGGGCGGTGGTGTACGTTGCCACGGTGAGTCACGAGGTCCTCCGCCTGGTGGTGACGGGTGCTGATCCGGTCGAGCTCGATTTCCTCGCCTTTGGCCGGACCGCGCGCGTGTCCGCCCCGCCCGCCCGCGCCGTCTACGTCCCGCCCCACCTGGGTCAGGGCGCCTAGCGGTGGCGATTCGGGTGGGTGCCCACGTGTCGACCGCCGGCGGACTGCTCACCGCGTTCGACCGGGCGCGGGCGATCGGCGCCGAGGCGGTCCAGGTGCACCCCACCGCCCCCCAGACCTGGCGCCGTCTCCCGCTCGATGACGACACGGTCGGTCGTTTCCACCAACGGATGGGGGAGACCGGGCTCGACCTCTTCTTCTTCCACGCCGTCTACCTCATCAACCTCGGGACGCCGCGTCCCGACCTGCTGGCGCAGTCGACCGGCTCGCTGCGCCACTACCTCGAGCTCGCGAGTCGGCTCGGGGTGCGGGGCGTGATCGTCCACCCGGGGTCCCATCGCGGCCAGGGCTTCGACGCGGTCCTGAGCCAGATCGCGGAGGCGATCCGGGAGGCCCTGACGGGAGCGGGCGACGCCACCTGTCTTCTGCTCGAGAACAGCGCGGGCGCGGGAGACAACATCGGGTCGACCTTCCGGCAGATCGGACGGATCGTGGACGCGGTGGGCGACCCCCGGGTCGGGATGTGCCTGGACACCGCCCACACGCTGACCGCCGGCTACGACATCGCCACCGCGGACGGGCTCGCGACCGCCCTCGACGAGCTCCAGCGCGAGGTCGGGTTGGAGCGCCTGCTGGCGGTGCACGCCAACGATTCCAAGGCGGCGCTGGGCTCCAACGTCGACCGCCACGAGAACATCGGCGACGGCCACCTTGGCGACGACGGGCTCCGCCGCATCTGCCGAGAGCCGCGGCTGGACGGGCTGCCCTTCATCCTCGAGGTGCCGGGGCTGGAGCGCCAGGGCCCGGACCGGGCAAACGTGGAGCGGCTGCGTGCGCTGGCGGGTCTGCCGCCCCAGGCCGCCGTCCCGACCCCGGCCGTCGGCCCCTAGAGGGGGTGCCCCCGATCCCGGTGCCGCCCGCCTCCGGCATCGTCGCGGGCGTTGACTTCGGCCGAACCTGGCTCCGGTTCGGGGCGGCCGACCGGAACGGCACCCTCATCACCCAGGATCGGGTGGCCACCCGGCCGGAGCGCGGGCCGGACGCGGTCATCGCCACCATCGTCGACGGCCTTCGGAGCGCGGTGGCGGCCGCGGGACGGTCACCCGACGCGTTGCGCGCGATCGCGATCGGCGCCCCCGGACCCCTGGACCCCGATCGCGGGGTGCTGCTGAGCCCTCCGAACCTGCCCGGGTGGGACGAGGTCCCGTTGGCGACCCGCGTCGAGACCGCGCTGGGCGCCCGCTGCCGGGTCGAGCACGACGCCAACCTCGCTGCGCTCGCCGAGTTCCGCCAGGGGGCTGGTGCCGGCACCACCAACTTCGTGTATGTGACCGCCAGCAGCGGCATCGGCGCTGGGCTCATCCTGGAGGGTCGGCTGTATCGCGGCTCCCACGGGGCGGCAGGGGAGTTCGGGCACATCGTGGTCGACCCCGCCGGGCCCCTGTGCGGCTGTGGCAACCGCGGGTGCCTGGAGGCGATCGCCTCCGGGACGGCGATCGCGTCGCGGGCCCAGGCCATTCTCAGCGCCGCCCCGGCGCGGGCCGCCCCCCACGGTCCGCTCGCGCGCCGGGCAGCGCAGGGGCCGCTCGACGGGGCGGCCGTGGCCGAGGCGGCCGCTGCCGGCGACGTCGGCGCCGCCTTGGTGCTGCGATCCGCCGCCCACCAGCTCGGGCTCGCGGTCGGAGGGCTGGTCAACCTGCTCGGCCCCGATGCGGTGGCGGTCGGGGGCGGGGTCACCCAGGCCGGCCCTCCCTTCTGGGAGGCGCTCCGCCAGGGGCTGATCGAGGGCAGCATCCCCTCTGTCCTGGCCCGCTGCCGGGTCGGGCCCGCGCGCCTCGGGCAGGAGCAGGGGCTGGTCGGCGCCCTGGCCTGGGCGGCGGTCGCCGCCCAGGGGACCTGAGATGCCGACCGAGCCCTCCGCCAGCGCGCTCCGGGCCGCGCTCCTGCCCCTGGAGGCAGCCCTGGGCGGGCGCGCCCGGATCGTCGGAGGCCATGTTCGCGACCTCCTGCTGGGACGGGAGCGGGGACCCGACATCGACGTCGTCGTCGAGGGGGTCGACGCCGGGGTGGCGGCGGGGTGGCTGCGCCGCCACTGGGGGCGCCCCGAGCCGGTCGTGACCTTCGAACGATTCGGCACAGCCCAGCTCGCCTGCCGCACGCCCCCGGGCGGGATGATCGTGGAGTTCGTGCGGGCGCGCAAGGAAGCGTACCTGCCCGAGAGCCGCAAGCCGACGGTGCGAGCGGGCACTCTCGACGAGGACGTCTGGCGCCGCGACTTCACCGTCAACACCCTCCTGCTCGACGGGCTGGGGGTGGTCACCGACGTCACCGGCATGGGACTTCAGGACTGCTTCGCCGGGCGTCTGCGCACCCCCCTGGCCCCGCTCGCGACCCTGGCCGAGGACCCGCTGCGCATGCTGCGGGCGGCGCGTTTCGCGTCCCAGCTGGGCTTCGACCTCGACGCCGACCTGCTCCAGGCGATGGTGCAGGCCCGCGACCGGATAGGGATCGTGTCACCCGAGCGGGTCCGCGACGAGCTCGGCAAGCTGCTGCTGGCGCCCACACCGTCGACCGGGCTGCGGCTGCTCCAGACCACCGGTCTTTTGGCCGCCGTCGCCCCCGAGCTCGAGGCGATGGTGGGGGTCGAGCAGAGCGGGTACCACGTCGGGGATGTGTTCACCCACACCCTGCTCGCCGTGGACGCGGCCCCGCCGGATCGCCTGGTCCGGCTGGCCACCCTGCTGCACGACGTGGGCAAGCCCGCGACCGCGCAGTGGGCCGACGGCCGCTGGACCTTCCATGGGCACGCTCAGGTGGGCGCGCGGCTGGCCCTCGAGCTGGGCCGCCGGCTGCGACTCCCGCACCGCGAGGCCGAGGCGGTGGCCCGGCTGGTGGCACTCCACATGCGGCCGATCCAGTACCAACCGGAGTGGGACACCCGCGCTGTCCGCCGCCTCCGCCACGACGCCGGGGCGCTGCTCCCGGCCCTGCTCGCCGTCGCCCGGGCCGACACCATGGGATCACGGTACCCCTCGCTGGCCGACCTCGACGACCTCGCGACCCGGCTCGAGACGGCGGCGGCGGAGCTGCCGCTGCCGGTACGCTCCCCCCTCGACGGGACCCAGCTGAAGCTGCGCTTCGGCCTCGCCGACGGACCCTGGATCGGGCGGGCCCAGAGCCGTCTGGTGGACGCCGTGGTCGACGGGGGGGTGGCCCCCGGCGACACCGTCGCCGCCGAGGCCCACCTACGTGCCGACCGGCAGGCCTGGGAACCGAGGCCGGGCGAACGCGGAGCCACCCCGGCGAGCGGCCCCGCATGACCGGGCGGGCGGTCGCCGACCTCGGCCGGGGCCGCTGGGCACGGGCAGGCGTGATGGCCGCCACGGTGCTGGCGGCGGTCGCAATGGGCTCCGCGCGGGCGGCTGCGCCCCCGGTCCCGGCCGCCGCGCCCGGGACCGGAGCCTGCCCCCCGCTGGTCGCGCCCTGCCTCAGCCCGGCCGGGCTCCAGCGCCTCTACGGAGAGGGCCCCCTGCTCCGGGCCGGCTGGCAGGGCCAGGGGCAGACGGTCGTGATCGTGGTCTCCTACGGAGACCCCGCCCTCGCCGCCGACGTGCGCGCCTTCGACCGGCGCTTCCATCTGCCGGCCGCGGCGGTCCGGGTCCTGGCGCCGCTGGGCCGGGTGCGGTTCGACCCGCAGCGTCCCGACATGCTGGGATGGGAGACCGAGACCGCCCTCGATGTCGAGACCGTCCACGCGGTGGCGCCGCGGGCCGGGATCGTCGTCCTGACCAGCCCGGTCGACGAGACCGAGGGGGTTCAGGGCCTGCCACAGTTCCTGGCGCTCGACCGCTACGCCGTCGCCCACCGCCTCGGCTGCGTCTTCTCCCAGAGCTGGGCCACCGAGGAGCAGGATCTCACCACCCCCAGGGGCCGGGCCGAGGTGGCGAGCTACGCGGCCTTCGATCGGACCCTGACGGCGTCACACCGCTGCACCGTCCTCAGCGGGTCGGGAGACTCGGGCGGGTTGCCCATGGTCGCGTTCCCCGCCGACCTCCCCTGGGTCACCGCGGTGGGGGGGACCCAGCTCACCTTGGCGCCGGGGACGCCCGCGGGCTACCGCCAGGTGACCTGGCCGGGGAGCGCCGGGGGGCTCAGCCGCTGGTTCCCCGAGCCGCCCTGGCAGCGGGCCCTGCCGGCGCTGGCCCAGGCGGCCCTGCGAGGACGGCGCGGCCTGCCCGACGTCGCCGCGGACGCCAGCCTCAGCCTCAACCTCGCGGTGGACGCGGGCGGGAGCTGGACCGTGGCGAACGGCACCAGCGAGGCCACCCCGGTGTGGGCGGGTCTGATCGCCCTCGCCGACCAGATGGCGGGTCGCCCGCTCGGCAATGTCAACCCGCTCCTCTACGCCATCTCCACCACCCCGCAGGACGCCGGCGCCCTGGTCGACATCACCCGGGGGACCAACGCCGTCCCCGATGCCTCGCCGCCGGCCCCCGGTCACGTCGCGAGTCCGGGCTGGGACCTTGTCACCGGTCTGGGCGCCCCCTGGGCGGCCCGGCTGGTCCCGGCCCTGGTGCGGCTCAGCGGGTGCCCCGACCCTCCCCCGCGCGGGCCGGTCGGCTGCGCGATCCCCGCCCCGACCTGACCCGGGTCGCGGTCCCGGTACACTACCCTCTCGCCGCGGCGGCACCTCCAGGCTGGTGGCCGGGAGGGGGACGCCGCGCAGGGCACGGGAGCTATGGTCCGGCGCGTCCGCACGATCCGCAGGCTGGTCCTCGACCTGCCGGGCCAGGTGAGGCTCGCCTACTGCCTGACCCGCGATCCCCGCGTGCCCAGGCCGCTCAAGCTCGCGGCCGGCGCCGCGGTCGCGGTCATCCTCACCCCCGTCGTCAACATCCCGCTGTGGGTCCCGGTGGTGGGGGAGATGGACGCGGTCGCCCTGCTGGTCCTGTGCCTGCGGCAGTACAACCGCCTCGCCCCCGCCGACGTCCGCCGCGAGCTGGAGGAGGCCCTGCGGACCGGCACCAGCGCCTTCGACCGCGACCTCGCATCCGGGGGCCGGGTGGCGAGGACCCTGGCCCGCTGGCTCCGCGGCCGGGTCGGCTCGGCCCCGGAGCGGCCGGACCCGGGGCCCCCCGCGGGCGGCGATCCCCGTCCCTCTCCCCTGACCGATCCGTCATCCCCCGCACCCGCAGGGGGCGGGGCCGTTGTCCCGCCCGGGCCCGCCGGCGGGACCACCACCGGCGACGAACCAGGAGGCGCTCACCCGTGAAGATCATCCTGACCAAGGACGTGACCGGCACCGGCCAGGCCGGCGAGGTCCGTGAGGTGTCCGACGGCTTCGCCCGCAACTACCTGCTGCCGCGGCGGATGGCGGTGCGGGCGAACGCCAAGATCGAAGCGCAGGTCACCCAGCAGCGCAGCCGACAGCGGGTGCGCGAGGAGCGCGAGGTGGTCGACGCTCGCCAGCTGGCGACCAAGCTGGAGGCGAGCGTGCTCCGGATCAGCGCGCGTGCCGGCGACACCGGCAAGCTCTACGGCGCGGTGGTGAACATCGACGTCGCCGAGGCGGCGGAGGCCCAGCTCGGGGTGGTGCTGGACCGCCGGAACATCGAGTTCGAGCCCGCCCACGAGCTCGGCGAGCACCTCGCCGTGGTCCGGCTCCACTCCAAGGTGGAGGCCAAGCTGCGGGTGGAGGTGGTGCCCACGTGACGATCCGGCCCGAGGTTCGGTCGGTGGGGCCCTCGGCCGCGGCGCCGGGCGGCCTGCGGGTCCCGCCCCACAACCTCGACGCGGAGCGCTCGGTGCTGGGCGCGCTCTTGCTGGATACCGAGCAGATCGGTCAGGTCGTGACCCTGCTCGACCCCGACGACTTCTATCAGCCCGCCCACGGCGACATCTACCACGCGATGCGCAGCTGCTTCACCCGCTCGGTGCCGATCGACACCCTCACCCTGGCGGACGAGCTGGAGCGCGAGCAGACGCTGGCCCGGGTCGGTGGGCTGGACACGCTCACCGCTCTCGCGGGCGCGGTCCCCACCGCCGCCAATCTGGAGTACTACGCCCGGATCGTGCGCGACCACGCCTCCAAGCGGCGCCTGATCCAGGCGGGGGGCGAGGTCGCCCAGCTGGGCTTCGACGAGCGGGTCGAGGCGCTCGAGGCGATCGAGTCGGCGGAGCGGCTGGTCTTCGCGGTGGCCGATCGCGGGCGCGCTCGCGGTGACTTCGAGCCGATCAGCAAGAGCCTCACCCAGACCTGGGACGAGCTCACCCGCGTGTATGACAGCCGGGACGTCCGCGCCGTCACCGGGGTCGCCAGCGGCTTCGTCGAGCTGGACGAGGTCACCAGCGGCTTCCAGCGCTCCGAGCTGATCGTGCTGGCGGCCCGGCCCGGGGTGGGCAAGACCTCCTTCGCGCTCAACATCGCGCGCAACGCCGCGGTTCGGCGCCAGCACCCGGTGGCGCTCTTCAGCTTGGAGATGAGTCGCGACAACCTGGTCCAGCGCATGCTCTGCAGCGAGGCCGGCGTGGACGCCTACCGGCTGCGAACCGGCCAGCTGGGTGACGACGCCTGGCCGCGCATCGCCCGCGCGATGGACACGCTCAACCGCGCCAAGATCTTCATCGATGACACCCCCTCGCTTTCGATAATGGAGATGCGGGCGAAGGCGCGCCGGATCCGCGCCACCGAGAAGGTGGACCTGTTCGTGGTCGACTATCTGCAGCTGATGCGCGCCAGCGGACGGCAGGAGTCGCGGGCGCAGGAGGTGTCCGACATCTCCGCCGGACTCAAGGGCCTGGCGCGCGAGCTTGACGTCCCGGTGCTGGCGATCTCGCAGCTGAATCGCGAGTCTGAGCGACGCACCGACCGCCGTCCCCAGCTCAGCGACCTGCGCGACTCCGGCAGCATCGAGCAGGACTCCGACATCGTCATGTTCCTCTACCGGCCGGGCATGCACGAGGACGGCAAGGACCCCGGCGTGACCGAGCTGGAGATCGCCAAGAACCGCAACGGTCCCGTGCGCCGCCTCTCGCTCTACTTCAACGCCGGCCAGACCACCTTCCGCGACCTCGACCGCCACCACCCCTCCCCGCCTGAGGACGCCTGAGCCCACTCGCCGGGGGCGATCTCGCAGGGCGGAGCGGGTGGTTCCGCCCTCTCACGGGTCAGGCGCGCAGGGGAACACTGGGGGCATGCGATCGAACGGGGTGGGACCCGCTGGGGGCGCAGCTCCGGGCTTGCGGGAGGTAACCAGATGCGACGGCGAACATTCGATGCCCTGCTCACGTCGGTGGGAGCGATCCTCACCCTCACCCTGATCGTGGCGGGGTCGCTGCTGATGTGGGGCGCGGTCTTCTCCCAGAACGAGGTGCACAGCCAGCTGGTGTCGCAGCGGATCTACTTCCCCGCCAACCACAGCCCCGAGATCAGAGCCCCCGAGTTCGCCGCCATGCACCAGTACGCCGGCCAGCTGATGACCACCGGGGCTCAGGCCGAGGTCTATGCCGACCACTTCATCGCCAATCACCTGAAGGCGATCGGGCTCACCTACTCGCAGGCCAGCAATCTGGCTCGGGCGCATCCCACCAGCACCAAGGACGCCGCCCTGGAGCAGACCGTGTTCCAGGGGACCACCCTGCGGGGGCTGCTGCTGGAAGCCTACGGCTACTGGGTGTTCGGGCAGATCGCCCTGGTCGCCTCGATCGTGGCCTTCGTGCTGGCCGCGCTGATGGCGGTGCTCTCGGGGATGGGGTTCGCTCACCTGCGGCGGGTCGCCCCCACCGTCCAGATCTGAGCGGCGCCGGCGGCCGGGCGCGGGACCCGGCCGCCCCGGTCCCGCGTGGTCCGCCCGCGCAACCGAGCGAGTGGGACCTATGATCGAGCCGGTGGCCGCCCGGGTCGGGGCCGCCGGCAGCGGGCTCGGGCCGGCCGCCCCGGCCTCGGAGAGGGGCATGCTGGACGAGGCGGTGAGGGCGCTGGCCCAGGCTCCCAACTTCGCCGCGGTGACCACGCTGGGCCCGACCGGCCAGCCTGAGACCCAGGTGATGTGGGTGGACTGTGACGAGCAGGCGGTCCTGTTCAACACCGAGCTGCACCGCCAGAAGGTCGCGAACCTGCGCCGCGATCCCCGCGTCACGGTGATGATCTGGGACCGGCGAAGCCCCTACCACTACGCCGAGGTGCGGGGCCGGGTCGAGCGAGTAGAGCTGGGCCTGGCGGCGCGCCGCCACATCGACCGACTCAGCCACAAGTACAGCGGCGAGCCCTTCCCCCAAGACCGGATCCGGTCGGAGCGGGTCATCGTCCGGGTCCGCCCCGAGCGCCAGCGGGTGTGGGGGACCGCCACCGACTGAGCCCGCCCACCGGCGCCGCGGGGCGACCCCAGAGGCCGTGTATGCTGCCTTTGGCCCCGCGCGGCCGGCCCCCCGGGCCCCGGGCCGGCGCGGCCGGCCCCGGCTCGCTTCACCCTCTCGTCCGAGGCGCCCGAGTGAACTGCCCCCGAGTCCTTCCCACGGGCCCGCCCCGGCGTCCCGCCGAGCCGGGCTCCCGCCGCCCCGTCTGGGTCTGATCCCGCGATGCCAGTTGTGATCTGCGTCGGGGGTCAGTGGGGCGACGAGGGCAAGGGCAAGGTCGTCGACCTGCTGGCGGAGTCTGCGGAGATGGTGATCCGCAGCCAGGGCGGCAACAACGCCGGCCACACCGTGGTCACCGGCGGCCGGGAGTTCCGGTTCAACCTGGTGCCGGCCGGGATCCTGCACCCGGCGACGACCTGTGTCATCGGCAACGGGGTGGTGCTCGACCCCAAGGTGCTGCTGGATGAGATCGAGGGTCTGGTCGCCGCCGGCGCCGACCTCGGCAACCTCGTGATCAGCGAACGCGCCCACATGATCATGCCCTACCACCCGGTGCTGGACCGCTACGAGGAGGAGGCTCGGGGCGACGACCGCCTCGGGACGACCTACCGCGGGGTGGGGCCGGCCTACAGCGACAAGGTGCGTCGGATCGGCTTTCGCGTCGGCGACCTCGGCAAGCCCCGCTTCCTGGAGAAGAAGCTGAACTTCGTCCTGCCCCTCAAGAACGCCGTCCTCGAGCGGCTCTACGGAGCGCCCCCGTTCACGGTGGACGCGATCCTGGCGGAGTTCACGGACTATGCCCGACGCCTGCGGCCCTACATCCGCGACCCCTTCCCGCTGGTGCAGGGCGCCCTCGCCCGGGAGGAGCGGATCATCTTGGAGGGGGCACAGGGGACCATGCTGGACCTCGATCTGGGCACCTATCCGTACGTGACGAGCTCCTATCCGTCGGCGGGCGGCGCGCTCGCCGGGGCCGGCATCGGCCCCCGCCACGTGACCACGACCCTGGGGGTCCTCAAGGCCTACACCACTCGGGTCGGCTACGGTCCCTTCCCCACCGAGCAGGAGGGCGCCCTCGGGACCCATCTGCGCGAGCAGGGACACGAGTACGGCACCACCACCGGCCGGCCCCGTCGGGTGGGCTGGTTCGACGCCGCGGTGGCCCGCTACGGGGTGCAGGTGAATGGGATCGACGCCATCGCCCTCACCAAGCTGGACGTGCTCGACGGGATCGACCCGGTGCGGGTGTGCATCGGCTACCGCAGCAAGGGCGTGGCCCACGCCCACCCGATGGCGAACATCTCGCACCTCAAGCACTGCGAGCCGGTCTACGAGGACCTGCCCGGATGGCCCGGCCCGATCAGCGCGGTTCGCCGCTACCCCGACCTCCCGCCCGCGGCCCGGGGCTACGTCGAGCGGATCGAGGAGCTGGTGGGCGCCGGCATCACCCATGTCTCGGTGGGACCCGACCGCGAGCAGACCATCCTCCGGTCCGCAGGGCGGTGAGCAGCCGCGCGCCGCGCCGCGCCGCCTCCGGATGGCGTGCGGCGGCCACCACCCTCGCGCTCGCGGCGCTGGCCGCCGCTCCGGGGGCGCTCGGCTCGGTTCCGGCCCGGGCGGCGTCGCCCACGACGCCGGCGTTGCCGCGCTGGACGCCGCTCGGGCCGCTGAGGCAGGCGCACCGACCCGCCCCCACGGTCTGGAGCGTGATCGCCCTCCCCTCCCAGCCCAGCTGGTTGGTCGCGGCCACCTCGGTCGGGGTGCTGCGCAGCACCGATGACGGGGCCCGCTGGACCGCCACCAGCCTGGTCGGACCGGTGTGGACGGTGGCCGTCGGCCCCAACCCCGGCACCCTGTTCGCAGGCACCGAGCGCCAGGGGGTGTGGCGGAGCACTGATCTCGGTGCCCGCTGGACCCAGGACAACCACGGGCTGGCGGTGCGCGACGTGCGCGCGATCGCGGTGGCTCCCGACGCGATCGTGCTCGGCACCTCGGCGGGCGTCTACGTGTCCGGGACCGGCGACGGCTGGGGCCTGGAGGGACTCGGTCAGCTCTCGATCAGTTCGGTGGCCATCGTCTCCGCCAGCCCGCTCGGGGTGCTGGCCGGCGCCGACGGCGGCGACCTCGCCCAGGGAGGGCTGTTCCGGGACCTCTCGGTCACCACCGGCGGAGGGTGGCAGGAGCTGTCCCAGGGCGATCCGGGAAACGTGCCGGTCTGGGCGGTCGCGGCCGGGCCCCGTGCCCTCGGCGCGGCCGCTCCCCCGCTCTTCGAGGGCAACCTCCACGGCCTCTACCGCAGCACCGACGGGGGGGTGAGCTGGCTCCAGCTCACCCTGGCCGCGGGGGTCACGTGGAGCGTGACCACGCTCGCCGTCGACCCCGCCAACCCCGCCGTCGTCTACGCGGGCGGGGACAACGGGGGGAGCTCGGGCGGAGGGCTCCAGCGGAGCGTCGATGGCGGCAACGAGTGGACCCCGCTCCAGATCGGTCTGCCCACCGCGGCGGGCGGCGACGTCGTCAGCCTGGAGGTGGTGCCCACCCGACCGCTCACGGTCCTCGCCGCCTACTTCGTACCGGGACCGCGCACCGGGGGCGTGGCCCGACTCTTCGACCGCACCCTCCCCGCCCCGGTGCCGCTGGCCCCCCAGCCCGGGGTCGCCCCGGTCCGGGTGAGCGTGGTGACGCCTCCGCCGACCCCCGTCGCCTCCCCATCCCCGGTGGGACCGCGGCGGGGGCGCCCCCTGCTTCGGGTGGCGTCCTGGGTGCCGCCGATGGCCGCCGCGACCCTGCTTTTGCTCTTCTTCGGAATCATCCTCGGGGTGCGTCGCCGACGTGCCCGTCTCGAGGTGGAGGGCCCCCCGTGACTGATGCCGACCGCTCCCCATCCGCCCGGCTCGCCCAGCTCGGGCTGCGCCTGCCCCCGGTGCCCACGCCCCGAGGCCGCTACCGCCCCTGGCGCCGCAGCGGGACGACGGTGGTCACCGCTGGGATCGTGGCGGCCGACGAGCAGGGAGTGCGGGTGGGACGGGTGGGGGAGGACCTCGACCTGACCGCGGGGGCGGCCGCCGCCCGGGTCGCCGCCCTGTCCCTGCTCGCGGTCCTGGATGAGGCCGCGGGAGGGCTGGCCCGGATCTCCCAGGTGCTTTTGCTCCAGGGGTTCGTGCGGTCCGCACCCGGCTTCACCGCCCAGCCCCAGGTGGTGGACGCCGCCTCCGAGCTCCTCTTCGATGTTCTCGGCGAGGCCGGGCTGCACGCGCGGGTGGCGGTCGGCGCCGCCGAGCTCCCGCTGGGCGCCGCGGTCGAGCTGCAGGCGTGGGCCGAGGTGAACTGACCGGGCCTGTCCACGTGCTGCTGGGAGAGGGGGCCAAGGGGGAGGCCCCGGGGTCGGACGCCCCCCCAGCCGTAGGCGCTCGCCCGCGGCCGGCTCCGCTGACCCAAGCTTCCCCAGGGACGTCGGCAGCGTCGGCGCCGGGCGCACGCCCTGGCCCGCGGCGCCTCACGATCCACCAGGCCGTGCCCGATCTGCTCTCCGACGGCTCGGCCGGGCTGCCCCGGGGGACCCGCCGGGAGGCGGATCCGCCGGGGTCGGGGCGACCGCGGTCAGGCGGCGACGGCGAGCCGGTCCGGCCGACCAGAGCCCCGCCACCCCACCCAGGAGGAACGCCCCTTGGCCTGCCGCCGCCCCGACCACGGGAATCCGCCCCCCGATCTCAGCGGGCCGACCGGTGGCCGGGGAGCGCTCCCCTGTCCGCTTGCGATGGCCCGCTCCCCACTGGAACAATCGCAGCCGCATGCCGCCGGACCCTCATCCACCTGTGATCTCGCTGATGCTGGCGGTGGGCGACGCGCCCGCCGCGGTCGCGTGGTACCGGCGCGCGCTCGGCGCCGAGGTGCTGTGGGACCTTGGATCGGTGGTGGGGCTGGAGGTCGAGGGAGCACCCTTCTTCCTCCACGAGCCGACCGGCACGGGGTTCGACAGCCCATCGGGGATCGGGACCACGACCGTCCGGGTTGAGGTCTTGGTGGATGACCCCGATCGCTTTGTCGCCCGGGCGCTCGCGGCGGGTGCCGGGGGTGCCCTCGACCAGATGAGGGACCACCCGCGCCCCTGGGGCGTCCATCGCCAGGGCGGCTTCACCGACCCGTTCGGGCACACCTGGTCGGTGGGGGACAGGTCTCCCTTGACCCCATGGTTGAGGTGAGCGGCGGGAGCCGGCACCCCCAGGGGCCCATTCCCCCCTGAGGGGACGGGCCCCTGGGGCGCCGATCGGGGACGGACCCCGCTGGCCAGCCCCCAGCCCTCGGCCGAGCGACTCGGCCGAGCGATCGTGCCGCCTGGCTGCGGTCTGGCGGGCGCACTCCCCCGCGACGATGCGGCCGGGGGCGAGCGAGGTCTCCGAGCATGCGCCCGATCGGCTCCGCTGCGTCCACCCGCTCCGCTCCCCGGCGCCGGTGGCACGTGCACCCGGCGGGAGGCGGGCACGGTCGGCACCCGGCGCGGGTCGTCCGTGACCGGGCCCGACCCGGCCGGTCGTGGGGGGGAGCGAGTGCGGGACGGCCACTGCCCCCCCCTCGCCGCCACGCCGCGGCGGGGTCCCTGGGCGAGGCCGGCGGGGCCAACCGAGGTGGACATCGGGCGCCTGACCCCCCGCGATCTCGCTGGCCAGCATGCTCGCCGGACCCCGCCGCGAGCTGGACTGGACGGTGAGGCATCCGGTCATGCGGGGCGAGCCCCACGACCCCACCTAGGAGCTGGCCCAGACCACCAGTGGTGCGGACCCGAGGGCCGCTCGAGCAGGAGCGCGACCCGGCCATTCGGTGCCAGTCGGGCGCCATCCGGGCAGCTCTGGGCGAGGTCCCTCCGGCGGCGAACGGGACGATCTGGTCGTGCTCGGAGATAGGTTGGTCGGACGCCGTCTCGATCAGGGCCGGGTGGACGAGATGGTGATCCTGCTCGGTCGGGTCCTGATCCGGGCCGGGGCCCGTCGGGGACTCCGGCCCGAGGCCCGTCCGGCGTGAGCCGCTCAGCGTCACCAGGGTGGGGACGCTCCCCACCCTCTGCGACCGGGAGGCGAGGTGAGCCGCGGCGCGGTCGAGCCCCACCGGCAGGCGGGACCCCCGACCGCGACCAGAGCGTCTCCCCGCCCGCCCCCACCCCGCCGAGCCCGGGGTCGCTGACCCGACGGCGCGGACGCCACCTGCGGCTTGACCTGATCATCCCCCCCGGCGCGGCCCGCCGCGATCGGTCTGGGACCGCCCTCCCGCCCCTGGATCGGCTGTCTCATCCCCTCGGCGGCGCGGACGGCGAGGGCGGAGAGGGGGGTGGGGCGCTGGCATCCGGGAGCCACACGGTGAAGGTGGTGCCACGCCCGGGGACGGACTCCACCGTGACGCTCCCCGCCTGCGCCGTCGCCAGCGCTTGCACGATCGCGAGGCCGAGACCGGAGCCGCCGTCGCGACGGGCGCGAGCCCGGTCGGCGCGGTAGAAGCGCTCGAAAATGTGGGGGAGCGCCTGCGGGTCGATCCCCGGCCCCTGGTCGCCGCAGCTGAAGCCGACCCGGTCCCGCGCGCGCACCGTGCGCCAGCGGGTGGCGGCGCCGGGAGCATGGCGCTCGGCATTGCTGAGCAGGTTGCGGGCGATGGTCCGGAGCGCGTCCGGGTCGGCCAGCGCCACCACGTTGGGCTCGAGGTCGAGCGTGACCGGCCCCGTCACCCGCCCGCCCCGAACCACCTCGCCCACCAGGGCGTCGAGCGCGACCGGGCGCGGCGGGGGCGGCTGCGATCCCTCGGCGCGGGCCAGCTGGAGCAGGTCCTGGACCATGGCGCGCATGCGCTCGGCCTCGCGAGCCATCGCCGGCAGCGCCTGGGCGACCGCCTCGGGGTCGTGGCTCGCCCCCCGCTGGAGCACGTCGAGGTAGCCCTTGATCGTGGTCAGCGGGGTGCGCAGCTCGTGGGAGGCGTCGGCGACGAACTGGCGCATGCGCTGCTCGGACTCGGCACGCAGCCGCACCGTCCGCTCGACGCTGCTGGCCATGTCATCGAAGACCCGGGCCAAGACTCCGACCTCGTCATGGCGCGGGCGCAGCCCGCTGCGCTGGCCCAGGTCGCCCTCCGCCAGCGCGCGCGCGGCCTGGGTGAGCCGTCCCAGCGGTCGAAGCGCACGGGTTCCCAGGTACAGCCCGAGCAGCAGGGCCACCAGGTCGAGTGCCACCCCGCCCGCGACCAGCAGCGCGCGCACCGTCGTCAGCTCGCTCTCGAGATGCGCGGCGGGGACGCTGAGCTGGCCGATCGCCGCGATCGGGCGGGTGCGGCGGCCCGGGGGCAGCACCACTGTCAGCTGGTCACCGGCTCGGGCCGGCAGCACCAGCGGCCCCGAGGCGTGCCCGGCCGCGGCCGCCTCGAGCACCCCCCGTGCCACCCGGGGAAGGTCGGCGGCGATGGTGCCCCGCGGCAGCCCGGCCGTGAGCGGAACCAGCGAGCGTGTGTACAGCAGGATCCCGACATGCTCGGCCGCCACCTCGGCGGCGAGCAGGCGCGCGCCGTCGGCCAGGCTCAGCTGGCCCAGGCCCGCCCGCGCCTCCGCCGCCTCCTGCTGCCGGACGCTGGCGATGACGCTGTAGTAGCTGGCCTCGATCGACTGCGCCCGGGTCTGCAGCAGGCTCTGGCGGAGCACGAGGTACTCCACCACCCCGGCGGTGGCCAGCAGGATCGTCAGCAGCAGGCAGAACGCCAGCGTCAGCTGCCAGCGCAGGCTGGTGAACCAGCGCACCGGTCCCACCGCGGGCGCCCGCGGGGGTGGGCCGACGTCAGAGGGGGACGAGTCGATAGCCCACCCCTCGCACGGTCTGAATCCGGCGCCGCTCCCGGTCGTCCAGCTTGAGTCGCAGGTAGCGGATGTAGACCTCGAGGTTGTTGGGGTCGCCGTAGAAGCTGTAGCCCCAGACCGCGTCGAGCAGCTGCTCGCGGGTACAGACCTCGCCGGGCCGTTCCATCAGGTGCGCGAGCAGATCGAACTCCCGCGCGGAGAGCTCGATCGGGCGGTCGCCGCTGTGGACCTCGCGGCGGCGCCGGTCGAGCAGAAGATCCCCGCAGGCGAGCACCTCTCCGCGCTCCGGCTGACGCCGCCGCAGCACCGCGCGGATGCGCGCGACCAGCTCGGTGAAATCGAATGGCTTGACGAGGTAGTCATCGGCGCCGAGGTCGAGCCCGCGGATCCGGTCGGAGGTCTCGTCCCGCGCCGAGAGGATGATCAGGCCGCGGCGGGGATCCCCGGACAGCTGGCGGGTGAGACCGTAGCCGTCGAGGCGCGGCATCATGATGTCGAGCACCACCACGTCGGGCTGGAACTCGTCGATGATCGGCAGCGCCGCCTGCCCGTCGCTCGCGGTCCGGACGACGAAGCCCTCGCGGCGCAACCCGAGGCTGATGAAGTCGGTGATCGCCGCCTCATCGTCGACGACGAGCACGCGGGGCGCCGACGGGCGGTCCGACGTCGGCGCTTCCACGCCCATCTCGCCGGTGGAGTATAGGGGCGGGCGCCCCCGGAGCCGGCCCGGTGGGGCGTGGGCGCGCACCGTAGACTCGGTCGGGATGACCAACGCCCCGGCCCCCGCGATCGGCCTGCGCCGCTGGCGGGCGACGGTCGGGGAGGTCGCCCTCGCCGGGGTGGGCCGGCAGGGCCAGGGAGCTCCGGTCGTCCTCCTCCACGGGTGGGGAGCCCGGGCGGACACCTTCACCCCGCTGCTGCTCCGGCTCCGGACGCCGCGCCCGCTGTGGGCGCTCGACCTGCCGGGGTTCGGCGAGTCGCCGCTGGGGGCCGGAGGATGGACCACCACCGCCTACGCGGAGCTGGTGGGCCGCTGGATCGAGGAGGCCGGCTGGGAGCGGACCAGCCTGCTCGGCCACTCCTACGGCGGCGCGGTGGCGGTGCGGATCGCGGCCGCTGGCACCCACCTGGTCGATCGGCTCTGTCTGATCGGCGCCCGCCTGCGGGTGGAGCCGTCGCCGGATCTGATCCGCCGCCAGCGCGCCTGGCAGAGACGTCGTCAGCTGGGCCGCTGGCTGCCCGCCCCCTGGCGGCGGCGGTGGGAGGACGCCTGGCGCGAGCGCCACGGCTCCCCCGACTACCGCGCCGCGGGCCCGCTCCGGCCGACCCTGGTGGACGCCGTCACCGAGGACCTGGCGCCGGTCGCCCGCGGGGTCACAGTCCCCACCCTGCTGCTCTGGGGAGCCCGGGATCAGGACATGCCGGTGGCCACCGTCGCCGCCCGCTACCGCGCGCTGATGGCGTCGTCGGAGCTGGTGGTGCTGGAGGGCAGCGGCCACTTCCCGTTCCTCGACGAGCCCCAGCGCTGCGCGGCGATCATCGACGCCTTCGTCGACGCCCGGCTCTGAACCCGGGGTCCCATGCCGGCCTGGACCGCGCTCCTGCTCGCGCTCGCCGCCGGCATCGCCGGCGCTCCCCGGCTGCGCGGCTGGCTCTATCTGTACCAGCTCGAGGAGTACCTCCCCGGCCGGCTGCGCGCCACCTGGCTGCGGCGCTGGCGGGGGGCGCCCGCGGCGCCGGTGGCGCTGGCCGTGGCCGGGGCCGCCATGGCCGGGGCGGCGGCCCGGCTCGCCTGGCCGGCGCCGCCGCTGGCGGTCCTGGTCGTGGTGGTCGCCGGCCGCCTCACCTGGTCGGCGCCGGAACGACGCGGCCGACTGCGATGGACCGCGAGAGCACGCCGCCTGGCGGCCGTCGCCGGCGGTCTCGCCCTCGCCGCCGTGGGCCTGCTGGCCTGGCTGGGCTGGCCGGCGGCGGTGCTCCTCGGCCTCGCGGACGCGCTCGCCGTGGTCGCGCTGGCGGGGGCGAGCGTGCTGCTGGCTCCGGCCGAGCGCCGCCGCCGGCGGCGCTTCCTGGGCCAGGCCGCCGCCCGCCTGGGCACCGTCGCGCCGGTCGTGATCGGAGTGACCGGCAGCTACGGCAAGACCTCGACCAAGGGCTACCTGCGCACCCTGCTCGATCCCGGAGACGGCAGCGTCTTCGCCACTCCCGCCAGCTTCAACACGACCCTCGGGGTGTGCCGCGCCATCAACGAGGGGCTGCGTCCCGAGCACCGTCTGGCGGTGGTCGAGATGGGCGCCTATCGCCCCGGCGAGATCGCCGAGATCTGCCGCTTGGTGCGACCCCGGCACGGGGTGGTGACGGCGGTCGGGGTGATGCACCTGGAACGGTTCGGCTCGCGCCGGCGGATCGCGCAGGCCAAGGCCGAGCTCTTCGACGCCCTCCCCGCCGACGGCACCGCGGTGGCGCCGTCCCAGCTGGCGGAGCGCGAGGTCCTCGCCGCCCGAATCCACGGGCGCGCGGTGTGGGTCGGCCAGCCCGGCGACGGGCTCTGGGCCGAGGCGGTCGAGGTCACGCCGGCCGGTACTCGCCTCGTGGTGCGGGACCCGACCGGTCTCACGCTGCCCCTGATGGTCCCGCTCTTCGGGCGCCACACGGTCTCGAACCTGCTCTGCGCGATCGCGGTCGCCCGGGCCGCCGACGTGAGCTGGAGCGCGATCGCGGCTCGGGCGAGCCGGCTGCGGCCGGAGCCCCATCGGCTCGAGGTCACGATGGCGAATGGGATGACCATCATCGACGACGCCTACAATGCGAACCCCGATGGGGCTGAGGATGCCCTCGACCTGCTGGCCCGGCTGCCGGGGACGCGGCGGGTGCTGGTCACCCCGGGGTTCATCGAGCTGGGCGCCGAGCAGGAGGAACGGATGACCGAGCTGGGGCGACGCGCGGCCGCCGTGTGCACCGACGTCGTGCTGGTGGGGCCCCGTCAGACGCGTCCGCTGCGAGCGGGGCTCGCCGCCGCCGGCTTCGCGCCCGATCGCTGCCGGGTGGTGCGCGACCTCGACGACGCCCAGACCGCGCTCGCCGGGATCGCCGGCCCCGGCAGTGTCGTCCTCTTCGAGAACGACCTTCCCGACCAGTATCGTGAGCCGTGACCCTGGCGGGCCGGACCGTGGCGGTCGTCTTCGGCTCCCGCTCGGTGGAGCACGAGATCAGCATCCTCACCGCCTGCCAGCTCATGCCCGTGCTGGCGGCCGTCGGGGCGGAGGTGGTGCCGGTGTACGTCACCAAGGACGGTGCCTGGCTGACCCGTCCCGAGTGGAGCGAGGTCGCCGCCTTCCGCCAGCGGCTGCCGACGGACGGCGACCCCGTGAGCCTGGACCTGGCCCAGGGTCGGCTGGTGGTGGGGCCCCGATCCTGGCGCAGCCGGCCGCGTCCCCTGAAGGTCAGCGCGGTGTTCCCCTGCACCCATGGTCCCCTCGGCGAGGACGGTACCCTCGCCGGCCTCTGCCAGCTCGCGCGCATCCCCTGCGTCGGGTGCGGTCCCGCCTCGGCCGCTTTGGTGATGCGCAAGGCGTGGTGCAAGCAGGTGCTGGCCGCTGCCGGTCTGCCGGTCGTGCCCGGCTGGGCGGTGCCGGTCGCCCCGACCGCCGCCGCCACCATGGCGGAGGCGGCCCGGGTCGCCGAGCGGCTGGGATTCCCGGTGGTGGTCAAGCCCGACAGCCTGGGCTCCAGCATCGGAGTGACGCTGGTGGACGGTCCGGACGCGCTCGGCGACGCGGTCGAGCTTGCCCGCGCGTACGACGACACCATCCTGGTTGAGCGCGCGGTGATCGCGGCACGCGATCTCAACTGCGCGGTCAAGCGGGGGGTGCCGCGCGCTTCTGAGATCGAGCGGCCGCTGGGCCGCGGGGGCATCCTCTCGTATGCGGACAAGTACGCGCCCCAGGGCAAGCTCGGTGGAGGCTCGATCGGAACCGCGGAGGGCAAGGGAGCCGGGGCGAAGGCGGCGGTGCGGGAGCTGCCAGCCGACCTGGGGGCGATCGTGCGTGAGCGGGTGCAGCGGCTGGCGGTGGCCGCCTTCGATGCCTGCGGGTGCTCCGGAACCGTCCGGGTGGACTTTCTCCAGTCCGGTGACGACCCCGACAGCGTGGTGGTGAATGAGCTGAACCCGATCCCGGGCTCGCTCGCCTTCTACCTCTGGGAGGCGACGGGAGTGAGCTTCCCCGTCCTCGCCGAGGAGCTGGTGATGGAGGCCGTGCGCCAGCGCCAGCGGCCCGACCTCACGCTCCCCGGTAACCTCCTCGCGACCGGGACCGGCGCCGTGCCCGCGGCGGCTGGCTGACCGGTCCGCGACGGCGGAGCGGGACTCGCGGATCGTGCGCGGGCACGGCGGGACCGCTCGCGCGAGACGGTGCGGAGCTGCGCGGATGCGCGGGTTGCGCTCTCCGCCCCCGGCCCGCGCCGGTCGGCACGCGCGCCGGAGGAATGTCAGCTGGAGAATTCCCCGAATCGGATGGCGCCCGGTGACCCCATCGATCACGCCCCCGGGTGAGGTCCGCGGTCGGCCCCATCGCATCCGCCGGAGCGGGCAGCCTCCACCCCCCTCGCGTCCTGCCGCGCGCGCTGTCCAGGCCGGTAGGTCATCACCGCCCGTCCCCGACCGGGGTGGAGACCGTGAGTGTCCGCAGCCGGCGGCGGGCGCTCACCGCCCGCCGGGCCAGCTCCGCGCCGAGGGGGCAGGCGGCAACGCCGTCGAGCTCCGGCGCACCTCGGGGCGGATCCCCCGCGACTCGGATCGCCCCCAGCGCAGGGATCGCGCCCGTCCCCCCGTCACCGATTACCGGGGTCGCAGTCGATGGCGGAGACCTGGCTGGTGGGGTGGACTCGGGGGCCGGGCGGCCGGGCCACCTCCGCGAGCGGGTGGGGGGCGGCCCTCAGCCCTGCGACCACACCCGCTTCATGAGGATGCGGGCGAGCTTTTCGGGATCGTGGTGGGAGCTCAGCCGTGTGCTGACGACATCGGCCAGGACGAAGCGGGTGTGCCGGCCCATCGCCTGCACGGCGCGCAGGTCGCAGGTCACCCGGTGGACCCCCGCCTCCTCAGCCGCTGGCGGCAGCGCCACCCCGAAGTTGCTGTTGGCGACCACGTAGTCGAAGAGGTTGGATCCGATGTGCCGTTCCAGCACCTCCAGGTGGTCGTGGAGCTGGAAGCCGGTGGTCTCGCCCGGCTGGGTGGCCACGTTGCAGACGTACACCTTGAGCGCGGGCGAGCGGCGCAGGGCCTCCACCATCCCGTCGACCAAGAGGTTGGGCAGGATGCTGGTGAACAGGCTCCCGGGTCCGATCACAACCATCTCGGCGTTCATGATCGCCAGCTCCGCCTCGGGATTGAGCGGCGGCTTTTCGGGCACCAGGAAGACGTGGCCGATCGGTCCCCGGGCGGTGGGCACGCGCGACTCGCCCACCAGCACCTCCTCGCCCGCCACCGCGCAGAGCGTCACGTTCTGGAGGGTGGTGGGAACGATCTGCCCGCGGACCGCGAGGACACGGCCGGACTCGCGCAGCGCGCGCTCGAAGTCCCCGGTGATCGCGGTCATCGCCATGATGAAGAGATTGCCGAAGGAGTGGCCCCGCAGCGATCCCTCGGCGAATCGGTACTGGAACAGGTCGGACATCAGGGGCTCGACGTCGGCGAGCGCGGTGAGGCACTGGCGGAAGTCCCCCGGCGGCAGCACCTGGTACTCCTCCCGCAGCCGTCCCGAGCTACCGCCGTCGTCGGCGACGGTGACCAGGGCGGTGACGTTGCCGGTGTGCCGCTTGATCCCTCGCAGCAGGGTCGACAGGCCGGTGCCCCCTCCGATCGCCACCACGCGAGGGCCCTTGCCGAGGCGCCGGAAATCGTACAGGCGTTCGACAAGGCGCTTGTCCCCCCCGGGGACGAAGGGGCTCAGCAGGGACTGCCCCAGCTTGACCATCCCCCAGACCATGGCGCCGACCCCGACCACGGCGAAGATCAGGGCGCGGACCAGCCGGGGAAGGAATTGGAGCGTCAGCCAGAATGTGAATCCAGGCAGGCGCGCGTGCAGGTAGAACTCGCGCAGGGCGTAGCTCACACCGAGGCTGACGGCAACGACCCCGAAGATCGTGAGCGCCAGCCAGCGCTTGACATGGAGCCCGGGGACCAGCCAGCGCGTGGCGTTCGGACGAAGGCGCGGGGCGCGCATGAACGGGCCGATCGTAGCACCGGGGGCGCTGGCGGGCGGCCCGGCGTGAGCCGCGCGCCGATATACTGGCCACGGTGGCCGCCCCGGGATCGGGCACGGGCGAGTGAGCGTGGAGGTGGCAGGTGGCGGTCCAGGTGAGAGCTGGAGCGAGGGCCCCCCGGCCGGTCCGCTCGCTCGACGAATTCGTCCAGTCCGAGGCGATCGTCCACTTCGATGGCGACTTTCGTGCCTATGCCGAGTGCCACATCGGGCCGATGACCCATGCGCTCCACTACGGCACCGGCTGCTTCGAGGGGATTCGCGCGTACTGGAGCGAGGCGCAGGGGCGCCTGCTCGTGTTCCGCGGGCCCGAGCACTTCGCCCGCCTGCGGCAGTCCGCCCGGATCCTGCAGATGACCGTGCCGATGGAGCCGGACGCGATGCTGGCGCTGACGGTCGAGCTGCTTCGCCGCAACCGCTTCGAGACCGATGCCTACATCCGCCCGCTGGTCTACAAGGCGGGCGAGGAGATCGGGGTCCGTCTGGGGGGCGTGCGCGACGGGTTCTTGGTCTATGCCGCCCCATTCGGCGACTACGTGGACATTCGCAACGGCCTTCGCTGCATGGTGTCCAGCTGGCGCCGGATCGACGACTGCATGGCCCCGGCACGGGCCAAGATCACCGGCAGCTATGTCAACGCCGCCCTGGCCAAGAGCGAGGCGCTCGACAACGGCTTCGACGAGGCGATCATGCTCGGCGCCGACGGCCACGTCAGCGAGGGCAGCGCCGAGAACTTGTTCCTGGTCCGCTCCGGAACGCTGGTCACCCCGGCGGTCACCGACAACATCCTGGAGGGCATCACGCGGGCGACCGTGCTCCAGCTGTGGAGCGAGGACCTCGGGCTGCCGGTTCAGGAGCGCCCGGTCGACCGCAGCGAGCTCTACACCGCCGACGAGGTCTTCCTCTGTGGCACCGGGGCGCAGGTGTCGCCGGTGGTGGAGGTGGACCGGCGCCCGGTCGGCGACGGGCGGATCGGCCCCTACGTCACCCGGCTCCAGTCCCTCTACTTCGACGTGGTCCGGGGCAAGGTGGAGAAGTACCGGGAGTGGGTCACCCCGGTCGACTGACCGGTGCAGCCGGCGCGCCAGAGCCGACCGGCTCTGGCCGCCGCCCGGCGCAGGTCCGATCGAGTGGCCTCGACCGCGTCCGCCAGGGTGCGCGGGCCGTCGCCGAGCGGGAGCGCGGTGGCTCCCATCCGCGCGAGCGCCCGCTCGGCGCCCGGCTCCACGCTTCCGCAGAGCACAGCGCAGGCGGTCCCCGCCTGGGCCGCACGTTCCGCCACCAGCTGGGTCGCCTTGCCGAACAGGCTCTGGTGGTCCAGCCGGCCCTCCCCGGTGAGGACGAGGCCGGCTGAGCTCAGGGCGCGGTCGAGCCCGACCCGCTCCGCCACTACTACCGCGCCCGGGGCGAGCTGCGCGCCCAGGCCGGCGGCCAGGCCGAAGGCGGTCCCCCCGGCGGCCCCGGCTCCCGGTGACTGGGGGCTGAGATCGCGTCCCCCCGGCGAGAGCAGCCGTGCCCACCGCCGCAGCCCCTGCTCCAGCTGCTCGACCGCGCTCGGGTCGGCCCCCTTCTGGGGCGCATACACCCGGGCGGCGCCGCTGCGTCCCAGCAGGGGGTTGCGGACGTCGACCGCCACCACCATCGGGATGCGCGCCAGCCGCGGGTCGAGGCCGGTGCGGTCGAGCGTCGCCACCTCGGCGAGGCGGCCGCCTCCAGACACCACCGGCCGGCCCCGCCCGTCCACGATCCCAAGGCCGAGGGCCGCCAGGCATCCCGCCCCGCCGTCGGTGCTGGCGCTGCCGCCCACCCCGATCAGAAGGCGCTGGGCACCCCGGTCGAGGGCGACCCGGATCAGCTGGCCGAGGCCAACGGTGCTGGCGCGAAGGCTGCTCTCGACCGTCGGAGTCCCCACCAGGCGAAGGCCGCAGGCGGAGGCCAGCTCCACCACCGCGGTCGCGGGTCCCGGTCCGCCCAGCCACCCCAGCGGGGCTCGGTGGGGCCTGCCCAGGGGCCCGGCCACCTGATGCCGGGTGACCCGGCCACCGGTGCCCCGCACCAGCACCGCGAGGAAGCCGTCTCCGCCGTCGGCGAGGGGGAGCAGCACCGGCTGGATTCCGGGCCAGGCGTCGGTGAGCCCGAGCGCCATCGCCCGGGCTGCGACCTCGGCGGAGCAGCTTCCCTTGAAGGCGTTGGGGGCGACCAGGACCCGGGGCGGGCGAGGTGGCATGCGGCGATCCTGCCACGACGACCCGAGCAGCGCCGATCGGGTCACCCCGCCCGCAGCGGCCTGCGTGTACAGTGAGCCCCGCCGCGGCCCGCTCCACATCTCCGCGGCCCGTCACAGGACTGGACCAAGGTCTGCAGATGGCCGGCGACCTGCACGGCGACCCGATCGGCGGACGGCACCGGGGAGCGGGGGGGGCAGGTGCCGGACGAGTGAGCGCGCGCGCGGGTCGCGGGCGCGCGGCCGGATGGCGCCGGGGCGGGCTGCGCCGGCAGGTCCTCTTCGTGATGCTGGCGGTGTCGGTGGTGCCGCTGGCGATCTTCAGCGTGGCCAGCCTGACCGCGCTCGAGGGCCTCAACTCCGGGGCGCTGCGGAGCGCGGACCGGGGTCTGGTCGCGGAGCAGGACGCCCACCTCGCCGAGCTGGTGCAGGCCCGGGCCGCGACCGTCAACGAGGACCTGGTCTCGATCCAGGACGAGCTCTCGATGCTGCGGGGGGAGGCGGAGCGGTCGCTGATCCCCGCCCCCGCCGGCGGGGGTGGGGGGTCCCAGCTCGCCTCCGAGAGCGACCTCGTCACCGAGCCCGGGGCGCGGGTGACGGGGTCGGGCGGGCTGGCCGCCGTGATGCCGCTGCTGGGCCCGTCGATGGCGCTGGTGACCCAGCTCCACCCCGAGGTCGCCGATGTCTGGCTGCGCGCCGGTCCCTATCTCCAGGTGGCCCCGGTGGGCGCGGTCGGGCGGGCGGCCCCCTTCGCCCACGCGGCGGTGCTGCCGCTGCCGGGGATCGTCCAGACGGCGGTGCGCCGCCAGATGCTGGGGCTCCAGCCGCCGTACGTCTGGCGCCGCCTGGTGGGCGAGGAGACACCCCAGCTGGTGTGGTCGCGGGTCTACGACAATCCGCTGGTCGGCGGCCCCACGGTCACCGTGATCACCCAGGACCACTCGGCCGCGGGCACGCCGTTCACGCTGGGGGCGGACATCCCGGTGCACAACCTCGCCGTCCAGTTCCTCAGCAGCCCCCCGGCGGCCACCCACGGCGCCTACGCCTTCCTCATCAGCAGCGACGGCCGCCTGCTCAGCGTCGCCGGCACCGGCCGGGTGGCCCTCGGCCTCCCCCGCAACTGGACCGGGCAGTCCCCGGTGCGATTGGCGGCGGGGCGGCCCACCTTGGCGCCGGTCGCCGAGGCGATGACCCTGGGGCTCGCCGGCGAGGCGCGGGTACGTCTCGGCGGGGTGCCGACCAGCCTGTTCTACGCTCCCCTGCCAACCAGCGAGTGGAGTCTTGGGGTGGCCGCCCCGACCCAGGCCCTGCAGGCGAGCGTGCTCCTGCTCTCGGGCCGCATCCGCAGCGGGCTCACCAGCACCATGGCGCTGCTGGTGCCCTTCGTGATCGCCCTGGCGGTGCTGGTGGCGGTGATCGCGGGGACCTTCGCTCGGCGTGCCCTGCGCCCGCTGGTGGCGCTCACCGTGGCCTCGGGGCGGATCGCCGAGGGCGATCTCGAGACGCCGGTCGCGGTGTCGGAGCGCCGCGACGAGATCGGTCGTCTGGAGCGGACGCTGGAGCGCATGCGCCGACGGCTGTTCGTGCAGCGGCGCGAGATCGAGGGGGGCCGCCGCCAGCTGGAGCGCCGGGTCGAGCGCCGCACCCAGGAGCTGCGGGACCGCAACCAGGAGCTGGGGATGCTCTACACCCTCGCCACCGAGCTCGGCCGCTCGCTGATGGTGGCGGACGTGGCCCAGACCGCGGCCGACTACCTCGCCCAGGTGCTCCACCTGCAGGGGGCGGCCGTGTACTGCCTCGACAGCCTCCAGCCGCCCCCGGGACGGGTGGCGGGACGGGCGGGCGCGGCGCCCGGAGAGGCGGTCTTGCCGCCGGGGTGGCCGGCGTGGACCGGACCCGCCGGGGAGGCTGGCACCGTCCGCGGGCCCTGGCTCCTGATCCCGCTCGACTCGGGAGGCGCGCGGCTCGGCGGCCTGGCCCTCGATCGCGGCCACGACGGCGCGGTCGCCCCGCGCCAGCTGGAGCTGCTCCAGGTGGTGGGCGGCCAACTGGCCCTGGCGCTTCGCAACGCCCAGCTCTTCGCAGACAGCCAGGAGCTGGGGACCCTGAACGAGCGCAACCGGCTCGCGCGCGAGATCCACGACACCCTGGCCCAGGGGCTCGCCGGGATCGTTACCCAGCTGCAGGGGGCGGAGGGCTGGCTCGATCGCGACCCCGACCGCTCCCGAGCCGCCCTGCGCCAGGCGACCGAGCTGGCGCGCCGCAACCTGCAGGAGGCGCGCCGCTCCGTCTATGACCTGCGCCCGGAGGCGCTCCAGCGCAACGGCCTGGTGGGGGCGCTGCGCGAGGAGCTGGCGCGGGTGCGGACCGACAGTGGTGTCGCGGCCACCGTCCGGGGCCGGGGGGTGGCCGGGCTCCGCCTTCCCACCACGGTCGAGGTGGCGCTCTTCCGGATCGCCCAGGAGGCGGTCGGGAATGCGGTGCGGCACGCCAGGCCGAGCGCGATCTCGGTCACCCTGATCGCCGAGCCCGCCGGCCTGCGCCTGCGGGTCCGGGACGATGGGATCGGGTTCACCCCCCCGGCCCTGCGCCCCGACGGCCGCCCGGAGCGGGGGCGATCCTTCGGACTGACCTCGATGGCGGAGCGGGCGGCGGGCTGCGGCGGCGCCCTCACCGTGCACAGCCGCCCCGGCCGGGGGACCGTGGTCGAGGCACGGCTGCCGCTGGCGACCGACCTCGCCCTGGGCGCGGCGGCGTCGGAGCCGCTCCCCGCTCCCACCTCGCTCGCCCTCGCCTCCGGTGGGCGTGGCTGAGCCACGGCCGTGATCCGGATCGTGGTCGCCGACGATCACCCGGTGGTCCGCCAGGGGCTGGTGACCATGCTCCAGATCGAGACAGACTTCGCCGTGGTGGGGGAGGCGGGTGACGGGGAGCGGGCGGTGGCGCTGGCGGTGGAGCGGGCGGCGGACGTGGTCCTGATGGATGTGCAGATGCCGCGCACGGATGGGATCGGCGCGCTCCGCGCCCTCCAGGCGATCGCGCCGCAGATCCGCGTGATCATGCTCACCACCTTCGACCACGAGGCCTATGTCATCCCCAGCCTTCAGGCTGGGGCCCGCGGCTATCTCCTAAAGGACGTCGACCGCGCCACCCTGACCGGGGCGATCCGTCGGGTCGCCGCGGGGGAGTCGCTGCTCGACCTTCGGGCTCAGGGGAGCGAGCGGGAGCCGTGGCCGGGCGCCGCCCTGCCCGTCGGCTCGCAGCTCACCCGCCGGGAGCTGGAGGTGCTCGCCTTGGTGGCCCAGGCGCTCTCCAACCGCGCCATCGCATCCCAGCTGTTCGTGAGCGAGAACACGATCAAGACCCACCTCCGTCACATCATGGAGAAGCTGGGGGCGAACGACCGCGCCGCCGCGGTCCTGCGGGCCTGGAGGCTGGGGCTGCTCCATCCCGCCCCCGAGCGCTCCGCTCCCCGAAGATCACCCTGACGGGCGACGCGGGGGGGACGACTCGCAGCGTACTGTGGGCTCACCGTGAGGTGGTCCAGGACGAGCGTCGGGTGGTCGGCGACCGTCCCCGGGCGACCGAGCGGATCCCGCCCGGGATCGGCGACCTCCGCCCTCGGCCCCGGGTGCGCTGCGGAAGCATTGTCCGGCTACAGACCCGCTGCTAGAGTGTGGGCGCCCCGAGCCGGGGTCGGCCGTGACCGGGATCCCTCCCGGTCCGATGCGGGGACCGACCCGGGTCCAGTTCAGGAGGAGATCCAACCAAAGTGAGAGCACACCTTCCGATCAAACGGCTTCTGGGAGCGGGGGCAGCCGGTGCCGCGCTGCTCGCGGCGGCCCTGGGAACGGCGGCGGTCCATGCCGCGCCGACCAGTGGTGGGATCGCCACCTACGCCGAGCTTCCCGGCGTCTATCCCACCTACATCTTCCCGCTGGAGAGTGGCGGGGTGTTCACGGTCGCCAACGGCCAGCAGTTCAGCTATCAGATGTGGCGTCCGCTCTACTGGTTCGGCGCCAACGGCAAGGCGCAGCTGAACCCAACTCTGAGTCTGGCCAATCCCGCCACCTTCGCCGTCAACTCGTCCCACGAGACGGTGGCGACGATCACGTTGAAATCCTACAAGTGGTCGGACGGGCAGCCGGTCACGACCCGCGACGCCACCTTCTGGATCAACCTGCTGCGGGCCAACCCGCAGGACTGGGGAGCCAGCGTTCCGGGTGACTGGCCCTTCAACATCAAGTCGGTTGCGGTCGCGAGCCCGACCAAGATGTCGATCACGTTCAAGGGCGTCTACAGCCCCTACTGGCTGCAGTACAACGAGCTGAGCCAGATCATCCCGATGCCCCAGCACGTCTGGGACGAGACCTCGGCGTCGGGACCGGTGGGCAACTACGACCAGACCACCAGCGGCGCCCAGGCGGTCTACAAGTTCCTCGACTCCGAGTCCAAGATCACCACCACCTACACCACCAATCCGCTCTGGCAGGTGGTCGACGGCCCCTTCAAGCTCAGCACCTACCTGCCGGCCACCGGCTACACCGCGATGGTGCCGAACTCGGCCTACTCGGGCCCGGAGAAGCCCACCATCGCCAAGGTGGTGCTGCAGCCATACACCAGCGACACAGCTGAGTACGACGCTCTGCGCTCCGGCCAGGTGGACTTCGGCTACATCCCGATCCAGGACATCGCCCAGAAGTCGCTGCTGGCCCATGAGGGCTGGACGCTGGTGCCCAACCCCACCTACACCGACACCTACTTCCCCTACAACTTCCACAACCCCAAGACCGGGCCGATCTTCAAGCAGCTCTACATCCGCCAGGCGATCCAGCACATGGTCAACCAGCCGGCGATCATCAAGGACATCGAGAAGGGCTACGCCGCTCCCGGGTACGGCCCGGTGCCGCAGGCGATCGCCAACCCCTTCGTGGACAGCTTCGAGAAGGACAATCCCTATCCCTACAGCCCGTCGGCGGCGAAGTCGCTGCTGGCGAGCCACGGCTGGACGGTGAGGCCCAGCGGCGTGTCCACCTGCGCCAAGCCCGGCACCGGCTCCCACCAGTGCGGCAGCGGCATCGCCAAGGGGACCTCGCTCAGCTTCAACCTGCAGTACTCCAGCGGCCAGGTGGCGACCACCCAGATCGCTGAGGAGCTGCAGTCGGCAGCCTCGCTGGCCGGGATCAAGCTCAACTTGAGCCAGGCCCCGTTCGGCACCGTGATCACGACCGCCGCCACTCCCTGCACCAAGACCGGCGGGCCCGGGTGCAAGTGGGACATGCAGTGGTGGGGGGTCTGGTCCTTCGAGCCCGACTACGAGCCCACCGGCGGCGAGCTCTGGGCCAGCCACGGAGCTGCCAACTACGGCACCTATGCCAGCCGCCAGGCCGACCTCTACATCTCCGCCACCCATGCCTCTCCGTCGCTGACGGCGATGCACAAGTACGAGAACTACCTGGCGCTCAACCTGCCGGTGGTCTGGCTGCCGGAGGGCGACTACCTCAACGAGGTCAGCCCCAAGCTGCACGGGGCGATCTCGACCGCCAACGACCCCTACTTTCAGATCTATCCCCAGGACTGGAGCCTCTCGTCCTGAGAGGCTGAGAACGACCCGGACGGGGCCCGGCCGGTGCGGCCGGGCCCCCCACGCGGACCCGCCCGCCGGGCGAGGCCACCCCTCGCGGGGGACGTCGGACCTTCCCTCACGATCGGGGGCGAGCTGGGGACACGGGCAGGCTGTGGGGAGGGGGGAGCCAGCGCCCGCCTCGTGTCGACTCGGTCCCGGATCGGATCCCACAGCCGGCGGGATCCCGGCTATCATTACCCGACCAGGGGTGGGGGATGGTCTCCCCATACCCGGGCCGCCGCCCCCGGCGACGGCCCCCACTGACCGCCGGAGGAGGCCAGCAGTCACGTCATGACGGGCTATCTGATCCGCCGCGTCATCCAGGCCGGGATCGTGGTGGTGGGCGTCACCATCATCGTGTTCATCCTGCTCCACCTGCTGCCCGGCGGGCCGGCGCGGGCGGTGCTCGGGCAGCGCGCCACCCGGGTGGCGATCGCCGCCTTCAACAAGGAGTATGGGCTGAACAAGCCCCTGCCGATCCAGTACATCACCTGGGTCGGCCAGCTGCTCCGCGGCAACCTCGGCTTCTCCTTCAAGCTCAACCAGAGCGTGGACTCGTTGCTCAGCGAGAACATGCCCCGGACCGCGGTCCTGGTCGGGATCTCGACCCTGCTGGCGGTCCTGATCGGGGTCACCTTGGGCATCTGGCAGGCGATCCGGCGCAATCGGATCGACGACTACGTGCTGACCGGGTGGGCCTTTCTCTTCTACGCCATGCCCACGTTCTTCCTCGGCCTGATCCTGATCATCATCTTCAGCGCCACCTTGCAGTGGCTGCCGCCCACCGGCCCGGACGGGACCGTGCCGCTCTGGGACCAGGCCACCAACCTGATCCTCCCGGTGGCGACCCTGACCCTGGTGTACGTCGCCTTCTTCAGCCGGTACATGCGCTCCTCGATGCTGGAGAACATGGTCCAGGACTACGTCCGCACCGCCCGATCCAAGGGGGCGGGCGGGGCCCGGGTGCTCTTCCGCCACGTGTTGCGCAACGCCGTCATTCCCATCATCACGCTGCTGGGTCTGTCGCTCCCCGGCATCATCAGCGGGGCGCTGGTGACCGAGGCGCTCTTCAACTACCCGGGCATGGGGCTGCTCTTCTGGAATGCAGCCCAGCAGCAGGACTATCCAATCCTGCTCGGGGTGACTCTGATCACCGGGGTGGCGACCGTGCTGGGATCTTTGGTCGCGGACGTCCTCTACGCCGCCGTCGACCCCCGGATCCGGTACGCGTGATGTCCGTCCCGCAGCCGCTGACCTGGGGGCTCTGAGCCGTGCTGACCAACCCCGACATCGCCGACGACGTGATCGTGCCGGCTGCGATCGGGACCTCCCTCCCCGAGGGCGGCGAGGCGGGGGCATCGGGGAGCCTGCTCCGGCTGGTCTTCGAGGTCTTCATCCAGAACAAGCTGGCCGTGGTCGGGGTCGGAGTGGTCATCTTCATGGTCCTGTTCTGCTTTGTGGGCCCGCTGATCTACCACACCGACCAGGTCCACGTGAACCTCAACCAGACCACCGTGGCGCCCAATCTCCACCACCTGCTGGGCACCGACAATGTCGGCTACGACGAGATGGGGCGGCTGATGCTGGGCGGCCAGACATCCTTGGAGGTCGGCCTCGCGGCGGCGCTGCTGGCGACCACCTTCGGGGTTCTCTACGGGGCGGTGGCGGCGTTCCTGGGCGGCTGGATGGACAACTTCATGATGCGTATCGTGGACGCGTTCCTGGCCATCCCCTCGCTGTTCCTGCTGCTCTTCCTCGCCACCATCTTCGTTCCCAGCGTCCCGCTCCTCATCATCGTCATCGCCTTCATCGCCTGGCTGGTTCCGGCCCGTCTGATCCGGGGGGAGTCGCTCAGCCTGCGCACCCGGGAGTACGTCCAGGCGGTTCGGGTGATGGGGGGTGGCTCGCGCCGGATCATCCTCCGCCACATCATTCCCAACGCCTTCGGGACGATCGTGGTCAATGCCACCTTCCAGGTGGCGGACGCGATCCTGCTGGTCGCCTACCTCAGCTATCTGGGCCTGGGCATCCCCCCGCCCGCCGCCAACTGGGGCCAGATGCTCTCGGATGGAGTGAACTACACCTTCGCCGGCTACTGGTGGCTGATCTGGCCCGTGGGCGCCCTGATCGTGCTCACGGTGGTCGCGTTCAACTTCATCGGCGACGCCATGCGCGACGCGCTGGAGGTGAGGCTGCAGCGCCGCTGAGGGCGGCCCCGCCCCCGCGTCCGCGGGCCAGCTGGAGGTCGGCGGTCGCGCCCCCACCCGAGAGGCCGAGGTCTGCCACGCGCCCCGATCGCGCTCCGGGGATGGGCGCCTTGGGCCACGGGACGGCGGCGTCGTCCGCCCCCCCACCGAGGCGGCCCCGGGCGGCGGCTACCGGCCCACCAGCCGGATGTCGCGGGCGCCGGTGGTGAGCAGGTCGAGTGGCTCGACCTCGGTGGGAGCCCGCAGGTAGCGAACGCCGGCGGCTTGGCAGCGGTCGGCCACGTCCGCGCAGAACTCCTGGAAGCGCTGCTGGTAGGCGGCGGCCGCGCGGCTGCTCAGGTCGACGTCCATCCACCCTCCGGTCTCCTTGTCGCGCAGCCGGACCTCGCCGCGCAGCCCGGTGCCAGTCTCCCATCGGTCCACCACGTGGAGCAGGCTGGCCGCCCGACTCGAGTCGGCGAGCTCAGCCAGCGCCGCGCTGAGGTCGGTGGGGTCGACCAGAGCGTCGCTGAGCAGCACCGCCAGGTCCACCGGCGGTTGCTGCCGGCGATAGGCGCGCAGGCTCGCGCCGAGGTCGGTCCCGCCTCCCCCGGGCAGGCGCTCCACCTCCCGAGTGAGGGCGATCAGCAGCCCGGGGCCCTCGAGCCGGTCGCTCGACTCCACCGCGCCGTCTCGAAGCACGTGCACCCGCACCGAGTCGGCTCGCAGCAGGGCGACGGTGCCCAAGGCAGCAGCCATCCGGCGTGCGTGCCAGAGCTTGTCGGCCTGGCCGTACTCCATCGAGCGGCTGGCGTCCACCAGGACGGCGAGGTCGTTGTGCCCCTCCTCGGGGGCGACCTTAATCATCAGCTCACCCAGCCGCGAATACAGGTGCCAGTCGATCCGACGCAGGTCGTCGCCGGGAGCGTACGGGCGGTAGTCGGCGAACTCGATCCCGGTGGCGGCCGAGGGTCCGGCGCGCTGTCCGCTCACGCCCGCCACGATCGCGTCGAGGAAGGCCAGGCTGAGGCGCTCCAGCTGGCGCACGGTCTCGGACTCCAGCAGGGCCGGTCTCGCCCGCGACCGCGCCGCGGGCCTCCTGGCTGCCGGCCCGCGGCGCCGCTGGTGGCGCCTCAGCGTGCCTCCTCGGGAACCCGGTCCAGCGCATCGGCGATGATCGCCTCGGGCGTCACCCCGTGGCGAACCGCGTCGAACGTCAGCACCAGGCGATGACGCAGGGCCGGAACCGCCGCCGCGCGGACGTCCTCGAAGGCGAGGTTGGGACGCCCTCCGAGCAGCGCGGTGACCCGGCCGGCGAGGCTCAGCGCCTGCGCTCCGCGCGGGCTCGGCCCCAGCCGCACGAAGTCGCGCACCATCGGAGCGGCGGCCCCGTGGGGCTGCAGCGCCAGCACCAGCCGGCTCACATAGTCGAGCACGTGCGAGGCGACGGGTACCTGCCGCACCAGACGGTGCATGCGCTGCAGCAACGGGGAGTCGGCGACCGGCGGGGGGGCGGGGGGGCTGGGCAGGGTGGCCTGCGTCAGGATCGTGGCCAGCTCGGCCGGGGTGGGGAACTCGAAGCGTAGCTTGAGGAAGAAACGGTCCAGCTCTGCCTCGGGGAGGGGATAGGTGCCGTGCATCTCGACCGGATTCTGGGTGGCCATCACGCAGAAGGGACGGGGCAGGGGGTGGCTGACCCCCGCCAGCGTGACCGCCCCCTCCTGCATCGCCTCCAGCAGGGCGCTCTGCGTCCGCGGCGAGGCACGGTTGATCTCATCGGCCAGCACCAGGTTGGCGAAGAGGGGTCCGGGTTGAAAGCGAAGCCGCGGCGATCGCGACGGCTCCTCCACCATGACGGTGGTGCCGGTGATGTCCGCCGGCATCAGGTCGGGGGTGAACTGGATGCGGCGCTGCTCCAGAGCGAGCGCGGCGGCGAAGGCACGCACCATCGTGGTCTTGCCGAGACCGGGCACACCCTCCAGCAGAGCGTGGCCGCCCGCGATGAGGCAGATCAAGCCGCCCCGAACGGCCTCGGCCTGGCCCACGATCTGGGCCTGGACGCGCTGCTGGATCGCGCCCGCCACACGCCGGAACTCGGTGGGGGTGAGGGTCTCGACCGCCGCGGCGCTCACCGGGTCCCGGCTCGCCATGACCTGGAGATGATAGCGGCGACTGGAGCCGCCATCGCCGATCGGCTGGCGGCGTGCAGCAACGCCTCCGGCCGCCGCCGGCTTAGGGCGGTGGTACCATCCCAGAACTCCGCCGCCGCACAGAGTGTCTCTCCCCATGACCATCGCGGGCGTCGCACGCTGGCTTGAAGCTGACGCGCGCGACGTGGTCAAAGTGGTGCCGCGGGCGCGCCCGGGGGCGATCACGGAGGCGGGCCTGCGCGATGCGCTGGCGTGCTGGTGCTCGCGTGTCGGCCGTCGCCGGCTGGTGCCGCTGGTCCGTCGCCAGCTGCTGCTGGCCGCGGCGATCGGCGTGGGGCTGCGACTGGTGGCCGCCGCCGCGGGGGCCGCGCCGGCACGCGTGGGGATCCTCGTCCCCGGCGTGATCGCGGTGGCGGGCGTGCTCTGGGGGATCCATCGTCGGCCGGCGGTCGCCGCCACCGCCCGGCTCATCGACCACGACCTGGGCCTGGCGGCGCGCAGCGCGACCGCCCTCGAGATCCAGCGCCTCTCCCGGAGCCCGGGGGGCCTCTCCGACCGGGTGGTGGTGGAGGCGTCCGCCGTGGTCACCGAGAGCTTGGGCTTCGCTCGCGCGGTGGCGCGGCGGGCCCCGCTGGAGTGGGTGCTGCTGGCGCTCGCGCTGACCGTGCTGGCGGCGCTGACGGCGATCGCGGGTCCGCCCCCGGCCCGGGGGCGGGGCTCGGCCTCCTCCTCGACCGGCGCGGCGGTGCTCGGGCCGACGGGCGCCGCCGGGCCGGGCTCGCGACCGCCCCGGCTGGGACCGCGGCGAGGTGGCGCCGGGGCGCTCCGGGCAGTTGTCCCGCCCGAAGCGCCCCGGCTGGGGCGCGCCCCGACCGCGGGGATTCCGCTCCGCTCGGTCGGCTCGCGGTCCCCGAGCACCCTCGCGGCTGGGGAGCCGGTCGGCGGCCTGCCGGCCGCGCCCGCGGCGGGGCCGGCGATCGTCGCCGCCAGGGCGGGACCGCCGGTGCGCCCGGGCCCGGGCGACGCCCGCGCTCCGGGACCGGGGTCGGGCCGGGCCGGGGCCGCGGGTCCCGCCCCGACCATCGGCGGCGCCGGCACCCGGGCGGGGCGGACCGCGGCCGGGGGAGGCTCCGCTCGCCCGCGCCCTCCAGCGGGCAGGCCGGGCCGAGGTGTCTCGCCCCGCCCCGCCCCTCCGGCGGCGGATGCCGGCGCCCGGCGGCGGGCCCCCGCCGCCGGGTCCCGGTCCGGCGCTGGCGGTCGGCCCGGGAGCGGCGGCGCGGCTCGGCGCACCCCACCGACCCCGCGGAGCGGGACCCGGACGGCGCACCAGATCAGGGGAGCCGGCATCGGCGGGCGTCCGATCGCGGGAACCCGGGGGGACGAAGCCACCGGCACCCGCGGAGGGGGCACTCGCGGTGGCCAGGCGCGGGCGGCCAGCGGGGCCAGCCCGGGCCGGCCTGCCGGCCTGGGGCCGGCGGCCCGGCGGGTCCTGCTCGCGTCGGGAGCGGCCCCGGTCGAGCGCGCGACCGGCGCGGACGCCGTGAGCGCGGGCCGGGCCCCCAGCCCCGGACTGGGGCCGGCACGCTGGCTGGCCCTGGAGGGCGGCGGCGGCGGCGGGCGCTCGACCCTGGCCTACGTCCCGCCCACCACCAACGATCTCGCCGCGCCCGAGCAGCGCCTGCTGCTCGGCTACTTCCAGCCGGTCGGATGGCTGCTCGCGGCACCATGGTGATCCCGCCACGAGCCTGCTGAACCTGTGGCCCCTCGCCGGGCTCTCGCTGCTGGTCCCGCTGGTGGTGCTGCACCTGCGCTCCGACCGGCGGCCGGTGCACGAGGTCCCCAGCCTCATGCTCTGGCGCCAGCTGGAGGCGACGCTCGCCCCGCCCCCCCGCCGCCTCGCCCTCCCGCGCCTGCCCCTGCTGCTGCTGCTTCAGGTCCTGGCGCTGGTGCTGCTGGTGCTCGCGCTGACCCATCCCGCCGGGGTCGCGGTGGCGCCGGCACCGGGCCGAGTCGTCGTCGTCGATGACTCGGCCCAGATGAGCGTGGGGGGTCGCCTGGCCGCCGCGCGCGCGCGCGTGGCGCAGCTGGCGCGCCCGCTGCCGTCGTCCATGCCAGTGTCCATCATCGTGTCCGGCGGCCAACCCTCGGTGTGGTTTCGGGGGACGGCGGCCACGGTCCCGGGTGCCCTCCGCCGGCTCCGAGCGACCTCGGCGCCCGATCGCCTGGGGTTGGCGGTGGCGCTCGCGGCGGGCCTGCTGAAGGGTCCGCAGGACCGGGTCATCGTGCTCCGCGCCCCCGAGGACGCGCTCCCGCCGCTGCGGGGGGCCCGGGCCACCGTCACGACCATCGTGGTCGGCCGCCGGATCGTCGGCCAGGGGTTCGCCGGCGCCAGCGCGCGCTGCGGCCTGGGCGCGGGCGGCCTCTGTGCCGTGGTCGCGTGGGTGAGAAGCACGGCCCCGGTGGCGCGCACGGACCCCTACACCGCCTACGTCGGGGGCCGTCGGGTGCTCCAGGGACGGGTGAGCGTCCCGGCCGGGTCGCGGGCCGCCATCGTCCTCACCGCCCTGCCGGGCGAGCAGGTGCGCCTGCGACTCGGGGTGAGCGACCCGCTCCCGGACGCCGCCCAGGCCTTCGTCACCGTGCCCGGCCTCGACGGGGCGCCGTCGCCCACGGTCGTGACCCTGGTGGGAACCCCGGGCGACGCCCTGCCGGTGGCGCGGGCTCTGGCCGCGGTCCCCGGCGTCGTGCTCCGGCTTCGGACCCCCCGCAGCTACCGCCCGGCCGACGCCCGCGGCAGCGACCTTCTGGTGCTGGACGGCTGGCTGCCTCCCGGTCGCCTGCCCCCCGCCCCCAGCCTCCTGCTGATCGACCCGCCCCGCCTCCCCGGCGGTCGGGTGGGGCGGGTGCTCTCCCTCCCCGTCGTCAGCGGCAGCGACCAGAGCTCGTCCCTGCTGGACGGCGTCGACCTCACCGGCTGGGCGATCGCCACCGGAGCGGCCCACCAGCTCCGGCTTCCGCTGGCCGAGGAGTCGGTCGTCTGGAGTCCCCAGGGACCCCTGCTGGCGGCCGGCGACAACGGTCGGCAGCGGGTCGCGGTGATGGCCTTCGATCCCAGCCAATCGGAGCTTCCCCAGCTCAACGCCTTCCCGATCCTGCTCGCCAACGTGGTCCGCTGGGCGTGGGGCTGGGCACCCGCGGCGGTCGTGAGTGGAACCGCGATCACGGTGGACGCCACCCCCGGCGCCCGCTCCTTGCGCCTGCAGCTCGGCGCTCGCCTGCTCGAGCGGCTGCGGCTGCGGGGGGCGCCGGCGACCCTGACCCTGCCGCGCCCCGGCCTCTATACCGTCATCGAGAGCGGTCCGGGGGTGCTCCGACCCCGATCGATCGCGGCCAACCTGGCGCCCCCGGTGGTGCCCTCGACCCCGGTCGACCTCGCCCTGACCGGCCGCTCGGTGGCGGCCGCCCCGGGTCCCAGCCTGGTCCCGCCGGTGCTGGCCGCGGCCCTGCTGATGCTCCTGCTCGAGCTTTTGGTGTGGACCAGGTCCCGCCGAAGCTGGGCCCCGCCGTGATGCTGCGGCTCACCGATCCCGCCTGGCTGCTGGCGCTGGTGCCGCTGGCGCTGGTCGGCCTGCGGGGGAGGCGGCCGGACCTCCCCCGCAGGCCGCGCCCGAGCCGCCTCCTCCTCACGCTGCTGCCCGGGACGGCGGTGGTGCTGGTGGTGCTCGGGCTGGCCGGGCCCGAGCTGGAGACCCGGCCCCGACCGGTCACCGTGCTCGCGATCGACCGCTCCTGGTCGATCGACAAGGGGATGCGGGCGGAGCAGGGCCTCTGGTTCCGCTCACTGGCCACGGTCTGTCCCCGTCCCTGCCGGGTGGTCGAGTTCGGCCGCGCGGCGAGCGCGCTCGCGGCCTCGGCGCAGGGGCTGGCGACGCACCCCCTGCGCGGCCGGGCGGCGGGGGCGACCGACATCGCGGCCGGGGTGCGCCTGGCGATCGCGCTGGCGCCCCCGGGAGGCCGGGTGGTGGTGCTGAGCGATGGGGCGGCGAGCGCGGGCGACACCCTCGCCGCGGTCCCCCAGGCCCGCGCGCGCCGCGTCCAGATCGACGGGGTCCGGCTCACCGGCCCCGTCCGCCGCGATGCCGCGATCACGCAGCTGGAGGCCCCCTCGACGCTCCACGCCGGCGATCCGCTCCCCCTGGCGGTCACCGTGCGGAGCACCGTGACCGCCAGGGCCACCTTGGTGCTGTCGCTCGACGGGCGCCCCGCCGGAGCGCGGACGCTCGTGCTCCATCCGGGCGACACCCCGCTCCAGTTCAGGCTCGTGGCCCCCGGTCCGGGCTGGACGGCGGTGACCGCGCGCATCCGCCTGCCCGGCGACGCCATCCCCCAGAACGACGAGCTCGCGACCGTGCTCGATGTCGGGCTAGCTCCGCGGGTGCTCGCGGTCGGTCCCGGCCGCGGTCCCGGCGCGCCCCTCGTCTCCCTGCTGCGGGGTCTGCGGCTGCGGGTGCGGGCGACCGCGGCGGGTCGTCTTCCCGGCACCGCGGCCGGGTATGCCGGCTTCGACTCGCTGATCCTGGACGACGTGCCGGCGACCGCCCTCTCGACGCTCCAGGTCGCTGCGATGGCGGCCGCTGTCCGCGACAAAGGACTGGGGCTGGTGGTGCTCGGGGGCCCCCACAGCTTCTCCCTGGGCGGCTACGCTCAGAGCCCCCTCCAGCGGCTGCTGCCGGTCGCCAGCCGGGTGCCGGGAAACCTCCAGCACGGCAACCTCGCGATCGAGCTGGTGCTCGACCACTCGGGCTCGATGTCGGAGCCGGTCGCAGGGGTGCCGGAGATCGATCTGGTCCAGCGCGCCGGGGTGGCGACGGCGCACTTTGTGGCCGCTCACGGGGATGACCTGGGGGTGGTCGACTTCGACGTCGCCGCCCACCTGCTGGTGCCGATGCAGCGGGTCGCCGGCGCCGCGGCGACCCGGCGGGTGGTCGCCGCGATCGACGGGCTGCAGGCCACCGGCGGGACCGACATCTACGCCGGGCTGCTGGCCGGGGGCCGCCAGATCGAGCGCAGCGCCGCCCCGATCCGGCACCTGATCCTCATGACCGATGGCATCAGCCAGCCGGAGGACTACACGCCCCTATTGCGAGCGCTCCGCCGCGCCCACATCACGGTCGCCACCGTGGCGCTCGGGGCCGGCGCCGACACCACCCTGCTGCGCACCATCGCCCGGGCCACCGGCGGTCACTTCTACGCCACCGCCACCGCCCGCCAGCTCCCCCGCATCTTCGCCCGCGAGGCCCGGATCGCGGTCCAGCCGGTGGCGGTGACCGGCTCGGTCCGGGTGCTGCCCGGCCGCGACAGCCCGCTGGTGGCCTCGCTCGCGGGCGGTCGGCTGCCCGCCCTCAGCGGCACCGTCCTCACCCAGCTCGCCAGCGGCGCCCAGGCGGACCTGCTCGCCCGCGGCCCGAGCGGCCAGCTGGACCCGGCCCTGGCGCAATGGCAGCTCGGGCTGGGGCGGGTGGTGGCCTGGATCCCAGGGCTTGGGGGACAGTGGGCCGGCGCCTGGACCGGCCGCACCGGGATGTGGAACGACATCGTGCGATGGGCCGACCGGGGCGCTGGACCCTCCCCGCCGCCGCCCACGGTGGTGCCCGGGTCGCCACCGTGGCTGGAGCTCGACCTCGCCCCGCTGGGCGCCGCGGCGCTCGGGGTCCGATCGGTGTCGGGGGTGCTGGTCGATCCCGCGGGCGGGGTCATCCGGCTGGACTTCACCGAGGTCGGGCCGGGCCTCTACCGGGCCTGGCCGCGCCGGCTCCCGGCGGGAGTCGATCGCTACCGGATCGCGGCGGTCGGAGTGGCGCGACTGGTCGCGGTCGGCGAGATCGCCGTCCCGTACTCCGAGGAGTACCGGCCGCTCCCCTCCGGCGCCACGCCGCTCGCGCAGCTGGTGGCCCGGACCGCAGGCCGGATGCTGCCGGTGGGCGACCCCCAGGTGCTCACCCAAGGAGGCTGGCAGGGGCTTGGCTGGCCGCTCGCCCTGGCCGCCCTGGCCACGTTCGTTGCCGGGGCGTGCGGGCGCCTGCTGGGGCGCGCACGGCCGGCCATGGTCCCCTCTGCGCCGGTCCCACCACCCCTTCGCGCGGGACCGCCGGCACCCCGCAGCTGAGCGGGCGCGGCGCGGTCAGGCCGCCGGCTGCAGCGGGAAGTGGCAGGCGGCGAGGTGCTCGGGTCCGAACGAGCGCAGCGGGGGCTCGGCCTCTGCGCACAGGGCCTGCACCCGGGGACAGCGGGTGCGGAAGCGGCAGCCGCTGGGCGGATTCACCGCCGAGGGCAGCTCCCCCTGCATGGTGTTGTCACCCTTGTTGCGCTCGACCGCTGGGTCGGGGATCGGGATGGCATCGATCAGGCCAGCGGTGTAGGGGTGGGCGGCGTGGTCGTAGAGCACCTGGCTGGGGCCCACCTCGACCAGCTTGCCGAGGTACATCACCCCGATCCGGTTGGCGATGTACTTGACCACCGACAGGTCGTGGGAGATGACGATGTAGGTGAGGTCGTGCCGCTCCTGCAGGGTGTTCATGAGGTTGAGGATCTGGGAGCGGATCGAGACGTCCAGCGCCGAGACCGGCTCATCGGCCACGATCAGCTTGGGGTTCAAGGTCAGCACCCGGGCGAAGCCGATCCGCTGCCGCTGCCCCCCGGAGAACTCGTGCGGGTACAGGTCGACCGCCTTGGGGCTGAGGCCGACCTCCTGGAGGAGCTCGCGGACCCGGGCGTCCTGCTCCTTGCGCGACCCGATCCGCTGCACCGCCAGCGGTTCGCGGATGATCGTGCCCACCCGCATGCGCGGGTCCAGCGACGCGTAGGGGTCCTGGAACATCAGCTGCAGGTCGCGGCGGCGGTGGCGCAGCTCGCGCCCGTGGAGCTTGGAGAACTCCGATCCGTCGAACCAGATCTGGCCGGCGTCGAGCGTGTCCAGGGCGACGATCAGGCGCCCGAGAGTGGTCTTGCCGCAGCCGGACTCGCCCACCAGGCCGAAGGTCTCGCCCTTGCGGACGCTGAAGGAGACGTCGGAGACCGCTTTGACGCTGCCGACCTTTCGCTGCAGCACGCTCCCCGCCGTGACCGGGAACTCCTTGACGACATGACGCAGCTCCAAGAAGGCGGCGCCGGGCACGGGCGCAGCCCCCGACGCCGGGGTCGCTTCGGTCGTGGTCACCCCCTCGTCCCTCCCGCTAGGTGGCGGCACCCACCGGAGCGGACGCTCCGACCTGGCCGACTGGGTTGAAGCATGCGTACGGATGGCCGGGGTCGGCGCCGCCCAGCTCCGGCTCCGAGTCCCGACACAGCTGGGTGGCGTAGCGGCAGCGGGGCTGGAAGCGGCACCAGGTGGGCGGGTGCGCGAGGTCCGGCGGCAGCCCGGGGATGCTGTAGAGCGGCTCGGTCTGGATCTGGTCCAAGCGCGGGATCGATGCCAGCAGGGCCTCGGTGTAGGGGTGGTGACGGTTGGCGAACAGATCGCTGGTGGTCGCCGTCTCCACGATCTTGCCGGCGTACATCACCATCACCCGGTCGGCGCGTCCCGCGATCACGCCGAGATCGTGGGTGATCAAGAGCACCGCCATCTTGAGCCGCTGCTTGAGCTCGGTGAGCAGATCCAAGATCTGGGCCTGGATGGTGACGTCAAGGGCGGTGGTGGGCTCATCGGCGATCACCAGCTTGGGCTCACACGCCAGCGCGAGCGCGATCACGACGCGCTGGCGCAGCCCGCCCGAGAGCTGATGCGGGTAGTAGTTGATGCGCTCCTCGGGTCGGGGCATCCCCACCAGCTGGAGCACCTCCAGCGCCCGGGTCCGGGCCTGGGAGCGGTTGACGCCCTTGTGGATCAGCACACCCTCGGCGATCTGGTTCCCCACCGTCATGGTCGGATTCAGCGACGTCATCGGGTCCTGGAAGATGACCGCCACTTCATTGCCGCGCACGTGTCGCATCTCGCGCTCCCCGAGGGGGACGAGGTCGCGCCCGTTCAGCCGCACCTGACCGCCCGCGATGTAGCCGCCCGGGGGCAGCAGCTTCATGATCGACATCCCGGTCATGGTCTTGCCGCACCCGGACTCGCCGACCAGGCCGAGGGTCTCCCCCTCGCCGATCGTCAGCGACACGCCGTCGACCGCCTGGACGACCGCGTGACGCTGGCGGATGTGGGTCTTGAGCGACTCGATCTCAAGGACGTCGGCCATGGTGGCTCAGCTCAGCCTCGTGTGCATGGTCGGCCGCGGCCGCGGCCGCGCTGCTGACGGGTGGGGCGCAGTATACCGATGTGTTCCGGCGGGTGGCGGGGGGGTGGCCGGCCGCCGTGCTCGGGCCGACGCGGCCGCCTCGGGGCTGCCACCATGAGGGAGCCGGGTGAGCGTGCCGCCGGCCCGCTCGGGCGGCGGCCCGGGATCCATCCAGGAGGCCACTCGTGCAGGCGATCGTCACCACGCCCGGTCAGGCCCAGTCGGTTCGGCTGGCTGACCTCGACCAGCCCTCGGGGGGAGAGGCCGGTCCCGACGACGTCACCATCGCGATCGTCGAGGTGGGGATCTGCGGCACCGACCATGAGATCGTCGCAGAGGGCTACGGCGCCGCCCCGGCCGGCCGGGATCGGCTCGTCCTGGGACATGAGAACCTGGGCCGGGTGATCAGCGCCCCGGCCGGCAGCCCGCTCCAGCCGGGCCGGCTGGTGGTCGCCACCGTCCGCCGCCCCTGTCCCCAGGCCTGCGCCCCGTGTGCAGCCGGGCAGAGCGACGACTGCCTCACCGGCGACTACACCGAGCGGGGCATCAAGGGCCGGGATGGCTACATGGCCGAGCGCGCCACCGAGCGAGCCGAGTTCATCGTCCCGCTCCCCGAGTCGCTCGATCGGGTCGGGGTGCTGATGGAGCCCGCCAGCATCGTCGAAAAAGGACTCCTGGAGGCGGCCGCGGCCCAGGCGGCGCGGCTCCCCTGGGCCCCGCGACGGGCGGTCGTCTGCGGCGCCGGGGCGGTCGGGCTGCTGGCGGCGCTGTTCCTGCGGCTGCGCAGCCTGGACGTCACCGTGATCGCCAAGAGCCCGCCCGACTCGCTGCCCGCCCGGCTCCTGGCCGAGGCCGGGGCCCAGCTCTGGGACGCCGACGAGCACCCGGTGGCGGGTCTGGCTGCCGAGCTCGGCAACATCGACTGGATCTTCGAGGCCACCGGATCGTCCCAGGTAGCGATCGCCGCGATCACGGCCCTCGGGCGCAACGCAGTCCTGTGTCTCAGCAGCGTCACCGCCGGCCACCGCACCATCCAGCTCGACGCCGACACCCTCAACTTGGACCTCGTGCTCGGCAACAAGCTGATCTTCGGGACGGTCAATGCTAACCGCCGACACTTCGAGGCGGCCGCCGCCTCGCTGCAGCAGGCGGTCACGCGCTGGCCGGGACTGCTGGACGCGATCGTCACCCGCCGGATCCCAGCGGCCCGCTTCCAGCAGGCGTTCACGCCCGGGCCGGACGACATCAAGACCGCGATCACCTTCGCGCGCTGAGCACGGTCCCGGGGGGCCGGTCGGCGGGCGCGTACAATCGCAAGGGAGGGTGGCGGGCGGATCCGTCCGCGCGCCCCGCGATTCAGTGCGACAAGGAGGTGACGGGTGGCCCGACGGCCGATGCGCGGTCGGATCCAGCGCGCCCCGGGCCGACCCACGCGGTCGAAGCCGACCCCGGTCGAGGAGCAGAAGGAGGAGACCATCGAGCTCGAGGGCACGGTGGTGGAGCCCCTGCCCAACGCCATGTTCCGAGTTGAGCTCCAGACCGGCCAGACCGTGCTCGCCTACATCTCCGGGAAGATGCGCAAGAACTACATCCGCACGCTGATCGGAGACCGGGTGCGGGTGGAGCTCAGCCCCTACGACCTCACCCGGGGCCGGATCACCTTCCGCTTCCGCTAGGCGCCCGGCGCCGCGGACCGCACCTCCTCGCCGATCGCCGCCAGGGTGCGCTCCAGCCCCTCGGCCAGGGTCACCTGCGGCCGCCAGCCGCAGGCGTGGGCGATCCGGTCGGAGTCCAGCGCGCTGCGGCGCAGGTCGCCGGGACGCGCAGGCCCGTGCCGCGGGCTCGCCCCACGGCCGCACAGGCGGGCCAGCTGGTCGTGGATCGCCACCACCGTGGTCTGGATCCCGGTGCCGACGTTGTACACGCCGGCGGGCAGCTCTAGGGCGGCCAGGCCGGCCGCGACCACGTCGTCCACGAAGACGTAGTCGCGGGTCTGGAGCCCGTCCCCATTCACCGTGCACGGCTGGTCGCGAAGCAGTCGTTCGGCGAAGATCGCCACCACCCCGGCCTCCCCGTGCGGGCTCTGGCGGGGACCGTAGACGTTGGCGAGGCGGAGGGAGATGGTGGCCACGCCGAAGTGCTGGCTGAAGGCGTGGCCGTATCCCTCGATGGCGAGCTTGGCCGCGCCGTAGGGCGAGGCGGGGCGGGTGGGGTGGTCCTCCGGGGTGGGGACCAGCGCCGCCTCGCCGTACACGGTTCCCCCCGAGGACGCCAGCACCACCCGCGGCACGCCCGCGTCGGCTGCGGCCGTGAGCACGGCGACCGTCCCCAGCACGTTGACGGTGGCATCGTGGTGGGGGTCGGTGACGGACGCGCGCACCTCGATCTGGGCGGCGAGATGGACGATGGCGTCGGGGCGTTCCCGCGCCACCACCCGCGCCAGCCACGCGCCGGTGACGTCGACCACGTAGAGCGGAACCCCGGGGGGGACCAGTGACCGCCGCCCGGAGCTGAGGTCATCGACCACCGCGACCGTGTCGCCCCGGTCCCGCAGGCGGTCGACCAAGGTGCTGCCGATGAAACCGGCCCCCCCTGTCACCAGCACCCTCACCCCGCCGTTTCCTCGTCGGGAGCACCCTCGACAGCGGTGCCGACCCCCTCCCCGCCGTCGGGCAGACCTCCGCGGATGCGCTCCAGCAGGCCGGTCTCGGGCAGATGCAGCCGGCGACCCAGGCGGCGGCGGAGCCGGGCGGCGTGGACCGTCGCCAGCTCGTCAGTCTCGCCGCCGGCGTCCGTCCCCGCGGACCGGCGCTGTCCCGGGGGGCGGCTGTCCCAGCGGCGGATGTAGAAGGCGGCCTTGATCGCGGTGTAGGGGACCCCCACCAGTCGCCGTTGCTCGGCGGAGGGGTCGACCAGGTCCCAGACCGCACCGAATCGCTGCAGCCGTGCCGGGGTGGCGACGTAGGCGCGCTCGACTTGACCATCGACGAAGCGCAGCGCCACCCGCGGCATCCGCTCCAGCTCGCGGGTGCTGGGCACCGGCGGGCTCGCCCCCACCAGGATCTGTCGAATCGAGGTCAGCGGGATCAGGGCTCGGCGGGCGTTGCTGCCGAGGTTCTCCACCGCCAGGTCGAGGAAGGGGTCGTCCATCTGAAGCTCGGGCACGGTGCCGTAGAGCATTTCTCCATCGACGAAGGACACCACCACGTCAGGCATCTCGGACGCCCCCACGGGCGGATCGCTCGCGCGTCGTCACGGCACGATGGTGGCGCTCCGGGACCAGGGCGTGTCCGCCTGCCGGCGCACCCTGTGAAGCTGTAGGCGATCCGTGACTACGCCGCAGCCAGATCGCGACCGCTGGAAGCTCCCGAAGCAGGCCACCCTGCGGGTACGGTAGGCCCACCTGCGGTTGGGTCCGATGCCAGCTGGCCACCCCGGCCGGGTCCGGCCCTGGCCGGTGCTCCCGCCGCCAGACGAGGAGGGTGACGTCCACACCGAAGGTCCCGCGTCTCGGTCCGCCCCGGTGGCGCTGCGCCGGACCCGACGACCGCGGCGCCCATCGTTCGCGGTCCAGTTCGCCGCCATCCTGTTGGCGCTTGGGGTGGTGATGGCGATCGGGACCGCCGCCGTCCCCCTCTACCAATCGCAGCGCGATCGCCAGGTGCTCGGCCTCGACAGCGCCGCCCGCTCCGCCACGGTGGCGGGCGCGGTGGTCACCACCCAGACCGCGGACGCGGCCCGGGGCGTCGCCTGCCAGGTGGCGGGGCTCAGCCAGACGGTGGCGAGCTTTGAGAGCGGCTCCCAGGCGCTGCGGGCGGCAGCGTCCTTCTATGCCGCGGCGGCGCCGCCGGGCGACGTGGTGGTCCTGGTCGGCCCCACCGGGGCCCCGATCGCGGTGCAGCCGCCCAGCTCGGCCCTGCCGTTGGGGGCGATGGTGAGTCCAGGACTGACCCACGTCTGCGGGAGGGGGGCGGCGGGCTACTTCAGCTCGGGCCCGGCCGGGCGCCTCTATGCCGTCGGGGTGGCCCCGGTGCTGCTCAGGGGTCGCCTGCTCGGCGGGGTCGGCTACCTGCGTCCGCTCCGTGCCTCGCTGGTGTCCAGCCTGGCGCGGATCCTGCTCCGCGGCGGGCCGGGCAGCGGCGTCGCCCTCGTCGTCGCCGGTCGCTTCGCCGCGCCCGGGCCGTTCCTGGGCCGGGTGGCGAGGATCGGCGAGCCGGTGCCCGCCAGCGTGCAGGGTGTCCTGCGCGGGGGCCGCGGCCCCGCCCAGGCGACCGTGGATGGGCGTGCCACCGCGCTTGCCGCCACCGGGCTCAGGGGACCGCAGGGACCGCCAGCGGCCACCATCCTGGTGGCTCAGCCGCTGGCGCCCCCGGGCACCGGGGTCAGCGATCTGGTGGCGCCGGTGGCGCTGGCGGCGGTGTTGGTGCTGACCCTGGCCATGGTTGCCGTCTACCTCGTCGTGGAACACTACCTGGCCCGGCCGCTGCGCCAGCTGGGAGCTGCCGTGGCCCGCCTGCGCGAGGGCGACTACACCCGTCCGGTCGAGGCGGCCGGTGCCGACGAGATCGTGCGCCTCGCCGCCAACTTCGACCTCATGCGCGAGCGCCTCCATGCGCAGCTGGTGGGCGCCACCGGGCGCACCCAGATCGCCGCCGCGCTCAACAGCGCTGAGCCGATCGACACCGTGCTCCACGCCGTGCTGCGAGCTCTCGCCGACCTGCTGCACGCCGGTCTGGTGGTGCTGATCACCCGGCCTGACCCGGAGCCCGGCGGCGACCTACGGGTGGCGGTCGGCACCCGCGCCGAGCTGCCCACCTGGAGCCAGCTCACCGCCGCGCCGGGGCTCTTGGGGTCGCTCGCCCGCCGTCCCACCACGGTGATCCGCGGCCAGCTCACCGACCTCGACCGCGGGCCGCTGGAGCACAGTCTGGATCTGCGCGACTGCCTGGTCGTCCCGCTCCAGTTGGGGGAGCGCGTTAGGGGTCTGCTGGCCGTCGGCAACGCCCGCCGCCCCTACAGTGCCGACGACCGCATGCTCTGCCAGTCGGTGGCCGACCAGATCCTGGTGGCGATCGAGAAGAGTGTGCTGTTGGAGGTGTCGCAGCGAGAGGCCAACACCGACGCGATGACCGGCCTCTACAACTTCCGATTCCTGCGCGGCTACCTCGACCAGCAGCTCAACGTCGCCGATCGGATGGGCAGCTCGCTGACGGTGCTGATGCTCGACCTGGATCATTTCAAAGCCCTCAACGATGCCCACGGCCACCCCGCCGGTGATGCCGCCCTGCGCGCATTCGGGCGCAAGCTGCTGGACAGCGTCCGCCGCTCCGACCTGGCCGCCCGCTACGGTGGGGAGGAGTTCACCGTGGTGATGGCCAACACCGGTCGCACCGACGCCGAAGTGGTGGCTGACAAGATTCGTCAGGCGGTGCGCTCGATGCCGATCCCGCTCCCCGACGGACGGGTGCTGCGCTGCTCAGTCAGCATCGGCGGGGTGGTGTTCCCCGAGGGGTCCGGGGGCGACCGCAACCTGCTCGCGCTGGCCGACCGTGCCCTCTACATGGCCAAGCGCAACGGCCGCGACCGGGTGGAGTTCCTCGACCTGCGCACCCCTGACCCGGCGCTGCCCACGCGGGCCTGACAGCGCGCTTGGGGTCGCGGCGCCGCAGCGCCGATGCGAAAGTGGGCGGGCCGAGGCCCGCCCACCGGATCGTGTCAGCGCCGCCGTCGGCCCGTTGGGGCCGTCCGGCTGCGATCAGGCCGAGGCGCCGTTCGAGCCCGTCCCCTCGCCTCCGCCGACGGGCGGGGCGACCCGGACGCGACGCCGGGTGGTCCGGGTGGGGGCTGCGGTGCTCACCCGCCGGCGCGGGGCGGCGGGGGCAGCGGTGCGGGTGGTGCTGCGGCGCCGAGTGGTCGCAGGCGTGCTGGCGGCAGCGCTCCGTCGCCGCGGGGTGGCCGTGGTGCGCGGGGCCGCGGTCCGCGCGCCGCTGGCGCGCTTGGCGGTGGTGGACCGGGCGGTGGTGGCCCGGGCCGTGGTGGCCCGCTTGGCCGGCGCCCGGGTGGCGGTGGTCCGCCGCGCCGTCGTCGCGCCCCGCGGGGTGCGAGCGGTCCCGGCGCTGCGCCGGGTGGTCGCGGTGCGGGTGGTGGCAGTCCGGGTGGTCCGCCGTGCGGTGCCAGCGGCGGCGCGCCGCGGGGTCGCCGCTCGCCGGGTGGCGCCGGTGGCGCGACCGGCCGTTGTCATCTTGCGCTCGAGTGCCGCCAGGCGGCGCTCCAGGGCACGCAGCTGGGTGGTGATGGCCCGCGTCAGGGCCGTCGTGGTCGCGGTCCGCGCGGTGGCACGGGGGGCGGCGCGGCGTGCGCCGGTTGCCCGTGTGCTGGTGCGCCGGGCAGAAGTGGTGCGGCTCCCGGTTGCCGCCGGGGCGGCGCGCCGGGTGGTCCGGGTGGTGGCGCGTGGTGCGGCCCGTCGCCGCGCCGTACGCCGTCCTGTGGACTTGGGCATGAGTCGGAATCCTCCTGGTTCAGCGCAACGTGAGTGTGGCGCTTGCTGGTACGTCGACCCCCACCGAGACGGTGGCGGGTGCGGCTGGGGTGATGGGCCTGAACGGCTGCGGCCAGACAGATGGCTCCAGCTCCACGATCACGTACAGCATCACAGACGGCGAGCACAATGTCAATCAGTCGCGCTCGAGTGGATTCAAGTCGACACCCCGCGGCGCGGCTGCCGTGTCGGTCGCGGATGCCTATACTTGCGCACCATGACCGCTGCCGCGGAGCTGGCCGACGCCGACCTCTTCGCCACCGCCCAGCATCAAGTCGACCGGACCGCCGCGCTCCTCCACCTCGGGGACGACCAGCATGCGGTGCTTCGCGAGGTCAAGCGGATTCTTGGGGTTCACTTCCCGGTACGTCACGACGACGGCCGGATCGAGGTGTACAGCGGCTGTCGTGTGCACCACAACATCGCCCGTGGCCCTGCCAAGGGAGGTATTCGCTACGAGCTGTCCGCCACCGTCGAGCGGACCAAGGCGCTGGCGATGCTGATGAGCTGGAAGGCCGCGGTCATGGATCTGCCCTTCGGCGGCGCCGCCGGTGCGGTGGCGGTGGATCCGGCGACGCTGACCCCCCGCGAGCTGGAGCGGCTGACCCGTCGCTTCACCACCGAGATCCGGCTGTTGCTCGGGCCGGAGCGTGACATCCCGGCACCCGACATCGGCACCACCCCCCAGGTGATGGCCTGGATCATGGACACCATCTCGATGCACGAGGGCTACTCGATCACCGCCTCGGTGACCGGCAAGCCGATCGAGGCGGGCGGCTCCGCGGGACGGCACGAGGCGGCCGGGCGCGGGCTGGCGACGGTGCTGCTAGACGCGATGCGCCGCACCGGCCTGGTGATGGACGGTGCCACGGTGGCGGTGGACGGCTACGGCGCGGTGGGGCAGACCTGCGCGCGTCTGCTCCGCGACGCTGGCTGCCGCGTGGTGGCGGTCGCCGACAGCCGGGGCGGTTGGACGTGTGGAGACGGTCTCGACCTCGCCAGCTTGGAGCGCGCCAAGCGCGCCGGCCAACCGGTGGGATCGGGGGTGGTGGCGGGCGAGCCGCTCAGTCGAGCGGAGCTGCTGGCGCTCCCGGTGACGGTGCTGGTGCCGGCCTCCACCGAGTCGGTGCTGCACGCCGGCAACGCCGCCCGGGTGCGGGCTCGGGTCGTGGCTGAGGGTGCCAACGGGCCGGTCACGCCCGCGGCGGACGCAATTCTGGCCGATATGGGGACGTTGGTGATCCCCGACATCCTCGCCAACGCCGGTGGCGTCACGGTCTCCTATTTCGAGTGGGTCCAGGACCTGCAGTCCTTCTTCTGGGAGGCGGGGGAGGTCCACACCCGACTGGAGCAGGCGATGATCCGTGCCAGTGACGTGGTGTGGACGCTCAGCCAGTCGCGCGCCCTCTCCCTGCGTGAGGCGGCTCACGCCCTCGCCGTCGGCCGGGTGGCGCGGGCCAGCCAGGTGCGCGGGATCTATCCCTGACCCTGGCTTAGCGGGATCGACCTCCCGGCGGCGGCGCGGGGAAGGCGTCCGCGTGACGCGGAGGCCGGTACTCGAACCGGTAGCCGACACCGATCACCGCGTGGACGTAGGTGGGCAGGTGGGGCTCGGGCTCGACCTTGCGGCGCAGGCGATAGACGTGCGCGTCCAGGGAGCGGACCTCGAGCCGCTCGCCCCGGCGCCACACCTGATCGATCAGCTGCTGGCGTGAGACCACCGAGCCGGCCAGGCCGGCGAGGGTGGTGAGGATCCGGAACTCGATCGGGGTCAGGGCGATCGGACGTCCGTCCCGCCACACCTCATGGCGGCCCAGGTCGATCGCGAGGCCGGGGAACTGCAGCCGCTGGGGCCGATCGGCGCCGCCGACCGGGCGCGAGCGGCGCAGGTGCGCGTTGATGCGAGCGACCAGCTCGCGCAGCTGGAAGGGTTTGCGCACGTAGTCATCCGCCCCGACTTCGAGGCCCACCACCACGTCCACGGTGTCGAGCTCGCAGCTGAGGATGATCACCGGCACCCAGACTCCGGCCGCGCGAAGACGGCGGCAGAGCTCGATTCCATGCAGTCCGGGAAGATTGAGGTCGAGCAGGATGAGGTCGACCGCTTCCCCGCGGGCCATCGCCAGACCCTGGGGTCCGTCCTCGGCCTGGAGCAGCTGGTAGCCGTGCTCCTCGGCGACCAAGCGGAGCATCCCCGACACCGACGGGTCGTCGTCGACGATGAGAAGCCGGGCGCCCCCGGCGGCAGCTCCCATCGGCTCGGTCTCCGCGAGGGAGCGGTCGGCGGCGATCGAGGTGGTCACCAGGCGATTCTCTCGGCCGGCCGCCCGATCCCCTCCTCCGCCCCCGGTACGCTTCCGTAACAACCTCGGCCCGGATCGTCACGCGGGCTGCGACGGCCGGCGGCCCGGTTGCCGTGCTCGCTGATCGCAGCGGTCGCGTACCATCGATCGTGGCTATGCGACGTGTGCTCCGGCTCCGCCTGATCGCCCTGGCCGCCGGGGTGATCCTGGTCGCGGTCGGAGGCGGCCTGCTGCTGCCATCGGTGCTCGGCCTCAACCATCGCAGCGCCACCGACCGGCGTGCCCTGGCCCGCTGGCTGGGTCCCAGGGGCGCGCTCACCCAGGTGGTGGTGGCACCTCCGGCCACCGGGTCTGCCGGTGTCCCCGCCTGCGGCGCGGGCTCGCCCGACCAGAACTATGCCCTGGTCAGCTTCCCCTCCCTGCCCGGCACCGAGGGGGTTGCCGCCAGCGGCACGTGGAACCTTCTGACGCAGCGCTCGGTGGTGCACTGGGGCGACTCGCCGTCTCCGGGCGGCCCCGGCAACGTGCTCATCGCTCTCCACCGTGAGCCGAACTTCGAGACCCTGGGACGGCTCCGCCGGGGCGACCCCATCGTTCTCGTCAACCGGGCCTGCCGCCGCTTCACCTATCGGGTCACGCGCACCTGGGTGCTCAACCCCGACCAGGTGACCCAGCTCGCGCCGGTGAGCGGGGCCCACGTCCTCACCGTGATCACGTGCACACCCCTGTGGATCGACTCCCAGCGGCTGGTGATCCGGGCGAGCCTCGCCCGGGCCTGACCGCGGGCGGGTCGGCAGGGTGCTCGACCACCACATGCGGTAGCAGTCGGCACGCCGACACACCACATTCGGGGTGCGGCAGGAGGCCCTGTCGCGACGCTCTGGTATGATCGCGGTCCACACTCGCCGGCCCGCCCGCCGCCCTCGTCGGCGGCCCCCACGCACCACCGGAGGACGCCGTGGACATCGAGCTCGGACGCGGCAAGCGGGCTCGACGCGCCTATGGCTTCGATGAGGTCGCCCTGGTACCGGGAAAGGTCACGATCAACCCAGAGGAGATCGACATCAGCCTGCGGCTGGGCGACCTCAGGCTTCCGATCCCGGTCCTAGCTTCGGCGATGGACGGGGTGGTCGACGCCCACTTCGCGGTCGAGATGGGACGGCTCGGCGGTCTGGCGGTGCTCAACCTCGACGGGCTCGCCTGTCGGTACGAGGACGCCGGGCCGGTGCTTGACGAGATCGCGGAGGCGCCTCGCGAGCGGGTCCAGGCGGTCCTGCAGGAGCGCTATCGGGCCCCGGTGCAGGAGGACCTGATCGGGCGGAGGATCGCCGAGATCAAGCAGGAGGGGGTGATCTGCGCCGTCTCCACCGTCCCCGCCGAGGCGGAGCGCCGCCTCGGCCTCGTCACCGAGGCGGGCGCGGACGTGTATGTGGTCCAGGGGACCGTCATCACTGCCCGCCACATCTCCCGCTCCTACCGCCAGCTGGACTTCGCTCAGCTGGTCCGCTCCAGCCGGCTCCCGATCGTGGCGGGGAACTGCGTCGAGTACTACACCGCGCTGGAGCTGATGACCGCCGGGATCGCCGGGATCCTGGTCGGGGTCGGGCCCGGTGCGGCCTGCACCACTCGGGGTGTCCTCGGGGTGGGTGTGCCCCAGGTCACCGCGACCGCGGACGTGGCGGCCGCTCGCAACGACCACCGCCGCACCGGCGGGCAGCCGGTCACCGTCATCACTGATGGCGGGATGCGCGTGGGGGGGGACGTGACCAAGGCGTTCGCCGCCGGCGCCGATGGGGTGATGATCGGGTCGGTGTTCGCGGGCGCGAGCGAGGCCGCCGGGCGCGGATACCACTGGGGGATGGCGACCCCCGACCCCAACCTTCCGCGCGGGACCCGGATCGCGGTGGGAACGCGCGCTACCCTGAAGGAGCTCCTGTTCGGCCCGGCCCGGGTCGATGACGGCAGCCAGAACCTCGTGGGTGCGATCAAGGCGGCGATGGGCGTGTGCGGGGCGCGCACCATCGAGGAGTTCCAGCAGACCGAGCTGGTGATCGCGCCCGCGATCCTCACCGAGGGCAAGCTCTGGCAGCAGGCCCAGCAGGTCGGGATGGGCCGCTGATGCAGGCGGGGGTCGACAGCCAGCTGTTGACCCCGACCGTGGGGCGGCTGGGCCAGGACGAGACTCCCGCGGCCGCCGAGGTCGCCACCGAGACCGTCCTGGTCCTCGACTTCGGCTCCCAGACCAGCCAGCTGATCGCCCGGCGCGTGCGCGAGGCGCGCGTCTACTGCGAGCTGATCCCCGGCACCACGCCGGTCGACGAGATCCGGCGGCGGCGACCGCTCGGCCTGATCCTGAGCGGCGGCCCGGCCAGCGTCTATGCCGCCGGGGCCCCCCGCCCCGACCCCGCCGTGTATCGGCTGGGGGTGCCGATCCTGGGTATCTGTTACGGCATGCAGCTGCTGGCGCACGACCTGGGTGGCCAGGTGGAGCCCAGCGCGCGGCGGGAGTACGGCCCCGCCACCGTCACCGTCGACGAGCCCGGCCCGCTCTTCTTCGGGCTCCCGTCCCGGCTGCCGGTGTGGATGAGCCACGGCGATGTCATCCGCCGGCCGCCCGCGGGGTTTCGCGCGGTGGCGCATTCCCAGGAGAGCCCGGTGGCGGCGATGCGCGACGAAGCGGGTCGGATCGGCATCCAGTTCCATCCTGAGGTGGTCCACACCCCGATGGGGGCGGAGATCCTGCGCAACTTCCTCTACCGGATCTGCGGCTGCACCGGGTCCTGGGAATCGGAGCACTTCATCGAGCGCACTGTTGAGGAGGTGCGCAGCCGGGTGGGCGACGCGCGCGTGATCTGCGCCCTCTCCGGCGGTGTCGATTCCGCGGTCACCGCCGCGCTGGTGCACCGGGCCGTGGGCGACCAGCTCACCTGCATCTTCGTCGACAACGGACTGCTCCGGCGCGGCGAGGGCGACCGGGTAGTCGACGTGCTGACTCGCTCGATGCGGATGGACATCCGCCGGGTCGACGCCCAGGACCACTTTCTGCAGGCGCTCGCCGGGGTGGTGGATCCGGAGGAGAAACGTCGCATCATCGGCCGCGAGTTCATCCACGTGTTCGAGTCTGCCGCCACCCAGCTGGGGCGGGTGCCGTACCTGGCGCAGGGGACGCTCTACCCCGACGTGATCGAGAGCACCGCCTCCGACACCGAGCATGCCCACAAGATCAAGACTCACCACAACGTCGGCGGCCTGCCCGAGCGAATGCGGTTCCAACTGGTGGAACCGCTGCGGGCGCTGTTCAAGGATGAGGTCCGCCAGGTCGGCCGCGGACTCGGACTGCCCGACGATTTGGTCCGCCGCCAGCCGTTTCCCGGGCCCGGCCTTGCCATTCGCATCATCGGTCCGGTCACCAAGGAGCGGCTGGAGACGGTGCGCGCCGCCGACTGGATCGTGATAGACGAGATGAAGCGGACCGGACTCTACCACCAGGTCTGGCAGAGCTTCGCGATCCTGACGCCGATCAGCAGCGTCGGGGTGATGGGCGACTACCGCACCTACGCCAACGTGGTGGCGGTCCGGATCGTGGAGTCGCAGGACGGCATGACCGCGGACTGGGCACGGATCCCCTCCGACGTGCTGGCTGACATCAGCCGGCGCATCGTCGGCGAGGTACCCGGTGTCAACCGGGTCGTCTACGACATCAGCAGCAAGCCGCCGTCGACCATCGAGTGGGAGTGACGCGGCTGACGCTGCCGGCCGGGCTGCGGGTGCTGGTGGTCGGCGGCGGCGGGCGCGAGCACGCGCTTGCCTGGGCCTGCCGTCGCAGTCGGCTGGTGGGGGCGGTGCACTGTGCGCCCGGCAACGGCGGCACCTCGCAGGTGGCCACCAACCATGCGGTGGCCGCGACCGACGGGGCGGGGTTGGCCCGGCTCGCCCGCGAGCTGGAGGTGCAGCTGGCCGTGCTCGGTCCCGACGCCGCCGTCGCCGCCGGGGTCGGGGACCAGCTGACCGCGGCGGGCATCCCGTGCGTCGGCCCCTCGGCGGCGGCGGGACGGGTGGAGAGCAGCAAGGCGCACGCCAAGGCCTGCATGGTGCAGGCCGGGATCGCCAGCGCCGACTTCGCCGTCTTTGACGACTGGCCCGCCGCGAGGGACCACATCCGGGCCCAATCCCATCCGTTGGTCGTGAAGGCGGATGGGCCCTGCCTGGGCAAGGGGGTCTTCGTGTGCGACGACGGCCGAGAGGCGCTCCGCCATGCGGAGGCGCTGCTGCAGGAGGGTCGCCTCGGCGCCGCCGGTCGGCGGGTGGTGGTGGAGGAGCGGCTGGAGGGCAAGGAGCTCTCGCTCTTCGCGCTCTGCGACGGGGAGCGGGCGGTGATGCTGCCCTCGGCTGAGGATTACAAGCGCCGCCGCGACGGCGACCGGGGGCCGATGACGGGCGGGATGGGGGCGGTCACCCCGCCGCAGCTGGCCGGATGGCGGGATCACACCGCCACCGCCCTCGACACGATCGTGCTGCCGCTTTTGCGGGAGCTCGAGCGGCAGGGCACCCCCTACCGCGGCTGCCTCTACGTCGGCGCCATGCTGGCGCGGGGACGGCTCCACGTCTTGGAGTTCAACGCCCGCTTCGGCGACCCCGAGGCAGAGGTGCTGCTTCCGATGCTGCCCGACCCCGTGCCCTGGTTCTGGGAGCTCGCCCAGGGACGGCTCGAGCTGCCCGCGCCGGAGCCTCGCCCGGGGCACGCGGTGGGGGTGGTGGTGGCCGCTGCCGACTATCCGGAGCAGCCGCTGATCGGCCAACCGATCACGGTGCCCGACCCGCCAGCTGGGGACACCCTGGTCTTCCACATGGGCACCCGGCGGGATCCCGACGGCGTCCTCCGTGCCAGCGGCGGACGGGTGCTCTGCTGCGTGGGCACGGGGCCCGACCGGGTGGCGGCCCGAGCCCGTGCCCTGGCTGCCGTCGCCGCGGTCCAGGTCCCCGGCGCCGACTGGCGCCGCGACATCGCCGCCGACCACTGAGGCGGGATCGGCGCCGATCGCTGCATCGCGTCCGATCTCAGGTCTCGATCCCGCACGCGGAGCGCGGACCGGCGGCGGACCCGGGCGGCGGTCCCCAGCTCGCTGCGGTGCGGGAGTCGGCGGCGCGACTCCTGCGTCTGGGGCCGGACGCCGTCGTGGTCGGAGGCGCTGTGGCCGCCCGCTACGCCGGCCCCCGCGACTCCACCGGCCACGCTCCCGTTCTCGACGCGCCGCCCACCCGCGTCGAGCTCGTCCTGGACGCTCTCGACGCCGACCACGGCTGCGCCGTCAATCGAGCGGTCTCGGGTCGGATCATCCGGGATCGGCGCGGACGAATCGGGACAGGCGTTCGGCAGATGATCCAGAGGGTTCGGCTCGAGCCGATCGAGGGGGTCATCTCATCGGGCGCCCGGCGCCACGGTGCGGGTCCCCTCGGTCGACCAGACCTCTCGCGCGAGGGTGTTCCTGTGGGTGCGGATGCGCGGCGGCGCCGCAGCGGATCTGACCGTAGCTGATCGAGTGCGCCGATCGTTCGCCAGCTCGTCCCCCCGGTCACGCGGTGCCGCGGGTGAAGACGGAGCCGGCGAGACGGGACGCGACCAGCGCGTCCGCAGCGGCGCGGCTGGTGGGGTGGCCGGTGACCGCTGTGATGAACTCATCGCGGTCGACGGAGAGGAGCACGGTGTCCGTCTTCGCGGTCACGGTGGCGGTGCGGGACACGTCGCGGAGCAGAGCGATCTCGCCGAACCCCTCCCCCGGACCCTGGGTCGCGAGCAGCCGCTCCCCGTCGGTCACGGCGACGCTCCCACTCTCGATCGCGTAGTAGAGGTCGCCCACGTCCCCCGCGCGGACCACGACCTCGCCCGCCGCGACCCGCCGCTCGGTGAGGTGCTGCGCCAGCGCCTCCAGCACCGGCTCCGGCAGCGCCTGGAAGAGCGGCAGCCGTCGTAGCAGCGCCAGCCCCCGCAGCGGCATCTCGGCGCGCCGGTCGATCGCCCGCAGCCCCGGCCACGCCAGCACGGTGACGATCGGGAGCAGCGCTCCCACCACCACCAGTGACCGGCGCAGCCCGAGGCTGAGGATGAGCAGGGGGACGAGCCCTGTGCCCAGCACCATGGTGGCGCGCAGCAACCCCTCCATCGCTCCGTACGCGCGGGCCAGCACCCGTCCCTCGACGGCGCGCTGGAGGAGCGTGACCGCGGCGACGTCGACGACGGTGTTGCCCAGCCCCACCAGCAGCAGCATCGCCACCGCCACCGCCGCCCCGGGGGCGACGCCGATGAGGAGGATCGGCAGTCCCCACAGCACCAGCCCGATCCCGAAGGGGGCCGCCAGACGCCGCCGTCCGATCAGGACGAAGGAGCCTAGGACGCCGATGACGCCGCCCGCCGCCAGCGATCCATCAAGGTAGCCAACCCCGGGCTGACCCAGCTGCAAGGTGGTGAGGGCGAGGGAGACGGTGAGCACCCCGAGCGCGCCCGCGATCAGGGTCTGGGCCGCGTACAGCCCGGTGAGCAGGCGCAGCCCAGGGGTGGTGGCGATCACCCGAAAGCCGGTCAGGATCTCGATCCCGAGACGGGGTCCGACGGCCGGGGCCGGGTCGGGCGCGGGCGGAGCTGGGGGTTCGGCCACCCGCCAGAGGGCGAGGGTGGAGCAGATCGCGGCCGCCGCCACCAGCAGGATCACAATCGCGGGAGTGGTGACGATCAGCAGCAGCCCGGCCAGCGCGGGACCCCCGACCGCGCCGATCGCCTCGGAGGCGCCCGCGACCACGTTGTTGGCGGTGAGCTCCTCGGGACTGCGAGCGATCATCGGGATCAGCGCGGTCTGGGCCGGGCGGGTGACGCAGCCCACCGAGGATGCCAGGGTGGCGAGGCCTACCACCAGTGCCAGCGTCAGGTGGTCGAAGGCGGCGACGCTGATCCCCGCCAGGATGACGGCCCGCGTCAGGGCCGACAGCAGCATGATCCGAACCTTGGGGTATCGGTCGGCGACCACCCCCGCCAGCGGGGTGAGGAAGATCGACGGGACCAGCCGCACCCCGCCCAGGATGCCAACCGCGGCGGCCCCCCCCGCCCGGAAGGCGATCACGGCGAGCGCCACCCCGGACATCCAGTTGACGACCGTGGACGCCGCGGTGGCCAGCTGGAGCCGCCGGAGGTCGGGGTTCGCCACCACCTGGCCCAGCGCCGCGGCCGACTCCCGCGTCCGGGCGCGGGCGCGCTGGAGCATCGCCGCGGATTATGCGCGCGCGCTCGGGAGCGGCCGGGTGGGTGGGCAGCTTGTGCCGGACGGGGGAGAGGGACCTGGCGAGCGGGCTCAGGCGCCGCTGGCCGCGGGCGCCGGCAGGGCGGCTCCCTGTGCCCCCGCGAGCTGGCGGGACCGGTCCGCCCAGGCGCTGGCTCCGAGGTCGGCGAACCCCTCCGCGGCGGCCATCGCCTGCTCCGCGGCGCGCGGATCCCCGTGGCCCGCGAGCATCACGGCCAGGTCCAGCTGGGCGCGGGCCAGCCAGTACGGGTAGGCGAGGGTGCGGAACGCCTCGACCGCGGCCGTGAGGTCGGCGACGGCCGCCTCGTGGTCCTCCCCGCCGGCGTTCGCCGCCAGACCGCGCAGCCGGCCCAGCTGGGCCCGCAGGTAGGGGGGGACGGTTCCCGGGGGCCGGGCGGCGAGCTCGTCGATGAGGCGACGGGCGGGCTGCGGGTCCCCGGCGGCGAGCACCGCCTCGACCACGTCCGGCCAGAGCTGGCGCGTGGCGTCGTGGCTGACGCCGTGGTTGGCCGTGACCTCGGCGAGCAGCGGCTCGCCCCGCGCCACGGCCGCCCCCGCCCGGCCGGCGGCCAGATCGACCGCGACCAGGGCCGCCCCCGCCATCGCCCGCGCCTGAACGTCGTCGCTCTCGGTCATCTCCTCCAGGGCAGCAACGTGCGCTTCGGCCCCGACCGGGTCCCCCCGCCAGGCGGCCAGCACCGCGAGCCGCTGACGGAGGTAGAACCGGTCGGTGGGGTGGAGCGGCGAGGTCTCGTCGTCGAGGTGCTCGGCCGCCAGCCGCTCGGCCTGCTCCCACCGCCCCCGGAGCGTCCACACCCACAGCAGGTTGGAGACGGACGCGACCAGCGATCCCCGCCGCCCGGCCCGGCGCGCCATCTGGCGGGTCGTCTCCAGGTGGTCCTCGGCCCGGGGAAGGTCGAACTGGGCTTCGGCGTCGGCGAGGTTGCCCAGCCCGGTGATCTGGTCCTGGATGTCGCCCGCCTCGGTCGCCAGCCGCAGGCTCCACTCGAGGTAGAGGAGCGCCTCCTGGAAGCGCCCCCGGCGGAGCAGCGCCTGGCCCCGGGTCTGGGCCCCCCGCGCGACGGTCTCGACCACGCCCAGCTCCTGGCCCTCCACCAGCGCCCGTTCGGCGGCCGCGTCGGCCGTGTCGGGGTGGCCCGCGAAGAAGTGCATCATCGCGAGGTAGCCGCGCAGCCGGACGGCTCCGGCGTCCACCGGCCGCCCCGCGCGATCGGCCAGCGCCTGCTCCAGCCCCGCCACCGCCTCCGCGGTTCGCCCCACCGCGTGGAGGGCCGACGCGCGGTCGCGGGCGAGCGCCGCGCTCTGGTCGGAGTCGGCCGTGACGGGGGGCCCGTCATTGGTCATCGCGATCGCTGCGTCGTAGTCGCCGGCGGCGATCGCCGCTTGAGCGGCGAGCACCTGCCAGCCGGATGCGGCCCGGTCGTCGGGGGCGAGCGCTTGCGCCCGCCGGAGGGCGCGCAGCGCCGATGCGGGAGCTCCGACCGCCATCGCCCGGGTCCCGGCGCGGGCGAAGGCGGCGGCCGCCCCCAGCCGGAGGCGGTCTGCCTCGGCGCCGTCCGGGGTCGCGGCCTGGGCCGCCTGCAGGTGGACCGCGATCGCTTCCGCCGCCTCTGCGCCCGCGTCGGGGAGGGCGTCCTGGAGGTGGGCGGCGGCGGCCAGGTGGGCCGCTCGCCGGTCCGCCCGGGCCATGTGCGCGTAGGCGGCCGTGCGCATCAGGCCCTGGGTGAACAGGTACTGGCCCCGGTCGGGGGCGAGCGGGTCGCTGCGTATCCCCAGCACCTCCGCCCGGCGCAGCTCCATCAGACCCGCCTCCAGCTCGGCTCCCGGGAGATCGGCCACCGCCTCGGCCGCCACCCGCGGGAACGGCCCGGCAAAGACCGCGAGCCGGCTCGCCAGCTGGCGAGCCGCGGGAGTGAGCGCGTCCAGACGCGCCGCCAGCAGTGCCGTGAGCGATGCGGGCACCGGCAGGTCGGCGAGCGGGCCCGCCACCATGTAGCGCTCCCCGGTGCGGACCAAGGCGCCCCGGTCGACCAGCGCTTTGACCAGCTCCACCGCGTAGAGCGGCATCCCCTCCGCCGCCGCCACGATCCGGGCCCGGGTCGCCGGGGGGAGATCGGCGACCAGGCCATGCAGCAACGCGGCCATCTCATCGGGGGTGAGCGGCTCCAGCGCGAGCGCGGTCGCGGTGCGGCGCTGCGTCCCCCAGCCGGGACGGCGCTCGCCCAGCTCCGGGCGAGCCAGGGTCACGACCAGCACCGCCGACTCGGCGGACCAGTCCAGCAGCGACTCCAGGAAATCGAGCAGCGCGCTGTCGGCCCACTGGCAGTCGTCGACCACCATCACCACCGGGGCGCGGGCCGCCAGCAGCTCGAACAGGCGGCGCCAGCGGCTGAACAGCTCAGCGCGCTCTAGCGGGGCTCCCCCAAGTCCCAGCAGCTGGGTGAGCGACGCCCGCAGCGGTCCCACCTCGCCGGGTTCGAATTCGAGATCGGCGAGGCCGCGGTCGAGGGCCGCCTCCAGCTCCGCCGCCGGCAGCTCCTCCGCCAGCCGGAGACGGCCCCGGATCATCTCGCGCAGCGGCCAGAAGGCCACCCCGTCGCCGTACGCGAGGCAGCGGCCCCGGTGCCAGAAGGTGTCGGCGGTGAGCCCGTCGAGGTACTTCTCCAGCTCCCAGGTGAGGCGTGACTTGCCCACTCCGGCCAGCCCGGTGACGGAGAGCAGGCGGGCCCGTCCCCGGTCGGCGACGTCGTGGTAGAGGTCTTTGAGCCACGCCAGCTCGCGGCGGCGCCCCACGAACGGCGCCTCCCACTCGCCCCCGCGGCCTCCGCCCCCGACCCGCGCGAGCACCCGGACCGCGCGCCAGAGTGAGACGGGGGCATCGAGCCCCTTGAGCGCGTGGGTCCCGGCCGGCGCGTACTCGATCCCCGCCTGGCTCGCCTCGCGGGTCGCGAGGTCGACGCACACGGTCCCCGGATCCGCGACGGCCTGCACCCGGCTGGCGAGATTGACCCGGTCGCCGGCCACCAGTCCCGCCCCCGGGCTGACCCAGGTCGCCACCGTCCCGGTGACCACCCCCACCCGGGCGGAGAGCCCGAGGCGCTGCCGGGCCTCGCCGTACGCGCTCACCTGGTCGATCAGCTCCAGGCCTGCGCGGACCGCCCGCTCAGCGTCGTCCTCCCGAGCCGTCTCGGTTCCCCACACGGCCATGACCGCATCGCCGATGAACTTCTCGACGGTCCCACCCCCCCGGGAGATCACGGTCCGGGCGATCTCGAAGTAGCCGCTGAGGAACTCCCGCACCGCCTCGGGGTCCTGGTCCTGGGCGAGGGCGGTGAAGCCGACCAGGTCGGCGAAGAGGACCGACACCAGGCGCCGCCCGGCGTCCTCGGTCAGGGTCGGAGGAGGGGAGGGCGCGTCCGCGGCCACCCCGGGGGTGGCGAGCGGGCTGCCACAGGCGCCGCAGAAGCGCTGGGCGGTCGCCACCGCCTCGCCGCAGGCGGGGCAGCGGCGGTCCAACGAGGACCCGCACTGACCGCAGAACCGGTGCCCGGGGGGGTTGGCGCCGCCGCAGGCCCCGCAGACCCCGGCCGCCGGGGAGCCACCCGCACCCCCTCCCATGGTCATGGCCGAAGACGGTAGCATCCCGGTCGCGCGGGGGGGCGCCGGCCGCCGCCGGCGCGACGGCGGCCCGTCCCAGTCGCTACCCTGGGCCGACCGTGGCCGCCATCGGGTTGATCGAGTCCGCCCTCCGGCACGGCCAGCAGACGCTGCTGCTGAGCCGGCTCCGCCAGCGTCACCTCGTCCCCATGGCGGAGCGGCTCGACGGCTGCGGCTTCGCCGCGCTGGATGTCTTCGGCGGGGCGCCCTACGAGGTCGCGCTGGCCCATCTGGCCGAGGACCCGTTCGTGCGCCTGCGCGAGGTGCGCGAGGTCACCACCACGCCGCTGCTCTGCCTGCTCCGCGGCCAGGCCCTGGTGGGATACCGCCAGCTTGCCGACGACGTGGTCGACAGCTTCGTGGCCGAGACCGCCGCGGCCGGGGTGGATCGTTTTCGCTGCTTCGACCCTCTCAACGATCTGCGCAACCTCGCTCGCCCGATCTCTGCGGTGCTGGCCGCCGGCCGCCACCCCGAGGGCGCGATCGTCTACACGGAGAGCCCGGTCCACGACCTCGCCGGCTTCATCGAGATTGGGCGGGGGCTGGCCGCGCTCGGCGCCCGCAGCCTGTGCATCCTGGATGCGTCCGGGCTGCTCGGCGCCGGCAACGCCCGCGCCCTGGTGGAGGGCCTCCATCACGCCACCCGGCTTCCGGTCGCGCTCCACTGCGCCAGCATCACCGGCCAGGCTGGCTTCGCCTATCTGGCGGGGGCCGAGGCCGGGGCGGTGTCCTGCGACGTGGCGCTGTCGCCCCTGGCCGGGGGAGCGTCGCTGCCCGCCACCGAGGGGGTGCTTGCCGGCCTGCGCGGCACCGAGCTGGCTCCCGAGGTGGACGCGGCTCGGGTCGCGGCCGCCGCCGACGCGCTCGATGCGCTGCTGCCCTGGTACCGCTCTCAGGTGCAGCCGATTGACTGGCAGCACGATGTGCGCACGCTGCGCACCCAGCTGGCGCCCTCGGTCCGGGCCCACCTGAGCTGGGAGTGCGAGACCCAGGGCGTGGCCGACCGCCTCCCCCAGGTGCTGCTGGAGATCCCGCGGATTCGTGCCGAGCTCGGCTACCCGCCCCTGATCACCCCGATCGCGCAGGTGGTGGTCACCCAGGCGGTGTACAACGTCGCCGCCGGCGAGCGCTACCTGACCGTGGCGGAGGAGGTCAAGGACTACCTGCTCGGGCTGTACGGTCGTCCCCCCGGGCCGGTCGACCCGGCGGTTCAGCAGCTCGTCTGCGGAGGCGAGGAGCCGCTCACCGTCCGGCCCGCCGATGTCATCGACCCCCAGCTGGAGCGGGCCCGCCGGGAGATGGAGCGCGAGGGTCTGCCCATCCCCGGGCCCACCGCGGTGCTCCACTACTGCCTCTTCCCCCAGGCGGCGGCCGCTCTGCTCGCGGGCACCGCCCGCGCCGAGACCTTGGGCGATGAGGCGATGCCGGCCGACGCGGTGCTGGACGAGCCGGCCGAGGAAGCGATGGCCTCGGCCCCGAGCCACGCCGGTCCGGCGCTCCCCAGGCCGTCCGGGGTGGCGGGTCCGGACCTGTCCGGGGCGGCCGAGGAGGCGGGCGACCCGGTGATCCCCGCCCGGGTCTACGAGGTGGAGGTCGGCGGCGAGAGCTACCGCGTTCTCGTGCGGGGCGGCGACCCGACCGAGCCTTTCGGCGGGACGGCGGGCGAGGAACGCCGCGGCTCGGCGCGGCCGGGCACCACCGCGATCACCGCTCCCATGCAGGGACTGGTGCTGCAGCTCTCCGTCGCGATCGGGGACGCGGTCGTGGCCGGCCAGACGGTGGCGGTGCTGGAGGCGATGAAGATGCAGAACGACATCGCCGCCCCTGCCGCCGGGACCGTGATTGCGCTCCACGTCGAGGAGGGAGCGATCGTGGGCCGGGACCAGCTGCTGGTGTCGATCGGGTGACCCCGAGATTCGACAGCGTCCTGATCGCCAACCGCGGCGAGATCGCACTGAGGATCGTGCGCGCGTGCCGAGACCTCGGTCTGCGCTCGGTGGCGGTGTACGCTGAAGCCGACGCCCGCAGCCCCCATGTCCGGCTCGCGGACCGGGCGCTGCCGATCGGGCCCACCCCGGCCGCGCAGTCCTATCTCGACCCCGAGCGCATCCTGGCGGCTGCCCGCGAGGCGGGCGCCCAGGCGGTCCACCCGGGCTACGGCTTCCTCTCCGAGAACGCTGCCTTCGCCGCCGCCTGCCGGGACGCTGGCCTGGTCTTCGTGGGGCCGCCACCGGAGGCGATCGCGGCGATGGGGGAGAAGGTCGCGGCCCGGTCGCGGATGGCGGCAGCAGGGGTGCCGATCGTCCCCGGCACCGGTGCCCTGACGAGCGATGAGGCGGCGGCCTCGGCCGCGGCCGAGGTGGGGTACCCGGTGCTGGTCAAGGCCTCTGCGGGCGGGGGCGGGATGGGCATGCGGGTGGTCGGCTCCGCGGCGGAGCTCCCCGCAGCCCTGGCGGCCTGCCGGCGGACCGCAGCGGCGGCCTTCGGCGACCCCACGGTCTTTCTCGAGCGCTACGTCGACGATCCCCGTCACATCGAGATCCAGGTGCTCGCCGATGCCGAAGGCCGCACCGTTCACCTCGGCGAGCGGGAGTGCTCGGTGCAGCGTCGTCATCAGAAGATCCTCGAGGAGTGCCCCTCGACGGCCTGCTCGCCGAGCCTGCGCGAGCGCATGGGTGCCGCCGCGGTCCAGGCCGCCCAGGCGGTGGGCTACGTCAACGCCGGGACGGTGGAGTTCATCGTCTCCGGGGGCGACTTCTACTTCCTGGAGATGAACACCCGGCTCCAGGTCGAGCATCCGGTGACGGAATGCGTCTACGGAGTGGATCTGGTCGCGCTCCAGCTGCGGATCGCGCAGGGCGATCCGCTCCCGTTCGGGCAGTCGGATCTGGTCTCGCGCGGGTGGGCGATCGAGTGCCGAGTCAACGCCGAGGTCCCCTGGCGCGGCTTTGTGCCCAACCCGGGCCGGGTGCGTGCCTATCACGAGCCCCAGGGTCCGGGGGTGCGGGTCGACAGCTCCTTGATCGGGCCGGCTGAGGTCAGTGCTGCCTACGATCCGCTGATCGCCAAGCTGGTGGTTCACGGTGAGGACCGCGGCCAGGCGATCGCGCGCGCGCGGCGCGCCCTGCTCGAGTTCTGGGTCGATGGCGTCAGCACGACCATCCCCTACCACGCCGCTCTGCTGGACGACGCCGACTTCGTCGCCGGCCGGCTCACCACCGGGTTCATCGAGCGGCACCCCGGTCTGGCCGAGCAGGCTCAGCGCTGGTCGATGGGACAGAGGGAGCGGTGGCAGGGCGTGCTCGCCGACCCCCTGGCGCGGGTGGCGGCCGTCGCCGCGGCCACCGCCGCCGCCGGGGAGCGGCGATGACGTCGGTGCATCGGATCACCCGCTACGGCTTCATCAATGCCTACCTGATCGAGGATGCCGATGGGCTCACCGTGGTCGACACCGGCGTGGGGGGCGGAGCGGCCGCGATCCTCCGCGCCGCCCAGCGTCTCGGCCGTCCGATCGTGAGGATCGTGCTCACCCACGGCCACGGCGACCATGTCGGGTCGCTGGACCAGCTGGCGGCCCAGCTTCCCCAGGTCGCCGTGCTGATCTCGGAGCGCGACGCCCCCCTGCTGGAGCGGGACCGGTCCGCGCGTCCCGGCGAGCCCGAGGATGCCAGGATGCGGGGCTCGCTGCCGGGGACGCGCACGCGGCCGACCGGATTCTTGCGCGACGGTGACCGGGTCGGTGCGCTGGAGGTTGTGGCCAGTCCCGGCCACACCCCGGGCCACTGCTCGCTCCTCGACACCCGCGACCGGACACTCTACTGCGGCGACGCCTACACCACCATCGGAGGGGTGGCCACCACGGCGCGGGGACCCTTCTGGTTCCCGCTGGCCTCGCGGGCGACCTGGCATGCGCCCACCGCGCTCGCGAGCGCGCGCCGGCTTCGTGCCCTCGAGCCGGCTCAGCTCGCCGCCGGCCACGGCCGGGTGGTGGAGGCACCCGCCGACGCGATGGACCGTGCCATCGCCCGGGGTGCCTGAGCCCTCGTGGGCCCCCGCGGGACCGGCGTCCCCCTGGCCCGGACCACGGCCTCAACCCGGCCCAGGCAGATCTCGGCGTGACCGCGCGGCTGCGCGCCCTGCTCGAGATCGGCTCCACCATCCTCGCCGACCTCGACCGTGCGGGGGTCCCAGAACGCCTGCTGGTGCTCAGCGATCGCACCGGCACGATGCAGCTGTACGAGCTGACGGGGTCGGCTCTGCTCACCGTGGTGACGGCGCTGCCGGAGCCGGTCGCCGCGGCGGCGTATGTGCCGGGCACCCGGCGGGCGGTCCTCCAGGTCGATGCTGGCGGCAACGAGCGCCACCAGCTTTATCTGGTCGACCTCGATCGCGGTGCCGCGGCCGCGCCGGCCGGGATTGGCGACCTCAGCCCGCTCACCAGCGATCCCCGCTACGGACACCAGCTGGCCGGGATCCGGCCCGATGGCTCCACCGTCGCCTACCTCTCCAACTGTGGCAACGGCGTCGACTTCGACCTCTGGCTGGTCGATCTCGCCACCGGCGAGCACGGCTGCGCCTACGCCGGCGGGGCGTGGTGCCAGCCGGCCTCGGGCTTCTCCCCCGACGGGCGCTGGGTGTCGGTGCTGCGGCCCGGTCCCCGTCCGCTCGACCTCGACCTGCTGCTGGTCGGGGTCGACACCGGCGAGGTGCGGATCCCGCTGCCGCATTCGGACGAGGCGGCTGCGGTGGGACCACCGGCCTGGCGGGGCGGGAGCCGCTGCCTGGTCTCCTCCACGGTGGGGTCCGACCTCGCCGCGGTAGTGGACTGCGACCTCGCCACCGGTACCTCGGCCCGGGTGGCCGCGACCGGTGACGGGTGGGACGCGGAGCCGATCACCAGCCGCGACGGGAGCACCCTGGTGGTGATCGAGAACCGCAACGGGACCAGCCGGATCACCTGCGGGGAGGCGGATGACCCGGGCCGATGGACCGAGGTGCCCACCGACGAGCCCGGGGTGGTGCTGTCGCCGTTCTTTCCCCGACCGCAGCTGTCGGCGGACGGTCGCCGCCTCTACTACACCCTCTCCACTCCGCGCCTGCGCGGCGACGTGTTCGTCCACGATCGGGACCGGCGCGAGACCCGCCGGCTGACCCGCAGCCCCTCCGAGGTGGACCCCTTGGAGATGGTCGTTCCCACGGTCGCGCACGCGTTGAGCTTCGACGGCGAGCGGATCCCGCTGCTGGTCTACCGGCCCCGGGATGCGGGGCCGCCCCCGCCGGTGGTGGTGCTGGTCCACGGCGGCCCCGAGGGGCAGTCGGTCCTGATGTTCAACGCCGTGGTCCAGGGGCTGCTCGCCTCGGGCTACGCGGTGGTCCTCCCCAACGTGCGCGGCTCGGTGGGCTATGGTCGGCGCTACGCCCAGCTGGACGACACCACCCGGCGGCTGGACTCGGTCCGAGACCTCGCCGCGGTGCACGCCTGGCTCGCCCCCAGCGGTCTGGATGCCGCCCGGGCCGCGCTCTGGGGCGCGTCCTACGGCGGCTACATGGTGCTGGCCGGGCTGGCCTTCCAGCCCGAGCTGTGGGCGGCCGGGGTCGACATCGTCGGCATCTCCGACCTGGTCAGCTTTCTCGAGCACACGTCCGACTATCGCCGGGCCCACCGCGAGCGCGAGTACGGCTCCCTCACCTACGACCGCGCCTTCCTGGAGGCGGCCTCGCCGCTGCGGCGCGCGGATGCGATCCGGGCCCCGCTGTTTGTGATCCACGGTCGCAACGACCCCCGGGTGCCGCTCCGCCAGGCTGAGCAGCTGGTGGCGCGCCTTCACCGCCGCGGCGTGCTGGCCGAGCTGCGGATCTATGACGACGAGGGGCACGGCCTGGCCCGCCTTGCCAACCGGATCGACGCCTACCCCAAGGCGATTGCGTTCCTCGACGGGGTGCTCCATCCGTGACGTGGCAGCCGCTCGCGCCGGATGCCCTCTTGGCGGGCGAGCCCCGGACCCACGGGCGCGGCATCGAGGGCGGCAGCCGCGCCGGCGCGCGCCGGCGCGGGGGCGGTTGGCAGGGGCGCCGTCCCCGCTCGCCGTGGCCGCGATGCCCGCGAGCGACGATCGGTGGTCCGGTCGCCCGACCGCGAGTCTGGTCGCGTCCGCTGAGGGACGCGGAGCTGGCGAGCCGGGACGCCGTCGGCAGCGGGCCTCGCGCCCGAGCGCCGGGCGCACCAGGCGTCCCCCCTGGACCCGACGGGCGCACCGGGGGGGTGGTTGACAGAGTGGACCAAAGGCTGGTCGCGGAACCCGCGCGCGAGAGCGCGCGCCCGCGCGAGCGCGGCTTCCACCGCCATCTCTCCCCGCCCCACCGGCGGCGGCAGCGCCGCCCGAGTCCGCTCCCGCTCATCGGGTGGGCGCGCATCGAACCCCCAGGGAAGGGCGAGCTGGGCGCCTCGAATCCCCTGCTGGCGACGCCTCGGAGCCGCCGCCCCGCACCCCTCGGCCGACCTCAAACCCCCCGGGGAATCATCGGCCGCCCCGCCGGCTGCTCGGGGAGGCGGTGCTCGCCCCGGCCGGGTCCCCGGTGCCACGATGCTGCCGCGCCATCGGCCAGACCCGGACCGATCTCCGCGTGCTCCGACTCCCACTGCGTGAGCAGCGCCATGTGCTCGGGCGGTTGCGCAGCCACAGCTGGCACCGGCCGCCCGACAGGTCGGTCTTCGCGACCCGGTGGACGCTGAGGGCGCACCGCCTCGGCGACCCCGCGCTGGCCGTCGGGCAGGGCCGCGAGGTAAGCGGCGGCCGCCCGCTCAGCTGCCATACCGCTTGGGCTGGTTGAGGCTGAACCAGTTTCCGGAGTCGTCGCGAAACAGGGCCTCGGTGCCGTACGGCCGCTCGGCCGGCTCCTGCAGGAAGGTGACGCCCTTGCCCTTCAGCTCCTCGTAGTCGGCGCGGATGTCGTCGGTCTCGATGACACCGGCGCCCATCGTGCCCTTGGCGACCAGCCGTAGGAGGGCCTGGGCGTCCTCCTCGCTGAACATCGGCGGCTGAGGGCGGGCGAGCAGGATGTTGAGGTCGGGCTGGTGCTTCGGGCCGACGGTGAGCCAGCGGAACCCGTCCAGGGTCGCGTCGTTGCGCACCTCGAAGCCCAGCGTCTCGGTGTAGAACGCCTTGGCGCGCTCCTGGTCTTCGACGAACACGTTCACGTGCGAGAGCTTTGTGATCATGGCCCCGACGCTACCACGCGCCCGTCGTCGCTGCTTCTTCCGGATTGCTCACCGTCGGCGAGACCTGGCCGCGTCCACATCAGAGCGAAGCAGCCCGGGATGGGCGGGGTGCTGGCAGAGGCGCTCCGGTACTCGGTCGGTGACGTGCCCACGAGGTCGCGGAAGCGCGAGCTGAAGGAGCCGACGCTCTCGAACCCGACCAGCAAGCCGATCTCGGTGATGGTCAGATTGGCCGCTCGCAGCAGGTCCGTGGCGCGCTCGATCCGGCGCCGGGTCAGATGCGTCCTCGGAGTCTTGCCGTAGGCCTTGGTGAACGCCCGCGCGAAGTGGAACTTGGACAGGTGCGCTGCCTGCGCCATCGAGTCGAGGGTGAGAGGCTGGGCGAAGTCGCGGTCAATCAGGTCGCGCGCCCGCCGCAGCGCGATCAGGACCTCTCGATGGCTCAAGGCCCGACGATCTCCAGCTCGGTGACCTTCTCTGACCGCTTGAGATATCTGAGAATCTGACCTGGTCGGAGGAGGCGGCTCGCGGCGACGCGCGCCAGATCGTGCGCATCGTACAGCGAGAAATCCGTTCGCCTCGGCATGTGCTGAGCAGCCGTCCGGTGGTGTTCTGGCGGCAGCCCCGGTGCCCGAGACGGTGAGGATCGCAGCGGTCCACCTCGACCCCGGTGTCGACGGTGAGGCAGAGACGCCCGGGCAGCTCCTGGTCCTGTGTGATCGATTGCATCAGGTCGCGTGGACGGCTCGCCGCAGCCATCCGCCGAGCCTCGCCGGCCGTCACCGCCGAGCGTGCTGCGGGTGGGTGCAGGTCCCGTCGGGATCGGCGGCTACGCTTCACCCGGGCTCCCACGGCGGACGTCCCGGCGGCGCCGGTGATGCGGTCGCCATCCCCCTGCCCAGGGAGGGCGCGGTCGGCGAGCTCAGCCGGCGGCTCGGAGATCATGGCCTTGTCGGGGTGCGTCCCTCGCAGCTCGTGCCCGGTCCGTTGACGCGGCCGCTCGTGGCTCGCCCACAGGGGCCGAGCATCGGGATACTCCAAGCTCCCCAAGGCGCGACCGCCGGGAGATCGCTGGCGGCGACCTCCACGGTTCCGCTTACGTCTCGCTGGTGGCCGCCAGCGGGCCGGCGACCAGCGTCGCTGGCTTCGGTCGCCGCCCGCGCACACCGACACCATCGCGCGGGTGCGCGGATGGGCCCCGACCCGGCGCGCGGCCGCGGTTGGACGTCAGCGCCTGCGACCCGTCGCGGGCACCCGTCGGAGCCGCCGGCGATCGACCGCAGCGGATCGCCGGCGCTGAGGTCGCGGCGGCTCTGCTCGCGCTCGGCAGGGGACAGACGCCTCGGCCGGGGCGCCACCCACGGGCCGGGCCTCGCGCCGGCCGCGGCCACCGGTGACGCCCCGTCCCCTCCGACGCCAACATCCCGTCGTTCGAGCGGTGTCCGCCACGCGTGGGCGTGCTCGCCTGAGCTCTCGTGCGCGCGGGCGTGGCTCGGGGGTTCGAAGGTCGGGTGCGACGCCAAGGGTTCCGCGCCGATGACGCTGACCGTGCCTGATTCACCAAGTGGTGGCGTCGATCCCGCGAACCCGCCGTCCCCCCGCGCCAGCCTCGGCGATCTCAGCGGGGACCCGGCACGGGTCGCAGCGCCGAGCTTGGCCCGGGGGCGGTCGGTATCGAGCGGGAGGATCGCGGCGGCCACCGGGAGGTTGCTGCTCGCGAGCCGGCTGCGCTGGAGGTCGGCCGCGATCGCCGCGGATCGTACGGCGGGAGCTGCCACCAGCTGGCCGGCCTGCGAGCGGGCGAGGCTGAAGAGGAGCGCGAGGTCATGCGCGACCGCGCGGGTGGGCGGTGCTGCGGAGGGCGGCACTGAGGCCAGAGGTGTCGGGCCTGACCCGGACTGGGCACAGGCACTGACCACCCCGGCGGATGCCGACCGACGTCACCATCGTGCGTGCCCGCCTACCCGCATGCCCGGCGGTCGGTCGGGCACCCCCTGGTTCCGCCCGCCGGGCCGCCTCGGCGACCGGCGCAGGCCCCCACCGGCGCGGCAGCTGGCCCCCTTGCGGCTCAGCCGGGCGGGGCGGCCTCCAGGCTGGGGATGGTGCCGGGCAGGGTGAGGTGGAAGGGGGCCCCCATCGGGGTGTGGTCGACATCGGCGAGCGGGGCCCCGACGGTCAAGGTGAGCGGGCCCGGCGGCAGCGGACCGGCGCTCACCGTGAGGATGCGCGTCACCGGACTGAAGGCGAGCTGCAGCCCAGCCACCACCGTGTCGCCCACGGTGAGGCTGACGGCGCGGGCGCTCACCGTGGCCGGGTCCAGGTCGGCGTCGAACTGGAGCCGGAACACGGTGGTCCCGTCGGCACCGGCCTGCACCGAGGTCTGCATCACAGTTGGGCCCAGGGGGACCGGCTGAAGCACACTGGCGGTGATCGCGACCACCCGCGCGCGTCCCCCCGCGAGCTCGACGGTCAGCTGCTCTTGGAGGTACTGGGTGGGATGGCTCACAGTGGCGTCCCGGATCAGGTGGACATCGACCGCGAAGCTCCGAGCGGAGGCATCGATGGGGGTTGTGGCGACCACGTAGTCGCGGTTGAACTGGCCCGGGAAGAGCGTGCTCGCGGGGATCTGCGCGGCGGGCGCGAGCACCCGGGTCGCGAGCCCCTGGGCGCTCGGGCCGGCGACCTGAGCCTGGGCCAGGGTCGCGGCCGCCTGGGCCGCGACGCCGGTCGGACTCAGGCCGACCGCGCCCACGTCGCTGAGGCGGAAGGTGAGCACCGCGTCGGCGAGCCGGCGCGGGCCCTGCTGCAGCACCGAGACGGCGCTTCCACCCGCGTTCCAGACCGGATCGGCGATCCCGGGGCGGGCGCTGAGGGTGGTGACCATCCCGGTGGCGGTGGCGGCCACCGTGAGCTCGGGCGGGCCGCCCGGCCGGGAGGTTGTGAACGCCAGGAAGCCGCCCCCGGGGCTGTAGGCGAGGTCCGCGATGCGCGCGCCGGGCGCCCCCTGGACGAGCACGGTGGGGCTCGACCCGTCGGCGGTGGCCAGCTCCAGGGTCTCGACCCCGCCGACCCGGCGCACGTAGGCGAGGTGGGCGCCGTCGGGTGACCACACCGGACCCGCGACCAGCCCGGGCAGGTTGACCGCGGTCAGGGTCGTGAGGTTGGTCACGGTCGGCCGACCGCCCGGAACCGAGTAGAGGTCGAGCCCGGAGGGGGCGAGCACGAAGTACCCCTCGGGCCCGATCCTCACCCCGGTGTCGACCGGGGCCACGTGGCCGTCGAGACCGACCGAGAGCAGCCCGGCCGCGGTTGAGACCAGCAGGTGGCCGTCGTCGAGCCACGCGCAGGTGGGGTCGGGAAGGCTCGAACGCATCAGCACCTCCACCGCGCGCGCCCCCGCCGTGTTGGCCACCTCCAGCACCTGGGAGCCGCCCGGACCGCGGGCCCACCCCGCCACGGTGGTGCCGTCGGGGGCGAGCCGAGCGCCCCGGACGGCGTGGAGCAGGGCGACGCCGCTGGCACCGTCGGGGGTGAGTCGGAACACGGTGACGAAAGGCCCGGCCGGCGCGATCGCGGGCGTGAGCGGTCGAAACGCAGGAGCCGGGGTCGCCGCCGGGATGGCCGTCGACGTCGGGCTCGGGCGTGCCGCCGGGGACAGGGGGCTCGGTCCCGCGCTGAGGACCGCCAGGCCTCCGGGGTGGATCGTCGGCCGGATGGTGGGGGAGGTCGCGGCGGGCGGCGGGGGCCCGAGCACCGCGATGCCGCCTGGCGTGGGGCTGGGAGCCGGCGGGGGCGCGGGGCTGGCGGTGAGAAGCGGAGCTGGGGGGGTCGGGGAGGGCGCGATCGCCTGTCCGGCCGGGCTCGCCCCAGCGCCCACCTGGGGGCTAACTGGGGCCGTGGGGGGCGAGTTCGGGCTGCTGGAGGCGGAGGCGCTCGGGGCGACGTCCGGCGAGGCACGCGTGCCCGGGGAGCGGGACACCGAGGTGGACGGCGGCGGGGCGGCCTCCGGGCGCAGCGGCGCGAGCGCCCCCAGCGCAGCCTCCGCTCCGCCCCCGGCGGCGGCCTGGTGCCGGGTGGCGAGCGGGAGGCGTCGAATGGTCCTGGTCCCGGTGGGCGCGATCGGCCCCACCGCGGAGATGTAGAGCATGCCCCCCGGGCCCTGCAGCAGGCCCGCCGCGCCGTCGACGAGTGCCAGCTCCACCACCGCCGTCACCCGCGGCCCCGCCGTGGGCGGCACCACCGGGGTGTGGCCGACGGCGGTCCCGAACGGGATCACGATCGGGCGTGCCGCCTCGGCGCCGTCGGCGGCGCGGGCGGCCCCGCGGGCGATCGTGACCACATAGGAGACGTTGCGGGCGAGCGCGTGACGGGGGCGGATGACCAGGTGTCGGGGGTTGGTCCAGGTGACCGTGAACGGAACCGCCGGCCGGATCCGCAGGCCCTGTGAGACCCGTTGCTCGGACATGGGCCGGTTGAAGCTCAGCTGGATCGCCTGGGTGGGGGCGAGGTCGTGACGGCCGCTCTGGCGGCTCTGGGCGCGCACCAGCTGGGAGGGGGGCGGGACCAGGGCGACCACGATCGCGACCACTGCCAGCAGCGCGACCCCCGCCAGGCCCAGCCCGGCCCCCAACTTCAGGCCGACATCGACCCGCCGGGCCCGGCGCTGGTGCGCCTCGGCCAGCAGGCGCGCCCGCAGGCCACGCTGGAAGCCGCGGTCGGGAGCGGAACCGGGCCGCAGGTCCCGCAGGGAGAGCAGGTGCTGCGCGAACGGCAGCAGCTCGGGGTCCGCGTCCTCGTCCTCGCCGAAGATCGCGAGCAGGTCAGGATCCACCCCGGGGTCGCCCCGGCGCGCCCGGCGCCGCCCGCTCGCCCCCCGCCAGTTCACGGTACCTGCTCCTCGGGCACGGGTGGGGCTGCCCACCTCCCGACCGCCAGGGCGGCGCGCACGCTGCGGGTGCCCCGGTGGATCAGCAGCTTGATCGCCCCCTCCGTCTTGCCCATGATTTTGCCGATCTCGGCGAGCCGGAGGTCCTCGGCGTACTTCAGGGTCATCGCCATCCGCTGCTGCTCGGGGAGAGCGGCGATGGCCGCCCAGACCCGGGCCGCCTCGGCGCGGGCGACCACGGTCTCCTCCAGCGGCTCAGCCCCATCAGCGACGTCGCCCGCCTCCTCCAGTTCGGTCTCGGGGTGGCGCCGGCCACGGTGGTGATCGGCGATCGCGTTGGCCGCGATCTGGTAGAGCCACGCTGAGAAGGGATGCCCGGTGCTGCGGTAGCGGGGGAGGGCGCGGAGCGCTTTGAAGAACACCTCGCTGGTGATGTCCTCGGCCGCCTGGGGGTTCCGGAGCCGGGCTGCCGCGAAGCGATAGATCTGGTTGACATACCGGTCGTACAGAACACCGAAGGCCTCCGGGTCCCGCTTGGCACGGTCGACGAGCCGTGCCTCGTCGTTGGCCGCAGGGCTCATCGGTCGCGAACTCCGACCGCCGCGGACAGGCGGTTCTGTGCGGTCAACGGGCCGCAGCGAGAAAGGTTATGGCCCACCGGTCCCTCACCACACGTCCACACTACGGACGTTCGCCGGCCGGGGCGGTGAGGCGGCGCTTCCTATACTCAAACTGTGCTCCGTCCCCCGGGCGCTCGCCGCCGGTGATCGATCGATACGCGCCGCCGGAGCTGCGGGCGATCTGGTCGGAGGCGGAGCGGCTGCGCAGCTGGCTGCGGGTCGAGGTGGCCGCCTGTGAGGCGATGGCCGCCGCCGGGCTGGTGCCTGACGCCGACATCGTCGTGATCCGCGCCGCCACCCCGCCCCGGCCCGAGCGCGTCCGCGAGCTGGAGGCCGAGCAGGGACACGACCTCGCCGCCTTCGTCAGCGCGGTCCAGGAGACCCTGGGACCGGCCGGGCGCCACCTCCACCGGGGGCTCACCAGCCAGGACGTGGTCGACACCGCGCTCGCGCTTCAGCTCGGCCGGGCCGCCGCCGTCCTGCGGGCCGACTCCGACCGGCTGCTGGACGCCCTCGGGTCCCTGGCGGAGGCGCACGCCGCCACCCCGATGGTCGGGCGGACCCACGGGATGCACGCCGAGCCCGTCAGCTTCGGGTTCGTGGTGGCCAATCACCTCGACGAGGTTCGTCGCGGCCGCGACCGGCTCGAGGCGGCGGCGCTGGAGGTGCGGGTGGGGCGGCTGCGCGGCGCCGTCGGCACCGGGGCCACGGTGGCGGCCGAGGTCGAGACCCGGGCGCTGGCCGCGCTCGGTCTCGACGCGCCCGCGATCACGACCCAGGTGGTCGCCCGCGATCGCCACGCTGCCTTCGTGTGCGCGCTGGCGCTCCTGGGCGCGAGCGCGGAGCGGCTCGCCACCACCATCCGGCATCTCCAGCGCAGCGAGGTGGGCGAGCTCCAAGAGCCATTCGGTGCCGGCCAGAAGGGCTCGTCGGCGATGCCCCACAAGCGCAACCCGGTGCGCAGCGAGCAGGTCTGTGGCTTGGCGCGCCTGCTGCGCGGCTACGCGGTGGCGGCCCTGGAGGATGTCGCCCTCTGGCATGAGCGCGACATCTCCCACTCGTCGGTGGAGCGGGTGGTTCTGCCCGACGCCACCATGGTCCTGGGGCACATCCTGCGCACCCTCCACGTCGTGGTGACGGGCCTCGAGGTCCACCCGGACCGGATGCGCGCCAACCTCGCCGCCGGCGGCGGGCGGATCCACAGCCAGCAGGTGCTGCTGGCGCTGCTGGACGCGGGTCTGGGGCGCGAGCGTGCCTACCGCCTGGTGCAGCGGTTGGCGGCGCCCGAGGCCGGTGGCGACTTCCGAGCGGCCGTGCTGGGCGACCCCGAGGTCCTCTTTCACCTGGGGGCCGACCGCGCTCGCGCCTGCTTCGACCTGGACCGCGCGGTGGAGCCGGCCGCGCGGGCGGTGGCGCGGCTGACGCGGGCGACCGCGCCCGCGGAGCCGGGGTGATGTCGGGGACGGAGGCGATCCCGGACCTTGGCCTTGTGCTCTGGCGGCGGGGCAAGGTGCGCGACACCTACCAGCTCGGGGACCGGCTGCTGATGGTCGCCACCGACCGAGTCTCCGCCTATGACTGCGTCCTCCCCACCTTGATCCCCGACAAGGGCCGGGTGCTCACCGCGATGTCGCGCTTCTGGTTTGAGCGCACCCGCTCGATCGTGCCCAATCACCTGCTCGCCGACGATCCCGCAGCGCTGCCCGAGCCCGCCCGCGACGCGGTGCGGGGTCGAGCGCTGTGGGTTCGGCTCGCCGAGCGGGTCGACGTCGAGTGCGTCGTGCGCAGCCGTCTCGCCGGCTCGGGCTGGGCCGAGGTGCGCGACCACGGCACCCTGGCGGGCGAGCCGGTGCCCGCCGGCCTGGGCGAGGGCGACCGGCTGCCCACCCCCCGGTTCACCCCGGCGGTCAAACATGACAGCGGCCACGACGTCAACATCTCCCGCGCCGAGCTGCGCGATACCGTGGGGGAGGTGCTCGCCGGCCGGCTGGAAAGCCTCAGCCTCGCCTGCTTCGCCGCCGCCCAGCCGCTGGTCGCGGCCGCCGGCTTCGACCTGGTCGACACCAAGTTCGAGTTCGGGTGGATCGACGGCGCGCTCGCCTGCATCGACGAGTGCCTCACCCCCGACTCGTCCCGCTTCTGGGACCGGCACCAGAACCGCGGGGCCGGAGCTGGCTTCGACAAGCAGCGGGTCCGCGACTACCTGGCCGGGCTCGGCTGGGACCGCACTCCGCCCGCCCCGCCTCTGCCACCCGAGCTGGTGGCCGAGGTCCGCCACCGCTATCGGGAGGCCTGCCGACGGATCACCGGGATCGACGTGTCGCCGACGTCGTCGTCACCCTGAAGCCGGTCGTCAACGATCCCCAGGGCGAGGTGGTCCGCACCGCGCTCCACACCTTGGGGTTCGACGAGGTCAGCGACGTCAGGGTGGGACGCTACCTGGCGGTCACCCTCGCCGGCGGCCGCGAACACGCGGCCGCGCGGGTGACCGCGATGTGCGAGCGCCTGCTCTGCAACGGTGTCATCGAGGACTACCGCTTCAGCCTCCGAGACGAGCCCGCTGCCGGGCCGGGCGAGTGAGCCGGGTGCGGTTCGGGATCGTGGTCTTCCCGGGCACCTGGAGCGACCGCGACTGCGCTCACGCGGTGGCCCAGGCGGGCTACGAGGCGGTCAGGCTCTGGCACGACGACCGCTCGCTCGACGGGGTTGACTGCGTCATCCTTCCGGGCGGGTTCTCCTACGGCGACTACCTGCGCGCCGGCGCCATCGCCGCCCACGCGCGGATCATGACCGCGGTCCGGTCGTTCGCCGCCGCGGGCGGGCCGGTGCTGGGCATCTGCAACGGCTTCCAGGTGCTCTGCGAGGCGGGGCTGCTGCCCGGCGCGCTGCTGCGCAACCGCTCGCTGCAGTTCCGCTGCGAGTGGACCCACCTGCGGGTGGAGGGATGTCCCACCCGCTTCACCGCCGGACTCCCTGCCGATCGGCCGTTGCGGATTCCGATCAGCCACGGGGAGGGGCGCTACCACGCCGACCCGGAGACGATCGCGGGACTGGAGGCGAGCGGACGGGTGGTGCTGCGCTACGTCGACGCGGGCGGAGCGGTGTGCGACGCCGCCAACCCCAATGGGTCGCTCCACGGGATCGCCGGGGTGGCCAGCGCCGGCGGCAATGTGGTCGGCATGATGCCTCACCCCGAGCGCGCCTGCGAGCTGGTGCTGGGGTCGGCCGACGGGCTCGGGCTGTTCCGGGCGGTGGCCGGGGCGGAGCGGGAGCCGGTCGGCCCCCGATGACCGTGGCGGCGGCGGCGGAGGGGCCGCTCGACGCCGGCGAGCGGCGCCGGGTGGCCGAGCGGCTGGGCCGCGAGGCCAGCCCGACCGAACTGGCGATGTTGGGGGTGCTCTGGTCGGAGCACTGCTCCTACCGCACCAGCCGACGGCTCCTGCGCCAGCTGCCGGTGGGGGGGCCGCGGGTGGTCCAGGGCCCAGGCGAGAACGCCGGGGTGGTCGACCTCGGCGGCGACCTGCTCTGCTGCTTCAAGATCGAGTCCCACAACCACCCCAGCGCGGTGGAGCCGGTCCAGGGGGCCGCCACCGGGGTGGGCGGGATCCTGCGCGACGTCTTCGCGATGGGGGCTCGCCCGGTGGCGCTGCTCGACGCGATCCGCTTCGGGGAGCCCACCGATCCGGTTCAGGCGCTCCGCTTCGCCCGGGTGGTCGAGGGGATCGGCTGGTACGGCAACTGCGTCGGCGTCCCCACCGTCGGCGGCGAGACCGTCTTCGATCCCGCCTACCGGGACAACTGCCTGGTCAATGCGATGTGCGTCGGCCTGGTCGCGCGCGACCGCCTCCGCCACGCACGGGCCAGCGGACCGGGCAACCTCGTCCTGCTGGTGGGGGCGGACACCGGCCGGGACGGGATCGGCGGCGCCGCCTTCGCCTCGGCCGCGTTCGACCACGATCGCGAGCAGAAGCGGCCGGCGGTCCAGGTGGGCAACCCCTTCTTGGAGAAGTGCCTGATCGAGGCCTGTCAGGAGCTCGCCACCGTGCCCGGGATCGTGGCCCTGCAGGACTGCGGAGCCGCCGGGCTCACCAGCAGCTGCGCCGAGATGGCGCACCGGGGCGGGGTGGGACTTGACCTCGACGTCGCCCAGGTCAGCCGCCGCGAGCGCCAGATGACCCCGGCCGAGGTGATGCTCTCCGAGTCGCAGGAGCGGATGGTGCTGGTGGTGGAGCCCGCCGGAGTCGCGCAGGTGCGGGCCTGCTTCGAGCGCTGGGGCCTGCACTCCGACGCGATCGGGACGGTCACCGCGAGCGGGCGGCTCAGGGTGCGCGACGGGGCGGTGATCGCGGCCGACCTGCCCCTGGACCTGCTGGTCGCGGGCAGCCCCGAGCATCGGCCGCCGGCCCACCCCCCCGCCGACCTGGCCGCCCGGCGCGCCCGCGACCCGCTCGACGGCGCCGACCCTCCCGACCCCCGCCGGGCGCTGCAGCGACTCCTCCTGGCCGGCAACTGTGGCGAGGCGCGCTGGGTCTGGCGCCAGTACGACCACATGGTCGGCGACGACACCGTGAGCGGGCCCGGCGGGGATGCCGCCGTGCTCCGCCTGCGCGGGCGCGACGAGGGCCTCGCCCTCACCGTCGACGGGGGCCACCGCAGCAGCCCGTATGCGCCCCGGACGGCGGCGGCGGCGGCGGTCTTCGAGGCGGCCCGCAACCTCGCCGCGGTGGGGGCGGAGCCGCTGGCGGTCACCAACTGCCTCAACTGCGGCAGCCCCGACCAGCCCGTCGGCATGTGGCAGCTGGAGGAGACCGTGGCCGGCCTCGGCGACGCCTGTCGCGCGCTCGGGATCCCGATCGTGAGCGGCAACGTCAGCCTCTACAACGACACCCTCGGCCACGGCATCCCTCCCACCGCGGTGGTGGGGATGGTGGGACGGCTGGCGCCGCTCGCGCGACGGGCCGGGATCGGCTTTGCCGCCCCCGGACACACGGTTCTGCTGGTGGGTCCGCCCGACCCATCGGCCGAGCCCGGGGCTGGCCTGGGAGGCTCGGAGCTGCAGCGCGTGCTCAGTGGCGGCTGCCATGGGCCCGCCCCGGTGGTCGACGCCGACCGGGAGGCGAGTGCGCAGCGGCTGGTGCGGGGCGCGATCCGGGCCGGCCTGCTCGCGTCCGCCCACGACCTGTCCCTGGGCGGCCTGGCGGTCGCGCTCACCGACGCTTGCTGCGGTCGGGGAGTCGGCTGCTCAATCCAGCTCCCCGCGTTCCTCGGGACCGACCGCCGGGTCCAGACCGCCTGGCTCTTCGGCGAGGTGGGCGCGCGCTTTCTGGTCAGCTGCGAGCCCGCCTCGTCGGCGGCGCTGCGGGCGCTGGCGGACGACGAGGACGTGCCGGTCTGCGAGCTGGGCACCACGGGGGGCGACGAGCTCTCGGTCCTCGGTCTGCTCGCGGTCCCGCTGGCGGAGTTGGGCGCCTGGTGGGGCGGGGCGATCGCGGGCGCCCTGGCCGCGGCCGGCCGGGCCTGAGCGACGAGCGGGACGGAGCGGCTCGGACGACCACAGGCTTGGGGCGGCTCCGACTCGCCGGCGGCCCCCGGAGCGGTGCCCTCGATCCGCGGCGGCGGTGCGGCCCACCACGGGGAGGGGATCTCGGGCCGCCCCGTCTCAGCCGCCGCCCCTTTGCGATCGCGTCGATCCGGTCGCGGGGGGGCGAGCCGTCGCCGGGGACAGGTGCGACCGGGCGCCCGCCCGGGTGCGCACCACCGGTGTGGGGACGATCCGCTGTGTCCGTGGCGCGTCCCGCCCCGGGTCGATCCCGAAGCGGGAGCCGCCGTGCGCGCGTCAGGGCGCCGTCCCAGCCGCCACCCCGGGCGGGTCGTCGGCGGTCAGCCCAGCCGGGCCAGACGCTGGTTCAGCTGCAGGACGTTGACCACCGGCGCCCCGAGGAAGCCCCACTCTGGCGGCTGCACCTGGCTTCGGACCAGCCGGCGCACCCGGGCGACCGACAGATGTCGAGCCCGCGCCACCATCTCCACCTGCACATACGCCGAGCGGGGGCTGATGTCGGGGTCGAGGCCGCTGCCCGACCCGACCAGGAGGTCGGCGGTCGGGTGCTGCACGCCGAGCCGATGCCAGGCCCGCAGATTGGCGGCCACGTCCGCCGCCAGCGCCCGCGACAGGGGACCGAGGTTGGTGGCGCCGCTGGCGATCGGGTTGTCGGGGTCGGGACGGCCGTGGAACCAGCGCGGGCCGGTCCAGGCCTGGCCGATCAGGCTGGCGCCGTCGGGACCGATCGATCCCCGCGCCTGGGCCGGGAAGAGCCAGGTGGCGACGCCCGTCACCGCCAGCGGGTAGAGGAGCCCGCAGACCGCGGCGAAGAGCACCGCGAGCAGCACGGAGCGGCGCAGATGGGCCAGCATCACACCAGCCTGGAGGCGGTGAGGAGCATGTCGATCAGCTTGATCCCGAGGAAGGGGATGACCACCCCGCCGACGCCATAGATCCACACGTTGCGGCGCAGCAGCGAGGCCGGCGAGCTGGGCCGGAAGCGAACCCCGCGCAGGGCCAGCGGGATCAGGGCGACGATGATGATGGCATTGAAGATCACCGCCGACAGCACCGCGCTGGTGGGGCTGTGCAGCTTCATCACATTGAGTGCCTCCAGCTGCGGGTAGGTGGAGGCGAACAGCGCGGGAATGATGGCGAAGTACTTGGCCACGTCGTTGGCGATCGAGAAGGTGGTCAGCGCGCCCCGGGTGATCAGCAGCTGCTTGCCGATCTCGACCACATCGATCAGCTTGGTCGGATTGGAGTCGAGGTCGACCATGTTGCCGGCCTCCTTGGCCGCGGCCGTGCCGGTGTTCATCGCCACGCCCACGTCGGCCTGCGCCAGCGCGGGCGCATCGTTGGTGCCGTCGCCCATCATCGCCACCAGCTGGCCGCCGGCCTGCTCGCTGCGAATCAGCGCCAGCTTGGTCTCGGGGGTGGCCTCGGCGAGGAAGTCGTCGACCCCGGCCTCGGCGGCGATCGCCGCCGCCGTCAGGGGATTGTCGCCCGTCACCATCACAGTGCGGATGCCCATCGTCCGCAGCTGGGCGAAACGGTCGGTGATGCCGGTCTTGACCACGTCCTTGAGCTCGATCACGCCCAGCATCACAGCCCCGTCGGCGACCGCCAGCGGGGTCGCCCCCGACCGGGCGACGCGCTGGGAGATCACCTCCAGCTCCTCCGGCACCGTGCCCCCCTGCTCCTCGACGAATCGCCGCACCTCCGGGGTGGCGCCCTTGCGGATCCGCCGGGTGCCGACATCGAGCCCGGACATCCGGGTCCGCGCCGAGAACGCGATGAAGTGGTGACTGTCGGAGAGGTCCCGCTCGCGCAGGTTGAACCGCGACTTGGCCAGGACGGCGATCGAGCGCCCCTCTGGGGTGTCGTCGGCGAGCGAGGCCAGCTGGGAGGCGTCCGCCAGCTCGGCCTCGCTGCAGCCGCCCACCGGCAGGAAGGCCGACGCCATCCGGTTGCCCAGCGTGATGGTGCCGGTCTTGTCGAGCAGCAGGGTGGAGACGTCGCCGGCCGCTTCCACCGCCCGCCCGCTCATGGCGAGGACGTTGCGCTGCACCAGTCGGTCCATCCCGGCGATCCCGACCGCGGAGAGCAGCGCGCCCACGGTGGTGGGGATGAGGCAGACCAAGAGCCCGATCAGGATCACCACCGAGACGTGGCCGTGGGCATAGCCTGCGAACGGCTGCAGCACCACCACCACCGGCAGGAAGATGAGGGTGAGCGCCGCCAGCAGGATCGTGAGCGCGATCTCATTGGGGGTCTTCTGCCGATTCGCCCCTTCGACCAGCGTGATCATGCGGTCCAGGAAGGTGTGGCCGGGCTCGGCGGTGATCCGGACCACGATCCGGTCGGACAGCACCCGAGTGCCCCCGGTGACGGCGGAGCGGTCGCCGCCCGACTCGCGGATCACCGGCGCCGATTCGCCGGTGATCGCCGACTCGTCGATGGACGCGACCCCCTCGGTGATCTCCCCGTCCGAGGGCACCACATCGTCGGCCTCGCAGACCACCAGCTGGTCGCGGCGAAGCTGGGAGGCCGGGACCCGGGTCTCGGCGCCGTCGGGGCCAAGAAGTCGGGCCACGGTGTCGGTGCGGGTGCGGCGCAGGGTGTCGGCCTGAGCCTTACCGCGCCCCTCCGCCATCGCTTCAGCGAAGTTGGCGAAGAGCACGGTCAGCAGCAGCCAGATCGTGATCTGCCAGGCGAACGAGGACGGCTGAGCGATCGCCTCCGCGGCGGTGATGACGGTGCCGACCAGGACCACGAACATCACCGGGTTGCGCAGCTGCACCCGCGGGTCGAGCTTGCGGATCGCGTCCAGCGCGGCCTGGCGCAGGATCACCAGGTCGAAGAGGCTCCGCTGGCGGACCACGCCGTGGGGGGAGGCCGCCATCAGAAGAGCCGCCCGTGGCTGAACTGCTGCACCAGCGGCCCCAGCGACACCGCCGGAAAGAAGGTGAGCGCTCCCACCAGCAGGATCACGCCCACCAGCAGGCCGACGAACATCGGCGTGTCGGTGCGGAAGGTTCCCGCCGAGACCGGGACGGTGGCCTGCTTGGCGAGCACCCCGGCCAGGGCGAGCGCCGGCACGATGATGCCGAATCGCCCGATCAGCATGTCGATGCCTCCGACCAGGTTGTAGAAGGGGGTGTTGCCGTTGAGCCCGGCGAAGGCCGAGCCGTTGTTGTTGCCCTGGGAGAGCAGGGCATAGAAGATCTCCGAGAACCCCTGGGGTCCGTGGTTGAGGACCGAGTGGGTGCCGGCCGGGATCGCGCTGGCGATCCCGGTCAGGACCAGCACGCTGACCGGCATCACCAGCACTCCGAACGCGGCCAGCTTCACCTCCCGGGCCTGGATCTTCTTGCCCAGGTACTCGGGGGTCCGCCCCACCATCAGGCCGCCGATGAAGACGGTGACGATAGCCGAGAGCAAGATCGTGTACAGGCCGCTGCCGACTCCGCCCGGGGTGGTCTCGCCCTGAGCCATCCCCGCCATCAACGCCAGCCCACCGAGCGGGGTGTAGGAGTCGTTGGCACCGTCGATGGAGCCGGTCGAGGTCTGGGTGGAGGCGATCGCGTAGAGCGCCGAGCTGGCCACGCCGAAGCGGGCCTCCTTGCCGGCGACGTTGCCCCCCGGCTGGTGCACCAGCCCTCCCGCCGCCACAGCTGGGTTGGGGCCCTGCTCCGCGGTCGTTGCCACCGCCAGCCAGGCGCCGAAGAGCAGGGTCATCGCCGCCAACACCGCCGCCCCCTGGCGCACCTGCCCCACCATCTTGCCGAAGGTGTAGGTGAGCGCCACCGGGATCGCCAGCACCAGCAGGATCGACAGGAAGTTGGTGAGGCCGGTGGGGTTCTCGTAGGGGTGGGCTCCATTGGCGTTGAAGGGTCCCCCGCCATTGGTGCCCAGCTGCTTGATCACCTCCTGGGAGGCGAGCGGAAGCCGTGGGATGGTCTGCGTGACGCCGTTGAGGGGGTCGTGGATGTGGGCCGGGCCGGCCAGCGTCTGCAGTGACCCCTGGGCGACGAAGACCAGCGCCACGATGAAGGCGATGGGCAGCAGGATGTAGAGCACGCTGCGCACTAGATCGACCCAGAAGTTGCCGATCGCCGCGGTGCTACGGCGGGAGAAGCCGCGAATCACCGCGATCGCCACCACCAGTCCCACCGCCGGGCTGACGAAGTTCTGCACCGTGAGCGCGACCATCTGCGAGAAGTAGGTCATGGTCGACTCGCCCGAGTAGTTCTGCCAATTGGTGTTGGTCACAAACGACACGGCGGTGTTCCAGGCCAAGCCCGGGGAGACCGCGGGGAGGTGCTGGGGGTTGAGCGGCAGCGAGGCCTGCAGGCGCAGCAGGCCGTAGGTGAGCAGGATCGAGATCGCCGAGAAGACCAGCAGGGCGGCGGTGTACCGCTGCCAGCCCTGCTCGCGGTCGGGGTCGACCCCAAGCAACCGGTAGGTGGGGCGCTCCACCCAGCTGAGCCAGCTCACCCGACCCGCGTAGACCGACACCATGTAGGAGCCGAGGTAGCGCCACGTCAACCCCAGGCAGACCGCCAGCGCGATCAGGGTGAGGGCGAAGGACATCAGAAGCGCTCGGGATTGAAGAGCGCGACTCCCAGATAGACGAACATCAGCGTCGCGATCACCAGCAGGACGATGTCGGCGGCGTTCATCACACGTGCTCCAGTGCCTTGGCCAGTCCCCAAAAGCACAGGATTGCGAGGACTGAGCCGAGCACCGCGATCAGGTCCGCCACCTCGACAGCATCGCCCCGAGTGCGTCAAAAGGGTGTCAACAGCCGCCCCGCCGCCGTCAACAGTTGGTCAACGTGACGCCGCCGCGGCCCCGGGGGAGCGGGGCAGCCGGATGGCGGCAGCTCCCCGATCGCCCCGGCGGGGGCGGTCGGGGGAAGCTCAGACCGGCGTGGCCGGCTCCCCCGCGGTGGGGAGGGAGCCCTCGGCGCTGAGCTCGTAGCCCACCCCGTGGTGAGTTCGCAGCAGCCGGCCGTGCGCGGGGCCGAACTTGCGGCGGAGACGGTTGGCATACACCCGCAGGTAGTGGGCATCGGCCCCGTAGCGCCCGCCCCAGACGTGCTGCAGCAGGACCTGGTGGGTAACGATCCGACCCTGGTGCCGAGCGAGGTACGCCAGCATCGCGTATTCAGTGGCGGTCAGCTGCAGTTGGGCGCCCGCGATCGCCGCGGTGTGGCCGCTGAGGTCCAGCTGGAGGTCGCCGATTCGGATCACGGGATCGCCCCGCGACAGCCCGCCCGCGTGGCCGTGGCGGAGGGCCACCCGCAGGCGCGCCTCCAGCTCGGCCATGCTGAAGGGCTTGGTCACGAAGTCGTCGGCGCCGGCGTCGAGAGCGCAGATCTTGCGCTCCTCCTCGCCGTGGGCCGACAGCACCAGAATCGGGACCGGGCTGAAGCCGCGGATCCGGCGGCAGACCTCGACCCCGTCCAGGTCGGGCAGCCCGAGGTCCAAGATCACGACGTCGGGGCGCTGGCGTACCGCCTCGGCCAGGCCGGAGGCGCCGTCCCGGGCGGTCGCGAGCTGGTAGCCGCGTGCGCGCAGGCCGATGCCCAGCGCGCGCACCAGGGCGGGCTCGTCGTCGATCAGCAGGAGCAGCGCCATCGTCAGTTCGGCGCGCCCGCGGTGACGGCCGCCGGCAGCCGCACCACGACGCTGAGACCGTGGGCTGGGGTCGCCGCCGCCGAGATGTCACCGCCGTTGGCCTCGACGAAGGCGCGGGCGATGGTGAGGCCGACCCCGGTGCCGATGGTGGCGATCGTTCCCCCGGGTGCGGTGGCGTCGGGGGCCGGCCCGAAGAGGCGGGCCAGGCGGGCCGGATCGATGCCCGGCCCCTGATCCGACACCGTCACGGTCACCGCGCCCGCGGTCGCGATCGCGCTCACCACCACCGGGGTGCCCCCCGGGGTGTGGCGGGCGGCGTTGTCGACGAGGTTGGCGAGCGCCTGCACGACCAGCGCGGCATCGACGTCCACCACCAGGTGGTCGGCGACCTCGATCGCCACCGGATGGCCCTCGAGCTGAGCCCGCAGGCTCTCCAGCGCCTCCTCGACAAGATCGCGCAGCAGCTCGGGTCTCCGGATCGTGCGCCGGGTGCCGGCCTCGAGCCGGTGGACGTCCAGCAGATTGGCGACCAACCGCGTCAGCCGGTCGGTCTCCCCCTCCACCATCACCAGTAGCTGGTGGCGGTCGTCGGTGGAGAGGCGCACACCCGAGTCGGCCAGGTCGGACACCGCCGCCTTGATCGAGGCCAGCGGGGTCCGCAGGTCGTGCGCCACCGAGCTGAGCAGCGTCCGCCGCCAGCTGTCGACCTGGGCGAGCACCTGACCGCGGAGCGCGCCCTCCCGGAGCCGGGCGCGCTCCACCGCGAGGGCGGCATGGTTGGCGTAGATCGCCAGCAGGTGCTGGTCACGCGCCCCCAGCGCTGGCCCCGTGAGCAGCAGCAGCCCCACGGCGCGCTCTGCGGTGGCGAGCGGCAGGGTCCGCGTGCCGCTGCGGCCGATCTGCGCCAGCGGCGTGCTCTGGCCCGCCGCTGTCATCCCGGCGAGCGGCAGCTCGGTGGCGGGGGGATCGCCGGACCTGGCCACCACCGTCAGGCGCTCGCCCTCGGGGAGCAGCAGGGCGGCCGAGCGGAGTCCGAAGTCGTGGCAGACCGTGTCGACCACCTGCTGGAGCAGCTCGGGCAGTGGCCGCTCGCCGATCAGCAGGGAGGAGACCTCGAAGAGGCGGCGGGTGTCGTCCTCGCCCCGGTGCGCCTCGGCGCGGGCGCGCCGGAGCGCGGCGACCACCCGCGCCACCACCAGCATCGCGGCCGCGTAGACCACCAGCGCGACCCAGTCCTGAGCCGCGCTGACGTCCAGGGTGCCGAAGGGGGGGATGAAGACGGCGTCATACGTCAGAAAGCCGATCCCGACCGCGAGCACCCCCACCGCGAACCCGCCGATGGCGACCCCCACGACCACTGGGATCACGAACGCCAGCGCGGAGGTGGCGCCGCTCAGGTGGTCGCGCAGCGGCGCCATCACCGCGGTCAGCGCCGCGGTGAGGATCAGGGCGGCGGCCAGCCCTCGCACCCCCGAGCCGCGGTGTCCGGGGGACCCGACCCACCGCCGCGCGTGGGTCACGGGGGTTCGGCGGCCCCGATCCGGGCCGTGCTCGGCGCGATGATGTGCACGTCCAGGCCCGCGGCCGTCGCGGCACGGAGAATCCGCGCGCTCATGCCGCCGCCCCCCCGCCAGCCGGGCCGCCGACCGCTGGCGCCGATCACGATCTGGGTCGCGTGGCGCTGCACCGCCTGCGCCACCAAGGTAGCGGCCACGTCCTCTCCCGCGAGCACCTCCCAGGTCGCGCCGAGATCGTCGGCGAGGTGACGGAGCTCGGTCAGAGACCGGGCCCCGCCGGCCGGGTCCGACTCGGGGTCGGTGACATGGACGACGTGGACATCGCCCTTCGCCCGGGCTGCCAGCCGCGCCGCCCGCCGCAGCAGGTGGCCCGCCCCGGTGTCGGTCGCGATGCCGACGAGAACGTGCTCGCAGGTCTCCAGCCCGCCTGCCATTCCCGCCTCGGCGGTCTGCAGCAGCTGCTCCTCGGTCTCGTCGGCGACAAAGCGCAGGGCCAGCTCGCGCAGGACCGTGAGGTTGTGGGTGCTGAAGAAATGCCCGAGCGCGGTGGGGACCCGGGCGGCGGGATAGATGTTGCCGTGCAGCATTCGTCGCCGCAGCTGTTCCGGGGAGGAGTCAATCAGCTCGATCTGCTGGGCGCGACGCACCACCCGGTCGGGAACCCGCTCCCGCACCGGCGTCCGGGTCATGCGCTCGACACTGTCGGCGAGGCTCTCCAGGTGCTGGATGTTGACGGTGCTGATGACATTGATCCCGGACTCCAAGATCTCCTGGACGTCCTCCCAGCGCTTGGCGTGGCGTCCGCTCCCGGGCACGTTGGTGTGGGCGAGCTCATCGACCAGCACCACCTGCGGCCGTCGCGCCAGTACCTGGTCGAGGTCCATCTCCTCGAAGGTGGTGCCGCGGTAGGTCACCACCCGGCGGGGGACCACCTCCAGCCCCCGCAGGCGCTCGACCGTCTGGGGCCGGCCGTGGGTCTCGACGAATCCGACCACGACATCCCGGCCGCGAAGGTGCCGGCGCCACCCCTCGTCGAGCATGGCGCAGGTCTTGCCCACCCCCGCGGCGGCGCCCAGATAGATGCGGAACCGGCCGGTCGGGGCGACCAGCTCGTCGGTCGCGTCCGCGGGGGCCGCACCGGTCGGCGTCGGGGGCCGGGGCTCGATGGGATCAGCCTACGCGACCGGGGGGGCCACCTCGTGGTCAGGCGGCCGACGAGCGCCGCCGGGCCCGTTCCCCGCTCGCCGGGACGGCGTCGGGCTCCGTCAGCGCCAGCCGCAGCATCTCCTGGACGTCGCCCACCAGGTGAAAGGTGAGGCCGCCCCGCACCGCCTCGGTGAGTTCGTCGAGCTCGGGCTGGTTGCGCTGGGGGAGGAGCACGTCGGTGATCCCGGCGCGCCGGGCCGCCAGCACCTTCTGCTTCACCCCGCCGATCGGCAGCACCCGTCCCTGCAGCGTGACCTCGCCCGTCATCGCCACGGTGTGGCGCACCGGCCGCCCGCTGAACAGGCTCACCAGCGCCGTCACCATCGCCACGCCCGCCGAGGGACCGTCCTTGGGGACGGCGCCGGCGGGGACGTGCAGGTGGACGGCGCGACGGGTGCGCTCCGAGTCGAGCCCGAGCGCCGGGGCGTGTGCGCGCACGTACGAGAGGGCGATCTGGGCCGACTCCTTCATCACATCGCCCAGCTGGCCGGTGAGGGTGAGCCCGCCGTCCTCCGACAGGGCGCTGGCCTCGATGAAGAGGATGTCCCCCCCGGTGCCGGTCACCGCCAGCCCGGTGGCAACCCCGGCCACGCCGGTGCGCTCCGCCACCTCCGACTCGAACCGGGCCCGCCCCAGCACCTCGCGCACCTGCTCAGCCCCGACCGCGACCGGCGGCTTGAGCTCGCCCCGGTCGACGCGGGTGGCCACCTTGCGGAGCAGGCGCGCCAGCTGGCGCTCCAGCCCGCGCACCCCGGCCTCGCGCGTGTGGGCGGCGATGGTCCAGCGCACGGCCTCGTCGTCGACCGTCACCTCCCCCACATCCAGGCCGGCCTGCTCCAGCTGCCGCGGCAGCAAATGGTCCCGGGCGATGGTGAGCTTCTCGTCCTCGGTGTACCCGTCGAGGTTGATCACCTCCATTCGGTCAAGCAGCGGCTGGGGGATGGTCTCGGTGACGTTGGCGGTGGGGATGAAGAGGACCTCGGAGAGGTCGAGATCGACGTCGAGGTAGTGGTCGCGAAAGCTGTGATTCTGGGCCGGGTCGAGCGCCTCCAGCAGCGCCGAGGCGGGGTCCCCGCGCCAGTCGTTGCCGACCTTGTCGATCTCGTCCAGCATCACGACCGGGTTCTTGGTGCCGGCCTCGCGCAGGGCCCGGGCGATCCGGCCCGGCATCGCGCCGACGTAGGTGCGGCGGTGGCCGCGGATCTCCGCCTCGTCGTGCACGCCGCCCAGCGACACCCGAGCGAACTTGCGCCCCAAGGCGCGCGCCACCGACTCGCCCAGCGAGGTCTTGCCCACGCCCGGAGGTCCCACCAAGGTGATGATCGCCCCCGAGCCGCGCCCTGAGACCGCCCGCAGGCCACGCGCCTCGCGGCGGCGACGGACGGTCAGGAACTCGATGATGCGGTCCTTCACGTCCTCCAGCCCGCTGTGGTCGGCGTCAAGGATCCGGCGTGCCTCCTGGATGTCGAAGCGGTCGTCGGAGCGCACCTCCCACGGCATCGCCAACACCCAGTCCAGGTAGCCGCGAATCCAGCCGTGCTCGGGGCTCTGCTCGCTGGTGCGCTCGAGCCGGTCGAGTTCACGCTGCACCTCGCTGCGCACCGCCTCCGGCATCAAAGTGGCCTCCAGCTTGCGCCGGTACTCGGCGACCGCGCCGTCGTCGCCCTCCCCCAGCTGACGCCGGATCGCGTCCAGCTGCTGGCGCAGCAGGAACTCGCGCTGGGTCTTGTCCATCCGCTCGGTGACCTCGGACTTGATCCGGTCCTTGACCGAGATCTCAGCCAGGATGTCCCGGGTCCAGGCCACCAGCCGCTCCAGCCGGGCCTCGACGTCGAGCGTCTCCAGCACCTCCACCTTCTGCTGCGGGCTGAGGTCGGGCGAGTAGCCGGACATGTCGGCCAGCTGGCCAGGATGCTGGATCCCGCGCACCATCTGCACGGCGCCCGGCGCACCCCGCGACTCGAGCACGTTCTCGATCAGGGCCCGGTACTCGCGGGCGAGCTCCTGGGCCCGCTCCGACGAGGTCTCGGGGTCCGGCACCGGATCCACATGCACCCACAGGGCCCCCCCGTTCTCGGCGGCGGCGCCGGTGAGCCGGGCGCGGTGCACGCCGCGCAGGACCACCGCCTCGACCCCGGTCGGCAGCTGGCCCGCCTCCTCGATGCGGGCCACCGTCCCGATCCGGGCGTACCGTCCGTCGACGCGGGGGACGACCAGGACCTGCTGCCCGCCGGTGCGGGCCGCCGCGACCGCCGCCGTCGCCTCATCCCCGTCCACCACGGTGGTCACGACCATGTGGGGCAGCACCACCCCCTGGGTCACCGGCAGGATCGGCAGCAGTTGGCTGGGCAGCTCGGGCACCGTAGCTCCTCGCGTGGCGGCCCCGGGGGCCGCGGTCCATCCCGATCGCGCCGGCGGCATGCCAGGTCTCGATCGGGTCGTTTCTCCCCACAGATGTACCGCGCCCCGGGGAGGGCCAAACCCGGGGCCGGGCCGGCGGCCAAGCCCGGCCCGGCCGGGACGCTATGCTGGGCTGAGGTGAGGGCTCAGCGCCGACACGACGCGCCCACCGGTCACGGCCACCCCATCGCGGCGGTCGACTGGGACAAGCCCAAGGACGCGTGCGGCGTCTTCGGGGTGCTGAGCCTGGAGGGGGACGTGGCCAGCCTCACCACCTGCGGCCTGTACGCCCTCCAGCACCGAGGCCAGGAGTCCGCCGGCATCTGCGTCAGCGACGGCGAGCGCCTGCGGGCCCACCGGGACATGGGCCTGGTCGCCCAGGTCTTCGACGAGGCGGCCCTCAGCCGGCTCACCGGCCACCTCGCGCTGGGGCACACGCGCTACTCCACCACGGGGTCCCCGCACCTCACCAACGCTCAGCCGTTCGCCTTCGAGCACGGGCAGCTCGGCCCGATCGCGATCGCGCACAACGGCAACCTCACCAATGCCAGAGAGCTCCGCCTCGACCTGGTCGAGCAGGAGTACCCGTTCGAGACCTCCAGCGACACCGAGGTCCTGGCGGCGCTGCTCTCGCGGACCCCGGGGGAGTCGCTCGCCACGGTGCTCCAGCGGGCGCTGCCGCGGGCGGTGGGCGCCTACTCGCTGGGGCTGCTCACCCGCGACAGCCTGGTCGCCGCCCGCGACGAGTTCGGGTTCCGGCCGCTCTGCATCGGGCGGTTGGGCGATCGGACCGCCCCGGGTGGGGACGGCTACGTCATCGCCAGCGAGACCTGCGCCCTCGACGTGATCGGCGCCCACTTCGTCCGCTCGGTCGCCCCCGGTGAGATCGTCGTGATCACCCGGGCGGGCCTGGCCAGCCACCGCTTCGGGGGCACCCACCGGCCGGCGATGTGCTCGTTCGAGTTCATCTACTTCGCCCGACCCGACTCGGTGCTGGAGGACCGCAGCCTGTATGAGGTGCGCCGGGCGATGGGGCGCAACCTCGCCCGCGAGGCGCCCGCCCCGGGCGACATCGTGATCCCCCTGCCCGACTCCGGCACCCCGGCCGCGATCGGCTATGCCGAGGAGACCGGGATCCCGTTCGCGGAGGGGATGATCAAGTCCCGCTACATCACGCGCACCTTCATCCAACCCCGAGCGCAGCTCCGGGAGGCGGGGGTGCGCCTCAAGTTCAACCCCATGCGCCACGTCCTCGAGGGCCGGCGGGTGGTCCTGGTGGACGACTCGATCGTTCGCGGGAGCACCTCCCGCCAGATCGTGGATGCGCTGCGTCGGGCGGGCGCGCGCGAGGTGCACATGCGGGTGGCCTCCCCGCCGATCCGGTTCCCCTGCTTCATGGGCATCGACATCGCGTCCCGCAGCGAGCTGATCGCAGCCACCCGCACCCCCGAGGAGGTGGGGCAGGTCATCGGTGCCGACTCGTTGGCGTACCTCAGCCTCGACGGGCTGCGCGATGCGCTCGACGCCGGGCGCGAGGGGGCCGGATTCTGCTTCGCCTGCCTCGACGGCGCCTACCCGGTCGAGGTGCCCCAGCAGCTTGAGATGGACAAGCTGGCGCTCGAGGGATGAGCGGCGCGGCGTCCGGGCCGGTGCGATACGCCGACGCCGGGGTGGACCGGGGCGCCGCTGGGGGGCTGGTGCCTCGGCTCGCCGCGCTGGCGCGGACCACCCAGGGACCCCAGGTGCTGGGCGGGATCGGAGGGTTCGCCGGGTGCTTCCAGCTGGACCCCCACGCCCACCGCGAACCGGTCCTGGTCAGCTCCACCGACGGCGTCGGCACCAAGGTAAAGGTGGCGGTCGCGACCGGACGACATCGCGGGATCGGCCACGACCTCGTCAATCACTGTGTCAACGACGTCCTCACCACCGGGGCCGAGCCGCTCTTCTTCCTCGACTACTTCGCGACCGGGCGTCTCGACGGCTCGATCCTGCTGGAGCTGGTGGCGGGGATGACCGAGGCCTGTGCCGCGGCGGGCTGCGCCCTGCTGGGCGGCGAGACCGCCGAGATGCCGGGGGTCTATGGCATCGGCGATTATGACCTGGCTGGCTTCCTGGTGGGCGTGGCGGAGCGCGACGCCATGCTCGGGCCCGAGCGGGTGCGGGCCGGCGACATCTGCCTGGGCCTGCCGAGCAGCGGCCTCCACACCAACGGCTACGCGCTGGTGCGTCACCTGCTCGGCCAGCGCGATTTGGGATACGACGTGGTTCTGGCCGGGTGTGACCGGCCGATCGGGGAGCTCCTGCTCACCCCGCATCGCAGCTACCTGGAGGCGCTCCGCGCGCTGCGCCGGGTCGGGGAGGTGCACGCTGTCGCCCACATCACCGGTGGCGGCATCCCCGAGAATCTGCCGCGGGTGATCCCCGAGGGGCTGTGCGCCGATATCGACGCGGCCCGGGTGCCGGTCCCGACCCTCTTCCGCGCCCTCGCCGAGCTGGGCCCGGTCGCCGAGGCGGAGTGCTGGGCGACCTTCAACATGGGGGTCGGGATGATCTGCATCGTTCCGGAGGCCACCGTGGAGGCGGTCGCGGCCGCCGGGACGGCCTCCGGGCCGGGCCTCGACCTGGCCGGCCTGCCCGTGCTCCGGCTCGGCCGGGTCGGGGTCGCTCGGGGCCCGGACCGGGTCCGTCTGCACCTCGACGGGGAGGGGCCGACGTGAGCAGGGCCGAGCGTCGCCCGGTCGGGGTCCTGGTCTCGGGGGTCGGGACCAACCTGCAAGCACTGATCGGCGCCTGTGAGGGTCCCGACTATCCCGCCCGGATCGCGGCCGTCGCCTCCAACCGCCCCGGCTGTCCCGCGCTCACCCTCGCGGCCGATCGCGGCATCCCGGTGGTTGCGCTCCCGGTCGGGGGTTTCGGCGGCGATCGGGTTCGCCGGGATGCTGCCCTGGCGGCGTGGCTGATCGGGCACGGCGTCGAGCTGCTGGTGTGCGCCGGCTACGACAGGATCCTCCAGGCACCGCTGCTGGAGGCGTTCCCGGGCGGCATCCTCAATGTCCACCCCTCACTCCTGCCGGCGTTCGCCGGTGGGATGCATGCGGTCGAGGCGGCACTCGCCGAGGGGGCGCGCGAGACCGGATGCACCGTCCACCTCGTCGACGACGGCGGGGTCGACGCCGGGCCGATCGTCGCGCAGGAACCGGTCCCGATCCTGCCCGGGGACACCCCGGAACGGCTGCGGGCGCGCATCCACGAGGTGGAGTGGCGCCTGCTGCCGGCGGCGCTGGCGAGCCTCGCCGCCCGAGCGGCCCCTGGCTCCGCTCCGGGCGCGCCCGCTCCCTCCCGGCCGGCATGACCGCCCCGGTGGGGCCCGCCGGGGAGACGGAGGCGGCGGACCGGATCCGGCCGCACCGGGCCCTGCTCGGGGTCGCCGACCGGACCGGGATGGTCGCCTTCGCCACCGGCCTGGCGCGCGGTGGGGTGGAGCTGGTCGCCACCGGGGGAACCGCGGCCGCGCTGCGCGCGTCCGGCCTGGCGGTGCGTTCGGTCGAGGACGTGACCGGCGTCGCCCCGATGCTGGACGGCCGGGTCAAGACGCTCCACCCCGCGATCCACGGGGGCATCCTCTTCCGGCGCGACGATCCCGCCCACGTCGCCGAGATCGAGTCCCGTGGGATCCTGCCGATCGACCTCGTGTGCGTCAACCTCTACCCGTTCTCCGATCGGGTGGCGGGAGGCGCCACCGCGGCCCAGGCGCTGGAGGCGATCGACATCGGGGGCCCAACCCTGCTGCGGGCGGCCGCCAAGACCCATCCCCACGTGACTGTGGTCAGCCACCCCGACCAGTACGGGGAGGTGCTCGCGGCCCTGGCCACGGGCGGCGTTCCGGCTCAGCTGCGCCGTCGCCTGGCCGCCGCCGCCTTCGCCCACACATCGGCCTACGACAGCGTGATCGCCCATCATCTCGCCACTCCCGGGGCGGTCGGGGAGGATTCCCCTGCTAGCTGGCCGGCCGAGCTCACGGTGGGGGGGCCCCGGATCGCCGTGCTGCGCTACGGGGAGAACCCGCACCAGGGGGGAGCTCTCTACCGGGTGGGCGCGACCCCCACCGGGCTGGCGGCCGCCACGCTCCATCAGGGCAGCCCGCTCTCCTTCACCAACTGGCTGGACTGCGACGCTGCCTGGGCCACGGTGCGCGGCTGGCCCGAACCGGCCGCGGTGGTGATCAAGCACACCAACCCGTGTGGCTTCGCCACCGCCGAGACGATCGCCGCCGCCTTCCAGCTCGCCCGCGCCTGCGACCCCCGGTCCGCCTACGGTGGCATCGTGGGCTGCAATCGCCCGATCGACGAGACCATAGCCGGGCTCCTTGCCGAGGGGTTCTTGGAAGCTGTGGTGGCCCCCGCCGCCACCCCCTCGGCGCTTGAGCGACTGGCCGGGCGGCGCCGGCTGCGGATCCTCACGCTCCCGCCGTCGGCGGCCCCCTCCGACCCCGCAGGCTCTGAGGCGCCGCCCCTCCTCGACGTTCGCAGCATCGCCGGAGCCCTCCTGGTCCAGACCCCCGATCCCGGCGGCCCTCCCCCCCACGACTGGCGCTCGATGGCCTCCCGACCTCCAACGGCATCGGAGCAGCGGGACCTGGCGGTCGCCTGGCACCTGGTGCAGCACGTGCGCTCGAACGCGATCGTGCTCGCCCGGGACGGCCAGGCGATCGGGATCGGCGCCGGCCAGATGTCTCGGGTCGAGGCGGCGGAGCTCGCGGTGCGCCGCGCCGGCGAGCGATCGCGCGGGTCGGTGCTGGCCTCGGACGCGTTCATCCCGATGCCGGACACGGTCGCGGTGGCGATCGCCGCCGGCGTGACCGCGATCGTGCAGCCCGGTGGATCGGTGCAGGACCCGGCGGTGACCGCGGCCGCCGATGGAGCCGGGCTCGCCATCCTCCACAGCGGCCGGCGCCACTTTCGCCACTGAGCGCCGCCTTCTGGGCCGCCACCTTGGGGCGGGTTGCCTCGCGGGGGCGGCTCGGCTATTGTCCGACCAGTGGCGGCTGCCGCGGCCGGGCGGCCTGACCCGGCCCGGGGTGCCGGGCTCCGCGGCCCGCCGAGGGGGGTGAGCGATGCGCGACGGGGCAGCCCAGCAGCCCGGCGGGGGCTCGGTCGGCTGGGAGCCGGTGGACGGCGGCTGCGACTACCCCGGCTGCGACCAGACCGAAGCGTTTCGATGCGGCTATCTCGACCGCCGCCGGGTGGAGTGCGGTCGGGCCGGCTGCCGGGGCCACATGCGGCTGGTGGGCGGGCGCGGCTACTGCATGCGCCACGCCAGCATCGTGGAGGTCCTCCGCCTCGCCGCCGCGCGCGGGACCCCGCTCCAGCCCCCCGACCTGGACAGCCGGGCCGCCTCGCTGGTGCTGAACGTGGCACGCGCCCTGGAGCCTGGGCTGGAGACGCGGCTGCGCCGCTGGGCGGGGATGCACCACACGGTGTTCGACGATCCCACCGTTCGTTACAGCCGCTCGGACCGCGCCCGCCGCGAGCAGGGGCGCTGGGAGCGGATCTGGGCGCTCGCCGGCCACAACGGCTACCTGCTGCGGGTGATGCTGCGGGTCGACGATCTCCGCCCGGAGTGGGTCGCCCTGGTCGTCGACGGGGTGGTGGCCCACCAGGAGATCCCTCCCTGGATCAGCCATCGCGGCCCCCAGTGGCCGGTTCCGGGTTCGGTCGAGGCGGCGGCGGAGCGAGAGGCGTTCCTTGAGCGGCTGCTGGCGGTGGTGGACGCCCACGCGGCCCGGCAGGGGCTCACCGCCGCGAGCGCGGAGGGCGGCCCGGGGCGCTGACGGGAGCGCGGCGCTGCCGTCCCCCGATCGCGATAATCGGAGGCGATGGCCTACGAGGCAGCCTGGTCCACCCCCCTCGGCGAGGTGACCCGGCACGCCCCCAGCTACCAGGACCGCTGCCTCACCTACAGCCGCAGCTACACGGTGGACGTCACCACCCGTTGCGCCAAGCGGTGCGGCTACTGCGAGTACCGCACCGACCAGGGCCAGCTGATGCCGTGGGCCGAGGTCGACCGTCTCCTCGACGAGGCGGCCCGGCTCCAGTGTCGCGAGGTGCTGATCATGTCGGGGGAGGAGCCCTGGCGGCTCCCCGACCTCGGGCTCGCGGACGAGGGGGCGTATGTCGACCGGGTCATCGAGGTCTGCCGCCGCGCGATGCGACGCGGTCTCCTGCCCCACACCAACGTCGGTCTCCTCTCGCGGGCGAGCCTGGCGGCGCTCAAGCCCTGGAACGCCTCGATGGGTCTCATGCTGGAGAGCACCCGAGACGACCTCGCCGCCCACGCTCGGGGCGGAGGCAAGCGCTTCGCCGAGCGGCTCCGACACCTGGAGGATGCCGGCGAGCTCCGGATTCCCTTCACCACCGGACTGCTGGTCGGGATCGGCGAGACCGCGGACGACCGGGCGGCCACCTTGGAGGCGATCGCGGCCAGCCATGCCCGCCACCACCACGTCCAGGAGGTGATCGTCCAGAACTTCGTGCCCAAGCCGGCCACCCCGATGGCCGACTGGCCCGCACCCGATCCCGCCACGATGCGGGACGCGGTGGCGATGGCGCGGGCGGTGCTGCCCGCCGACGTCGCCGTCCAGGTGCCGCCCAACCTCAACCGGACCACCTGGCCGGAGCTGGTGGTCGCGGGCGCGCGCGACCTCGGGGGAATCTCGCTGGACGGCGATTCGATCAGTCCCGCCCTCCCCTGGCCGGCCACGGACGAGCTGGAGGCCGGCGCCCGCGGGCTGGGCTTCCGGCTGCAGGAGCGGCTGCCGGTGTATGCGGAGTCAGCGGCCGATCTGAGGGCGGCCGCCGACAGCCTGCGACGCGAGCTGGTCGGCGACGTTGTCACCTATGTCATCAACCGCAACGTGAACATCAGCAACGTCTGCGTCGGCAGCTGCACCTTCTGCGGATTCAAGCGCAGCTCGCTCCGTGCCAAGGGCGCCTACCACCACGACCGGGCCACCATCTTCGCCAAGCTGGAAGATGCGGTGGCGCGCGGAGCGACCGAGATCTGCATGCAGTCCGGGCTCTCCCCCGAGCTGGACCTCGCCCACTACGACCAGCTCTTTCGCGACATCAAGTGGCGCTGGCCCACCCTCCACCTCCATGCCCTGTCGCCGGAGGAGATTCGCTACCTCGCCGAGCTCTCGGGGCGCTCTCTCCACGACGTCCTGGCCCAGCTCCAGGACGCTGGCCTGGGCACCCTGCCGGGGACGGCCGCGGAGGTGCTGGTGGAGGAGGTCCGCCGGGTGCTCTGCCCGGAGAAGCTCTCGGCGCAGGACTGGGTCGACGTGATGCGAAGCGCGCACGGTCTCGGCATCCGCACCACCAGCACGATCATGTATGGGCACATCGAGAGCTGGTCGCACCGCCTGCGCCACCTGGAGGTGATCCGCAACCTCCAGCGCGAGACCCATGGCTTCACCGAGTTCGTGCTGCTGCCGTTCCAGGTCGAGCACAACACCCTGGGCCGGTACTTCGGGATCGCCCGCACCACCGGGCTGGAGGAGTCGCTCCGCTTCACCGCCTTCTGTCGGCTCTACTTCGGGGCCGAGCTGCCCAACATCCAGACCTCCTGGGTGAAGCTGGGGGCGGACGGGGTCGCTGAGTCGCTGGGCTGGGGCGCCAACGACTTCGGCGGGACCTTGATGGAGGAGTCGATCACGCGGATGAGCGGGGCCGATCACGGCCAGAACCTGGAGCCGGAGGCGATCGAGGCCGCGATCCGCGCGGTGGGACGCGTCCCCCGCGAGCGGACCACCCTCTATGGCGCGGTCGAGGACCGTCCCCGCGACCGGGAGGGGGTGAGCCTCGCCCGGCTGCCGCTCGCGCCCAGGAGAGCCGGCGTCGGCGGCTGAGAGCGGTGGCCTTCGGCTGACGGCGGCTCAACAGCTCGGCACGGGATCGGTGACGGACCCCGGCCCGGCCTCGCCCCCTTCCGCGGCCCTGGGCATACTGGCACGGTGGACGTGCAGGCGTACCAGCCCGGGTCGCCGGCCGACTTCGACCGCCTCTACCAGGACACCCGCGACCGCCTCCTCCACACCCTGATCGGCGTGGTGGGGGACCCCGCCGCCGCCGAGGACTGTGTCCAGGAGACGTTTGTGCGGGCGCTGGCGGTCTGGGACCGCTGGCGCCCCGACGCCCCGGCTGAGGCCTGGCTCCATCGGATCGGGCTCAACGTCGCCATCTCCCACCGGCGCCGCGAGCGCATCCGCGGGGTGGGGGAGCTGGTGCGCCGAATCGGTCGTCCCGCCGGTCCCCCCGACCCCGCCGACGGCGTGGGGGTCCAGGTGCTGGTCCAGGCGTTGCGCCGGCTCCCCCCCAAGCAGGCGGCGGCGATCGTGCTCCGCCATCACCACGGATACAGCAATCGGGAGATCGCGGTGGCGCTGGGGGTCCCCGAGCGGACGATCGCGTCCCGGCTCGCCGCCGCCCGGGCCCGACTCGCCGCTGAGCTGGGGACCGGGGCGATCGATGTGGGCGGCCGCAGCCAGCCGGCGGCGACCGCGCACGAGGAGCTGGCGCGATGAGGCCGACGCCGGACGACACCGACCGCTGGCTGGACGCGAGCCTCTCCGAGCAGCTGGTGGCGGCGGCCGGGGCTGCGTCCGACGCCGGCCCCCCGCGCTACCGCGCCCACCCCCCCGGGCGGCCCAGGCGCCGCACGGTCTGGGTGACGACCCTCGGGCTGCTGCCCGCCAAGCTGCTGCTCGCGGGCGCGGTGATGGCGGCCGCCCTCGCCGCGGGTGGCACCGCGGCGGTGCTGACCCGTGGGGCCGGGGGCCACCGGACCGGTGCGGTGGCGACCCCGGGTCGGACCCCCCGTCCGACTCCTCGGGCGGCCGGTGGCCGGGGGGGAGGGGGGGCAACCGCGGATGCAACCCCCACTCCCCGCCCGAGCGCGACGCGGCGCGTGGCCAGCCCCCTTTCCGCATCTCGCTCGGCCTCCGCGGCGACCCCGGGCGGCCCAGCGAGCCCGGGGCCGCGGCACCCGACGCCGCCCCCGAGCGCGCAGGCTCCCACCCCAACCGGTGCGCCGCCCGCTCCGGCGTCGCCGCGGGCGGCGCGTCCGACCTCCCGCCCGACCGCGACCGCCAGCCAGCCGCCGACCCCGGTCTCGACCCCGCTGGCGACCCCGGTTTCGACCCCGTCGGCCACCCCGCCGCTGCCGCCTCCGGCGACACCGCGCTCGACAGCGACGTCCCCGGGCGGTCCCACGCCGACGCCCGGCTCGACCCCGATCCACCGGACTGCCCGCCCGGCCCACCGGCGCGGGCCGGGCACCGGCCGGAGGGTGGGGCCCGGGAAGGGGAGGGGCCCCAAGGCGATCCCCACGCCCGGGACGGCTGCGTCGGCGTCGGCCGCCCCAGTCCCGACAGCAACCCCCACCCCCGCCGCCACCCCCTCCGCGGCGCCCAGCCCCGCCGCCACCCCCACCGGTGGGGGCCGGGGGAACGGCAGCAAGAATGGGCCTGGCACCGGCAAGGGGCACGGGCACTGACCTGACCCGGTCGGTGCGGATGCGGCGCCCACGGGTTGCCCGCGACCACCTCCCCTAGGCGGATGGGCAGGCGGACTCCTTCCCCGGCGATCTCCGCCGTGGGTCGTGGCGGGTACTCTCCCCGTCGGGGGCGTTCCTCAGCTGACGCTCATGCTGTCTTCCGTCCCCGATGACCTGTCGCCACTTCTCTTCGAGCGCTGGCTCGAGGGCGAGTTGGAGCGCGTGCTGGGAGGGCTGCGGGTCGACCCCCGGGTCCGTCGCCCGGTCGCCCTGCCCCACCGTCGCGGCCGGCGCGCTCGCCGGATCGGATGGCGTGCCACCGCCCTGGGGGTGCTGGGGCTGGCCTCAGTCGCCGGGGGTGTCGCCGCCGCCGCCCAGGCTGGCTGGCTGGGAGCGAGGCCGCCGGCCACGCCCCGCCGCTCCCGCTCGGCCTCCCTCACCCGGTCTCCAGCCGCACAGGGTGCCCCGCAGCTGACCCCCGCCCTGGCAACCCGGGTCGCGCTCCCGGCCAGGACCCCGCGGGCCCTGGCGGTGCCCCGCCGCAAGCAGCATCCGGCCTGTGGGCACGGGGCTGCCTGCGGCGTCGTCACGCGCCCCAGCCCCCACCGGCCCGCTTCGGGGGGGCGCGGCCGGAACGGCCACGCTCTCGGGGTGCGGCCGGATCGCGCGTACCCGGCGGGGCACCGCCCGGGACCGACCGGCCCGGTCGGGATGGCCGCGACCGGCTCCCCGCCCAGCAGAGGTGCCTCGCCCGCGACCGGCTCCCCGCCCAGCTGGGGCGCCTCGCCTGCGACCGGGTCCCCGCCCAGCTGGGGCGCCTCGCCCGCGACCCCGCGCGCGCCGCGGCCGGGGCGGCCCTCCGGCCCCCGGGGGGAGCGCTCGCCCGGAGGTTCGCGGGGGAGGCGGACCCCCCCGGCGAGCGGCGCCAGGGGACGGGCGTTCCAGCAGCCCTCCGCCCGGCCGCGGCTCGCGACGGGGCTGACCCGGGGGCGGCAGTCGGTCCCCACCGGTCCGCGCCCCGTTCCGGCGGCGGCCGCGTCCCCCGCGGTGCACCCGGTCCCGTCGCCCAGCCCGTCTCCCACCTCCGCCCTTTCCCCTACGCCAGCGCCCCTGCCGTCCGCACCCGGTCGTGCCGCGGGTGGGCACCGCCCGCGACCGTGAGCTGGCGGGTACTTGCCCGGGCTCAGGCGTTGCTATCCCGAAGGCGGCGGAGAGGCGGTGTCGTCCCGGCGCGGCGGTGGCCTGCCCCCTGGGGCGGGACGCCGGGTGGGTCGGAGCGGGATCCGCTGGGATCGGTGGGACGCGCCCGATGCAGGAGGGCTCGATGAGGCACGGGGACCGGGGCGGCCGGCGAGTCACGCTGTCGCTCGGCCGCGGGCGCTCCTCGCGGAGGCGACGGGCGGGGGGCCAGGTGGCGGTGCTGTTCGCGCTGGCGGCGATCGCCATCGTCGCGGTGGTCGGTCTCGCCTTCGACGCGGGACGCGCCTACGTCGACCAGCGTGCGCTGCAGGCCGCCGCCGACACCGCCGCCGACGGTGGAGCACGGATGCTGGCCCAGGACTACGACAACTGCCTCAACGGGGTGGCGCTCACCAACACCAACACCCAGATCACGTCCGCGATCGCCGGCCTGGTCGCGGACGGGGTGGCGGGGCAGGGGGCCGCCACCAGCTCTACCGCCACCTTCACCGACAGCTCGGGCGTGGTGATCGGCCCGACCTCCACCACCTCCAGCGCGAGCTGGTGCAGCGCCTCGACCTGGTCGCCGACCGCCCCCCGGGGGGTGGCGGTGACGGCCATCGATGCCCACCTGACCGAGCTGCTGCCGATCGTCGGCATCAGCTCGGCGCAGGAGACCGCCAAGGCGATCTCGGTCTTCACCATCTTCACCGGCAGCGGCGAGCCCTTCGTCGCCTGGTACCAGGGGTGCACCTCCGCCGACCCGACCAACACCGGCATCCTCGCCATCGGCGACACCGTCTACTACCACGCCTCCAACCACTGGTCGAGCCTGGTGCCCTGCGAGACCAACTACGTGAACAGCCGGTTCAAGGGCGACCTCAAGCCAGAGGGGCTGAATCCCAACCCGATCCGGGTGGGCAATTGGGTCAACGCGCAGCCGGGACAGGGGTCGTGGGGTCCGGACCTGACCGCTGGGCAGACAATCTGGATCCCCATGATCGATGTGATCTGCGACGGAGTTGCGCCCTCGACGTCGGCGCCCCCGATCGGCACCACGGCATGCCATGAGCCGAACCCGCCACCGGCACCGACCGGGGTCACCCCCCCGACGTCCTACTGCGGCGGGTACACGCTCAGCACCAGTGAGGAACTCTACATGTGCACGATCGCACAGGTCGAGCTGGTGACCGGTGACGCCTGTACCAAGAGCGCGACCTGCTACGGAGTCGTGAAGGACATCCTCTGGAGCACGCCCGGGTCGAGCCTTGCGCTCGGTCTGCAGGGGGTCGCCGTCGTTGAGCTGCTGCAGTAGGGACGGGATGGGCAGGCGCCGACGCCAGCGCGGCCAGAGCCTGGTCGAGTTCGCCCTGGTGGCTCCGTTCGTGCTGCTCCTGCTGGTCGGGGGCTCCGACCTTGCGCGGGCGTACTTCGTCGGGATCCAGGTCGCCGATGGCGCTCGCCAGGCGGCGCTGTTCGCGGCGGACAACCCGTCGGCGTCCCCATCCCAGATCGCGGCTGTGGCGGAGAAGAACACCGGCAGCAACGGCAGTGGCCTAGCGGCGACGGTGCTGGACTGCCCCGTCGCCAACCTCTCCGCGGCCATCCCCGCTGCGGTCCCGGACCCGAACGGCGCCAACGGCTTCGATGACCAGAAGGTGACCGTGACCTGTCAGCTCCCCCTGCTCACGCCGCTGCTTCCCTCCCCGGTGGTGATCAGCGCTTCCGCGGTCGGGCTGGTCCAGGAGGGGGTGCTGGCGGTCGCCACCACGGCGCTGCCCGACGGGGTCCAGGGCTCGCTCTACTCCGCCCAGCTGACCGCCTCGGGGGGGGTGGGCGCGGACAGCTGGACACTGCTCTCGGGGACGCTTCCCCCCGGGCTCACCCTCACCTCCTCGGGCGCGATCACGGGAACGCCGACCGCCACCGGAACCTCCACCGTCACCGTCGCGGTCACGGACAGCAGTGTCCCGGCCGCCGAGACCGCCACCGCCACGTTCTCCCTCACCGTCAGGGCGCCGCTCGCGATCTCGACACCGTCCCTGCCCGGGGCGACCACGGGGACGGCGTACTCCACCACTTTGCGCGCCACCGGTGGCGCCGTCCCGTACACCTGGACGGTCACCACCGGGAGCCTGCCCGCAGGGTTGGCCCTGGACGCGAGCACCGGCACGATCAGCGGGACCCCAACGGCCAAAGAGGCGAGCACCTTCACGGTGACGGTCACGGACAGCACCGTCCCGACCGCGCAGACCGCCACCGCGACCTACACCCTGTCGGTGTCCTGAGTTGGAGGCATCCAGGCACCGGGGCGGTCGGCCTGCGCCCGGCGCTCCCAGCCGCCCGGGTGGCCGGCGGGAGCGAGCCCGGGGCGCGACGATTGTCGAGTTCGCGCTGGTGGGAAGTCTTTTCCTCTTCACGATCATGGGCATGATGACCCTGGCCCTCTACGTCCTCGAGGTGCAGGCGGTCAACCAGTCGGTGCAGGCGGCGTCGCGCTGGGCGGTGGCGGGCGTCAACCTCGTCTCACCGGGCGGGGGACAGATCGCGCTGCCGCAGTGCGGTCTCAACGCCAGCCCCGCGGGCCAGGCTCCCGCCGGGATGATCACGGTGGCCCAGGCCGCGGCCGGCCCCTTCGGCGCCAACATCGACAGCACCACCATGGAGACGGCCGCCCCCGACACGTCCCAGGGGACGATCGGGTGCGTCGTCACCCTGACCCTTCCCTACCGCGTGTTCGGCCTTCCTTTCGGGCTCAGCCTGGGGAACGTGACCGCCACCGCCACCGACTACGTGACCTGAGCCAGAGCCCCGTGTGGATCCCGGCCAGGCAGGCCACCACCTCGACCCCCCGACTCAGCCACTCGTTCCACCCCTGGGCCGGGATCAGCAGCACCGCCAGCACGGTGGGGAACACCAACCAGCGCTGCGGGTAGCGACTGGCCCTGATCGCGCGCCGGTAGCCCCCCCCGAAGGCCGCGCCCAGCCCCCAGCAGATCAGCCCCAGGGCACAGTAGCCGACGAGGTAGAGGCGCACCCGGTCGGCGGGGCCCGCAGCCAGCCAGCGGACCGCCAGCGGGGGCAGGTAGTCGGTGGCATAGAAGACCACCAGCACCCAGCCGAGCGCGTGCAGGATGACGCGGGACGCCTGGGCCGACCGCGCCCGGTGGCGAGCCCGCTCGCGGTCGGCGTCGCCGGTCCGCGCCCGGTCGGGCGTGGCTCGCGCCGGCGGGCGGCCGGCCCGACGCCGAGAGCCGCGGCGTCCCTCCATCGCGCCCCAGTCTGAGGCGCGGCCGGGCGCCGCCGTAGAATCGCTGGGCCGTGAGCTCTGGGCGACGATCCGCCGCCGGCGCCGGCCGGTGAAGGCCGCCGCCCGCAGCTGGACCATCCCGGATCGCCCGGTGCCGGCGTGGCCGGGCCGGTCCGCGGTCTTCGCGCAGGTGGCAGCCACCCGGGGGATCGAGGCCCGCGGCGGGGAGGCGTGGCTGTGCGCGCCGGTCTGCCACGACCCCGCCGGGCTTGCCGACATGGACCGGGCGGTCGCGGTGGTGGGGGCGGCCCTGGGGGCCGATCGACCGATCGCGGTCTACGGCGACTACGACGCCGATGGCGTGACCGGCTGCGCCCTGTTGGTCCGCACCCTCACCGCCGCCGGGGCGACGGTTCGCCCCTACATCCCCCACCGCCAGGCCGAGGGCTACGGCCTCAACCCCGAGGCGCTGCGGGAGCTCGATCGTCTCGGGGTGGAGACGGTGATCACCGTCGATTGCGGCACCACCGCCCTCGACGTCGCCCGGGGCCGGCCGCCCGGCCAGCGGCTGGTGATCACCGACCACCACCTGCCGGTCACGACCGCGACCGGCGAGCAGCGGCTCGCCGACGCGGACGCGGTGGTGAACCCGCGCCGCGTCGACGATGGCTACGCCTTCAAGGGCCTGGCCGGCGTCGGGGTCGCCCTCAAGCTGGCCCAGGCGCTGGAGGCGGCCGGGCTGGTGCCGGCCGGGACCGCCCAGGCGCAGCTGCCGCTGGTGGCGCTCGGGACGGTGGCCGACTGCATGCCGCTGCTGGACGAGAACCGGGCCCTGGTCCGGGCCGGGCTCGCCGCCTGGCCGACGGCGCCCCCGGGCCTGCGCGCCCTCTCCGAGCTCGCCGGCTGTCGGGCCGCGCCCACCAGCAGCGATCTGGCGTTCAGCGTGGCGCCCCGGATTAACGCCGCCGGCCGGATGGAGGACGCGCTGGTCGCGCTCACCTGCTGCCTCGCCTCCGAAGCCGAAGCGGGACGCGCCGCCGCCGCGGAGCTGGAGGGCCTCAACCAGCGTCGCCGGGCTGCGCTCGCCGCCGCGCTGGGGATGGCCCATGAGCGCGTCGCGGCGGCCGAGGACGCTCCCGTGATCGCCTGCGGCGACCCCGCCTTCGCCCCGGGGGTGGTGGGGCTGGTCGCCGGACGGCTGGCCGAGGAGTTCGCCCGGCCCGCCTTCGTCCACAGCGAGACCGGCGACGAGTGGAGGGGATCGGCCCGGGGGATCGCCGGGCTCAACGTCGTGGAGGTGCTGGAGGCGTGCGCGCCCTGCCTGCGCCGCTTCGGCGGCCATGCCGCGGCCGGCGGATTCAGCCTCGACCCCAGCCCCCAGGCCGCGGCGGCGTTCCACCGCCGGCTCGCCGAGGTCGTGGTCGCGCGCGGGGGCGCTGCCCGCTCGCCGGTGCGGACCTTCGCGGTCGACGCCGTCTGCTCGCTCGACCGCTGCACCCTCCAGCTGGCTGACGAGCTCGCCGTCTTTGAGCCGGTCGGCCAGGGCAACCCCCCGATCCTGCTCCTCGCCCGCGACTGTCGGGTGGTGGCGACCAGCACCTTCGGCGGGGTCGGCCAGCACCTGCGCGTGCAGCTCCAGGACGCCACCGGTGCCGCCGAGGCCCTCACCTTCAATCGTCCCCACCTTCGCGACCATCTCCCCGAGGGGCGACGCGTCGACGGGCTGTTTGTACTGGAGGCCGACGAGTGGCGCGGTCGCCGGCGGGCGCGGCTGCTCCTGCGGGATCTGCGCCCGGCGGGGCTGGCCCGCGCGGGCTGAACCCAAAGGGGCGGGGGTGCCCAAGCTGGTTGCCGCGATCGGTGGGTAGCCTCTATTCTCGATCCCAGGGGCCGGCGCCCTCCCCAGCGGGACCGCGGCGCCCTGGGCTCTGGTGGTGAGGAGGAGACGACAATGCCCGCACGGATGATCGAGTTCCCCAGCAATGGCTCCACCACCCCCGGATACCTCAGCGTCCCCGAGGCCGGTCCCGGCGTCGGCGTGATCGTGATCCAGGAGTGGTGGGGGCTCGTCGACCAGGTGAAGCGGGTGGCCGACCGCCTCGCGGCGGCGGGATTCACCGCCCTCGCCCCCGACCTGTACCACGGTCGGGCGATCGGGCTGGACGAGCCCGACGAGGCGGGCAAGGCGGCGATGGCGCTGGACAGCGACCGGGCCGCCCGCGATCTGGGCGGAGCGGTCGACGCCCTGGTGGGGGGATCGGACGCCCGCGGGGCCACCTGCGGGGTGGTCGGCTTCTGCATGGGCGGCGGGCTCGCGGTCCAGCTGGCGACCCTCCGCCCGGCGGTCGCCGCCTGCGTCGACTACTACGGTGTCCCGGGCGGCGATGTCGAGCTGGGGCGCATCCGTGGGGAGGTGCTCGGCCACTTCGCGGACCACGATGACCACGCCAGCCCGGCGGCGGCCGCGGAGCTGAGCCGCCGCCTCCAGGCGGCCGGGGTGGTGCATGAGTTCCACACCTACCCCGACACCCAGCACGCCTTCTTCAACGAGGATCGCCCGACGGTCCACAACGCCGAGGCGTCCCAGGTCAGCTGGGAGCGGACCCTCGAGTTCCTCCGGCGGCGCCTGGCGGGGTAGGGACCCGCCACCCCCGAGCTGCGGCCCAAGCTCCACCTGACAGGGACTTCGAGCCTCCGGCCGCGCCCGATCCCGGGATCAGGACGCGTCGGTCCCGGGCGCAGCTGTGACCCGCTCCAGCATCTCCCGCAACCGAGACCCCTCCGCGGCCGTCAGCGGGGCCAGGAAGCGGCGCTCGGCCGCCTCGACCGCCCGGGTCGCCCGCCGCAGCACTCCCCGCCCCGCCGGGGTCATGGCCACCACGTTCTTGCGCCGGTCCTTGGGATGAGGCCCCCGCCGCACCAGCCCCTTGGCCTCGAGCGCATCCAGCATCGCCACCATGGTGGTGCGATCGATGGCGAGCCGGCGCGCCGCGGCGAGCTGGGAGAGCGGCTGCCGGGTGGCGAGGACGGTGAGGACGGCGACCTCGCGGCCCTCGACCCCGAGGGGAGCCAGCAGCGGCCCGGAGAGGGTGCGGAGCCGCAGGCCGGCGTGCTTGAGCAGGAAGCCGAGGCGGGCCTCGCCGGCGAGGTCCGCCTCGGCTTCCGGGCGGCCCGGACCGGCGGCGTCGGGTGACACGGCCCGATCCTACCTCCCGCCGTACAAGCAGCCATGCTGACGATCAGGGACAGTGCGCTTTCTGGGCGACCGGTCGGGCCGCGCCCAGCGCCGCGGAGGAGACCGTGCCCGCCCCCACCTTCGGCGTGAAACCGTCCCAGCAGCACACCCCCGTCGACCGCGTGCCGGAGGCGTGGGCGCTGGCCGACGAGGTCGCCTGCGATGGCGGCTGGGTCTTCGACCACGTCGTCCCGCTGGGGCCGAGCGCCGCGGCGACGTGCTCGAGGCGTGGACCCCGCTGGGTTCCATGGCGCAGGCGACCCGCCGGGTTCGCATCGGCGCCCGGGTCACCGGTCGCTGCCCGCGTCACCCGGCTGGGCTCGTCACGGTGGCGGCCACCGTCTACCATCTCAGCCAGGGCTGTCTCGACATGGGCCTCGGCGCCGGCGGCGACCTCCTGGTCGACGCCCTGGACGGCCTCCTGCTGACGCCGCTACGGGAGCCGATCGAGCACCTCGACGAGGCGCTCCGGCTGATCCCGCTGCTGGGGAGCCAGCCGGTGTCGACTCATGTGGGGCGCCATGGGCGCCTGCAGGGCGCCCGGTGCGACCCCAAACCCGTGCAGCGCCCGCGCCCGCCCCCGGCGGCTGGGGAGCCTGGGTGCGCGCCGCGGCCTGCGCGTGGTCGCCGAGCATGCCGACGTCCGGTGCGGCACCCTGCGGGGCGAGGTCGCGGCCGAGCTGAGACAGCTATCTCGGGTCCTCGACCGCCACCGCGAGGCGATCGGCCGCGACCCGGGCCGCATCCGCCGGGCGGTCCAGCTCCCGATCTCCGGCGATGCCGGCCGGGCGATGGCCGCCGTCGAGGAGTTCGTGCAGGCGGGATTCCGCGACGTCATCCTGCTGATCTCCCCGCCCGCCTGGCGATCCTGCCCGGCCGGCTGCCGCGCCTGCGCACCGTGGGCTGACCTTGGGCCGAGCCGCGGGCCGGCCCGATTGCGGACAAGGGCGGCGGCTAGCGGCGGCTATCATGACCGGGCGGGCCTGGCGCCCCTCGGATCCGACCCTCGCTTCCCCCATGACCCTGCCCTCCACCATCGGCGAGCTCCGCGGCAGCGAGTACCGGCAGCGCACCGTCCGGGCCGAGCTGCGAGACAATCTGGTGCGCCGCCTGCGCCAGGGCGCCCCGCTCTTCCCCGGGATCGTGGGCTACGACGACACCGTCGTCCCCCAGGTGGAGCACGCGATCCTCGCCGGCCAGGACATCATCCTGCTGGGGGAGCGGGGCCAGGCCAAATCGCGGCTGATCCGCCAGCTGGTGGGGCTGCTCGACGAGCAGCTGCCGATCATCGCCGGCAGCGAGGTCAACGACCATCCCTACCAGCCGATCAGCCGATATGGTCGCGACCGGGTGGCGGAGCAGGGCGACGCGACCCCGATCGCGTGGATCGGCCCGGACCAGCGCTTCGGGGAGAAGCTGGCCACCCCTGACACGTCGATCGCGGACCTCATCGGTGAGGTCGACCCCATCCGCGTCGCCGAGGGCCGCTACCTCTCCGATGAGCTGACGATCCACTACGGACTGCTGCCGCGGGTGAATCGCGGTCTCTTCGCCATCAACGAGCTGCCCGACCTGGCCGAGAGGATCCAGGTCGGCCTGCTCACCTGCATGGAGGAGCGCGACGTCCAGATCCGCGGGTTCCGGGTGCGGCTCCCGCTCGACGTGGTGGTGATCGCCACTGCCAATCCCGAGGACTACACCAATCGCGGGCGCATCATCACCCCCCTCAAGGACCGCTTCGGGGCTCAGGTGCGCACTCACTATCCCCGTCGGGTCGAGGAGGAGGTGGCGATCATCGAGGCCGAGGCGGCCTCCTTCGACGACCTCCCGGTGCGGCTGCACGTCCCCGCCTACATGCGCGAGTTGGTCGCCGAGGTGACCCACCTGGCCCGCCGCAGCCCCCAGGTGAACCAGCGCTCCGGGGTGTCGGTGCGGCTGTCCATCGCCAATTACGAGAGCCTGTGCGCCTCGGCGGTCCGGCGTGCGATCCGCCTCCAGGAGGTGGAGGCGGTACCGCGCATCTCCGACCTCGCCGCGCTCGCCGCGTCCACCTGGGGCAAGCTGGAGCTGGAGGCATTCGAGGAGAGCGACGACCACATGCTGCTGCCCAAGCTCCTCCGGAGCGCCTGCGGCAACGTCTTCCGCCGCCGCTTCGCGCTGCAGGAGTTCACGGCGCTGGTCGCGCGCTTCGAGCAGGGTCTTCGCCTGGAGGTGGGAGACGCGGTCGAGCTGGACCGTTACACGGCCGCCGGCCGCGAGCTGGGGGGGATGGAGCGCGTCCTGGCCGGGCTGGAGGAGCCGGTCACCCCGGCCACCGTGGCGGCGGCACTGGAGTTTGTCCTGGAGGGCCTCCACGTCAGTAAGCGGCTGAACAAGACCCAGGTCGACGGCACCACCGTCTACGGGGGCTGAGCCATGGCGGTGCGGCACCGCTACTCCAGCTGGGACGGCACCCAGGAGGAGGTCGGCGTCGACGCCGAGGACGAGTTCGCGCGCCTCGCCGAGGATGTCTTCCACGGCTGGGACCTCGACTCGGCGCTGCGCCGGCTGCTGGGGCAGGGGCTCCGCGGCCCGCGGGGGCGACGCGTTCCCGGTCTGGAGGGCCTGCTCGACCAGCTCCGCCGGCGCCGTCAGCGCGAGCTCGAACGCTTCAATCTGGAGGCGCTCTTCAGCGATATCCGCGAGCGGATCGATCGCATCGTGCAGCAGGAGCGTCGCGGCATCGAGGCGGGACGCCGCGCCAGTGCGGCGCCCCCGTCCGACCCTGCCGCCGACCGGATCCGCGCGCGCATGGCGGAGCGCAGGGCGCAGCAGCTGGATGCGCTCCCGCCCGAGCCGGGCTCGGCGATCCGGGCCCTGCAGGCCTACGAATTCCTCGATCCCGCCGCGGCGCGGGCGTTCTCGGAGCTGGTCGACGACCTGCGCCGGCAGATGCTGGGCGCGCACCTACGCGAGGTGGGGGAGGCGATGCGGTCGATGGGGCCGGACGAGCGCAGTCGGCTGCGCCAGATGGTGGAGGCGCTGAGCCGGATGCTGAGCGCCCACGCCGCCGGGGAGGACCCCGAGTACGCGGCGTTCCTTCAGCGCTTCGGGGAGTACTTCCCCAACCACCCCGCCAGTTTCGAGGAGTTCCTGGCCACCCTCCAGGCCCAGATGCGGCAGATGGGGTCCCTGCTGCGGTCGCTCGCGCCGGAGGCGCGGCGCGAGCTGGAGGGGCTGCTCGCCGCCGGCCTCGACGATCCCGGGCTCCAGGCCGCGCTGAGCGAGCTGGGCCGACTGCTGCGCCAGCTCGGAGGCGGAGAGCAGGACTCCCCGCGCTACCGCTTCTTTGGCGACGAGTCGCTCCCGTTCGGGGATGCGCTCCAGTTGATGGGGGAGCTGGAGGGGCTGGAGGAGCTGGAGCGCGCGCTCCAGGGCGTCTACCGCGGCGAACCGGTGGGCGAGTCGACCCGCGAGCGGCTCCGAGCCGTGCTCGGCGATGACGCCGTCCGCGCGCTCGACCGGGTCCAGGCGCTCACCCGTCAGCTGGAGCGTTCGGGGTACCTGCACCGCGGCGAGGCCGGGCTCGAGCTCACCCCGCGAGGGGTGCGGCGGATCGGGCAGCAGGCGCTGGCGGACATCTTCCGGCGGCTCGCCGCCGATCGCTTCGGACAGCACGGCACCCGGGGCCTCGGGGTCGGCAGCGAGCGCCAGGACGACACCCGACCCTATCGCTTCGGCGAGCCCTTCGATGTCCACCTGGGCGAGACCCTGCTCGCCAGCGTGCGCCGAGCCGGCGCCGGGGTGCCGCTCCGGCTGGACCCCTCGGACTTCCTGGTCCACGCCGCCGAGCCCACGACCCGCTCCAGCACGGTGCTGATGCTCGACATGAGTCGGAGCATGCCGCTGCGGGGCTACTTCTACGCCGCCAAGAAGGTGGCGCTCGCGCTGGACGCGCTGATCCGCACCCAGTACCCTCGCGATCAGCTCTACGTGGTGGGGTTCTCCGACTACGCGCGCGAGATCGCGCCGGGGAGCTTGGCCCAGCTCTCCTACAACGAGTACGTCTATGGCACCAACCTGCAGCACGGCCTGATGCTGGCGCGCCGCCTGCTGGCCCGCCACCCCAGCAGCAACCGGCAGGTGATCATCGTCAGTGACGGGGAGCCCACCGCCCACATGGAGGGGACGCAGGCGGTGTTCTACTATCCTCCCCTTCCCGAGACGTTCCAGCGCACCCTGGCGGCGGTGCGGGACTGCACCCGCGACGGGATCGTGATCAACACCTTCATGCTGGAGAGCAACCCCCAGCTGGTGCGCTTCGTCCGGCAGATGACAAGGCAGAACCGGGGCCGCGCCTTCTTCATCAGCCCCGACCACCTCGGCGACTACGTCCTGCTCGACTATGTCGCCGGTCGTGGTCGGGCCGCCTGACCGCGGTCCCGGCGGCGACCGTGGACACCGGGATCGCGTTCGCGGACCGTGCCGCGTTCGCCACCCGGCTCGCCACCCAGCTGCGTGCTCGCTATCCGGACTGGAGCTTCCAGCCCGACCCCGACGCGTTCGCGGTGCGCGCCCACCGCACGGGCCCGTCCTCGGGGGCGGTCTCACTGGCGCTCACCACCTTGTACGTCGACGCCCATCAGCCTGGCGCCTCCGCCCCCGCCGAGATCGCCCGCTTCGTGGGGGCGGCGGCGGCGCGGCTGCAGCGGGCGCCCGCCTCGGCGGGCGGGACGGGACCCGACCCCGGCGCGCTGCTCTGGTGCGTGCGTACCAGTAGGAGCGTGGTGGCCTTCGAGCGCGCCCGCGAGCTGCTCTGCCACCCGCTCGCCCCGTCCCTGGTCGCCTTCGTCGCCGAAGAGCTGCCGGGCGAGGCGCTCCGAGGCGTCTCGGTCCCCGAGGCCGAAGGCGTCGGGCTGGGGGCCGACGAGCTGCGCACCCGCGCCGACCACAACACCGCCGCCCGCTTCGCGGGCTGGCTCTCGGCCCTGGAGCGGACGCAGGGGACCGGACCCTGGCAGTTCGGAGAGGACCGGCTCTTCGCCTCCAGCTTGCTGATGCTTCCTGAGCTCCGCCGCATCCTGGCCCGGCGCGGCGGCGGTCACGGCCGGCTGGCGGCGCCCGACCGGGGGCTGGTCCTGGCCGCGCTCGGCCCGCAGGCCGGAGCCGACCGCTTCACGCGCGCGGTCGCGCGAGCGTTTCGGGAGGCCGAGAGCCCGCTCTCCCCGATCGTGCTCGTGACCGACGGGGTCGAGCTGGCCCCTGGACCCCGGGAGCGGCGCGGCCCGGCCGTCCCGTCCGCCGGGACCCGGCCCTGGTGGCGCCGCCGCGCGTGATGGACGCCGCTGACCGCGCCGCGGTGGCGGCGGAGCTGCGCGCGGTCCGGCTGGCGGTCGCGGAGCGTTATCCCACCCCGATCTTCGACGTCCGGGTCCAGCCCGGGGGGGTGAGCGGGGTGGTGGGCGTGAGCGCCCAGGCGGACCTGGTGCGGGCGCGGCTCGGATCCCGGTGGCCCGCGATCGACGTCCGCCTGACCGTGCTCGCGGAGCGGCGTCCCCGGCGCGGCCTCTGGCCCCTGGGAGCACCCCTCGACGTGTGGCGCGACCACCCCGGCGGGGACGGTCGGGGCGGGGAGCGCGCCACCGAGCTGCTGGCGGGCGACCCGCCCGCGCTCCTGCTGGCGGTGCGGGGTGGGGCCTGCCTGGTGCGCGCCCCCGGGGCCGCCCTCGGCTGGGTCGACCGGGGGGCGTCCTTTAGGCTCGGCGTCCCCCACAGCCCCGCCGATCTCGGGCTCGCCCCCGTGAGGGAGGGGAGATCGGCGGGGATCTGGTCGTGGGACGCGCTCTGTGCCTTTGTGCTCGCCCAGCGGGGCCGTCCCTATGTGTGGGGCGCGACCGGGGGAGCCGGGTACGACTGCTCCGGTCTGGTCTGGCGCGCCTTCGCCGGGGTCGGACTCTGCCTCCCCCGCAACAGTCGGGGCCAGCGCCGGTGCGGGGAGCGAGTGGCCGGCCCCAACGTCGCCGCCGGCGACCTGGCGGGCGCGATCTCGCGACGGCGGCGGCTCAGCCATGTCGCGCTCGCCCTCGACGCCGGCTCGGTGGTCCACGCCTGCAGCGAGACCGGGCGGGTGCGGGTCGAGCCGCGGGAGACCTTCGAGGCGCGCTACCAGGTGCTGGGCTGGCGCCGGATCGGCCGCCCCACCTCCACGGCAGCGGCCTGACCGGTGAGCGGCGGGTCGCCCCGGCCGCCGTACGATGCGGGCGATGCTGCCCTTTGCACTCCCGCCGGCCCCGTCCGAGGCGGGCCGGCTGGCCGCGGCCTTGCCGCGCGCCCTGGCTCCCTATCGTGACCGGCCCCTGCACATCGTCGGGGTGGCGAGCCTCGAGGGGGCCGAGATGGCGCGCTTCTGCCTGGCCTGCGGTTGCTCGCAGCTGGTGGGCCACGACCTGGCCCCCGCGGATGAGGTCGCGACCGCTTTCGCGCGCGCGCACGCCGGGCTCGCTCCCCGGACCCGGGCGCAGCGGTGGGAGGCGCTCGCCACTGGGCTGCGGGACCTTCGCCTCGGCGACCGCTATCTCGCCGGCCTCGACGAGGCGGCGGTGGTGGTGCCCACCCAGGCATGGTTCCTCAACCCGCGCAATCGGCCGCTGGAGGCGCTGCGCGCCGCGGGCCGTCCGTTCTACTCCCTGGCGCAGGCGTACCTCGACTGCGCCAGGGGTCCTGTGGTCGGGGTGAGCGGCAGCCACGGCAAGTCGACCACCGCCGCCCTGGTGGCCCGGCTGCTGTCCGCCGGGCCCCGCTCGGGGGTGGTCCGGTCGGCGGGCAACGACCGTCACCAGACCCCGTGTCTGGTCGAGGTGGCATCGGGCGCGGCCACCGATGTGCTGGTGCTGGAGATCAGCAACCGCCAGCTACTCCAGATGGCGAGCGCCCCCGAGGTTGCCTGCCTGACCAACCTCACCCCCAACCATCTCGACGAGCACAACGGCCTGGACGGCTACGTCGACGCCAAGCGGCGCCTCTTCTCACTCCCGGGCAACCGGGTGGCCGTGCGCAACGCGGATGACCCCATCAGCCGGGCGCGGTGCCCGGCCGCCCGTGGGGCCGAGGAGTGGCGCTTCGCCGCCAGCGAGACCGGGCTCGAGGGCTTCGACGGGGCCTTCGAGATCGACGAAGAGGTGGTCGTCCGCCGCCACGGGGTGTGGGCGGAGAGGGTCGGGCCGGGGCCCAGCGGACTGCTGGGCGCGCACAACCGGCAGAACGTCCGAGCGGCGGTGGCGACGGTGGCGGCGATGGGCCGACTGGCGGACACGGCGGCGGACGCGCTGGCCGACTTTCAGCCGCTGCGCCACCGCATCCAGCTGGTCTGGCAGGCCGGCGGGGTGGACTGGGTCGACGACCTGAACTCGACCACGCCCCAGTCCACGGTGGCGGCGGTGCTCGCTCTCGGGCGCCGCTGCGTGCTCATCTGCGGGGGCGACGACAAGCAGCTGGCCTGGGACGAGCTGGTGGTGCTGGTCCCCAGCGCCGTCCGCGCGATCGTCCTGCTTCCCGGGGCGGGCTCCGAGCGGATCGCGGGGGCGCTCCAGGCCGCCGGGAGCGCCGCGCGGGTGCACCGGGTCACAGGCCTCGACCAGGCGGTCGCGCTCGCGGCCGAGGCGGCCCGTCCCGGTGAGGCCGTCCTGTTCTCGCCGGCCTGCCCGGGAGCGTTCCACGCCTTCTACGGATCCGACCCCGGGGGACGGGGCTTCCGGGCCGCGGTCCGGGCGATTGTCCCCGCGGCTACTTCTCCTCCTCGTCGAAGGGCACCAGGGTGAGCGGCGTCAGGGCCACCACCTCCAAGGGGGCCCCGCAGCCGGGGCACTCCACCACCTCGCCCACCTCGGAATCGCCGGGCACCGCCACCGCCACCCCGCAGTCAGGGCAGGCGACCGGGGTCGGGGGCGACGGCATCGGGGCACTCCCGTGAGCTCGGGCGTCCAGCCGGCCCGGGTCGGCTCTGGCCAGTGGGACCACCGGGCACTCTTCGGGCCGAGTCTAGCCGGGCTGGCGCCGGTGTCGCTCGGCGAGGGGCACACCCCGGTGGTCGCGGCTCCTCGGCTGGGGGCGGCGCTGGGCGTCCCCGACCTCTGGCTGAAGCGCGAGGACGTGAGCCCCACCGGCAGCCACAAGGCGCGGGCGCTCTCCCTCCAATCCGCCGGGCTGCGGCGGAGCGGACGTGCGGGCGCCCTCTCCTCGTCGGGCAACGCCGCCATCGCCGCGGCCGCGTACGCCCGCGCCGCCGACGTCCCGGTGCTGGTGCTGGTCTCGCCCCGGACCCCTGGGGTCAAGCTGAGGGCGCTGGCGGCCTTCCCGGGGACGCTGCTCGTGACTCCGACGCCGATCGCCCTGCTGCGCCGGGCGGTCCAGGTGTTCGGCTGCGAGGACCTGCGACCCTCGGTCCATCCGCTGGCGCCCATCGCCTACCGTGGCATCGCCGCTGAGCTCGTGGCGGCGCTCGGGCCGGAGCGACCGCCGGACGCCGTCTTCGTCTACCAGAGCAGCGGGGCCACCGCGGTCGGGATCGCGCAGGGATTCGCCGCCGGAGCCGTGCCCGCCCCCGCCCTCCATGTGGTCACGGCGGAACCCGCGGCGCGCGGAGTCGGGGAGCTGGGGGTGGGTCGCAGCCGCCGCTCCGGTGAGGTGCGGCGGGCGGTCTTCGCCAGCGGGGGCCGGGCCTGGCAGGTGGACCGGGCCCGGATGGGCGAGGTCCAAGACCTCGCCGCCGGCTTCGGGGTGGGCACCTCCTGGGAGGGGGTGGCCGTTCTCACCGCGATCGGCTGCGCAGCGCCCGATCTCGCGGGCCGGCGCGTGGTGGCGCTGCTCACCGGCGAGCTGGCCCAGCTCGACCGGGCGCCCGCCCCCGATCCGGCGCGGATCGACGGCCTCACCTGGGTGGAGACCGAGGCCGAGCTGGATGCCCAGCTGGGCCAGATGGGGCTCTCTCCACGATGATGGGTCCGGTCTACGTGGGGACCGACCCCGTCCCCGCCCTGGGCAGCCAGCTCGCGGTGCTCTGCGCCGACGCGTGCGGGATCGTCGGCGACCCGCCCGGCCGCGTCGACCAGGCGGGGCCTCCGCTCGCGATCTCAGCGCTGGCCCTGCTGGAGCGTGAGGACGTCCGCCGCCGGCTGGCCGCGAGCGCCAGCCAGCTCGTGGTCTGGAAGCCGTCGATGCGGATCGCCGAGTGCGCCCGCCAGGTGGGAGTGCCTCTCGCCAACGCGGGCGCGGCGATCGCCCGGCGGCTGGAGAACAAGGTGCACTTCACCCGCACCGCGCCGGGCGCGTGGCTGCCCATCCCCCCGGCGGTCACAGGGGTCGCCGCCCCCGCCCTGACGGAGCAGGCCCTGCGCCTCCGGGGGCCGTGGGTGGTCCAGCTCGCCAGCGGCTACAGCGGTCGCCACACCCGCCGAGCCGACACCGAGCAGGACCTCACCGCCCTGCTGGCCACCTACGCCGGTCGCAGCTGCCGGGTCAGCAGCTGGATCCGCGGCGACCCGGTGACGGTGACCGGGGTGGTGGGCGACGGCGCGGTCGCCCTGGGGGTGCCCTGTCGCCAGCTCACCGGGCTGGCCGAGTGCACACCCTACCCGCTGGGCTCCTGCGGCAACGACTTCGGCGCCCCGATCCGGGGCGAGGCGGCGGTCCTGTCGGTGGCGGCGCGGGCCGCCGCCTGGCTCCAGCGCGAGGGCCACCGCGGCATCTTCGGCGCCGACCTGGTGGTGGCGGCGGATGACACCGTCTTCTGCATCGAAGTGAACCCGCGCCTGGTCGCCTCCGTGCCGCTCTGGAACCTGTCGGCCCGCGACCGCGGCGAGCCCTCCCTGCTCGCCCGCCACCTGGGGGTGTTCGTGGGAGCGGGGGATCCGGCGCTGCCGTCGCGGCTGGAGTGCCACTGGTCGCAGCTCATCCTCCACAACCTCGGGACCCAGACGGTGCGCCCCGGCCTGGCCAGCGGCACCGGACGCCTGTCGGCGGCGGGTGGATGGGAGCGGGCGGCTCCTCTGGCGATCGACGGGCCCCGGCCCGGCGAGGTCGGGCTCATCGTCCGCGGTCGGGCCCGGCCCGGCCACGAGCTGGCCCGGGTGGTGCTGGAGGGGCCGTGTCTCGACCCCGCCGGCGCGCTGCTGCCGCACGCGGCGCAGCTGGTCCGCGACCTGCGGGACCAGCTCGGGGCCAGCTGATGCGGGCCTGCCGTCGTTTCCCGCCGGGGTGGGTGGGGTAGGGTGGGGGCGTGGAGTTCCACGACTATTACGCCACGCTCGGGGTGGCGCGCTCCGCCAGCCAGAAGGAGGTGCAGTCCGCCTACCGCGGACTGGCCCGTCAGCTCCACCCCGACGTCAACAAGGACCCCAAGGCGACCGAGCGGTTCAAGCGCGTCAACGAGGCGTACGAGGTCTTGAAGGACCCCGCCAAGCGTCGCAAGTACGACCAGCTCGGGGCCAACTGGGAACAGCTCGAGCACAGCGACGCCTTCCGGCGCCAGGCCCAGGAGGCGGCCGCCCGCGCGGCGGCGGCGGCGCGGGCGGCGGCCTCGGCGGCGGGCGGGGCGGGTGCCCGCGGGCGTTCCCGCTTCGGCGGCTTCAGCGACTTCTTCGAGACCTTCTTCGGGGGACGGGGTGCCAGCACCGACCCCCTCAGCGAGCTCGAGGTCGACGAGCTGCTGCGACGCGCCCGCGGGGGCGGCTCGCCGGCGACCCCCACCCCTGCACGCGGCACCGATGCCAGCAGCGACATCACGATCGGCCTGGCCGAGGCGATCCAGGGCGGGCGGCGCACGATCCGGGTCGGGCTCAACGAGCCCTGCCCGACCTGCGATGGCCGGGGCATGGTGCCGCGGCCCGACGATGCCCCGGCGCCGGGAGGAACCGTGACGGTGAGCCTGGCCCCCTGCCCCGCGTGCGGCGGTCGGGGCAGCCTCTCCCGCGAACGCACGCTCAGCGTCACGATCCCTCGGGGAGTGGCCGCGGGCTCCCGGATCCGCATCGCCGGTGAGGGCGGCGGTGGCCAGCGCGGGGGCGCCGCGGGCCACCTGCTGCTGCGGGTGCACCTTCAGCCCGACCCGCGCTTCGAGGTGCGGGGACGCGACCTCCACGGCGATGTCGCTGTGCGTGACTACCGAGCCGTGCTGGGAGGGGCGGCCACCGCCGAGCTGCCGACCGGCCGGATCGAGGTGACCATCCCCGAGAACTGCCCCGCCGGCACGGTGCTGCGGCTGCGCGGCAAGGGGATCCCCGGGCTCCGATCCCAGGATTCGGGGGGGGACGCCTACCTCACCGTCCGGGTGACCACCGCCAGCGTGAGCGGCGCGGACGAGCCGGAGCGTCGCGCCTACCAGGCGCTGGCGGCGGCCGATGGCGCCCGGGTCCCGGTCGCCGAGGCCAGCTGACCCGACCGGTGCCGGCCCGGCCGGGACCCAGCTGGTGGCTGGATCGCGCCCGCCCGCCCCTGCGGCCGGCGCTCGAGGGGGACCGGCGCTGCGACGTGGTGATCGTCGGCGGCGGACTCACCGGGCTGTGGTCCGCCATCCGCCTGATCGAGGCCGACCCCGGCTGCCGGGTGATCGTGCTGGAGCAGAGCACGGTGGGGTTCGGCGCCAGCGGTTGCAATGGCGGCTTCGCCATGACCATGATGGCCCGCAACCTGCACGATCTGGCTCGCAAGCTCGGGGCCGCACCGGCGCAGGCGGTCCCCCTCCAGATGGTGGAGACCCTGGCCGAGATCGAAGCGTTCTGCCTCGCCGAGGGGCTCGCCGCTGAACTGACGCGTCCCGGCCTGCTCACCGTCTCCAATGGGCCCGAGCAGGACGTCCGCATCCTCTAGGACCTGCGGGCGGCCGAGCGACTCGGTCTCGACCACTTTCGCCCCCTCTCCGCGGCCGCCTGCCCGGAGCTGGTGGCGGCGGCGGGGGTCCGCGGTGGCCACGTCGAGCAGGCGGCGCTGCTGCTGGACCCGGCAGCCCTGGTGCGCGGGCTGGCGGACGCGGCTGACCGCCGGGGCGTGGCGGTGCACGATTGCTCCCCGGTCGAGCAGGTGCGGGTGGGACCTGAGGGCGTGGTGGCGCTGACCCCGCGGGGCGTCGTCCCGGCCGCCCGCGGGCTGATTCGCGACCAATGCCTACGCCCACGCCATCCCCCGGCTGCGGCGGGTCCTCTTCACGGTCTGTGCGTCGATCACGCTCACCGACCCGCTCACGCCCGCGCAGTGGGAGCGGCTCGGCTGGGCTGGGGGCATGGGGATCGAGGACCGACGGGTGATGCCCCCCGTCCACCGCCCCACGCCCGACGGCCGGATCCTCTGGGGCGGGCGCGACGCCCCGATCTCGGCGATCGGACCGGACCCCGCGCGCGACCGCGACCCCGCCGTGTTCGGCCGGCTGGAGCAGAGCGTCCGGCAGACCGTCCCCCAGCTCGCCGATGTGCGCCTGCGCCAAAGCTGGGGCGGCCCGGTGGGGGCCACCGTCAGCTGTCTGCCGATCGCGGGCTGGCTGCGGGGGAGGCGGCTCGCCTACGCGGTCGGCTCCAGCGGGCACGGGGTGGCGCCGTCGGCTCTGATGGGGCGCGTGGGTGCCGACCTGCTGCTGGACCGCGACACCGAGCGGGTCCGGCTGCCGCTGGTGACCCGGCGTCCCACCCCGCTGCCGCCCGAGCCGTTGCGGGCGATGGTGCTCGGGGCCACCCAGCGGGCGCTCCAGGCAGCCGACGACCGTGGTGGGGCCCGGGGCCCGCTGGGCCGGCTGGCGCTCCGACTGCTGGAGTAGGCCGGGGCGGGTCCGTGACCGGGGTGACCGCGTGGTCGGTGCTGCTGGCCGCGGTCGCGGCCCTTGGGATCGGGGCCGGCGCGGTCCTCCAGCAGGGGGTGGCCCACGGGCTGGAGGAGCGGTCCGGGTCCTCTGCCCAGCTGGTGCTCGGGCTGATGCGGCGTCCGACCTGGGTGATCGGGGTCCTGCTGATGGTGGCGGGGTTCGGCGCCCAGGCGGTCGAGCTGGGCATCGGGCGCCTCGCCGTGGTGGAGCCGGTGCTGGCGACCGCGCTGGTCTTCGCGCTGCTCCTGCGAGCGGTCCATCGCCGCCGCCGGCGGGGTGGCCGCGTTCTTGATCCTGGCCCACCCCGAGGGGGGACGCCGGCGACCTCGCCTGACGGCCTGGGCGCCGGCGCTGGCGGCGCTCGCCCTGGTCGTCGCTGTGGCCCGTGCGGCTCGGCCCCCGCTGGCCTGAGGGATGCCGGGCGGTGCGGGTCGCCCTCTGCGCCGGGACCACCCTGGGAGGCTCGGACGCCCTCACCAAGACCACCATCGCCCTGGTCGCCGGGCGCCATCTCGGGGCGCTCGCCCCCTTCGCCCCCTACGCCCTGGTCGCGGTGGGCGCGGCCGGGTTCCTGCTGCAGCAGCGCGCCTACCGGGCGGGCGAGCTGGCGGCCGCCCTGCCGGCGGCCCTGGTCGCCGAGCCCGCGGCCGGCTCCCTGCTCGGGCTCACCGTGTTCCAGGAGCGGTTCGCCACCCATGGCCCGCCGGGGTACGCGGGGTCGGCCTGGCGGTGGTCGCCACGGTGGGGGGGGGGTCGCCGGCTCGCCGCCGCCCCGCTGGTGAGCGCGGCGGCGCTGGGATCGCGCCGGCCGGCGACCCCGCGGCGTCACCCCTGAGCGCCCCGGCCCGCCCCGGCGCGGGCTCCGGGGGCCGGTCGCCGCCGCCCGTACCCTGGCGGGGTGGCACACGCGATCTGGCCTCTGTTCAACCTGCGAGGGCGCACGCTGCGCCTTGCGACCGACGACGACGGCGTCGCGCGGGCCCGGCTGGCGGCCGCCGGGATCCACCACCCCGAGGTGATGCCCTTCGAGATCCCCTGGACCGACGCGCCGGTGACCGAGCTCGAGCGCAACGCCCTGCAGTGGTGGTGGCGACTGCGGGCCGAGTGCAGGCCCGACGCGTGGGCGCTGGCCGCCGCCGTGTTCCTCGACGGCGAGCCGGTCGGGGTCCAGGACCACATGGCCCGGCACGTCTCGGAGCTGGGCACGGTGGGGACCGGCTCGTGGCTGGGGCGCGCTCACGAGAGGCGCGGCATCGGTCGGGAGATGCGGGCTGCCGTGCTCCATCTCGCGTTCGAGGGGCTGGGTGCGGTGGCGGCCACGTCGGCCGCGTTCGCGGACAACCCCGCCTCACTGGCGGTCTCCCGCGCCCTCGGCTACACGCCCAACGGCGAGAGCTGGACGCTGCGCCGGGGGGCGCCCGCGCGCACCGTCCAGCTCCGTCTCGACCGCGCCCAGTGGCTCGCCCGGCCCCACCCGGACATCGTCATCGAGAACCTCGACGGCTGCCGGGCGATGTTCGGGGCGCCCGCGCCGTCCCGGTCGGGGTAGCCGGCTGGTCGGGGGCGGCTCACGGCCAGAGCTCGTCGTAGACGGTGCGGCGGTGGCGCACCGGCTCGGCGGGCTGGACCAGGTCCGCGACCCGCCGCCTCGGGCCGGTGGACCGGCCGCCCAGCGCCACCGCGGAGCCCCACGCGGTCCCGGTGGCCGGCCGCGCCGGACCCGCCCGCGGCCGCAGGGCGGGGACGCGCCGTCCCGGCGGATGAGCCCGGCGGCGGCGGGCCCGCCGGGGCGGGGTCGGTCCATCCGCGGCCGGACGCGGGGCCCGGGCGGCCAGCCTCGTGGACGCGGCGGCCCGGGCCGCCGTACCCACCCTCCCCAGCTGCCCCACCTGGCGGGCGAGGAAGCGGCGGTACACCCCCATCACCAGCAGCAGGGCCGCCAGCCAGAGCAGGGGGTCGAGGGCCTGCCGCTGGCGGGCGGCTTGCACGCGCGCCTGGGCGCGGCGGCGCGCCCGTGCCAGCGACCGCTCGGCCGCGTCGTAGGCGCCCAGCGCGCGGCGGTAGGCCGTCTGCTGGGCGTGCAGGCGGCGGATCACGGGGGCGTAGGCGACAAGACCGGCGAACACGCCCCGGGCGAGGGCGAGCCGGACCGCGGGCTGGGCCAACAGCAGCGAGTCCTTGCGATTGCTCATGAAGCCCGCCTCGATCGTGACCGTGGGCATGGGCGCGTGCACCCACAAGTTGGTTCGCGGCTGCACCCCGCGGTTGACCATTCCGTAGGGGCGTGCCGCCGCCGCCAGGCCGGCGTCGATGCGCTCGGCGAACGCGGTGTCGCCGCGACGGGGCGTGAAGACCGTGACGCCCTCGACCTGGGGCGTGTACCAGTCATTCACCCACAAGCTGACGAAGAGGTTGGCATGACTGCGGTCGACAACCGCCTCGGCGTTGGGGATGCTGACGAAGACGTTGGTGGTCCGGGTCATCACCACCTGGACCCCGGTCGCCTCCAGCAGGCGGCGCAGGTCGATCCCCTCGTCGAGGGTCACCACCCGCTCCACCAGGCCGTTGAAGGGTGAGATCGCCCCCGGGTCCCAGGGGCGATGGGGCTGCTGGGGGTCGTAGCTCCCGCCGTGCCCGGGGTCGATCGCCACCACGAAGGGAGCCGGCGGCGCCGGCGGGAGGCCGAGCCGTCGGGGGACGCGCCCGGCCGCCAGCGCCCCGACGGGGGCGAGACCCAGGCCGGTGATCTCAAGGGCCAGGGCGAGGACGAGGAGAGGACGAAGGGGCCCGGAACGCATCGCGGCAGACGCAGTGTACCCGAGCCAGTCCGCGAGGCCCCCGGTGGCCCTCACCCCTATACTCAATGGCCGACCACCTTGAAGCCGGTCCAGTGAGGCCGGGAAGGGACGTCGTGCCAGGGCACGGGCGAGCGCCCCGTCGCCGCGCACCGCCGCTCCCGACCCGGACGCGCCGGGCCATCCGTGGAGGGCAGTGATGTCGGCAGCCACCGTCGGGACCACGGTCGGGGTTCGCCACGTCGTCTCGGCGCAGCAGTTCGACAGGCCCCGCTTGGAGGCGCTCTTCGCCGCCGCGCGGGAGATGGAGCGGGTCCTGGCGGCGGGCGGGGACGACCGCCTCCGGGGCCGGCTGCTGGCCACCTTGTTCTACGAGCCGAGCACCCGGACCCGGCTCAGCTTCGAGTCCGCGATGCTGCGCCTGGGCGGGCAGGTCGTCTCCACCGAGAACGCCCGCGACTTCTCCTCGGCGATCAAGGGCGAGAGCCTGGAGGACTCGGTGCGGATCGTGGCCGGGTACGCCGACGCGATCGTGCTCCGCCATCCTGAGGAGGGGGCCGCCGCGCGCGCCGCCGCGGTGGCGCCGGTGCCGATCCTCAACGCCGGCGACGGGCCCGGCGAGCATCCCACCCAGTCGCTGCTCGACCTCTACACGATCGAGCGCGAGCTGGGTCGGGTGGACGGCCTCCGCGTGGTGATGGTGGGGGACCTCGCCCACGGGCGCACGGTGCACTCGCTGGCGCAGCTGCTGGCCGGCTTCGAGGGCGTCCGCCTCACCCTGGCCGCACCCGCGGCGGTGCGGATGCGCACCGACGTGCTCGCCCGGCTGCGCGCGCAGGGAGCCGACATCGTCGAGACCGACGACCTCCTCGCCGCCCTGCGCGACGCCGACGTCGTCTACCAGACCCGGCTGCAGCGCGAGCGCTTCGGCGCCGACGAGGCGGCGGGGGCGGCCGCAGCCCGGATCGCGGAGCGCTTCCGGATCACCCCCGACGTGATGGCCAGCCTGGGGGCGCACGCGATCGTGCTCCATCCGCTCCCCCGCGTGGGGGAGATCGACCCGGCGGTCGACGCCGACCCCCGCGCCGCCTACTTCCGCCAGGCGCACAACGGCGTGGCGGTGAGGATGGCCCTGCTCGCCGAGCTGCTCGCGTGAGCGCCGCCGCGGCCGCACCGCGCGCGGCGACGCCCTCCCATCGGGTGCTGGACGCGCCCGCGATCGCGCGCTGCTGCTGGCGGGTCGCCCGCGAGCTGCAGGAGCGCCACCCCGACTCGGCCGGGCTCTGCCTGTGCGGAATCCAGCGGCGGGGCGTCCCGTTGGCGCTGCGGATCGCCGATGCGGTGCGACAGCAGGGAGGCACACCCCCGGCGGTCGCGGGCATCGACGTCGGACCCTTCCGCGACGACGGCCCCGCCCGCCGGACCACCCTGGGCGGCGCCGCAGGGGCGGTCGAGCCGACGGTGCCGGCGCTGGCGGCCGCGGCGGTGGAGGCCCGGACGGTGGTGCTGGTGGATGATGTGCTGTTCCACGGGCGCACCGTGCGGGCGGCGCTGGAGGCGGTGCACGCGCTCGGGCGCCCGGCATTGGTCGAGCTCTGCGTGCTGATCGACCGCGGCCACCGCCATCTGCCGCTGCGCGCCACCTACGTCGGGCGCAACCTGCCCACCGCCGAGACCGAGCATGTGGCTGTCCGCCTGCGCGAGGTGGACGGGGAGGACGGCGTTGACATCGCCCCAGCGTGGCCGGGGCGATGAGGCCGATCCTGCTGCGGGCGGTCCGCCTGATCGACCCTGCCTCCAGCTCCGATCTGGCCCGCACCGACTGCCTCATCGTGGACGGGCGGATCGCGGCAGTCGGCCCGTCCCTGGCGGCGCCCGCCGACTGCGAGGTCTGGCACCACCAGGGCAGCGTCCTCGCGCCCGCCTTCATCGATCTGCACGCCCATTTGCGCACCCCCGGCCCGTCCCACACGGAGACGGTCGCCAGCGGCACCGCCGCGGCCGCGCGGGGCGGGTTCGCCACTGTCTGCGCGATGGCCAACACCGACCCGCCCCTGGACCAGCCGCGCCGGCTCGCTGACCTCGGCACCCACTACGCGCTCGCGGGGAGCGTCACCGTGCGCCAGTTCGCCGCCTGCACCCGGGGGCTCGCCGGGCGTGAGCCGGTCGAGGTCGAGGCGATGGCCGACGCCGGGGCGGTCGGCTTCTCCGACGACGGCCGCAACGCGATGGCGCCGGCGGTGCTCGCCGAGCTGCTGCGTCGCGCCATCCGCTGTCAGCGGGTGGTCGCCATCCATCCCGAGGACGAGGCGGTCCTGGCCGCCGCCAACCTAGGGGATCCCGGCGGTCCCAGCGACTGGCCGCGCCGACCGCCGGAGGCGGAGCTCGCCGCGGTCACCACCGCCCTCGCCACGCTCGCCGCGACCCCCGGGGCGCGGCTGCACCTGCAGCACTGCTCCACCGCCGCCGTGCTCCCGGTGATCCGGGCGGCGCGCCGGGCCGGGCTGGGCGTGACCGCCGAGGTCACCCCCCACCACCTCGCGCTGACGAGCCCGGCCGGGCCGGCCTCCCCAGCGGGCGGCGCCGCTCGCTGCAACCCGCCCCTGCGGGGCGCCGCCGACCGCGGCGCGCTCTGGGCGGCGCTGCTGGACGGAACCGTGGATGCTGTCGCCACCGACCATGCTCCGCACGAGCCGTCGCCGGCGGAGTCGGGCGCGCGACCGTCCGCCGGGTTCAGCGGCCTGGAGACGGCGCTGGGCGTGCTCTTGGCGCTCCCCGACGCCGCCCGGGCGCTGCCGCGCCTGGTGGCCGCGCTGACGGTCGGGCCCTGGCGGGTGCTGGGCGAGGCGGCGGGGCTTCCGTGTCCCAGCCTTCGTCCGGGCGCACCCGCCGACTGTGTCTGGTTCGACCCGACCGGCGTCTGGTCGCCCGCCGCCGAGCCCCAGGCCTGGAGGTCCGGTGGTCGCAACACCCCGTTCTGGACCGCGGCGCTCGGGGGTCGGGTGCTGGCGACCCTGCGCGGGGGGCGCCCGGTCCACCGCTGGTCGCCGCCCCCGGGCACGGAGTCGGGGACCGGTCCGGGGGAGCCGGCCCGAGACCCCGCCTCAGCCACGGCGCCCCGCCGTGGCTGAGGGCGCCCTGGTTCTGGAAAGCGGTGCCGTCTTCGGCGGCCGCTGGATCGGCCAGGCGGCCGCGCCGGGAGGCGACCCCCCCCATGGCGAGGTCGTCTTCAACACCTGCATGACGGGGTACCAGGAGGTCTGCACCGACCCGTCCTATGCGGGCCAGGTGGTGGCCTTCACCTATCCCCTCATCGGCAATGTCGGCACCGCGGCGGTCGACTCCGAGTCGTCCCGCGCCCAGTGCCGGGCCGTGATCGTGGCCCGCTGCAGCGAGACGGCGCCCCACTGGCAGGCGGAGGCCACCTTCGATGCGTGGCTGACGGCGCAGGGGGTGCCCGGCCTGGCCGAGGTCGACACCCGCGCACTCACCCGGCACCTGCGCGAGACCGGCACGCTGCGCGGCCTGCTGGTGGCGGGAACGGTGGGAGGCCCCGACCGCTGGGTGGCGCAGTGCCGGCGCCTCCCCACGGTCTCCGAGCAGCAGCTGGTCGGCGGCGTGACCTGCTCGGAGCCGTACCGAGCCGACGAGGGGCTCCACCCCGCGCTCGCCGCGGGCCTCGCGTCCCCGCCCCCGGGCGGCCCTCGCCCCCGGGTGGTGGTGCTCGATCTCGGGGTCAAGCGGGGGACGCTGCGATCGTTGGTGAGCCGCGGCGCCGAGGTGGTGGTGCTTCCCGCCCGGGCCAGCCTGGAGGAGATCGAACGGCTGCGTCCCGCCGGGGTCGTGCTCAGCAACGGACCGGGGGATCCCGCGGCGCTGCCGGACCAGGTGGCGCTGACCCGCGCGCTGCTCGACCGCGTGCCGGTGCTGGCGATCTGCCTCGGTCACCAGCTGGTGGGTCGTGCCATCGGCGCCACCACCAGCCGGCTCGCCTTCGGCCACCACGGCGGCAACCATCCGGTGCGCGACCTGCGCACCGGGCGTGTCTTCATCACCGCGCAGAACCACGAGTTCCAAGTCGATGGCGACAGCCTGGCCGCCGGCAGCGGGTGGTTCGTCGCCGAGCGCAACCTCAACGACGGCTCGGTAGAGGGCCTGCGCCATCCGGGCCGCCCGGTGGTGGCGGTGCAGTATCACCCTGAGGGATCGCCCGGCCCCCAGGACCGGCAGGAGATCTTCGACGAGTTCGTCGGCTGGTGCCGGGCGCACCGGGGCGGGACCGGCGCGCTGGCGCTGCGCACGCTGCCGCTTGCGTCCGCGCCGGCCCCGCCCACCACCACCACCGGGGCGCGCGCCGACCGGGCCGCCCCCGCCCCGGGGACGGTGCTGGTGTTGGGCAGCGGTCCGATCGTGATCGGCCAGGCCGCCGAGTTCGATTACGCCGGCACCCAGGCCTGCCGGGCGCTCCGGGAGGAGGGGGTGCGGGTCGTTCTCGTCAACAGCAACCCCGCCACGATCATGACCGATGACGGGGTCGCCGACCGAGTCTATCTGGAGCCGCTGACGGTCGCCAGCTGTGCCGCGGTGATCGCCCGGGAGCGCCCCCACGGCCTGCTCTGCAGCCTCGGCGGCCAGACCGCGCTCAACTTGGCGGTGCAGCTGGAGGAGGCGGGAGTTCTGCAGCGCCACCAGGTCCGCGTCCTGGGCACCCCCTTGAGCGCGGTCCGTGACGCCGAGGACCGCGCTCGCTTCAAGCGCCGGATGGAGGAGCTGGGGGAGCCGGTGCCGCCGTCGTGCACGGTGCGGAGCTGGGAGGAGGCGGAGGCATTCGCTGCGACCACCGGCCTGCCGCTGGTGGTGCGCCCGGCCTTCACCCTGGGGGGAACCGGGGGCGGGCTGGCCCGTACCCCCGCCGACTATCGCGCCATCGTCGGGCGCGGGTTGGCCGCCAGCCCGATCGGACAGGTGCTAGTGGAGCAGGCGCTGGTGGGCTGGCGCGAGCTGGAGTACGAGGTGATGCGGGACGGTGACGACACCTGCCTGGTGGTCTGCAACATGGAGAACCTCGACCCGATGGGGGTCCACACCGGCGACTCGCTGGTGGTCGCCCCCAGCCAGACGCTGACCGACAAGGAGCACCAGCAGCTGCGCTCGGCGGCGCTGCGGATCATCCGCGGGCTCGGCATCGAGGGGGGATGCAACGTTCAGTTCGCGCTTCATCCGCGCGGGCATGCGTATTTCGTGATCGAGGTCAACCCTCGCGTCAGCCGATCGTCGGCGCTGGCCTCCAAGGCCACCGGCTATCCGATCGCCCGGGTGGCCGCCAAGATCGCGGTCGGCCGGCGTCTCCACGAGATCGAGAACCGGGTCACCGGGCGCACCACCGCGGCCTTCGAGCCGGCCCTCGACTACTGCGTCGTCAAGGTGCCGCGCTGGCCCTTCGACAAGTTCCCCGATGGTGACCGCACGCTCGGCACCCAGATGAAGTCCACCGGCGAGGTGATGGCGATCGGCCGCAGCTTCCCGGCGGCGATGGCGAAGGCGCTGCGCTCGCTGGAGCAGCCGACGCCGCCGCCCGCGGCCGACCCCGTGACCGAGGCGGCCCTGGCGGTGCCCACCGACCAGCGGATCTTCTTGGTGCTGGCGGCGCTGCGCTCGGGCATGTCGCCGCGGCGCGTCGCAGACGCGACCGGCTACGCCCCCTGGTTCTGCGACCGGCTCTTCGAGCTGGTCGCCGCCGAGCGCGCGGTCGCGGCCGCGCTCGCCCCCGCCGACCCCGAGGCGGTGCTCGTGCCCGCGGCCGCCCGCGTGCTGCGGCAGGCGAAGCAGGCCGGCCTCGACGACGGCACCATCGGTCGACTCGCGGGCCATGCCCCCGACCAGGTGGCGGAGTGGCGCCGCACCAGCGGGATCGAGGTGACCTACAAGTGCGTCGACACCTGCGCGGCGGAGTTCGCCGCCGCCACCCCGTACTTCTACTCCAGCTTCGAGGACGAGGACGAGCAGGCGGCCGGCGCGGGCGGGTCGGTGGTGGTGTTGGGGTCGGGCCCGATCCGGATCGGCCAGGGCATCGAGTTCGACTGCTGCTCGGTGCAGGCGGCGGCGGCACTGCGCCAGGCGGGGGTCCCGACGGTTTTGGTCAACAGCAACCCCGAGACCGTCTCGACCGACTTCGACAGCAGCAATCGCCTCTACTTCGAGCCGCTCGACCAGGAGTCGGTGGCCGCCGTGTGCCGGGTGGAGCGTCCCCGAGGCGTGGCGGTGCAGTTCGGCGGCCAGACCGCGGTCAACCTGGCGGGCCCGCTCGAGGCCCGCGGGCTGCCGCTGCTGGGGGCACCGGTGGCCGCCATCGACGTGGCCGAGGACCGGGGCCAGTTCGACCGGCTGCTGGAGTCCTTGGGGATCCCCCGGCCCGCCGGCGCGGCCACCGGCGACGTGGCCGGGGCGCTGGCGATCGCACGGCGGGTCGGCTACCCGGTGCTGGTCCGCCCGTCGTACGTCCTCGGGGGCCGCGCGATGGAGGTGGTCCACGACGATGCCGGGCTGCGGCGCCACCTCGGCATCGCCCTGGCCGCGGCGCGCGGTCCCGCGCGGGACCCGGGCGGTCGGCCTGAGGTGCTGGTGGACAAGTACCTGCTCGGGCTGGAGGTGGAAGTTGATGCCATCTGTGACGGCGTCACCGTCGTCATTCCCGCGATCCTGGAGCACATCGAGCGCGCCGGGGTCCACTCCGGCGATTCCATGGCGGTGGTGCCCCCACAGCGGCTGGGGCCGCAGCTGGTGGACAAGATCGTGGAGACCACGCGCCGGCTGGCGATCGGGTCGGGCGCCCGCGGCCTGGTGAATGTCCAGTACGTGATCCACCGCGGACGGGTGATGGTGCTGGAGCTGAACCCGCGTGCCAGCCGAACCGTCCCGTTCCTCAGCAAGGTGACCGGGGTTCCGATGGTGGAGCTGGCGACCCGGGTGCTGCTCGGCGCCTCCCTGACCGAGCTGGGGTGGCGCGACGGGCTCTGCCCCGCCCCGCCCCTGGTGGCCGTCAAGGCGCCGGTGTTCTCGATGCGCAAGCTGGACCAGGTGGACTCTGTGCTGGGGCCGGAGATGAAATCGACCGGCGAGGCGATCGGAATCGGGCCCGAGCTCGAGGTGGCGCTGGAGAAGGCGTTCACCGCCGCCTTCGGCGAGCTTCCCCTCAGCGGCGGCGCCCTGGTCAGCATCGCCGACGCCGACAAGGCGGAGCTGCTGCCGGTCGCCGCCCGCCTCGCCGAGCTCGGCTTTCGCTGCTACGCCACCCCCAACACCGCCCAGGCCCTGCGCGAGGCGGGGGTGTCGGTGACCTCGGTGCACAAGCTCGGCGCGGGCACCCCCAGCGTGGTCGACGTGATCGAGAGCGGGCGGGTCGCCCTGGTCATCAACACCATCTCCGGGATCGTCAGCGACGAGCTCGGGCCGGATGGCGCGCCCCGGCGCCGCCGTCCCGTCCGGGACGGCTTTCGGATCCGCCAGGCGGCGGTCCAGCGCGGCATCCCCTGCCTCACCTCGCTCGACACGGCGGCCGCCTTGGTGGCCGCGATCGCACGCCACGCGGAGGGCCGCGCGATCGAGGTGGCCACCTTGGCCGAGTACCGCGCCGGGGTCGGGGCGGCGAGCCGCCGATGACCGCCGACCCGGCACCGGTCCCGAGCGACCTCGACCGGGCGCTCAGCGTCGAGGGGGTGTGCTTGGGGCTGGAGCCGGTGGGCGAGGGAGCGGTCGAGCTCCGGATCGCGTGTGATCCGATCGCCCAGAAGGTGGCCCCGGGGGAGTTCTGCCAGCTCCGCGTCGGCCCCGGCCCGACCCCCCTGCTGCGGCGTCCGTTCTCGGTGTGCCGCGCCGATCCTGAGGCGGGGACCCTTAGCTTCTACCTCGGCATCGTGGGCGAGGGGACCGCGCGGTTGGCCGCGCTCCGGCGGGGCGACCGGTTGGGGGTGCTCGGACCGCTGGGGCGGGGGTTCACGGTTCCTCCCGCGCCCTCAGTCCTGCTGATGGTGGCGGGGGGATTGGGGGCGGCGCCCTTCCCGCTGCTGGCCGCCGCCTGTCAGCGGCGTGGGGTTGAGCTCATCTGGCTGAACGGGGCCGCGACCGCGCCCCGACTCTTCCCGGTGGAGCGCCTGCAGGTGCCGGTGGCGGCGCACCTGGTCACCGAGGATGGGAGCCAAGGGGAGCGGGGGCGGGTGACCGACCGTCTCGGCCCGCTCCTCGCCGGGGTTGACCGCGTCGCCGCCTGCGGTCCCAATCCCATGCTGGCGGCGGTGGCCGCGGCGGTCGCGGCGCTGGCCCCCACCCTCCCCCTCGAGGTCTCGCTGGAGGCGCCGATGGGATGCGGGTTCGGCGTCTGTCTCGGCTGCGCGATCCCGGTGCGGACCCCCAGCGGCCCCGCCCTCCAGCTCTGCTGCCGGGTCGGTCCCGTGCTCGCCGCGGAGACGGTCGACTGGCCCCGCCTGCTGGCCCTGCCCCCGGCCCACGCGGCCTAGGCGCCCGATGGGATCGGCCGCTCCCCGCCTCGACGAGACGGTGGACCTCGGTCGCGGGCTCATCCTGCCCACCTGCGTCACGGTGGCATCGGGGACGTTCGGATACGGCTTCGAGCTGGGGCGGCTGTGCCCGGTTGACCGGCTCGGGGCGATCTTCACCAAGGGGACGACGCTGCAGCCACGCGCGGGCAACCTCCCCCCCCGGATCGCCGAGACCCCGGCGGGGATGCTGAATGCGATCGGCCTGCAGAACCCCGGGGTCGAGGTGGTGCGCCGCGACTACGCGCCGGTCTGGCGCGACTGGCCGGTCCCCGTGCTCGTCAACGTGGCGGGTCAGGACATCGCCGAGTACGTCCAGGTGGTGCGTCGGCTGGATGGGGTGGAGGGGGTCGCGGGACTCGAGCTCAACATCTCGTGCCCCAATGTCGCAGGCGGTCTTGACTTCGGCCTCGACCCCGCCGCCGCCGCCGGCTGCGTCAAGGCGGTGCGGGGGGTGACCGATCTTCCGCTGGTCGTCAAGCTCTCCCCCAACGCCGCCGACGTGGCCGCGGTCGCCCGCGCGGTGGTGGATGCCGGGGCGGACGCCGTCAGTTTGGTGAACACCCTGGTCGGCCTCAAGGTGTCGCTGGCGCTGGGTCGGCCGGTGCTGCCCGGGACCGGCACCGGCGGCCTCAGCGGGCCCGCGATCAAGCCGATCGCGCTGGCGCAGGTGGCCCGGGTGCGGCGGGCGGTGGGGGTCCCGATCATCGGGATCGGGGGGATTGCGACCGCCCGCGACGCCCTGGAGTTCTTGGTGGTCGGCGCCGACGCGGTGCAGGTCGGGACTGCCACCTTCGTCGACCCCGGCGCCGCCCTCCAGGTGCTCGACGGCTGTCGCGCCCACGCCCACCGGCTTGGGCTTTCGGCCTGGCGCGACCTGCGCTGGACCGGCCCCACGGATCCGACCCGCGAGGGGGGTGGGGCCCCGGGGTAAGCTCGACGCACCGCCCCCGCCGGACCCTGCCAGGAGGCCCCCATGCCGGACGCCGAGATCGAGACGCTGATCCTCGCCAACCACGTCGAGGCCGTCAACGGCCTCCTGTACGTGTCGGGGGGCGGCTGGACCGACCACTGGCGGCCGGCTCCCGGCGTCGGCGCGCCGGTGGTCAGCCACCTCGGTGTCGGCTTGACGATCCTGGTGCCCTGGTCGGCGGCCCTGACCACCCACCCGCTCGCGGTCACGATCGAGACCGAGGACGGACGCTCGGTGGGACAGATGGCGACCCAGGTGGCCCTCACCCGGCCCGCCGGGATGGCCGTCGGCACCGACCAGCGTGCGGTGCTGGCGCTCGCGCTCAACCTCGTGTTCCCCCTCGCCGGCCCCTACCGGCTGGTCGCTCGCCTCGACGAGATCCGCACCCGCGAGGTGCACTTTCGGGTGCACGATCTCCCCGCGCCCACCCCCGGCGTTGAGGTCCCCCCCACCAACTGAGCGAGCCGGCGCGCCCGCGGGTGCGTCGTCGACCTCGGCCCCGGAGGCGCGCTCGTGGTCGGACCGGGAGCGTTGTCGGGATGGATCCCGGGGCGCAGACGTGCCGGCTCGCCGCCCGGACCTGCGCCCAGCTTCCCGGTGCTGATCGGGTCGAGCTCGGGGACGCGGGGGCGGCCGACATCACCCTGACCGACCGCGACCCTGACAGGGTCACCCGCGCGCAGGCCCTTGAGGGGCTGGGGCCGCTGGCGCCGTCGACTGCGACCGGCCGCCGCTCATCGACTGGGAGCGGGACCCGAGCGACCGGGCCTCCTGCGCAAAGGGAGGCAGGGCACGCGGTCGCTGTGCCTGCATCCGCCCAGCCGGAGCACATTTGGCCGTCGGCCACCGATGCGCGCCGGCGGCTGGCTCGCTGGACCCGGAGCCCACGATCGGACGCGCCGACGATGGCGACGCCGCCCGCCAGCGCGGGCCTGTTGATGCTCTCGCCACGCGCTCGTCTGGAGGATCGGTTCCCCAGCTCAAGCGATCCGCCCCGCCGGGATGGCCGGCGGCCGCGAGACAGGGGGGACGCCAGAGGGTGGCGCCCGGGTGACGCTCCTGTCGCGTCTCTCTCACCCGCCCTGCCGGACATTGACTGGACTCGTCCGTCCATGGTTGACTGCGCCACTCTGCTGCGTGGTCCAGGTGCCCGGGTCCGACCCACCGGGGGAGGTGTGCGATGAACGTTCGGTGGCCACGGAGTCGCCTGTCCGCTTTGGGGGCGAGCGCCGCCCTCGTCGCCGCCGGAATGAGTCTGGGCCAGGTGGTGCTCGCGTCGGGGCGCGCGGCGCCGCCGACCTTCACCGCCTGCCTGTCGCGGGCACACCACACCCTCTACCACGTCACCATTGGGAGATCTGGGCTCCGCTGCGCTCCCCACGACGCGGTGGTGCGGTGGAACCAAGTTGGCCGCTCGGGTCCTGCCGGACCCCAGGGCACACCGGGGATCGCGGGGCCGGCGGGCCTGCCCGGGCCGGCCGGCGCGGTGGGGGCGACGGGCCCCGCGGGGCCCGGTGGACCAGCGGGACCCACCGGGGCGGCAGGGCCGAGCGGAGCGCCGGGGCCGACCGGTCCGGTGGGACCGACAGGGGCGACCGGCCTCCCCGGGGGCGATCCGACTGCAGACGCCTACGTCGCACGGTTCGGGCACAACACCAACCTGGCGGGCGCAGGCAGCGGGGGGGGTGCGGCCTGCACCCTCGGCGATGTGCTGCTCACCGCGGGGGATTCGATCCCCGCCACCGAGGTGGCCGCCAGTGGTCAGCTGCTGTCGATCTCCACCAACGCCGCCCTCTTCGAGCTGCTTGGCACCACCTACGGCGGCAACGGCATGACCACGTTCGCCCTCCCCAACCTCGCCGCGATCGCTCCCAACAACATGACCTACGCCATCTGCACCTCCGGGATCTTCCCCTGAGAGTGGCGGGCAGACGGAGTCCCCGGGGCCCGGATCCGAGATCGTGACCCGCGGCCGTCCGGTGCGCCGTCGCCCGAGCGGCGGGCGGCTGATCTCGGCCCGCCCGAATCCCGGCGGGCGGGCACCGGGGTCGGCGTCAGTCCGGCAGCGGGCTGACCCGGGGGAGGGCCGGGGTGCTTAGGGGCCCTCGGTTCCAGGGGGTGCCCAGCCACGGCAGCGCGAAGAAGTCCAGCCCGAGGTAGCCCGCGACCTGCCAGGCCAGGATCAAAAAGAGCTCCAAGAACAGCAGGATCGGATTGATGCTGACCGTGCCCGCCATCATGTAGTTCATGTTCATGAAGGCCCCTGAGAAGGCGGCGATGCCGGTGAACAGCCCCAGGATGAGGGCGAGTCCCACGGCCAGCTCGCCGAAGGTGACCGCGTAGGACCACACGGCCGTGTGAGGCAGGACCAGATCCCTGAGCGGGCCCGCGTACCATCCCTGCACCGCCGCATGGGCGCCGACGCTCCCCCGGATCGATCCGTCGACAAATCCCCTGAGGGCCGAACCGGCTCCGGTCCCGATCCAGCCCGGCCCCTGCAGCTTCTCGATTGCGGCCGAGAGCCACTGCCAGCCCACATAGACCCGAATCAGAAGCCAGAGCCACCCGAGCCGAACGTCGGCAAACATAAATCGCGCCAGGCGGGGTTCGGGGATCTGCGCGGGGGTGCCCGCCCGTCCCAACAGCGTCGCGAGAGTCCCCGTCACTTCCAACCCCTCCAAGGCCTTTGGCAGCAGACCCACCCGCGGCGATCTGCGATCGGGGTTGGCCCGCCTCGCACCGGCTCCCACTCCACGGTGGCAAGCGGGGGTCGCGGCGTCGGTCCGCTACGGTACTGACCGGCACCCCAGAGCAGCAGCCGTCAATCCGAGCGGGGCCGCCGGATCCGGTGCCGGGGCGATCACAGCAGCGCTGGAGGCGATTGCGACCCGGTGCGGGCGAGCGGCCCGCCACCACGTGGCCCGGAAAGCGGGCTGAGGCCGGCTCGCCCTGGCGCGACGGGGTCCCCTGGGCGAGGGCGCGCCCTCGAGTGCGGACGGCCGCGGCCGAGCCGGTCTCCCGCTCACGGGGAATCGCAGCTGCCCGCACGTGGCCGCCCGCGGTGGCCGAGGGGCGGCCACCCCTGCACGCCCGTCTGCGGTCTCCGCTCGAGGCCGGGGTGCGGGTCGGGAGCGCTGTCGAGCCGGCGCTCCCGGCGACCCTGCCCCAAAGCGTGCCGGGGACAGGATGGCCGATGCCGGAAAGCCGGGCGATCGAACCGCCGAACTGGTGCCGCCAGCAGGATTCGAACCTGCGACCCTGGGCTTAAAAGGCCCCTGCGCTACCCCTGCGCCATGGCGGCAGCGCCGCCAGCCTAGCATCGGCGGGCCACCGTCGCTGCCGGCAGTCCCGCCGGCGCCCCCCGCGCCGGCGCCCCCCGCGCCGCTCTCCCGCCGGCGCGGGGTAGAATCAGGCAAGGGTCGATGGGGGACTCTGCCCAGGTGCGGGCGGCATGTGCCCCGCCAAGGAGCACACCATGTCCGCCGAGACCAACGGTCACGTCGTCACCGGCAGCCCCCGCGTGAAGCGGGGGCTCGCGGAGATGCTGAAGGGCGGCGTCATCATGGATGTCGTCACCCCCGACCAGGCGGAGATCGCGCAGGAGGCGGGCGCGGTCGCGGTGATGGCGCTGGAGCGAGTCCCGGCCGACATCCGCCGCGATGGCGGGGTCGCGCGCATGAGCGACCCGGGCCTGATCAAGGCGATCATCGGCGCCGTCAGCATCCCCGTGATGGCCAAGTGCCGCATCGGTCACCTTGTCGAGGCCCAGATTCTCCAGGCGCTAGGGGTCGACTACATCGACGAGTCCGAGGTCCTTACCCCCGCGGATGAGGAGAACCACGTCGACAAGTGGCCCTTCACGGTGCCCTTCGTCTGCGGGGCGCGCGATCTCGGCGAAGCGCTCCGACGCATCAGCGAGGGGGCGGCGATGATCCGCACCAAGGGCGAGGCCGGCACCGGCAATGTGGTCGAGGCGGTGCGCCACATGCGGGCCGTCAGCCAGGGGATCCGCCGCCTCCAGGGCCTGCGCGACGACGAGCTTCCCGGGGCCGCCAAGGAGCTGGGAGCGTCGTTGGAGCTGGTCCGCGAGGTGAGCCGACTCGGCCGGCTCCCGGTTGTGAACTTCTCCGCCGGGGGTCTGGCCACGCCCGCCGATGCCGCGCTGATGATGCAGCTCGGCTGTGACGGCAACTTCGTCGGGAGCGGGATCTTCAAGAGTGGGGACCCGAAGCGCCGGGCCAAGGCGATCGTCGCCGCCACCACCTACTTTGACAAGCCCGACATGCTGGCGGAGATCTCGGCCGACCTCGGCGAGCCGATGGTCGGGATCGAGATCGCGACGCTCGGCCGTGAGGAGCTGCTGGCCGCGCGGGGGATCTGATCCCGGTGGCGACTCGGCGGGTGGTTGCCCCGCGTGAACCCGGCGGCTCCGCCGGGCGGAGCGCGCCCGACGGGATCACGGTCGGGGTGCTGGCCCTTCAGGGCGACGTGCGCGAGCATCTCGCGATCCTGGGAACGCTGGGGGTGGCGGCGCGTCCGGTCCGGACCGCGGCGGAGCTGGCCGGCTGCGCCGCGCTGGTGCTGCCGGGGGGGGAGAGCAGCACCGTGGCGCGTCTGATAGCGGCCTTCGAGCTGGAGGCGCCGCTCCGCGCCGCCATCCGCGCCGGGGTCAGCTGCCTTGCCACCTGCGCCGGCACGATCCTGCTGGCGCGCACGATCCAGGATGGGCTTCCCGGTCAGCTCGCTCTCGGCGTGCTTGATATCGCGGTCCGCCGCAATGCTTACGGACGCCAACGCGACTCGTTTGAGGCGGATCTCGCCCTTCCTGCGGTCGGCCCCGACCCGGTACCGGTCGTCTTCATCCGGGCCCCCACGATCGAGACGGTCGGCCCCGATGTGGAGGTGCTCGCCCGCCACGACGGCCGGCCGGTGGCGGTCCGGCAGGGACGTCACCTGGCGCTCACCTTTCATCCCGAGATCACAGGCGACCCTCGCCTGCATGCCCTCTTCCTCGCGGGACTGGCTCTCCCGCCCGGACCGGGGACCTGAGGGCGGCCGGAGCCAGATCGCCCCGGCGGGGGGGTCCGCCACCCGCCCGCTGACGCTGATGGTCGGCGAGACCGCCGAGGACGCGTCGGTGACCGACCCGCCCGGTACCCGGGCCCGCCCCCGTCCCATCCCGCAGCGCGGGACCCACGCCGGCCAGGGGGGATCGGGCGCTCCCCCGACCGCGACTGGCGGCGCTCGGGGTGGTCGGGTCGACCGCCGTCCATCGCAGCCGATCCCCCACCGGCGATCCAGCCCCCAGGGGTGGCGGGACCGGCTGACGCCGCGGTGCCGCAGGCATGCACGGGGGTGGCCCCTTCGCCCGGAGCGGGTCGACACACCGTGGCCCTTTCGAAGGGATTCGGGACGCCCCCGAGGCCAGGGCACACGGTCCAGGCCGACGGCACCGGCTCTCTCCCGGTGTGTTCCGGCTGCGTGCTCTACGCCGATATCGGAGACAGCCGACACACGGGCGCCGCCGGCGCGGGGGATTGGGGGGCGCGGGCTTCCCCCCTCGCCGCCGATCGGTGCGCCGCGAGCCGTGGCCGGCGGGCGGGGCGGGACCGCTCTCCCGGCGCGGTCGTGGGCGCGGGCCGCGTCTCTCCCGGGCCACGGCCGGCGAGGCGGCCCGCCTCGGAGGGGCGCGGGGGCGATCGCGTGGGAGGGCCGCCTGGGGCATTCCGTCTCCCCGGCGCGGTGCCGGCGGTGCGCACTCCCGACGCCCGCCCCCAGTCCTCGGGGAGAGTCCGATCTCACCACCGGGGCTGGCCTCGCTCCTTCAGGAGCCGTGCCGGCGGGCGGCGGACCGGTGATCGCCGCCGTGGCCGGCACCAGTGGTTCGCGATCTGGTGGTGGGCCCCGCCCCGGTAGGCGGCTACCGCTCGGCACGGCCCCCGGAACTCCGCACCAAGCCGGCCTCGAAGGCGAAGACCACCGCCTGGACCCGGTCGCGCAGCTCGAGCTTGTCCAAGAGGTGGCCGACGTGGGTCTTGACCGTCGACTCTCCGACGCGGAGGGTCTGCGCGATCTCCGAGTTGGAGAGCCCCCGGGCGACCAGCCGGAGCACCTCCAGCTCCCGTTCGGTGCACGTGCCCACGCGCGGGTCGGCCGCCGCGTCCCGGCGTGGACCATCGGTGAACGCCGCGATCAGCCGGCGGGTCACGCGCGGTGCGAGCAGCGCCTCGCCGGCCGCGACCGTGCGCACCGCGGCGACAATCTGCTCCGCCGGAGCATCCTTGAGGAGGAACCCGCTGGCTCCCGCGCGCAGCGCCCCGTACACCGAGGCGTCGTCGTCAAAGGTGGTGAGGATCAGAACCCGCAGGCCGCTGACGCCCTGGGCGCCGAGCAGGCGCCGGGTCGCCTCGATCCCGTCCGTGCGGGGCATGCGCAGGTCGAGGACGGCCACGTCGGGCCGGAGTCGGCGGCAGCAGACGACCGCCTCCTCGCCATCGGCGGCGGCCCCGATGACCTCGATGTCGGGCTCGGGCTCGAACACCATTCGCAGCCCGGACAGAACCAGCGGCTGATCGTCCGCGATCACCAGCCGAATCATCACCCGGGCTCGAGCGGCAGGATGACGGCGACCCGATAGCCGCCCGCGGCGCCGGGGCCTGCGCGGAGCTGTCCCCCGAAGAGGGCGGCGCGCTGGCGCATTCCGACCAGCCCCCGCCCGCCCCCTCCAGCCGGGCCCGTTCCCCCGCGACCGTCGTCCCGGACGCACAGCTGGAGATCGTCGGGCCGGTAGCGCACCGTGACCCAGGCGGACCGTGCGTCGGCATGCCGCAGGGTGTTGGTGAGTGCCTCCTGAACGATCCGGTAGGCGGACAGCTCCAGGCTGGGAGGCAGCGGGCGCTGGACTCCCTCCACGCTCAGCTGGACCGCGAGCCCGGTCCGGGACACCTGTGTCACCAGCTGGTCGAGGTCACCCAGGCCGGGCTGGGGGGCGAGCCGGTCGTCCGGCGCCGGCGTGCCGGCCAGGTGGAGCAGGCGGCGAACCTCGGTCAGCGCCTGTCTCGCCGAGTCCTCGATCGACCCGAGCAGCGCGGCCGCCCGCTCGGTTGGCTCACCCGTGACCCGTCGCCCCGCCCCCGCCTGCAGCACGATCACGCTGAGGTGGTGCCCAATCGTGTCGTGGAGCTCGCGCGCGATGCGTTCCCGCTCCAGCTCGGCGGCGCGTCGCTCGCCCTCGGCCTGCTCGACCTCCAGCCGGGCGGCGCGCCGCTGCAGCTGGATCACCCGGGCTCGCCGTTGGCGAACGTCATCGCCGAGGATGAAGGCGGCCGCGAACAGCCCGTAGTTGTACGGGATGTCGGACCAGCTGATGTGGCCGGCGGTGTGCCAGCTCGCGGCGAAGTTGAGCGGCAGCGCCAGTGCCACCAGGGCGGCCGCGGCGACGGCCCGGCGGGGCCGGGCGCGCGCGGCCACCTGGAACACGGAGGCCAGCACCGCGAAGGTCACCGGGAAGGGGTTCTGGTAGCCGAGCAGCACGTGGAGCAGGGCGGCCCCGCCGCCGACCGCGAACACCATCAGAGGATGGCGGTGCGCCCACGCCAGCGGCACGGTCGCCGCTGCCACCAGCAGGAGATCGAGCGCACGCCCGTCGGCCGCCGGGCCGGGCTGCACAATCGACAGCGCCTGGGCGCTCCCGGCGACGACGAGGGCCAGCAGGATGCCGGGCCACGACGCTCCCAGCCGCGCGGCCGCGAGCCTGGATTGCACGGCGCCATCCTATCCTCGGTCCCGGGAGCGGGCATCCCCTGGGGGAGCGATCCCTCCTCCGCCTCACGAGGGAGGCCCGCCCATCCCCGGGCGGGATGACCAGGGGGCTGGGGCCCGGGACGATGCCGCCATGCATTCCATCCCTGTCGCCCGATCCCGCTCGACGTCCCCGACCGCAGCCGGCCGGCGCCCGGTCTCCGGTGCCGTGATCGTCGCCGCCCTCGCCCTCGCCGCGGTTCTCGCCCACCTTGCGGTCGCCGGTCGCTACGGCTACTTCCGTGACGAGCTCTACTACCTGGCCGCAGGCCACCACCTCCAGCTCGCCTACGTCGACTTCCCGGTCCTGATCGCCGCGGTCGCCTGGATGCTGGAGCACCTCGGCCTCGATTCGCTGACCGCGATCCACGTCCTGCCCGCGCTCGCGAGCGGCGGCCTGGTGGTGATGACCGGGCTGATCGCCCGCGAGCTCGGGGGCGATCGGTGGGCGCAGGCGCTGGCGGCGACCGCCTCCTTGGTGTGCCTCACCTTCCTCGCCACCGGCTCGATCTTCTCGATGGACGTGTGGGACGAGCTCTGGTGGACGGTGATCGCCTACCTGATCGTCCGCCTGATGCTCCGCGACCGCCCCCGGCTGTGGCTCGCCGTCGGCTTGGTGGCCGGCCTCGGGCTGCTCACCAAGCTGACGATCCTGTTTTTCCTGGGAGCGCTGGGGGTGGGCCTGGTCGCCTCGCCCGCCCGCCGCCAGCTGCGGACGCGCTGGCCCTGGCTGGGCGCCGGCGTGGCGGCCCTCTTCCTCGTTCCCACCTTGGTGTGGGAGGCGCAGCACAGCTGGGCCACCTTTGCCTACTGGCAGGCCTACACCGCGACCCTGGCGAGCCATTCGCCGCTCGGGTTTGCGGCGCAGCAGGCGTACACCATGAACCCCGCCACCGTGCCCCTGTGGCTGGTGGGTGTCGTCGCGCTCGTCCGGGGGCGGTCGGGCGGTGGCCTGCAGCTGCTCGGCTGGGCGTTCTGCCTCCTCTTCGTGGTCTTCAGCGTGACGTCGTCGAAGTCCTACTACCTCGCCCCGGCGTACCCCATGCTGTTCGCCGCCGGCTCGGTGCGGGTGGCGGCCCGGCTGGAGCACGGGGCGCGTCGCTGGCTGCGCCCGGGGCTGCTGGGGCTGCTGCTCGCGAGCGGTGCCGTGCTGGCACCGGTGGCGATGCCGATCCTGTCGCCTCCGGTCTACGCACAGCTCTACGGCTTCCTCGGCACCGACGGGGGCGCCCAGATCCAGCGCGGCGACGCCGCGATCCTGCCCCAGTGGCTCGCCGACCGGTTCGGGTGGTGGCACCTGGCCCGGGTGGTGGGCGCGGTGGCGCGCGGGTTGCCGGCGGCCCAGCGCCGCGACGCCTGCATCTTCGCCGCCAACTACGGGGAGGCGGCCGCGCTGGATCAGTTCGGTCCCGCGCTGGGACTGCCTCCCGCCATCAGCGGCAGCAACAGCTTCTACTTCTGGGGCAAAGGGGATTGCAGCGGAGCCACCGTGCTGCTGGTGGGGGTGAGCCGCCCCGCCGCCCACCGCGCCTTCCGATCCATCACCGCCGGCGCCGTGTCCCGGTGCCGCTACTGCATGCCCCAGGAGGATGGGGTGACGATCCTCGTCGCGCACGCGCCGAGACGGTCGATGGCGGCCCTGTGGCCGAGCACCGAGGCCCTCGGCTGAGCGGCCGGCGGCGACCGCGGGTCGCCCGGCCCGCTCCCCGGCCCGGATCGGACGGTCCGCCTGGCCGGCGGGTCGGACCGGGGCCATCGGGGCCCGACCTTGCGGCCCTCGACCGGGCGCGTGCCCCCTCGGCCCCGAGCCGGGGGTCGCACCCGACGGTGGCGGCGGCGACGCCCCGGTCGCCCCACCGCCGCCGCCCCCGTGGGGGCGGTCAGCCTGCCCCGCGCCCACCCTGCTCCGAACGCGGTCGCGACCGTCACCCGGGCGACTCCGAGCGGCACACTGGTCGAGTGCAGGTTCGCCTCGCCAGCTACCGGGACCTCAGCCAGGTCGACGATCTCTACCGGGCGACTGAACTGAGCGATCCCGAGCTGGGCCGGCGCCTCCAGGGAGCCGGCCCGCAGAGCCCCGTCCCCGGGGCGGCGCTGGCGCGTGCCTGGTACATCCTCACCAAGGGGCTCTCCAGCTTCGTCCCCCTCGCCGACGTGTCGGATCAGCTCTACGTCGCCGAGGACGGCGGCCGGGTGGTCGGCTTCATCCAAGCGGAGCCGGCCCCCGGGGGGCGCGCCTGGCAGGTCCTCAACCTCTGCGTCGCCCCCGGCGAGACCGACGGGGCCGTCGCCGGCCGCCTGCTGGAGCAGCTCTTCGCCGAGGGTCTCGGGCGCGGAGTCCACCGCTTCCTGGTCCGCATCCCGCTCGGTCACCCCCTCGACCCGGCCTTCCGCGCCCAGGGCTTCCGCCCCTACGTGACCGAGCAGATCCGCTTCCGCGAGCTCCCCGCCCCCCCGACCGACGACCCCAGCCCGTGGATGCCCGCCCGACCCCAGGACCTGGTCGGGATCCATTCCCTCTACCTGCGGACCGCCCCGCACGCGGTCGCGGCGGTGGAGGCGCCCTCCTTGAAGCAGTGGCGCGCCACCTTCCAGCTGGGCTGGCTGGCCCGGATCGACGGCCGCGCGGGCGACAGCCGCCACTGGGTGATCGACCGCGGCGCCGGGCCGCTCGCCTGGGCCGGGATCCGACTGCCCGCCCGGGCGCGCCCCTCGCTGGTCGCGGTGCTGCTCGACCCGCAGGAGCCCAACCTGGCGGTGGAGGCGGTCCACAGCCTGCTGAATCAGATCCCCAAGGGCCCCACCTTGTGGGTGCTGCGCCACTACGAGAGCGAACTCACCCGCGCGGTCGCCGCCCGCGGCTTCGAGGTGATCGCGACTCAGCTGCTGATGGTGCGCGACCTGCCGCTGAAGGTGCGCACCCCCGCGCGCTCCCGTCAGCACGCGGTGCTCGCCAAGGCGGCGCTCCCGCTCGCCGGGGCCCGCTCGGCGGCGCGGCCGCTCCCCCCCGCCTGAGCGCGGTACACTCAATTCGTGCTGGGCAGACGGTGCGCCGGACCGCGTCCATCGGTCGCCGCCGCCGGGACGGGGGCATGACGGCACCGTCCCGGGAGGTCCGTCACTGAGCGAGGTGGCGGTGGCTCCGCTCCTGTCGTGGGAAGACGAGCTGGAACTGCTGGTGCGGACGCTCCCACCCCACCTGTACCAGGCGGTGCAGCGACTCCCTCGCGACGCCGGCGAGTTGCTGGAGATCGTTCTCGACCTGGGCCGCGAGCCCGCCGCCCGCCTCGATCGCGCCGAGGTGCTGCTGGGACCGGACCCGGTCACCCGCGCCGATCTGGAGGTGGTGAGCAGCCGGGTGGGCGCCTTCGGCGGAGACAATCGCGCCGGGATCGAGCGCACCCTGCACCGCATCAGCGCCATCCGCAACCGCGAGGGACGGATCGTCGGGCTCACCTGCCGTGTCGGTCGGGCCATCACTGGACGGGTGGAGATCATCCGCGACATCGTCGTCGCGGGTCACAGCCTGCTGCTGCTGGGCAAGCCTGGAATCGGCAAGACCACGATGCTGCGCGAGGTCGCGCGCATCCTCGCCGACGAGTGTCATCGCCGGGTGGTGATCGTCGACACCAGCAACGAGATCGCGGGCGATGGCGACATCCCGCACCCCGGGATCGGCCGGGCCCGGCGGATGCAGGTGACCACTCCCGCGCAGCAGCACGCGGTGATGATCGAGGCGGTCGAGAACCACATGCCCGAGGTCATCATCATCGACGAGATCGGCACCGAGCTGGAGGCCCAGGCGGCGCGCACCATCGCCGAGCGCGGGGTCCAGCTGGTGGGCACCGCCCACGGCAACACCCTCGACAATCTGCTCGTGAACCCGACTCTCAACGACCTCCTGGGGGGCATCCAGAGCGTCACCCTCTCGGACGAGGAGGCGCGCCGACGCGGGACCCAGAAGTCGGTGCTGGAACGCAAGGCGCCGCCCACCTTCGACGTGCTGGTGGAGATCGTGGACCGGCGCCAGGTCGCGGTCCATCTGCCGCTCGCCGATGTCGTGGACGATGTCCTGCGCGGTCGTGCGCGGCGCGCCCAGCTGCGCGACCTTCGGGCCGACGGCAGCGTCGAGACCAAGCTGGCGCCTCCACCGGCGTTCGACGATCGCGGCGCCCGCGACCTGTTCGAGCGCGGCTGGCGGGAGGCGAGCCCGGCCGTCGACTCCAGCGGGGACGTGGTCGAGCGCTGGGCCCGCGAGCAGGGCGATCGCGCGCTCGCCGGGCGGCTCACCCCCGAGCGGAGCTGGCGCGACCGCCGCGAGGGCGACCCCGGCGGGAGCACGGCCCGGGCCCGGCGACCCGCCAGCCTGGCTGACCTCGGTCCCGGCCGGGCCGCCGCCGGCAGCGCGGTCAGCGTGTTTCCCTACGGGGTCTCGCGCACCTACCTGGAACAGGCCATCCGCGAGCTCGGGGTGCCGCTGCGGATCCAGCACCACGTCGATGATGCCGACATGGTGCTGACGCTGAAGAACTACTACCGGCGCAAGGACTCGCCCCTGCGCGCCGCCGAGGCCGAGGGGGTCCCGATCTCCGTACTGCGCAGCAACACCGTGGCCCAGATCCGCGAGCTGCTCGGGCGTCTCTACGAGGTGGAGGCGCCCGACCCCACCGACGCGGCGCTGCGCGAGGTGCGGGCCGCGATCGAGCGGGCCCGGCTGGGCGAGGTGGTGGAGCTGGCCCCGCAGAACGCGTATGTCCGCCGCCTTCAGCACCAGCTGGTGGAGCAGCACGACCTGGTGGCCCGCTCCACCGGCAAGGATCCGCGCCGCCGCCTGCGCGTCTATGGCCCCGCGGCCTCCTGAGCAGCGGCGCCACCCAGCCGGCCGGGGGACCCTCGGGCCGCCGCCGGCCGCGTCGGTCCTCCCGCGCGGTCGCGCCCGTCGATCGGGCGGAGTCACCCCTCTCCCGGGGCCCGCGGCGGAGGGCGACCCGGCGGCGCGCCCGCGCGCACCAGCCCCGGCGGTCGGGCCGACCGCGGTCCTGACGGCGCCCCGTCGACCCCGGGTCAGACCGACCCGGGCGGGTGTCCCTCACGGCCGGCGTAGGCGAGCGCAGCGGCGCGCGTGGCGCAGCCCTTCAACTCCACGACTCGACCCTCGGCGAGCGTGATGACCAGGTAGCGCACCCCGTCCTCCAGCGCGAACGGGGGGTCGCGGGCGGGATCCGGGCGGAAGCCCACCAACCACCGCGCCCCCGACCTCCAGCGCCGTCTCCAGCTGCCCGTAGGGACCGTGGGCCCCCTGCCGTCACAGCACGTCGAGGATGGCCTCCCTGCCCTGGCAGTTCCAGGGGCCGTCCTCGACCGCCCGCCAGCGCGCGTCGGCGGCCAGGCGGCCCTCCACCGTGGCCAGATCGCGGCGCGCGAACGCCCCCCACAGCTCGCGCACCAAGGTGACGGTGGCGCCCGCGTCCGCGGGGGGAGTATGGCACCGCCCGGGGCACGGTCGGGGCGCCCTGGCGGGGGCCGGCTCCGCGCCCGGTCTCGACCGTGGCGCTCTGGGTCGGCACCCGATCAAACAGGGCGGGCTGGAGCCGCTCCGCATCGGTTGCGACCCCTGCTCAGCGGAGGACGACCGCCGGCGCTCGGTGCGATGCCGTCGCGAGGGACCGGTCGCGTCGCGCGGAGTCTGCTGCTGAGGGGCGGCGCGCCCTGTAGTGGTTCAAGGACTCTGTCCGCCCACCAGTTCAGCGACTTTGTCATGGGGGTCGTGGGAGCGGTGACCGCCCAGGGTGGATCAGAGGTGGCTTCCAGAGACCCCTACGGCTGGTCGGGTGAATGGGTGGGCTTGGGGGGCATGAGGCGGCCTGGGAGTGGCGGTTCCGGCTTGGGGAGAGTTCCCAGGCGCAGGGGGCCCGGGCGGCAGGCTGTCCTGGGCGCAGGTGGCCAGGCAGCGGCCCTCGTGGAAGGCGCCTAGGGTGCCGTCGAAGTGCTGCTGGACCCAGGAGCCGGGCCCGGGCCTGGGTCCTGGGCCCGAGCCTGGGGATGTCGATCACCTGAGAGCCGAACCTCACGGTGTGGTCGAGGGCCACGACCCGGTGGAACGTGAAGCAGAAGAGGGCGTCTGGGTCCCGGGGTCGCGGCCGCCAGGCGGGTGATGGGTCCTGGGCGGGAAGGGCGAAGCGGCGGTGGTGGCGGACGAGGTGTTTGGCGAGGAGCACGTTGGCCGCATCCAGGGTGGCCACGCCCTGAAGGCGCCACTCACTGCAGAGGCGGTCCTGGAGGGTACCCCAGAGACGCTCGATGCGGCCCGTGGCCTGAGGGGAGCGGGCCAGGATGAGCTCCGCCTCGAGCTCGTCAAGGAGGCGCCCCATCGGAGTCGGCTGGCGTCGGCCGGCCAGACGCTCCTCCCGGCCGGGCTCCTGTTTGCGGGTCTTCACGAAGATGCCGTGTCGATCGGAGTACATGGCCAGGGGCACGCCCTTGCGCACCACGACCTGGCGCAGCATCAGGACGTACGCTTGGGCGTCTTCCTGCTCCCGGAAGGTCGCTGCGGGGACCTGCCCGGTGGCATCATCGATTCCGCCCACCCGGGTCATGTACGGACCGCGGCCCTCCACCCAATCGTGGCGACTGCCGTCGACCTGGAGCCGGGTCCCTTCCTGGGCCATCCGGTCTCGACGGTGGTGGGCCCGGGCTGACCGCCTGGTCCTCGGGGTGGCCACCCCGGCCTGGCGGAGCAGTCGGTGCCCTGTGGGCCGGCAGAGGAACATCCCTTCGCGCTCAGCGAGCATCTCCGGTCAGGTGCTGCTGATTGAAGCCCACGTAGGGGCCGGTGGCCCGTTCCACCACCCTGCGTGCCACTCCGCAATCCACCGCGTTCACAGGACGCTGCCCTCGATAGCCGTGCACCAGGGCCTCGGCACCCTCTTTGCGGTACCGGTCCCGAAGTCGTTGGAGCTGGCGCGAGCCCACTCCCAGCCGCAGAGCCGCCTGCTCCGGACGGAACACTCCAGCCTCCACCTGATTCAGCTCCAGTGCTCGCCTCCGGTCACCCAAGCTCAAGGTGATCCTGTCCTTCATGACCGGACAGAATCGCTGAACTCCAACATGAGGGGCGGCGCGCCCTTGACAGCGCGGCATCGCCGGCCTACCGTTCGGTGAAGCTTGCACTCGTGTAGGAAGGGGAGGTCTACTGTGAGATTGCCGTACCGACTCGCCCGCCCGCTGGTCGCCGCTGCGGCGGTGCTCGTGGCCGCAGTGGGTGGGGCCTCTGCCGTCACCGCGGGCAATCTGGTCCACCCCAACACCGGCTCCCGGATCTCACCGCCCGCCATCGGCGTGGCCGGGCAGCTGCGGATCTGCTCCGACATCGTCTCCCCCCCGCTCGAGTACTACAGCGCTGGCCACGTCCCCACCGGATCCGACGTGCAGATTGGCAATGCCATCGCTGGTCGGCTGAAGCTCAAGGCGATCTGGCTGGAAACTCAGTTCAGCGGGATTATCCCGGCTCTGCTTGCCGGGCACTGCGACGTCATCATCTCGCAGCTCTTCATCAAGCCGGCGCGCGAGCGGGTGGTCAACTTCCTCCCGTACATGTATTCGGGTGAATCGATCGTGGTCAAGCACGGCAATCCCGACCACATCACCGGCCTTAACGATTCCCTGTGTGGCAAGACCGTGGCGACCACGATTGGCACCACCGCCGGTCTCGACATCACCACCCAGAGCGCCAGCTGCACCCAGGCCGGCAAGCAGCCGATCCGGCCCCTGCTCTACCAGGACGACATCCAAGCGCTCGAGCAGCTGGCCCTGGGCCGGGCCCAGGCTTACGCCACCACGACGGAGACGGCCGCCTACTACATGGGCAAGGCCGCCGGCACGTACGAGTTCGCGGGGCATCCCTTCGGCCGCATCCTCACCGGGATTGCGATGCGCAAGGGCGATCCTGTGCTGCTGCATGCGATGACCGCGGCCTTCGACGCCCTCAAGCACAGCGGCCGTTACAACGTCATCATGTCGCGGTGGGGGCTGCACTTCGACGAGCTCCAGTACGGCGTGTCGGGAACCGCCTGAGGCGGGCCAGTCGGGTGCCGGTCGACCTCCTCGGCGAGGTTGACCGGCACACCGCCGCTCATGGGGATGGATGGTGGCAACCCCGCTCCTCAGCGTGGCCGGGAGCAACCCGGCCGGGCTCAATTTCGACTGGGCCTTCTTCTGGCATGCCCTGGTTCGGCCCAACTCCTCGTTCCTCCTGGGGTTCGCCACCACCATCTACATCTCCATCATCGCCATGGCCCTCGCGATTGTGGTGGGGCTCCTGCTCGCGCTCGGCCGGCGCTCGCGGCTCTGGCCGGTGCGCGTGTTCGTCAGCCTCTACATCTGGGTCGTGCGGGGAACGCCCCTGCTGGTCCAGCTGGTCATCGTCTATGACGGCTTCTCCGCGATGCGACTCTTCTCCTTCAGCGACGTCACCGTGCTTGGAATCGACATCCAGGGGGTGGTCCAGGCCGGCATCGTGACCCTGGCCCTCAACGAGGCGGCGTACATGGCGGAGATCATCCGCGCCGGGATCGCCTCGGTGGGGGTGGGACAGTCGGAGGCGGGGCTGTCCCTGGGCATGACGCCGGGTCAGGTGATGCGTCGGATCGTGCTGCCCCAAGCGGTGCGCCTGATCGTGCCCCCGCTCGGCAACGACTTCAACGCCATGATGAAGAGCACGTCTCTGCTTGCCACGATCGGGGTCTCCGAGCTCTTCCTCAACGCCGAAGAGATCAACTCGCTGACCTTTCGCACATTCGAGATCTACAGTGTCGCCGCGCTCTACTACCTCTTCCTCACCACGGTGTGGACGCTGGTCCAGTCGACCATCGAGGCTCGGCTTCAGAGCCAGCTGGGGATACCGCGGCCGCCGACCTTCCGCCAGCGGCTGCTCGGCACCGGCTGGCGTCCCGCGGGCGGGCGCGTGCGGGATTCGGCGTGAGCCCGGAGGGGGAGGAGAAAGGGGCGTCCGCGGGGGCGCCCGGGTCGCCGACGCGACCCGGCGCAGCGGCGGCGGTGGCCGCCACCGCTGTCGTCAAGCGGTTCGGGGCGCTGGAGGTTCTCCGGGGGGTGTCCCTCGAGGTGGCTCGCGGCGAGGTGGTCGTGATCATCGGACCCTCCGGATCCGGCAAGACAACCTTCCTGCGCTGCATCAATCATCTTGAGAAGGTCGACAGCGGCCGGATCTGTGTCAACGGTCAGCTGATCGGCTACCGCGAGCGCGCCGACGGCCGTCTCCGAGAGGCCTCGCGCCGCCAGATCGCCGAGCGCCGGGCCGAGATCGGATTCGTGTTCCAAAGCTTCAACCTGTTCCCCCACATGACCGCGCTGATGAACGTGGCGTGCGGACCCCTGCGGGTCAAGCGGATGCCCCGCCAGCGGAGCCTGGACGAGGCGGCTGCGCTCCTCGAGCGGGTGGGCCTCGCCGACAAGCTGGAGGCGCGACCCCTGCAGCTCTCGGGGGGCCAGCAGCAGCGGGTGGCGATCGCGCGCGCGCTCGCCATGAGGCCGAGCGTGATGCTCTTCGATGAGGCGACCAGCGCCCTCGATCCCGAGATGGTGGGAGAGGTGCTGGCGGTGATGCGCGAGCTGGCCACCGGAGGGATGACCATGATCGTGGTTACCCATGAAATGGGGTTCGCCGCCGAGGTCGCCGACCGGCTGGTGATGATGGACAACGGCCAGATCGTGGAGGAGGGACCTCCCCGCCAGATGTTCGCCGCGGCTGCCCAGGCACGCACCCGCGAGTTTCTCTCCAAGGTGCTGTAGCCGGGCACGGTCGCAGGTGCGCCCGGCCGCCCTTCCCGCCTCCGGGCAATCGGCGTGGTGCGGGGTGGGGCTCGTCCCGCGGGGGCGGCGGGACGGCCTGCCGCTCCATCCGCCGCCCAGGCGGACCGGCTGAACCGGACCGCGTCCAGCTGTGGGGCGGGCACCGACGGGACCCGACCGGCGTCCGATCGGGGCTCGCGGTGGCGGCCGGAGCGGTGCCCAGGAGCTCGCCGTCTCCGAGCCAGCCGCCGCCCTCCGCCGGAGCGCGCCGGGCCGGCCGACGGTGGGGTCGGCGTCAGCCCCGGGGGGCTCGCCGCTCGACTCCCGCCCGCAGCCGGCACGGCCCTCCCCCGCCAGTCGGCGGCGATCCTGAGGTGGCGCCTTTGACCCCATGGCGAGGTGGTCCGTTGTGCGCGTGTGCGGCGGGCGCTGATCGGCGTCCGCTCGCCCCAATCCCCGATGATGGCCGGACCGTGCCCCGCCCTCCCCAATCGCCCGCGTGAGCCCCCCCCGCCCCGGCTTCTTCGTCAGCCTGGAGGGGCTCGACGGCGCCGGCAAGAGCACCCAGGCCGCCAGCCTGACGGCCGCCCTGCGCAGTGTGCACCGTGATGTCGTCTCGATCCGAGAGCCCGGTGGCACTGAGCTCGGCGAGCTGATCCGCACAGTCCTGCTGGAGACCCCGCTGGGAACCGCGCCGACGCCGCTGGCGGAGGCGGCGCTGTTTCTCGCTGCCCGGGTCCAGCTGCTCATGGAGGTGATCGCTCCCGCGCTGGCCCGGGGCGCAGTGGTGGTGGCGGACCGCTACCTGGACTCGTCCCTCGTCTACCAGGGCCTGGCGCGCGGGATCGACCCCGAGCTGATCCTCGGCCTCCACCGCCTCTGCGGGGCCGACCGCCTCCCCGATCTCACCATTCTGCTCGACCTGCCCCAGCGCCGCGCCGCCGAGCGTCTCGGCCAGGGGTTGCCCCTGGACCGGATCGAGCAGGCGCTCGCCGGACGCGAGAGTGTGCTGCGGGAGGGATTTTGGGAGCTGGCCCGCCGGTTCCCCGAGCGGGTGGTCGTGGTCGATGCCGACCGAGCCCCGGAGCTGGTGGCGCGGCGGTGTGTCGAGCTGGTCAGCTGTCGACTGGCCCCGGCGATGGCGCCGTGAAGATGGTGCTCGCGGTGGTGCACGAGCACGACGCGGTGCGTGCGGTCGAGACGCTCGCCGCGCGCGGATTCGGGGTCACCAAGCTCGCCAGCGAGGGCGGATTCCTGCAGCAGCGCAACGTGGTCCTGCTGATCGCGGTGGACGACCTCGAGGTCGACGCCGTGGTCGCCACCGTGCGCAGCGCGGGACGCTCTCGCCATGAGAGCGTCCCCGAGCCGTCGCCGCCGACGGAGGCGGCGCCCGCCGCGGTGGAGGTGGAGGTTGGCCGCGCCACCTTGTTCGTCCTTGGCCTCGATCGCGTCGAGCGCCTCTGACCCGGTCCGCCCCGCCAGTGGGCCCCCCGTATACTCGGCGCGTGCAGCCAGGGCGAGGGCCGACCCGCCCCGTGCCCGGGGTCCGATGATGGACCCGCAGGCGGCCGAGGCGAGCGCTGCCCTCCACCGGGTGGTGGACGCGGTGGGGACCGTCATCGTCGGCGACCGGAGCCAGATCGAGCTCTGCGCGATCGCGTGGCTCTGCGGCGGGCACGTCCTGATCGAGGACGTGCCCGGCGTCGGCAAGACCATGCTGGCCAAGGCCCTCGCCGGGGCCACCGGGTGCCAGTTCGACCGAGTCCAATTCACCCCCGACCTGCTTCCCAGCGATATCACCGGGGTCAACATCTACAACCCCAGCCGGGGGGCATTCGAGTTCCGCCGGGGACCGGTCTTCACCCAGATCCTGCTCGCGGACGAGATCAATCGCGCGACGCCCAAGACCCAGTCGGCACTGCTCGAGGCGATGGAGGAGGGCCAGGTCACCGTCGACGGCACCACCCACGCGCTCCCCCAGCCGTTCGTCGTGCTCGCCACCCAGAACCCGATCGAGTACGCGGGCACCTTTCCTCTGCCCGAGGCGCAGGTGGACCGCTTCCTCATCCGGGTCAGCCTCGGGTACTTAGACCTGGCGGGCGAGATCCAGATCCTCGACCGCTTCGAGCGCGGCTCCCCGCTCGCCCAGATCGAGCCCCAGGTGTCGGCGGACCAGCTGCCCCGTCTGCGCCGGGCGCTGCCGACGGTGCATGTCGACCCATCCCTGCAGGCTTACCTGGTCCGCGTCGTCCAGCGCACCCGCTCCCACCCCGAGCTGGCCCTGGGCGCCAGCCCGAGGGCCAGCCTCGGACTGCTTCACGCCGCCCGCGGCCTGGCCCTGGTGCGCGGCCGTGACTACGTCATCCCCGACGACATCAAGGAGCTGGCCCCCGCGGTCCTGCTCCACCGGCTCGTGCTGCGCGCGGCTGCCGAGCTGCGCGGCAGCGCGGCCGCGGACGTCCTCGCCGAGGTCCTGGACACCGAGCCGGTGCCGGCGCTCGGCCAGCGCGTCGCGGGCTGACCGCAACCGGCAGAAGGCCCCTGCATGTCTCGCACCCCCGTGCTGGCGGTCCTCGTGGTCACGGGCTTCTTCGCGTACATCACCGGCGTCCGGCTCGCCTTCGTCGTGGTCTACGCCACCGCCCTGCTGCTGCTGCTCGCCGCCGCCTGGAGTTGGTGGGCCGCGCGCCACCTCATCCTGACCCGAACCAGCCCCGTTGGCCCGTTCGTGGCCGGGGCCAGCTTCTCCGAGACCTTCCGGGTCGAGAACCGCTCGCTGCTTCCGCTGGCGGCGGTGGAGGTTCGCGATCGCTCGCGTCTGCCCGGCTACCATCCCGGGCGGGCCATGACCCTCGGCCCCAGAGGCGTGCGCGAGTGGGAGACGGCGGGGCGATTCGCGCTGCGGGGGCGTCACCAGCTGGGACCGACGGAGGTCCATCTCTCCGATCCGTTCGGACTGTTCCCCAAGCTGGTGCGGGTGGAGACCCTGACCCCGGTCCTGGTGTATCCGCCGGTCCACCCGATCCGGGCGCTCTGGGCGCGTACGGCCCGCACTGGACGCGACGCTCCCCGCGGCGCTCATCCCCATGATCGTCCCCCCAGCGTCGCGGGCACGCGCGAGCACGATCCCGGCGACGGCCTGAACCGGATCCACTGGCTGGAGTCGGCCCGCCGGGGCCGCCTGATCAGCCGCCTGTTCGACGCGGACCAGGGCACCGATCTGCTGGTGGCGCTCGATTGCGAGGCCGGGGTGCACGCGGGCGCTCTGCCGGACACCTCGTTCGAGGTCGCCGTCAGCCTGGTCGCGTCGGTGGTCCACCTGGCGATCCGCCAGGGACGCCAGGTGGAGCTGGTCGCCAACGACCGTGCCGGCAGTCGGGTCGCCGCGGGCGCAGGCCCCGCCCACGACCAGCGCCTGCGCGAGTGGCTCGCGCTGGTCGCGGACGACGGACACACCAGCCTCGCCACCCTGCTCACTCGCCACCTGCCCAGCTGGCGGGGCCGGGGGCCGGTGGTTGTGGTCACGGGTGCCCCCGACCTCCGCTGGGTCGAGGCGGTCGCGGCCCACAGTGCCAGCGGGGACCGGCCTCTCGCCATCTACGTCGACCCGGCCACCTTCGGCGGACCCCGGGAGCCGCTGCGCGTCCCGGCACGGTGGCGGCTGGTGGTGGACCTCTGGCTGGTTCATCGGGGCGACGACCTGGCCACTGTGGGGGAGGCGGGGGCACGTGCTGTCGGCTGACGCCGCCCTCGCCGGGCTGATCGGGCTGTGCGGGCTCGGGGCGCTCGCCGCCCTCCGGGCCGGCCGGCCCTCTGGGGCGGACCGGATCGCGGCGGCGGTGACCCTCGCCCTCGCCCTCGCCCTGGCCCTGGCGGTCGCGGCCAGCCTCGCGGGCACCGTGCTGCGCGGCCACGGGCCGGGGGCGGGGCTCGCGGCCGCGATCGGCGTGCTGGCGGTTGCCGCGACCGCGGCGTGGCGCCGGCGCGCGGCCGCCGCTGCCCTGGCGCTGGTGCCGATGACCGCCGCCGCCCTGCTGCTCGCGCCCGCGCTCCCGGGCGCCTCGGGCGCCGGACTCGGCGCGCTGCTGGGCGGCGGCCACCCGGTCCCGGCGCAGGCGTACGGGCTGGAGCTTCTCTGCCTCGCGGTCGGGGGCTGGGTGGGATGGTGGGCGGTGCGCGACCGGCGCGGGCTGGTCGCCGCGGGGGCTGCCGCCGTGGTCGTGGTGGCCGACCTCGTGAACGTCCCCGGCGGACGCGTCGCCGCCGCCTTCTGGCCGGTCTGCGGCGCGGTGGCGGCCGGGCTGACCCTGGTCGGGTGGAGCCACGCGGAGCGGGTCCGCTCCGGCTGGCGGGCGCAGCAGGTGACGATGCTGACGGGGGGGCGCCGCCGTGCCGGACCGGCCGTGACCCTGGGCGCGATCGCGCTCACCGGGGCCGCGGTGGCCCTGCCCCCGCTCAACCTCGTCAACTTCAGCGGCCGCTTCTTCCAGTACGGCGCTCCGAGCGGCTCCCAGCGCGGCCCGGCTCGGTCCGCCGATGTCGTCGGGTACTCGGAGTCGGTGGTCCCCGGCGGTCCGCTGCGCTCGATCCAGACACCGCTGCTCACCTACACCACCACCGCGCCCGGCCGCGCCGTCTACCTGCGCGGGGTGGTGCTCGACCGGTTCGTGCAGGGAGACTGGTACCCGGGGGGATCCTCGCGCCATACCGCCGGCCCCGCCCCGCATCTGCGGAGGCTCGCCGGGCGGCTGGCTCGCAGGGGTCCCCGCCTGCGGGACCGCCGCACCATCCGGCTCACCGTCCGGCTGCTGGGGACGGGCCCTGGTCAGCTCGTCGACCTGCTCTATCCCGGGGTCCCCGCCGACCTGCCCGCCTCCGCCACGCCGCTGGTGGTGCGCGCCCAGCGGGCGCGGGGTGGGCTGGTCGAGGTGACCGCGGTGCAGCCCGAGGGCGGCCTCGCGCGGGTGGCGGGCACCCGGCCGGTGACCACCCTCGGCACCATCTCCACCGCCCCGGCGGCCCAGCTCCGCCGCGCCGGGACCCGCTATCCCACGTTCGTCGGGCGCGATGCCCGCCTGCCGGCCTCGGACGGCTCCCAGGCGGCGATCCTGCGCCGGATCGCGCGCGGCATGACCCGGGGGGCGCGCGATCCCTACGACCAGGCACTCGACATCCAGAACGCCCTGCGCACCGAGGAGTCCTACACCCTCTCGCCGCCGCTCACCCCGGTGGGCACCTGGCCGATCCTGTACTTCCTGCAGGTGAGCCACCTCGGATACTGTCAGTACTTCGCCTCGTCGATGGGGGCGCTCCTGCGCGCGCTAGGCGTGCCGACACGGCTGGTCAACGGATTCGGTCCGGGGGAGGAGGGCCTGACCCCGGGGGGCGCCCGTCTGATCACCGCCGCCGACGCCCACACCTGGGTTGAGGTCTACTTCCCCGGCTATGGCTGGATCGGGTTCGAGCCGACTCCCGACGGCTTCTATCGCGGTCGGGGCGAGCTGGCGGCGGTGACCGCCCCGCCGGTGCAGGTGCACACCCACCCGATCGCCCCGGTGGGCACCCGCCCCAACAGCCACCTCAGGCCGCCGCCCCGGGTGCCCGGGCGCCCGGGGCCGTCGCGGTGGGCCGCCCGGGCGGCGGCCGCCGCCTGGGCGGTGCTCGCGCTGCTGGTGCTGCTGGGGGTGGGGGTCGATCAGGCCCTGCGGAGACGGGTGCGTGGCCCCCGGGCCGTCCGCCGCCGGCTGACCCTTGTGTGCTGGGTGGCGCGCCGGGAGCGGGGCCGGGCCCGCACCCTGCACCAGCTGCTCGCCACCTGCGCCGACGCCTGCGACCTGGCCGAGGGGACGCGGGCGCACCGGGCGCTGGTCGACCTGGTCGGGCTCTGCGATCGGGCCGCCTTCGCCGCCGGAGTGACAGCCCAGGTGGGCACGGCTGAGTGGCAGGCCGCCTGGTCGCCGGTGGGTGCCGCCTACCGCGGGCTGCTCTGGCGGGCGTGGCGGTCACGCCACCGCCCGGCCCCGCCCCGGCCGGCGCCGGCTGGGACAGGGGGATGAGCGACGCGGCCGAGGCCGGCCTGCGGCTGACCACCCTCGGCACCGGGTCCGCCTTCGCCGGCATCGGCCACAACGCCGCCGCCTGTGTCGACGGCCGACTCCTGCTCGACTGCGGCGCCCCGGTGCTGACCCTGATGCCCGCGGTGGGGCTGGACCCGGGGCGGGTGGAGACCGTGCTGCTGAGCCACTTCCATGCCGACCACTCGTTCCAGCTGCCGCTGCTGGTCGGCGCCCGCCGCCTGACCCCGGACGCGTCCCCGCCGCTCACGGTGGTGGGGCCGCTGGGGACGGCCGACTTCCTCGAGCGGCTGCTCGTGCTCGGCTTCGGGGAGCGGTTGGCGGAGCTGGCGCGGGCCCCCGAGGGGCTGCGGATCCTGGAGTGGAGCGGGGGTGAGCAGGCCGAGCTGGGCGGCTATCGGGTCGAGGCGGTGGCGATGGTCCACGCCTCCGACATCCGCGCCCTCGGGTACCGGGTGGAGCGGAACGGGGTGAGCCTTGGCTACTCGGGCGACACCGCCTGGTGCGAGGGCATCCTGGCGCTCGCCCGCCGCAGCGACTACCTGCTCTGCGAATGCACCAGCATGGACCGGCCCGAGCCCACCCACCTGTGCCGCGCCGAGGTGCTGCGGCTGATCCGCGAGGCGCCCGACGCCCGACTCATCCTCACCCATCTCTCCCAGCGCCGTCCCGTCCCGGGTGCGATCCTGGCCGCCGACGGCGTCACCCTGCCGCTGCGCCGCCCCGGCTCGCCGGCAGCTCAGCCGGCGAGCGGGAGCCGGCAGGCCGCCGACGCCGAGGGCCAGTAGCCCGCCGCGTCGAGCCGCTCCAGCTCGGCCACGGCTCGGCCCGCGACGCCGCGGGCGGCGTGGGCGATGCGGACCTCCTGCCGGCGCAGCGCAGGGCGCAGGAGCGGCTGCGCGCGCTGGCCCTCGTCGTGCACCCAGGCCGCCAGCACGACCAGGTCCTGGTGGTGCCCCAGCAGGTCCTGGAGCTCGCGAAGGCGAACCAGGCAGTCGCGGTGGACCCGCGGGAGCACCGGCGCGAAACACTCCAGGCCGTAGCGGAGCCGCTTGATCGCAATCCGGCGGCGGTGCAGGGCTGCCTCCAAGGGGATCATCGGGGTCGGTCCCGCGCACACCTTCCATCGTCCCGCGCGGCGGAACGGCCGGCGCAGGCACCGCCGGGCCAGGCCCGCGGCGGGGGCGCTTTGGGGATGGCCGGGGCGCACCTCCGGGGCCGTCCCCAGCAGCGGCAGGAGCGTCGGCAGCGCCGCCGCCGCGGCCTGGCGGGCCTCGTCGTCGGCCTGGTGGGCTCGGTCGAGCAGGTGGCGCTGCGCCGCGTGCCCCTGCCCGCTGGGGTCGAGGCGCGAGGCCGGGCGGGTCCGCCCGGTGACGATCGCCTGGGCACCCTGGCTGGGGGAGAGCTCGTCGGAGCGGTCCACTGCCACCGCCAGCGGCGCCAGCAGCTCCTGCAGCCGCTCGAGCCGCACCTCCGCGTCGCGGGCGACCCCCAGCATCTGACCGAGCTCGCGCAGGACCGCCCCCCACTCGCGGGCGGTCTCGTCGAGGCAGGCGGGGAAGGCGCCCAGAGCGCTCCGCAGCCGGCGGGCGGCGACGCGCGTGTCGTGGACCCCCGCGGGGTCGCCACCCGCCGCCGTGCGCCCGGCGGCCTGATGCAGGGCGCGCACGCGCGGCCCGATGGTGGCACGCGCGAGGTCGCAGCACAGCTGGGGCTCAGCCGCGGCCGGTACCCACGATCCCCGCTGCGGCCGGCTCACGCCACCAGTCTGCGCCCTTGCGCGCGAGCGCTGCGATCATGCCGTCGCGCAGGCCCCGCTCGGAAAGCCGCAGGCGCTCGATCTGGAGCAGGTCCAGCAGCTGGGCCAGGATGAGGATGCCGCCCCGGCAGAGCCGGATCCGCTCCGGCTCGACCCCAGAGCGGGCCCGCAGCTCGGCCAGCGGTTCGCGCCGCAGCCGCTCCAGGATCCGCTCCACCGCCACCGGCCCGAGCGTGGTGGCGGCCGGTGGCCCCTCGAGCCGGGGCAGGTTGGTGATCGTGCCGCCGGTCCCCAGGGCGAGCACCGATCCGGTGACCGGGCGCAGCTCGGGGAGCCGTTCCGCGACGCACCGCTCCATCGCGCGCCACTCGGCGGCCGTGGGCGGGTCGCCGATGGCGAGCTGGGCCACCGACCCCGATCCCACTCGCAGGGAGTCGACATGCTCCAGCCGACCCACCCGGCCGACGGCCAGCTGGGTTGACGCGCCGCCGATGTCGAGAAGGAGCGTTGGGGTGGCGGGCGGCAGGCCCGCGGTGGCGCCCGCGAAGGCCAGGGCCGCCTCGTCGCCGGCCGGCAGGATCCGCACCGGCTGGTCGGCCGCGGCCGCCAGCCGGTCGGCCACCTCGGCGCCATTGGCGGCCGCCCGCAACGCCTCGGTGGCCCCGATCGCGATCGCACACACGCCCGCCCGCCGGGCCGCCTCCACCTGCTGGGCCAGCGCCCGCGCCGCCAGCTCGCGCCGGCGCACCCCGATCTCCCCCCGCTGGGACACGTCCTGCCCCAGCTGGACGAAGGCCCGCTGCCGGAACAGCGGCTCGGGCCACACCCCCGCGACCACCTCCGCCACCAGCAGGTGGACCGTGTTGCTTCCGACGTCGATCGCGGCGTACCGGGGGGCGGCGTCGTCCGGGGTCGCGGCGGCGAGCTCCGGCCGGGGCGTCACTCAGCCGCGGTCGTCGGCGCGCGCCGCGGTCGCCGGGGTGTCGGGGCTGCCCCGGGGTGCGCCGCAGGGCTCCGGACCGGAGTGGTCCGGGCGGCCGGGGGGGCGGGGCTGGCGGCCCGAGCGGCGACCGTCGCCATCGCGTCCTGCAGCGCCTGCTCGGCGGCGCCGACCGCCAGCGTGAGCCGCTCCGCGCGGGCGACCTGCTCGTGCGCCTTCTTCACCGCGCGCGCCTGCCGCTTGTGGAGCTCTCCCAGTCGTTCCGCCGCCGCCTTGACCGCTTTGTTGGGACCGGCCATCTCGAGTGCCTCCTGGGTGGGGGCCCGCGCCCCATCGGCGGGCCTCTTCACGGTGCCATCTCGTCGCTCGCGCGTCCAGTCCTGGTCGCAGGTCGCCGTATACTCCAGGTCGTGGCGGACCGGGTGCTGTACATGGTGCGTCACGGTGTCGCACTCGCGCGCGAGCAATGGCCGGGAGCCGACGGCGCCCGGCCATTGGTGGCCCGCGGGTGGGCCCAGGCGGTGGCCCTCATGACCTTCCTGGAGGGTCGCTCCCCGCAGCACTTCCTCAGCAGCCCGGCGGTCCGCTGCCGCGACACGCTGGTGCCGGCCGCCCATCGCGACGGCCTGGAGGTGGTCGAGGAGGACCTGCTGGCGGACTGCGACGGCCAAGACCTGGTCGAGTCGGTGCTGCGCAGCCGGCTGCGGCGCGCGCTCCGGGTGATCGCCCAGCGTGCCCCGGGGACGGCGGTGGCCTGCAGCCACGGCGACACCATTCCCCTGCTCCTGGCCGAGGCGGGAGTCGCCGGCCACCCCGCCTGCCCCAAGGGGAGCGTCTGGGAGCTGCACCTGGGCGACGAGGGCGAGGTCACCCACGCCGCCTACCGGGGGCGCCCGGGAGAGCTGTGACGGGAGCGGCGGAGGCGGCGCTCCCCCGCGCCCTCCGTGGTCGCACCACCCGCCTGGTCATGCGCCTGGCGGACCACGGCTCCGACCTGGTCCTGCTGCTGGGACCCGATCGGCGGGTGCGCTGGGCCAACCGAGCCGCGCGCCGGGTGCTCGGCCCCGACCCGCCCGCGCCCGACGAGACGCTCACCCGCTGGGTCCAGGACCCGCGCCTCCCGGTCGCCCTGGGCCGGGCCCTGCGCTCCCGGGAGGTGGTCGAGGCGGACGTGCAGGAGGAGCAGGGAGGCCGCACCTACCGTGCCCTGGTGGTGCCGATGGGAGAGCCCAGGGACCCCGACTGGGCGCTGGTCCTGCTCCGCGACGACACCGCGGCGCGGCGGGTGACCCGCACCCACCAGGACCTGCTCGCGAACCTCTCCCACGACCTGCGCACCCCGCTGGCGGGGCTGCGGCTGCTGGCGGAGACGTTGAGCGGGGCCGCTCGCGACGACCCCGAGGCGATGCGCACCTTCGCGGCCCGGATCGCGGTGGAGTCGGACCGGCTCCACACCCTGGTCTCCGGCCTGCTCGATCTCAGCCGGCTGGAGGCCGGCCTGGATGGGGCTGAGCCGACGGTCACCGATCTCGGGCAGGTGGCGGCGGCGGTGGTCCAGCGGCTCCAGCCCCAGGCGGAGCGCGCGGCGGTGCGGTTGGACACCCCCCCCGGCACCGCCCGGGCGCTCTGCGACCTGCCCCGCTTGGAGCTGGCCCTCAGCAACGTCCTCGACAACGCGATCCGCTTCACCCCGGCGGGCGGGCGGGTCACGGTCAGCGTCGAGGAGCGCGACGGTGACCCCCTTCTCACCGTGCACGACACGGGGCCCGGCATCTCCCCCGCCGACCTGCCCCGGATCTTCGAGCGCTTCTACACCGGCGACCGCTCCCGCGCCACCCGGGGCAGCGGGCTCGGCCTGGCGATCGCCCGCCACGCGGTCGAGCTCCAGGGCGGTCGGATCGAGGCGGCCAGCCTGCCGGGGGCCGGGACCACGATCCGGATCTGGCTGCGAGGATCGGAGCTGTGACCGTGGCCTCTACCATCGCTGCGATGTCCCCGCTTCCTCTGGATGCCGAGATCACCGAGCTGCGCGACGACGTTCGGCTGCTCGGTCACCTGGTGGTCGAGGCGCTGGCGGCCGCGATGGGCGGGCTCCGTGACCGTGACGGCGACCGCCTGCGCCAGGTGATCGCTGGGGACGCCGACCTCAACGAGCGCCACCGCCAGGAGCGGGAGCGCGCCCTCGACCTGATCGGCACCCGCCACCCCAGCGGCTCGTCCCTGCACCAGGTGGTCGGCCTCATGCTGATGGGGTCGGAGCTGGAGCGGATGGGGGACCACGCCAAGAGCTGTGCCCGGCTGGCGCTGCCTCTGATCGAGCTGCGCCAGCGCCCCCGCCTGGACGACATCGGGCGGCTGGGCGCCTTCGTCGAGGAGCAGGTGCGCGACATCCTGGAGGCGGTCACCGAGGGGGACGCCCGGCGCGCCCAGGACATCGCCGCCCGCGACGACCGCATCGACCGCATCTACCACCGTCTCTTCGACGACCTGGTCGAGACCATGCGGGAGCAGGCCGAGCATGTCTATGCGGCCACCAACTTGCTGCTGATGGCGCACAACCTGGAGCGGATCGCCGATCGCGTCACCAACATCGCCGAAGACGTGGTCTTCCTCGAGAGCGGCCGCATCGTGGAGCTGGGCTGATGGCCGACGCTCCCGCCGGCCCGGTCGGCCGCGGCCGCCGGGTGCTCCTGGTGGAGGACGACGAGGCGGTGCGGATGACCCTGCGCTACAACCTCGCCGCCCAGGGCTACGTCGTCTCCGAGGCGGCCAGCGGGACCGAGGGCCTCAGCCTCGCCCGCAAGCGCATGCCCGACCTGGTGGTGCTCGACCTGATGCTGCCCGAGCTGCCCGGGCTGGAGGTGTGCCGGATCCTGCGCGAGGAGACGGACGTGCCCATTCTGATGCTGACCGCACGCGACGCCGAGGCGGACAAGGTAAGGGGGCTGGGCCTGGGCGCCGACGACTACATGACCAAGCCCTTCGGGGTCAGGGAGTTCTTGGCCCGGGTGGAGGCGCTGATCCGCCGCGCCGCCCGCCGCCCGCGCCAGGCGGAGCCAGCCGACCGGGTGGTGCTGGAGGACTTCGTGCTCGACCGCACCGCCCACCGCGTCACCGTCGGCTCGGTGGAGGTGCGGATGAGCCCGCGCGAGTTCGGGCTGCTGAGCCATCTGGTCGCCAGCCCCGGTCGCATCCACAGCCGCGACGCCATCTTGCGGGCGGTCTGGGGGCCGAGCTTCAGCGGCGACACCAAGACCGTGGCCGTTCATATCCGCTGGCTGCGGGAGAAGTTCGAAGCCTTCCCCCGGCTCCCCTTCCGGATCGTCACGGTCTTCGGGGTCGGCTATCGAGTCGACGTCAGTCCCCAGCCCGCGGTGGAGGCGCCGCCGGTCTAGTGGACCCCGGCGTTAGTTCGTGACCCAGGCGGAGGGGTCGCCGAGGTAGAGGCCGCAGGCGCAGTCGAGGGCCTCCTCCGGGGTCGCGTCGAAGGCACCGGAGGGCAGCCGCGACGCCTCATAGCGCTCGCTGGAGG
>DATKRN010000048.1:0-2008 GCA_035532155.1 Verrucomicrobiia bacterium | reverse complement strand
CCAGTGCACGGTGGGTGCCACCGAGGCCGCCACCGGGCAGTCGGGCTCGACGACCATCACCATCTTGCTCTGAGGGTGCGCTGACGACCAACGCCTGCTACCACGCCCTGAGCCCGACCCTCTGCGGGATGATCGCGCACTTCGGACGCCGGGATCGTTGCGGGGGACTTCGGGTGAATGTTCACCCGTCGGTAGTGGGGCTGGCGGTCAAACGTCGGGCGACCAGGGCCGCCCCCAGCAGCTGGATGCCCTTGGTGGTGCCCACGTCGCAGCCGGTCAAGGCCCGGACGCGCCGCAGACGGTAGTCGAGGCTGTTGGGGTGGATGTGCAGCACGGCGGCGGCACGCCGTCGATCGAGGTCGCATTGCAGATAGGCATCGAGTGTGCTCAACAGGTCGGGGCCCGACTGCAACGGATCGAGGAGCGCGGCGAGGTGGTCGAGGCTCTCTTGGTCGTGCCCCAGCGCGTGCTCGAAGAGCAGGTCCTCCACCCGGTACAGCTGCGGGGCGAGGCCCATGACGATGGCGATGCGCAGGATCTCGTCGGCCTCCGAAGCCGCCGCTGGGACACCTTCGAGCCCCGGGCGAAAGGCCACTGCGGCTGTCACCGGCGCGCCGGCCGCCGCCGAGAGCTCCTCGACCAGCAACCGCGGGTCGGTCAGGGTGCTCGGTGGATCGCGGTCCACCGGGAGCAGGACTACCCCCCCGGTGACGCCCAGCACGGCGGGCACGGCTGTGCCCATGGTTCGCTCGAGCCGGTTCTCGATCCGCCGCAGCTTGCGGCGTGCGGCCACCGCCCCGGTGACGCTGGGGGTGCGCTCGTCCTCCGACGTCCCGAACCCGAGCGCCAGGACCATGTAGCTCGGGGCCAGGCGGTGGCCGGCCTCGGTGGCCAGGTGCTCGCTGGCGTTGCCGGCAAGCAGGGCGTTGACCAGGGTCTGGGTGGCACCGCGCTCCTCGCCCGATAGCGCCTCGCGCTCTTCGAGGTAGGCGGCGGCCACCAGAGCGGTGACCTGCGCGATGTAGTCCATCGCCCTGGTCGCCACCGACAGCAGGGCGTCGCGTTCGCCGCCGGCAGCCTCCTCTTGGACCGCCTGCCAGGTCACCAGAAGACCGACGTGGTAAGCGCTCAGCACGGCGTCGAGCGGGACCCGCTCGTGGGCCCGGCGCGCCGCGCTCAATTGGATGACCGCCAGCTCGTCGGGCCCGGGGGGCCGGGCCTCGACGAGCGTGCGGACGAAGATCTGCAGGTTGTGGCGGCAGACGTCGGCGATCTCTCCGCTGAGTTGTTCCTGGGGCAGCTGTGAGTAGAGGGGCACCCGCTCGACGAGGGAGGCGACCACCTGGAGCGTCAGGGCGCCGAGGCGCCTCTCGAGGCGTCGGGCCAGGGCGGCGGGGAACTCACCCATCTGCGCACCGGGGCCCCCCGACGGTCGCCGGTGCCGGGCCGTCCACCCGGGACTTGTGAGAGCTCACAAGGACGCAGGATGACTTTCGTGCCACGGCCAGTGGTTTCTCGGGTCCCGTTTTCGTACGATACCCCCAGATACGGCGGACTGATCCGGTCGCCCGCATGGCGGCGGCGAGCACGACGGAGCGTGGGAATGCGCTGGGTGCTTCGTGCGCGACACGACCTCAGGGAGAACCCAGTGCTGAGCAGGATGCGGGAGCGGATCTTCCTGACAGCCATCGGTCCCGTCATGGTGGGGGGTGTGTCCGCCGGCACGACGTGCCGCCTCACCGCAACGGCCTTTCCTTGTCGCTGCCGACCGACAGCGCCGAAGCGATCTCGATCGTCCCAGATTGACCAACCGTCCCACAGCGACCAAGGAGCATGAAATGAACATCAGGCGAGCGGTGCTGATGGTGGCCGCGCTGTCGGCGACGACAGTCGGGCTGGCGAACGTCCCGCGTCCTAGCCACAGTGCGTTGGAGGACAGCACGGCGAGCCTTTACTGCGTGGGCGCGGCCAAGGCCGACATCACCCCCACTGCCACCATGATCGCGGC
>DATKRN010000047.1:0-68573 GCA_035532155.1 Verrucomicrobiia bacterium | reverse complement strand
GGCGCCCTCACAGACAGATGCAGAACTCGTTGCCCTCGGGGTCGGCCAGCACCACATAGTCGTCGGCGGCATCGTGGTGGTCGCGGACCCTGGTCGCTCCCAGGTCGACCAGCCGCCGGCACTCGCCGGCCTGGTCGGTGGTGACGAGGTCCAGGTGCATCTCGGCCTTCCCCACCGGCCCATCCGCCCGCTGCAAGGAGAGCGTGACCCCGACCCCGGCGGGGTCGGTGAGCGACATCCAGTCGTCGTCGCCCTCGGCGCCATAGGCGAGCGCGGCCGACCAGAAGGCGGTCATCCGGGGCAGGTCGGTGCAGTTGATCACGATCGCCTGAACGCGAAGGTCCACCCTCGAACTCTATCCCACCGACCCCGGGTCAGCCCGCCGACCCGGCCTCCACCAGCTGGGCCAGCGCGATCAGGGTGGACTCCGCTCCCGCCGCCCCCACCAGCTGCAGGCTGGGCGGGATCGGACCCGGCCCGGGAACTGGCAGGGAGAGCGCCGGCAGCCCGGCGACGTTGACCGGGCGGGTGTTGACGGTGAGGCCCGTCACCGTGGCCTCGCCCAGGCGGGGGGGCGGCTCACGCAGGGTCGGCAGGGCCAGGGCGTCGAGGCCCCGCAGGGCGTGGGCGCAGGCGGCCGGCCAGGTCGCCACCTCGCGGCGCGCCGCGGCCAGGCTGCGGGGATCGAGGGCGCGACCGGCCGCGAGCCGGGAGGCGACCAGCGGGTCCAGCTGCTCGAGACGGTCCAGCAGCGCGGCATCCGCCACCGCCGCCTCCGCCAGCAGGATGGTGGCGCCGGCGGCGGCGACCTCCTCCCAGCCGGGCAGATCGACGGCGACGAGATCGAGACCGGCGCGGCGGAGGGCCGCGTCGATGGCGGCGTCGACCGCGGCGTCCGCCCCCAGACGCAGCCGCCCGACCCGCAAGCGCAGCGGTCCTGGTGGCTCGAATCCGGGCTCGAGCAGACGCATCCCGGTCAGCACCCCCTCGACGGTGGCCGCCAGCGGGCCCACCGTGTCGAAGCTGGGAGCCAGCGGCCACACTCCCGCCAGCGGGATCCGGCCCGCGGTCGTCTTCAGCCCCACGATGCCGCAGCACGCGGCGGGGATGCGCACCGATCCGCCGGTGTCGGTCCCGAGGGCGAGATCGGCCTCCCCGGCCGCCACCGCCACCGCCGATCCGCTCGAGGATCCGCCGGGGATCCGGGTGGGGTCGAGGGGGTTGACCGGGTCGCCGAACCACGGGTTGGTTCCGATCGGGCTGAACGCGAGCTCGCTGCAATTGGCCTTGCCCACAATCGACACCCCCGCCGCCCGCGCGCCGGCCAGGCAGGCCGCGTCCGAGCTCGCCGGCGGAGCGCTGGCCGCGACGACGCGACTGCCGCAGGTGGTCGGCGCCCCCACCACGTCGATGAGGTCCTTGACGGCGAGCCGGAGCGTGCCCGGGGCGGCCGGCAGGCGGCAGATGAAGGTGGCCATCGCCGGGTCAGCGGCCCGGGGCGCGACGGGCAGTCACGATCCCGCCCCCGGGGCTTCCCCCCGCAGGACGCGGTGGCCTTGGCACTGGACCCCCTCCTGGGCCAGCCGGGTCGCCTGCAGGTCCTCCAGCCCCACCACCAGCGTGCCGTTGGCGTGCACCACCCGCCACCAGGGAAGTCCGCTCTCCTGGCGCAGAACCGTGCCCACCCGGCGCGCCGCTCCGGGGTGACCGGCGATCCGAGCCACCTGCCCATAGGTGACGACATCCCCGGGGTCGAGCGCCGCCACCACCCCCACCACGGCGGCGCGGAAGTCGGTGGGGGTGACCACGGCTCCCAAACGGTACTGCTGCTGGGGGTTGGGCCGCCCGTCCCCTACGATCCCAGGCATGACACCCTCGCTGGACGCCGCCGTCGGTCTGCCCCCGGCGGTGGCGTCGGCACTGCGGCGCGTGGTCGGCTCCGCCTGGCTGCTCACCGACCCGGCCGCCTGCACCGCCTATGCCTGCGACGGACTCACCAGCTGGCGAGCCCGGCCGCTGGCGGTGGTGCTGCCGCAGACCACCGACGAGACCCAGCAGGTGGTGCGGGTGCTGGCCGCCTCCCGGATCCCCTTCGTCGCCCGCGGTGCCGGCACCGGGCTGTCGGGGGGGGCGCTGCCTCGGGCCGACGGGGTGGTGGTGGGGCTGTCGCGGATGCGGGCCATCCTGGGGGTCCACCTCCAGGACGAACGGGTGACGGTGGAACCGGGGGTCACCAATCAGGCGGTGACCCTGGCGGTGACGGCGGCGGGGTACCGCTACGCTCCCGATCCCTCCAGCCAGCAGGTCTGCACCATCGGAGGCAACCTCGCCGAGAACTCCGGCGGGGCGCACTGCCTCAAGCTCGGCTTCACCACCCATCACGTCACCGGTGCCACCTTGGTGCTGGCGGACGGGGAGATCGTGCGGCTGGGAGGCCGCGCGCTCGACCCCCCCGGCTTCGACCTGCTGGGCGCGGTGGTCGGCAGCGAGGGGACGCTCGGGATCGTCACCGAGGTGGTGCTGCGGGTGGTGCCGCGGCCGGCGGCGGTGGCGACCCTGGTCGCCGCCTTCGACCAGGCCGCGGCGGCCGGGGCGGCGGTCTCCGCGATCATCGCGCGCGGGGTGATCCCCGCGGCGCTCGAGATGATGGACCGGACCGCCCTGGAGGCGATCGAGGCGGCCGCCCACCCCGACTACCCCCCCGGCGACGCCGTCCTGCTGATCGAGTTGGACGGGCCGCCGGGGCGCTGCGCCGAGGAGGCGGCGCTGGTCGCCGCGTGCTGCCGCGCCGCCGGCGCGACCGCCTGCCGGCTCGCCGCCGACGGGGAGGAGGCGTCCCGGTTCTGGCGCGGGCGCAAGGCGGCCTTCGCGGCGATGGGCCGGATCAGTCCCCACTACTACGTCCAAGATGGGGTGGTCCCGCGCACCCGCCTGCCCGAGGTGCTGGCCGCGATCCGCCAGCTGGAGGCGGAGCATGGCCTGCGGGTGGCCAACGTCTTCCACGCCGGTGATGGCAACCTCCACCCGCTGGTGCTCTTCGACGGGTCCCGCCCGGAGCAGCGCCGACGCGCGGAGGTGGTGGCGACGCGGATCCTGGACGCCTGTCTCGCCGTCGGTGGCTCGCTCACCGGAGAGCACGGGATCGGGCGCGACAAGCTCTGCCAGATGCCCAAGCAGTTCTCGGTCGCCGACCAGATGGTGATGCACCGGCTGCGGGCCGCCTTCGACCCCCAGGGGTTGTGCAACCCGGGCAAGGTGCTGCCCACCCCTCGGCTCTGCGGCGAGGGCCCGGGCGTCTACCGGCCCCACCCGGCTGAGCGTGCTCAGGTGGCCGAGCGGTGGTGAGCACCGCGACGGAGATCGGGCAGGTCCTGCGCCGGGCCGCCGGGGCTCCGGCGGTGCGCCCGGGCACCGCGCCTGACCGGGTGGCCGGGGTGCGGCCGCTCTGGGTGGTCCGGCCCCCGGGGATCGACGAGGTGGCGGCGGCGCTCGCCGCCGCCACCTCCCACGGCTGGGCGGTCGTGCCCCGCGGCTCAGGGGGCGGACTGGACTGGGGCCCCGCCCCCCACCGGTGCGACGTGCTGCTCGACCTGACCGGCCTGGACGGCGTGCTCGAGCACGTGGCTGGCGACCTGGTGGTGACGGCCCGAGCGGGGATGACGGTCGCGGCGCTGCAGCAGGCCGTGGGGACGCCGGCCGCCCGTCAGCGGCTCATGGTCGATGCCCACGGACGCCCGTCGGCGACGCTGGGCGGGCTGGTGGCGACGGCCGCGGCCGGCCCCCGGCGCCATGGCTACGGCACTCCGCGCGATCTTCTCCTGGGCGCCCGCTTCGTGCTGGCCGACGGGACCGTCGCCCGCACCGGAGGTCGGGTGGTGAAGAACGTGGCCGGCTACGATCTGTGCAAGCTGCTGGTGGGGTCGCGGGGGACCCTCGCGGTGGTGGTCGAGGTGACCCTCAAGCTCCACCCTGACCCCGCCCATCACGCCCTGGTGGTGGTGGACGGCGTCTCCGCGGCCGCCCTGCCCGGGCTCGTGACCGCGATCCGCCGCGCCCCCGCGGTGGTGACCGCCGCCCAGGCCCTCTGGCCGGAGCGGCAGCTGGTGCTGCGGGTCGAGGGAAGCCGCGAGGCGACCATCGCAGAGGCCGGGGCGCTGGCGCGGGAGCTGGGCGGACGGGTCCTGACCGAGGCGCTCGGCGCGCGCTGCTGGTCCCGGCTCCTGCGGCGGCCCTGGGAGCGACCCGGGGCGGTGGTCGGGGTCGCCGTTCCCCCCGGTCGGGCCGGCGAGCTGGCGGAGCGCCTGGGAGAGCTGGAGGGGTCGGCCAGCCTCAGCGCCGGGCTGGGCGTGGGCACGGTCCGGGTCGCCGACGACCCCGCCGCCCTGGATCGGCTCCGCGGCGCCGTGGAGCAGATCGGAGGGTGGTGCCGGGCCTACCGGGTCAGCCCCGGCGGCTTTGAGCGGGTGGCGACCCGGCCGGAGCCGGGAGTGCTCCGGCTGATGGCCAATCTGCGGGGCCAGCTCGACCCCAGCGGCACGCTCTCTCCGGGACGGCTGGGATGGGGCCTGCCGTGAGGGGGACGGCGCCGCCGCCCCCGCGCGGCCGGAGCCGCGGCCCCGGGGGCGGCCCCGCCTTCGACTCCGTGGACGGGCCCGATCCCGCGCTCCTGGACGCGTGCGTCCACTGCGGCTTCTGCCTCCCCACCTGCCCGACCTACGTGCTCTGGGGCGAGGAGATGGATTCGCCCCGCGGTCGGATCGCTCTGATGGCCGCGGCTCGGGAGGGGTCGGTGGCGCTCACCCCCGAGGTGGTGCGCCACTGGGACTCCTGCCTCGGCTGCCTCGCCTGCGTCACCTCCTGCCCCTCGGGGGTCCGGTACGACCGCCTGCTGGCGTCCACCCGGCAGCAGGTGGAGCGGCGGTTCCAGCGGCCCTGGGATGAGCGCTGGCTGCGGCGCGCGCTGCTGACGGTCCTCCCCCACCCCACCCGCCTGCGGGGGGCGCTGGCGGTGATGACGGCGGCAGACCGGCTGGGGCTGCTCGGGGCCGGTCGGCGGGTGCTCGGAGAAAGGCGGGTGGCGCGGTGGCAGGGCCCGCTGGAGCTGATCCCGTCAGCGCGGGCCGCCCGCCAGCCGGGCGCCCGGCCGCGACCGCGGCGGCCCGTCGGGGGAGCCCCCCGACTGCGCGTCGCCCTGGTCACCGGCTGTGTCCAGCGGGTCCTCTTCGGGGCCAGCAGCGCGCGCGCCGCCCGCGTCCTGGCTGCCTACGGCGCCGAGGTGTGGGTGCCGCCGCAGCAGGGCTGCTGCGGGGCCCTGGAGCTGCACGCCGGGCGCTCGGCGGCCGCCACCCGGCGCATGCGGCGGCTGATCGCGACCCTGGACGGGTCCGGGGTTGATCGCATCGTGGTCACCGCCGCGGGCTGCGGCTCGGCGCTCCGGGATGGCACCGAGCTGTTCGCGGCGGACCCCAGCTGGGCCGGTCGCGCCCGCGCCTTCAGCGATCGGGTCCGGGACGTGACCGAGGTGCTCCAGGAGCTGGGTCCGCCGCCCGGCGGGCTGCGCCCGCTGCCGGCCCGGATCGCCTACCACGACGCCTGCCACCTGGCCCACGCCCAGGGGGTGCGAGCGGCGCCGCGCGCCGTGCTGCGCGCGATCCCCGAGCTGGAGCTGCTCGAGGTCAGCGACCCCGAGCTCTGCTGCGGCAGCGCCGGCCTCTACAACCTCACCGACCCGGTCCCCGCCCGCGAGCTGGGCGCGCGCAAGGCCGCCGCGCTCTGCGCGGTGAGGCCCGACGCCGTGGTCGCCGGCAACCCCGGCTGCCAGCTTCAGATCGCGGCCGCGCTGCGGGCGTGCGGGTCCCCGCTCCCTGTGCTCCAGCCGGTGGATCTGATCGCGGCCGCCCTGCCCCGACCGGCCGTCTGACGGGGAGGGTCCCGTCCCCCAGAAGCCTGACGGCGGCCGCCCAGGGTCCCCCGAGTCGCCGCCCCCGGCGGTCAGCCGCTCAGATCGCGCCCAGTCCCCCTCACCCGGCGCGGCAGAGCTCGGGCCCACGGGGACCGAGGAGCGTGGCCCCTTGTGTGGCTGCTCACGCCGCGGCAGGCTCGAGGTGCTGGCGGGGCGAGCTGGGAAGTCGCAGGGGGTGCCCGTCTGCTCGCCGCGACGGCCGCTTGCGGTGGCCCGAGCGGCGCTCGACCATGGGTGGATGTCCGCTGCCGCCCCGGAAGGCACCGGTCGCCCGGTGCTCAGCTGGATCGCCTTGGGCGTCGTGTACGTGGTGTGGGGAACGACCTATCTGGCCATCCGGGTCGGGGTCCGCCACCTGCCGCCTTTGCTCTTCTCCGGAACCCGGTACGTCGCGGCCGGGGCGCTGCTGTTGCCGATCGCCTGGTGGGCGACCGCCAGGAGGCGACGAGCCGGTGAGGGCAGCGCCATGCCCGCAGCCACGGCCTGGCTCGCCGTCGCCGTGGTCGGGATCCTGCTCTTGTGTGTCGGCAATGGCGGCGTGTCGGTCGGAGAGACCATGGTGCCCTCGGGCTACGCCGCGGTGCTGGTGGCGACCGTCCCGCTCTGGATGATCGTCTTCGCATGGCCGGTGCAGCGCCAGCGTGTCACCCGGAGATCGGCCGCCGGGCTGGCCGTGGGCCTGCTGGGGGTGGCCATCCTGGTGGGCCCCAGCCTGGCATCGGCTCACCTGGTGGGCGTGCCCATCCTGCTCGCCGCCGCGGCGGTCTGGGGCTTCGGGTCGATCGTGGGCCGCCGGCTTGCGCTGCCGCCCAATCCCCTGCTGGCGGCCGCGCTGGAGATGCTCATCGGTGGCGTCGCGCTGCTCGCCCTGGCCGCCGCCACCGGGGAGTTCTCACAGGTCAGGTGGGCCGCCGTTCCCGCTGCGTCATGGATCGCTCTGGCATACCTCATCGGCCCCGGCTCGATCCTCGGCTTCACCTGCTATGGGTACGCGCTGGCGCATCTGCCGGTCACCACCGTGTCAACCTACGCCTACGTCAACCCGATCGTCGCGGTGCTGGCCGGGAGCCTCGTCCTCAGCGAACGCGTGAGCTGGCACGAGGCCATCGGCGCCGCCCTGGTGATCGGCTCGATCACGATCATCCTGCATCGCTCCCAGCGGGCCTCCCCGCCACCCGATGCCGGCGAGGGGGTGCCGGCCGCTCCCGCGGTGGCGTCCTCGCAGCGACTCTAAGGCGTGGGCCGCGTCGGCGGGTGACCGGGGCCCACCGCGCAGCCCAGGGCATGGGGGGTGAATCGGCGACGGTCCCGGCCCCGGAGGCCCTTGGCGAGCGAGGATGTCGGATCGACACGGCCGGGCCCGTGACCGCGCGCATGTGACCGCGGGAGCCGTGCGGCGGCACGGGTCTCAGCGCCGGCCGCTCTCCCGGCGACGGCGCACGCCCGCTGCTCGTGAGCGCGGCTGGTATCCGGCGCCGGACCGGGCGCTGGGGTCGAGGCGCAGGCGGCCGGAGTCGCCCCAGGATGCGGCGAGGGTGGGGTCGGCGAGGGGATCGGCGCGGTAGCATCCAGGGCATGGCGTCCCTGCCGCCCGCCGCGCCGCCGGCGCCCGCCCTCACGGTCGATGAGGTGCGCACGGCCCAGGAGAGGATCGCCGGGCGGGTGCACCGCACCCCGCTGGTCCGCTCCCGCACCCTCGACGATCGCGTTGGCGCCCGACTCCTGCTCAAGGCCGAGTCGCTCCAGCGGGCCGGGGCGTTCAAGGCTCGAGGCGCCTTCAACGCCGTGCTCGCGGGACTGGAGCGGGGAGACCGGCGCGCTCTCATCGCCGTCTCGTCGGGCAATCACGGTCAGGCGGTGGCCCTGGCGGCGCGCGAGCTTCAGCTGGCGGCGACCGTGGTCATGCCCCAGGACTCCTCCCCGCTCAAGCTGAGCGCGACCCGCGGCTACGGAGCGGAGGTGGTCAGCGACGGCATCGATGGCCGCAATCGCGAGGAGGTGGCCCGGGAGCTGGCGGAGCGCGGGGACCTGCACCTCATCCACCCGTTCGACGACCAGGATGTGATGGCGGGCCAGGGCACCAGCGCGCTGGAGCTGCTGGAGCAGGCCCGCTCCGGAGGGGCCTCGCCGGACGCGGTCCTGGTCCCGGTCGGCGGAGGCGGCCTGCTCGCGGGGGTGGCCACGGTCGTGCGTGCGGTCAGCCCGGGCACGCTCGTCATCGGGGTCGAGCCGCGCCGGGCCGACGACGCCGCCCGCTCGCTGGCCGCCGGCCATCGGGTGGCTCTCGACGCGCCCCCTGACACGATCGCGGACGGGGTGCGCACGCTCCAGCTGGGCGTCCGACCCTGGGCCGTCATCCGCGAGCGCGTCGATGCCATCGTGACCGTCGACGAGATGGACATCGTGCACGCGATGTGGTGGCTGTGGACCCGCACCAAGCTCCTGGTGGAGCCGACCGGGGCACTGCCCTTGGCGGCCCTGCTGGCCGGCCGCGTGGCGGTCGGCGAGCGCGGCGCCGACCGGGCCGGTGCGGCGCAGCCGCGGCTGCCGGCCGGGGCCGTGATCGCACTCCTCCTCTCCGGAGGCAACGTGGATCCGCGCCAGATGGCGACGCTGTTCGCCGGTCTGCCCCCGCCCTGATGCCGTTGCCGACGCTGGCGCGAGCCGAGCGGGCAGGGTTGGCGGACCGGCTCGACCAGGGCGGGCCGACCGCCCCCACCCTGTGCGCCGGCTGGCGGGCGGTGGAGCTGGCGGCTCACCTCGTCCTCCGCGAGCGTCGCCCGGACGCGGGGCCCGGGATCCTCCTCCATCCGCTGGCGGGATGGACGCTGGCGGTGCAGCGGCGGATCGCCCGCCGGCCCTTCTCCGAGCTGGTGCGCCTGGTGCGGACCGGACCCCCCGCCTGGTCCCCTCTGGGCTGGCCGGGGATGGATGCCCGCGCCAACACACTTGAGATGTTCCTGCACCACGAGGACCTGCGCCGGGCCGCTGGCAGCTGGGAACCACGGACGCTCGCGGCCGCCGACCAGGACCTGCTCTGGCGCCGACTGGCGGGGATGGCGCGGCTGGCGATGCGCCGGGTGGGGCACGGCGTCGTCCTGTGCCGTCCCGGGGGCGAGGAGATCGTGGTGCGCGGCGGGGAGCCCAGCGTCCGGGTCACCGGTGCGCCCTCCGAGCTGGTCCTCTTCGCCTCAGGGCGGCAGCCGCACGCCCGGGTCGAGATGGAGGGCAGCGCGGACGCCATCGGGAGGCTGGAGCAAGCGCACCTCGGCCTCTGAGGACCTCGCCGCGGCGCCCCCGCGCACGCTATCCTGGCGGCCACCGGCCCGGGAGCCGACCGAGGAGCCCCCAGGGAGGGTGATCGTGGCGGATCAGGAGGCACCGGCCGGCGGGGGCCATCCGGAGTACGTTCTCCAGGGCACCAACGGCACCTTGGAGTGCTGGCCGGACCGGATCGTGGTGCGGCGCCAAGGGGGCCTCGCCCGGCTGGGGACCGGGTTCGCCAAGAGGAGCGAGCGTACCCTCCCCTACGACGCCGTCCAGTCGGTCGAGGTCGAGTGGGCCGGTCGCCCCTTCCACCCGGGCTACATCACGTTCACGCTGGGGGGAGCCGAGCCCCCCAAGCGCAACCCGGCCGCCCAGCGGCGCGACGAGTACGCGGTCGCCTTCCGCCGGCGAGACAACGACACCGTCCGCGAGATGAAGGGCTACATCGAGGCCCACCTCAGGCGGGTGACGGCGTCGGCCGACGATCGACCCGACCGGGTCGATCAGCTGGAGCGGCTGGCCCGACTGCACGCCGAGGGCGCTCTCTCCGACCAGGAGTTCGAGGCGGAGAAGCAGCGACTGGGGTGAGTCCTGGGACCGAGCGGCGGGGTCCCCTCAGACGTCTCCCTGGCGCGGATTGATCGCCGGATTCGACGCCCGCACCGGACGCCAGCGGCCGTCGTGCCAGAGCCAGAGCCGCCCCGCATATCCGCCAGCGGTCGCCCCGAAGGTGTAGCCGGTGGGGGTCGCCCCGCCGAAGCACACCACTCCCCGGCCGGCGGGGGCGGTGGCGAGGGCGGCGAAGGTCGCGGCGGGAGGCGCCGGGCCGGGGTGGGCGACCCAGGTGACCGCCCCGGCCCGCCGGCCGCTCAGGGTCCAGGTCGCGGCCTGCCCCGCCCCTCCCCCGGGGCCGGCGAGCAGCACCACGGTCTGGGACTGGGGGTCGGTCGCCATCTGCACGTAGGCGCGAGCGGGCGGGCGGCGGCGCGGATGCAGCCGCAGCCAGGCTCCGCGCGCGAAGAGCCAGGTGTCGTCGCGGGCGCGGCTGCCGTCGTTGCCGCCGAAGAGGACGACCCCCCCCAGGGCGGGGTCGTACGCGATCGCGGCCGCGGTTCGCGCGGGCGGCTGCCGGCCCCCCGCCCGCTGCCACGCGCCGCGGGCGAAGAGCCAGGTCCCGGCGATCACGTGACCATGGCCATCATCTCCCCCGATCAGAACGACCGCGCCCTGGGCGGGATCGCCGGCCATCGCGGGAAACCGACGCGCGGAGGGGCCCGCGGCGGGGTCGGGGACCCGGCGCCACTCCCCGCGCTGGAAGCGCCAGCTCGTCCCCTGGGTGGGCCCGGCTCCCAGCGCGCCGCTGCCGCCGAAGAGCAAGAGGCCCCCACCCGGCACCGGGGCGATCCCGGCGTAGCCGACAGCGGGGGGGGCGCGGCGGGGGTGGAGCTCCCGCCACCCGGCCGGCGACCAGCTCCAGGTGCCGCGGTCGCAGACCAGCGGGCCGCAGCCGCCGAACAGGATCACCGGGCCCTGCGCGGTCGACGCCAGCGCCGCGCCCGCCCGGGGGCTGGGGACGGAGCCGGTCCGCGCCTGCCCCAGCGCACTCCCGGTGGCGAGAGCCGCGAGCAGGAGGACGGCCAGCCCTGCTCCCGCCCCGGTGACCGTGCGGGCGACTCGGCCCGGGCGGATCAGCGCATCCAGGCTCCAGCGCTCCCAGCTGCGCGCCCGCCACAGCGCCAGCGCCAGCAGCACGTAGACCGGACCGGAGTTGAGGTCGGTGGTGCCGGGGGTGAAGGGGAGGCCGAGGCCCTGGCCGACCGCCCAGATGCCCACGAAGAGGGGAACCGCGGCGAGCAGCGCCCAGCGCGCCCACAGTCCGCAGAGCACCGCCCCCGCCAGCATCGTCTCGACCGCGGCGAGCGCGGCGTTGGCGGCGATGGGGTCGCGCGCCAGCAGCTGATCCACCGCCAGCAGGGCCTGTGAGATCGGCGCCGGCGACTGCGTCGCGGCGCCATACGCCAGGCTCAAGAAGGCTTGGTAGGTCGGGGTCTGCCACTCCAGGACGGCGTCGACGAGCAGGATCGCCCCGAGGCCGATCCGCAGGGCCGCCCACCAGCCGGGCGGGGTCAGCCGAGGGCGGCCCGGAGCCGTGCCACCCCCTCCCGCACGCTGTCGTCGGCGAGCGCGAACGCCAGCCGCAGGTGCCCGGGGCACCCGAACGCCTCGCCCGGAACCACCGCCACCCGGGCGGTGTCGAGGAGCGCCTCGGCCAGCTCCGAGGTGGTGCCGACCGCGCGGCCGCCGAGGCTGCGCCCGAGCGCACCCCGCACGTCAGGAAAGACGTAGAAGGCGGCGTCGGGCATCGGGCACACCACCCCCGGGATGGCGCGCAGCCCCTCGACCAGCACCTGGCGGCGGCGGTCGAAGGCCGTCCGCATCATCGTGAGCGACTCGGTGGGGCCGTCGAGGGCGGCGATCGCGGCCCGCTGGGAGACGTTGGCGACGTTGCCGCACACGTGCGACTGGAGGTTGGCGGCGGCCTGCACCACCGCGGGCGGCGCGATCAGCCATCCCACCCGCCAGCCGGTCATGGCGTAGCTCTTGGCGACACCGTTGAGGATCAGGGTGCGCGGCTGCAGCTCCGGCACCACCTGGAGCAGGGAGTGGAACCGCAACGGCGGGTAGACGAGGTGCTCGTAGATCTCGTCGCAGACCACCCAGAGCTCATGGGCCAGCGCCCACGCCCCGATCGCGGCGAGCTCGTCGGCGCTGTACGCGGTCCCGGTGGGGTTGACCGGGGAGTTGAGCAGCAGCACCTTGGTCCGCACGGTGCGCGCCCGCTCCAGCCGCTCCGGGTCAATCCGGTGGCCGTTGCGGGGGTCGCCCGCCACCATCACGGGGCGACCGCGCGCCAGCCGCACCGTCTCGGGGTAGGTGACCCAGTAGGGCGAGGGGATGAGCACCTCGTCACCGGGGTCGAGCAGGGTGGTGAACGCGTGCGCCACCGCCTGCTTGCTGCCATTGGTGACCAGGACCTGGTCCGGTGTGACTAGGACGTGCGAGTCGCGGAGCGTCTTCTCCGCGATCGCGCGCCTCAGGTCGGCCAGGCCGGCGGCCGCGGAGTAGTGGTGGTCACGGGGGTCACGGCAGGCCGCCAGCGCCGCCTCGACCACGTGGTCGGGAGTGGGGAAGTCGGGTTCACCGGCTCCGAATGAGATCACGGGGATGCCGGCCGCGGCCAGCTCGCGGGCGCGCCGATCGACGGCGAGGGTGGCCGACTCCTCAATCGCGGCGACGGTCTGAGCGATCGGGTCCATGGTCCCTCCCGGTGGTGTCGGTAGACTGGGGCGGATGGGGTCGGTCGTGGTTCCGGATATCGAGATCCCGCAGTCTCTGCGGCCCGCGGACGGACGGTTCGGATGCGGCCCCTCTAAGGTACGCCCGCAGGCGGTCGCGGCTCTGGCGGCGACCCACGCCGCCTACCTCGGCACCAGCCATCGCCAGCCACCGGTGCGTGACATGGTGGCGCGGCTGCGGAGCGGGCTGCTGGAGCTGTTCGCTGCCCCGCCGGGGTACGAGGTCCTGCTCGGCAACGGCGGCGCCTCGCTCTTCTGGGACGCCGCCACCTTCGGGCTCATCGAGCGCCGCAGCCAGCACTGTGTCTTCGGGGAGTTCTCGCTGAAGTTCGCCCAGGCGGCGGCGGCGGCGCCCCACCTGGGAGCACCGGAGCGGGTCGACGCTGAGCCGGGCAGCCATCCCCTCCCCCATCCTCGCTCCGACATCGACACCTACGCGCTCACCCACAACGAGACCTCCACCGGGGTGGTGATGCCGATCCGCCGTCCCGCCCAGGAGGGACTGGTGCTGGTGGATGCGACTTCGGCAGCGGGCGCGGTCCCAGTTGACCTCGCGGAGACCGACGTCTACTACTTCTCGCTGCAGAAGGTCTTCGCGGCGGACGGCGGCCTGTGGGTGGCGGTCTGCTCGCCCGCCGCGATCCGGCGGATTGAGGCGATCGCCGCCAGTCGGCGCTGGGTGCCCAGCTCGCTCAGCCTGCCGTTGGCGCTGGCGAACTCGCGGCTCGAGCAGACCGTCAACACCCCCAGCCTGGCGACCCTCTTCCTGGCCGTGCATCAGCTCGACTGGATGCACGCGCAAGGTGGCTTGGCGGGTGCGGTGGCGCGCTCGGCGGCGGCATCAACTGTGGTGTACCGCTGGGCGGAGTCACGGCCGTTCGCGCGCCCGTTCGTCAGCGACCCGGTGATGCGCAGCCCGGTGGTGGCCACCATCGACCTCGACCCGGAGATCTCCGCGGGGACGGTGAGCCAGGTGCTGCGGCGCAACGGCATCGTCGACACCGACGCCTATCGCAAGCTCGGTCGCAACCAGCTGCGGATCGGGCTCTTCCCGGCGGTCGAGCTGGACGACTGCCATCGGCTGGTGGCATCGATCGACCACGTGGTGGCCGCGCTCGTTGCCGGCTGAGCGGTCCCGCGGGCGGGGGGGCGACGGTGCCGTGGCGGTCTGACGTTTTTGTGAAGCGGCCGTAACCCGATTCGCCAATTCGGCGACGGTACGATGACCAGGTGGGGGGCCCGGGCCAGGCTGGGAGGACTGGCGGGGGCGGCCCCGATGGCACGCCCGGGCTCGAGCTGGTCCGCGCCGCCCTGCGCGACCCCGGCGGAATCGACCGGGACCGGCTCCACGAGTTGCTCCGTCCCTGGGTGACGGCACGGGCGCTGGCGCTCGTCGGCGACGCGGAGCTGGCCTCGTTCGTCACCACCCAGGTGCTGCTCGATGCTGTCGGAGCGCTGCTGGCACCCGGCGTGCAGGTGCCCGACCTCGAGCTCTGGCTGGGGGCGCTGGTGTCGCACACCGGCGTCCTGCTGGCCGGTGTCTGGGCCCCCCCTGAGGGCTCAGCGGCCCGCAGTCCGAGAGCCACCGCCGCCACCGGTGACCGCATCCGCGCGGGCCAGCGCACCGCCCGGATCGCCTGGCTCGCGAGCCTGCTCACGTTGGCGGCGGCGGCGGTGGCGATCACGCTGCTGGCGATCAGCAGCCACCCCGGCTTGGAGAGCCCGCCCGGAACCAGCGGCCCGGTGGGGGGGCTGGTCCCGCCGGTGATGCCGGCGCCGCCCCCCGGGGCGGGGGTCGCCGGCGTGTCCACCCCCGGCCCTCCCGCCCCGACCCCGTCGGCCGTCCCCACGGTTCCGCTCCAGGCGCCGCCGCTTGCCCCGGTCTGCCCGTCACCGACTCCGAGCGCGAGACCGTCGTCGGCGCCGGGTCACCGCCAGCGGCCTGGGCGCGCCGCCCCCACCGCCCCGGCTCCGGTTCCCGGCGCTACCCAGGCCCGGGTGCCGCTGCGGGTGGGGGTGGGCGCCTGGCGGACCGGGGAGGCGGTGCGGGTGGTGCTGATGGGGGGCGCCGTACGATGCGGCCATGGAACTCAGCCGCGCGGTGGAGGAGTACCTCACCTATCTGGCCGTGGACCGGGCCCGCAGTCCGCGTACGCTGCGCGCCTACGCCACCGACCTGCGCGCTCCCCTGGCCTTCTGGGCGGGCTTGCCGCGGCCGCTCTGCTCGACCGGTGAGCTGACCCGGGATGCGCTGCGCGCCTGGCAGCGGGTGCTGGGGCAGCGCCCGCTGCAGCTGAGCTCGCGATCGCGGCAGCTGCAGTCGCTGCGCGGATTCCTGCGCCACGCCCGCCGTGAGGGATGGATCGCCGACGATCTCTTCGCTCATCTCGACCTCCCCCGCGCCCTCCATCCGCTCCCCAAGCCTCTCAGCACCGAGGCGGTCCGGGCCCTGTGTGCCTTCGGGTTCGACGACAACGAGGTCGGCCAGCGGGACGCCGCCCTGGTGCACTTTCTGCTCAGCACCGGGTGCCGCATCTCCGAGGCGCTGGCGGCGGACCGTCACCAGGTCCGCGGCGACGGGCGCCTGGTGGTCCGAGGCAAGGGCGGCAAGGAGCGGCTGGTGCTGCTCACCCCCCAGGCGCTGGGCGCGATTCGAGCGTACCTCGCCTGCCGGGGGGACCGGGAGCCCGCCCTCTTCCTCAACTATGACCGCCGCTCGGCAGCGGTCGGCGCGCGCCGCCTCACCCCCGCCGGGGCCCGCCATATCCTCGCGCGGATTCGACGGGTGACCGGGATCGAGGCGCTGCGATCCCCCCATGTGCTGCGCCACACCACCGCGACCGAACTGCTCACCGTCACCGGCAACGTCCGGCTGGTGCAGGAGGTGCTGGGGCATGCCAACCTCAACACGATGCAGGGCTACACCCGGGTGGTGGACCAGGCCAAAGTCGACGCGTACCGGCTGCTCGCGGCCCACCTGCGGGGCCCCCGTCCGCTCCCGCCCGGGGAGGCGGCGGCGGGCGACGGGGTCAGCGGAACCGTGCGCTCGGGCTGAAGCGGAAGGTCAGGGTCAGCAGCCGCAACGCCGCCGCGGTGGGAGCCACCGGCCCTCGGGCGACGATGAGGAAGGCGAGGCCGGGGTGGGCGAGCAGGCGGATCGTCGACCAGGATCGGCCCGCGGGTTGGGCGTAGCTCTGCTGGTTGGTGGTGACCCCGCCCACCTGGACCGCCAGGGTCGCGCTCACCGCCCTCCCGCGGGGGGCCCCGGTGGGGAGGGCCGCCAGGCTCCCGGCGGCGGTGACGATCAGCTCCGGGCCGGCGGGCGAACTCGGCCCGGCGCCGGACGGTGCGAAGGTCACTGAAGGGGGCGTCTCCGCGAACGTCCAGCCACTCGGGTACAGCACCCCGAAGTCGAGCGCCGCCGAGAGGTAGCTCGCGAAGGTCCCCGGGGCGGTCAGCGTGGGGATGGCGCTCACCCATCCCACCTTGGTCGCCCCCTGGACGTGGTACCAGCCGCCCCCGGTCGCGGTCTCCCCGAGGAAGGCCAGTTGGACGCCCTGGGCCACGATCCCGAGCACGCGGCCGGTCAGGTCCGGCTGGGCGCGCAGGTTGACCCCGTCGGGGGATAGCACCGTGATGACCCGGGGCGGCAGGGTCGGGGTCGGGGTGGCGGGAGGGGTCGGGGTGGCGCTGGGGCGAGGCGTGGGGGTTGGAGCTGGCGTCGGGGTCGCCCCGCAGCCGGCCAGCCACCCGCAGGCCGCCAGGACGGTGAGGGCGAGGGCGAAGGGTCGACCCCGCGGGCGCATCGCCGTCAGCGTACCCCCTCGCGCGGGTCAGCGGCCGAGGGCAACCCGGCGCAGCCGGGCAGCCAGCTCCCGGGCGGCGGCCGCGGCGGCCTCGGCGAAGTCGGTGCCCGCGCTCGCCTGGGTGATCCCGCGCGAGACCGTCACCAGGAAGGGGGCGGACCCCGTCGGACCCGCCGCGGCCCGGGCGGCCGCTTCCAGCGATCCGCCCTGGGCCCCGACCCCGGGCACCAGGATCGGCAGGGCCGGGGCCCGCGCCCGCACCCGCTCGAGTTGGTCGGGCCAGGTGGCCCCGGCGACCAGGCCGGTCGTCCCGCCCGGCCCGGCAGCATCCCATGCCACCGCCATGCGCGCGACCGCCAGATGCAGGGCCTCCTCCCCGGGCCCGACCGCCAGATCCTGCAGGTCGCCCGCCGAGGGATTGCTGGTGCGGCAGAGCACGAAGCCACAGCGACCGGGGACGTCGAGGAACGGGGCCACCGCATCGTGGCCGGCGTACGGGTTCACCGTGCACGCGTCGGCGCCCGCGACCCGGTACGCGGCGTCCGCGTAGGCCTGGGCGGTGTGACCGACGTCGCCGCGCTTGCCGTCGAGGATCACCGGGGCGTGGCGACGGGCGGCCGCCACCACCTCCAGCAGCAGCGCGGCCCCGGGGAGGCCGAGCGCCTCGAAGCAGGCGCTGTTGGGCTTGTAGGCGGCGGCGTAGGGGCTGGTGGCCGCGATCACCCGCAGGCAGAGCTCGCGGGCGCCGGCGGCGTCGCGGGACAGCCCGGAGGGAAACGACGTCGGGATCGGATCCAGCCCCACGCAGAGCGCCGACCCGGTCCGCTCGACCGCAGCCGCCAGCCGGTCCGCGAAGGAGCCCGCCGGCCCGGTCACCAGGCGGTGCGGCTGGTGCTGGGCTGGATCGGACCCGGGGATTGGGGCGCGTAGGGGATCGCGATCCGCTCCGACTCGGTCTGCATGCAGCGGGGGCACAGCCCCGCGATCTCCCCGTCGAGGATCACCGCCGCCAGCCGGTAGATCGGCACCTCCCGCTCGCAGTGGGCGCAGCGCTGGACCCAGGGCATGAGCTGATTCTAGAGGGCACGGTGGACCACGACTCCCTGGCGCACCGTCAGCTCCACCCGTGCCGTGCGGGACACCCGGACCGGGTCGCGGCGGAGGTCGTCCGAGAGCACCACCAGGTCGGCGAACCGACCCGGGGTCAGGCTCCCCCGGGTCGACTCCGCGAACACCGAGGCGGCGGCGCCGACGGTGTAGCCATGGAGGGCGGCGTCGAGATCGAGGGTCTCCCGGGCCAGCCAGGCGCCGGTGCCGTCGAGGGCGGCCCGCGTCAGTGCCGAGTAGATCCCGAGCAGCGGCTCCATCTCGGCCACGTTCCAGTCGCTGGAGAGGGCCAGGCGGGCGCCGGCATCGCGCAGGCTGCGCAGCGGCCAGGCGCGCTGCTCGCGCTCCCGCCCGACGCTCTCGCGCCAGGCGCCGGCGAGGTCGGGGGCGGCGTGGCGCGGTTGCATGCAGGCGGTCACCCCGAGCTCGGCAAAGCGGGGGATGTCAGCCGCCACCGGGCATTCCACATGGACCACCTGGTGGCGGCGGTCGGCCGGTCCGTTGCGCTCCCGCGCCTGCGCGATCGCGTCCAAGGCGAGATGGATGCCGCGGTCGCCGGTGGCGTGTACGAAGGCACTGAAGCCCAGCTGTTCCAGCCGGGTCACCCGCTCGGCGAGCGCGGCGGCCTCCCAGAATGGCTCCCCCGGGTCGGTGGGCTGAGTGGCATAGGGCTCGAAGAATGCGGCGGTGTGGGGCTCGACCACATCGTCCGCGTAGAGCTTGACAGCGCCCACCCGCAGCTCGTCGTCGGCGAGATCCGCCCGGGCGCGCACGAACTCCTGCAGCTCGCGCTCGCTGGTATCGGGCAGGCAGAGCAGCGCCAGCACCACTCGGCAGGTGAGCCGGCCCTCGGCCCGGGCCCGCCGGTAGAGCCACAGATCATCGACCGAGTTCTGCGGCTCGACCAAGGTGGTGATGCCGCAGTGCGCCGCCCGCTCCAAGCTGGCGAGCAGGCGACGGTACTGGCGCTCGCGTCCGTAGTGGGGAATCACCGGCTCCAAGGCCGCCAGCCCGGCGCGAGAGAGCCCGAGAACAGCGAAGTCCCGCAGGATCCCGGTCGGCTCCCGATCGCCAGGGTGACGGTCGACCACGCCGAAGGGCACACGCTCAACCGTGCGGTCGATCCCGAGGCGGGCCAGGCCCTCGCGATTGAGCCAGACGCTGTGGACGTCGTAGCTGAGCAGGAAGGCGGGGCGTCCCTGGGTGGTGCCGGCGAGATCGGAGGCGGTCGGCATCCCGCCGCCCAGGGCCGATGGATTCCAGCCCTCCCCCACCACCCAGGCGTCCGGCGCCAGAGCTGCGGCCCCCCGGGTGACCCGTCGTCGGATCTCCTCCAGCGAGGGGGCTCCGGCGAGGTCGACATCCTCTGGGTCAGAGCCGAGCCGGGCATGGTTGTGAGCGTCGACGAAGCCCGGGAGGACCGAGCCCTGGCGGGCGTCCACCACCTCGGTCGAGGGTCCCAGCAGATCGGCAGCGTCAGCATTCGCGCCCACCCGCAGGACCCGGCCCGCTCCCACCGCCACCATCGCGGCGGTGGGCCGCCGCGGGTCCATCGTGTCCACGCGGCCATTGCGAATTACAAGATCGGCGAACACGGGCATCGGCCATTCTCCCTCTCCACCGCCCCGCCCGTACGGCCGCCAGGGGACCCGCACGGGGGACCCGCCCGCCACGAGGAGGGACCGCGCATCCATGCTATCCTCGGCTTCCGGCTCGGGGAGTAGCGCAGGTGGTTAGCGCACCAGTCTGGGGGACTGGGGGTCGCAGGTTCGAGTCCTGTCTCCCCGACCACGAGTTGGCTTCAAATCTCGCACGGCAGGAGAGGACGGCGGCTCGGACGGGTGCCTGTGGGTGCTCCTTGATGTGGACCCCTTTTGCTGGACTCAGTTTGTGAGAATCGAACTGTTCAGAAAGGGAGATGGCAATGCCCAAGGTGTACGCCGCGGAGGTCGAACGCTGGGCGGTCGCCCTACTTCGGTCCGGAAGATCCCTCGGACAGCTGGCGGCTGGCCCTCGGGTGAGGGGGACGACCCTGTTTCGCTGAGTTGCCTAAGATCAGGGTGATCGGGGAGAGTGTCCCGGGCTGCCAACGGTCGAGCGGGTGGAGCTGGGCCAGGCGAGGACGCGGATCCGCGAACGTGAGACCAATCCGGAGATCACCAAGAAGGCTTCGGCCCTCCTCGCGAAGGGAGAGGGGCGCCCCAAAGGTAGTGCCCGGTGATGGCGGTCCTGGTCGGGCAGGGCTACCGGCCCGAACAATGCTGCCGGATCCTTGGGGTCGCGCCCGCTGGATGCGTTAGCGGGAAGCGAGGGCCCGTCTCCCGGGCCGAACTCCGGCGCCCGTGGCTGAGGCACCTGATCGCGCAGGCCCACAGCGCCTCCCGTGGGACCTCCGTCTATCGGAGAGGCCGGGCCGAGTTGCAGCTGGGGTTGGGCATCGCCAACTCCAGGCCGACCGGGCACCGGCTCATGGCCGCCGAGGGTCTCGCCGGGCTTGCCCTGCGGAGGCATCGGAAACACCAGGCCAACGTGGCGACTTTTGAGGATCTCGTGCAGCGAACGTTCACGCGCCTGCGGCCCAACCACCTCCGGGTGACCGGCATCACTGAGCACCTCACGTGCGAGGGTAGGATCTACTGCGGCGTCGTGCTCGATGCCCATTCGCGGAGGGTGGTGGGATGGTCGATCGACACCCATCAGGCATCGTCGCTGGTCACCAACCCCCTCTCCAGGGCGCTGACCACCCGCACACCCACCAGCGCTCTGGTGATCCACTCCGACCACGGGCCAGTTCACTGATTGGATCTTCACGGTGCGCGTCCGACAGGCTGGCTTGGTGGCATCCCTGGGCACCGTTAGCGACGGCTATGGCAACGCGGTCATCGAGTCATTCTGGGGGCGATTGCAGACCGAACTGCTCATCTGACAGACGTGGCGCACCCGTATCGACCTATCCTCTGCGCTCTTCGAGGCGCTCGTCGAGTACCTGGAAATCTTTCACACCCGCACTCGTCGGCACCGCTCACTCGGGATGGTGACGCCGGTAGACTACGAGACACTCCATCGGGAGATGCCCAACCGTGCGTGACTCTCTCATAGCGGGTCCACCCGCCAGGGCCCACTTCACCTGAACTACTTTTCGGAGGTCAGGACACGTGCGCAGCCCCACTCTGCTGGAGCGCTCGCTGGAGGAGGCGCGTCGGCGGACCAAGGTGATCAGGCGATTCCCCGGGGAAGCCAGCTGACTCAGCCACTGGTGGGCGGTGATCGATGGCGTCATCAGCGGCGCCAAAGGCCCCGACCTCACTCGACCTGGACCGCCAGCAGCCCGCCCACCTGCACCCCATCGTGCAGCACCAAACCCACGTCGCCCAATCTGACCGCACCGAACCGCCGCACGCTTCTACACCAGAGTTGAGATGCCACCCATACGTCCAGTGCTAACCCACAGCCGGACGTGATCCACGTCGACCACCAGACCCGCAACTGCTCGTGACCGGGGTGCGCAGTACGCGCGACCGCGTGCGCGCGCATGCGACTAGCGCACGCCACCAAACCTCGACTACAAGGCCCCCCGTGCCGTGCGACAGCACCGTCTGGCCGGTCGGCGGGGGCCTGGGAGGGTTGCCCCACGCCTCCCCAGCCGCCTACCCTTGACCGATTCCCGCCCCCGTCACAGGAGACCCGTGTGAGAGTGACCCTCGTTCTCAACCGTCGGCTCGTCGCAAGCGTGGCGGCAGCCGTGGCCGTCGGCAGTGGTGGCTATGCCGTCTCGGCAGCAGTGCATCCCCAGTCCACCATCAGCACCGCCCCAGTCATCACCGCCTGCTGGAACGCTCCCGGGCGGCAGCTGACCGTGGTGAACACGACCGTCGCGGCCCAGTGCCCAACGGGAACCGTCCTCCGATTCCCATCGGACGCCGCCTTGACCGCTGCCCTGAAGTCCATCCACGGGGAGACGGGTCCACAAGGCCCAGCTGGACCCGCTGGCCCGCAGGGACCGGCAGGCCGATCGGGCACCGGCCCCGCCGGGCCTGCTGGACCAGCGGGAGCCGTCGGGCCAGAGGGTCCGCCTGGGCCGACCTCTGGTGGAGTGAGCCAGGTAGAGCCGTTCTTCCTCCTGCCGCCCACGTCCCCCGGCTTCCCGGTCGCCTCCGTGAGTCTGTCGCCCACGTTTGCCGGAACACTCATGGCCACCGCAACGGTCAGCTTCGGGAACGGATCACCCTCCTTCCCGAGCGTACCCGTTGCATGTTCTCTGACCCTCGATGGAACCACTATCGCGGAGTCACAGGGTGAGACCTCTTCCGTCTCGCCCTATGACGCGGTCCTAAATCTGACTGGCGGTCACACCGGCCTTGCCACCGGGCCGCACACCGTCACCCTCAGCTGCTGGTCGTCCGATCTTGTGTCCATCTCGGGAACCTATCCCGGCACGCTCGACGCGTGGGTCGTCGCGAGCTGAACGGGTCGGAGGGGAGGGATGGGATGAGCTGTCCCTCCCCTCCACACTGGCGATGAGGGCCGAGGAGTGAGGCGGGTCGGGTGCGGCCGCGACGCGCTGGTGCGCCCGAATCCCAGGCTGGACGTGCTCCGTTTGACGGACCCTGGTGCGACGCGATTGTGCCACCAGCGAGTGGCGCTGGTCGGAGGCGACCGGGCTGAGGTTGCCGAGGGTGGAGTGCCGTCGGCGGGGGTGGTAGATGCCCTCGATGGACGCGACGATCGCGCTCCGGGCCGCGGCTCGGGTGGGCCACACGGGTCGGTAGTCCAGGTCGGACTTCAAGGTGGCGACGAAGCGTGCGGCGTCGGCGATGTCCCAGCTCCAGACCGGGTTGGGCCTGGTCGCCACCAGTTCGGGCTTGACCCGGGCGGGGTGGGTGGCGGGGCGGCGGCGCTCTTGGCCCTCGCCCGCTGCCGGCAGGATGCGGGACAGGCTGGACACCGAGGCCAGGTACTGCCCCTCATCGAGCAGGGGGGTGTTGGGCGCCACGCTGAATCAGGATCGGTGACCTGGCAGTCGCCACTGACGGCTGGGCTGTGGCCAGGGGCGACACCCGGCGTCAGTGTTGGTGAGGGTCCTGGTGATGGTGTTGCCGCTGGCACCGGGCTCCCTGGCGGGGGGCAGACAGCGGGTGTGACGGGGCGGCTCCTCGGGGCATGGGATCGGGCGGCCGGGTGCGGCGGTAGTAGGTGGCTCGAGCCCGGCCCACCACCTCACCGGCCCATTGGTGTCCACCAGCGGGGCCAGTTCGCGGGCGGTGCTGTCGATCATCACGCTGGCCCGCTCTCCGCGATCACGGCTGCGAGCCCCTCCACGAGCGCGCAGACCTGGCCTTATCCCGCTCCAGCCCCAGGTGGCTCCCCTGCTTGTGCCGCCTGGCCAGGTCCCGATCTCGGGGAGCCGCCCGTGGGCGGCCCCGCTTCTGGGCCAGCCCGGCGGCGGCCCCCCGGTCTCTTGCCGCCGCCACTCGGTGATGAGGAAGCGGTCCATCTCCTCTGGGGAGCGCACCCACCCGCGCTGACCACCGCCCGGATCGGCTCCTCGCAGTCGCGGACGAGGGCGAACGGACATCGCCCCACCGCCCGGTGCCGGTGGGGGCCGCGAGACGGGAGGCGATGCCCCTCATCCTCCCCCGGTGGTCGCCCCGCCAGCGCGGCCGCGTGGGCTCGCCCCCAGACCCGACCCCGGCCTGACCGGCTCCAGCGGCTCCGGCCGGCGGCATCGTGCCCGGCCCCACTCCGATGACAGCGGCTCGCTGAATCGGTGCCGCACCGTCGAGGACGCAGGTGCGGGCGTCGGAAGCGCGGCGCCTGCCCGTGGCGCCTCGGCTCAGCCCCCGCCACGCCTCCCATTGGCCGACGGGTTGCGCCCGGCTGCCGCTGTCGCGCGCACCGAGTGGGGGTCGCCCCGGGGCACAGACACTGCCGCGACCGGCATCGCCAGGGCCGTCTGCCCGGCGGAGGCGACAGACTCACCGGCACCGCCACGGCGGAGCTCCGGATGGTGCGCCGAGGAGGGCTCGCCCCCGGGCCGGTACCGGTAGACGATGCCGTCATCCAAAATCAGGTAGGCGCACCCCGTGGCCTCGTCCATTTGCAGGATGGGGCAGTCGAAACGCTTGGAGAGGTCGACCAGACCATCGAACGAGGCCATCTCCACCAGCCGACCAGAGGGGGCGCTGAGAACGGCGACCAGCCGGTCGCCATGCCGGGCGGCGATGCGAACCCGCTCATCGCGATGGTTCAGTTGGCCGAGCATGCGCCGCCCACCGATCGCGAGCAGGATCACCGCCAGAGCCAGCAGGCCAAGGCTGATCAGTTCGGCCTCTCGCCGGGAGAGGCTGAGGCCGCGGAACGAGAGCGTGGTCGGCACCTCCACGAAGCGGGCGATCGCGCCCGATTGGGTCACGGAGTAGGGGTGCAACCCGCTCAGGCCGCCCGCCGCCCCGGGTGCGGTCGGCTGCAGCACATTTCCATTTAGGGCAAAGCCCAGAGCGGGCGCCACAGAGGTGCGCAGCGGACGTCCACCCAGGGTGCCGTGGACCGTGATCCGGGGGACGATCTGCAGGGTGGGCTGCTGTTGGATACCGCCTGTCACCGCCACCAGCTGCTGCACCACCGCGCTCACCTGGGGCAGCGAAATGGTCCCCGTGACGATTCCCCGGGCACCCCGATACACGGTTGGGGGCTGGAGCGCGAAGGTCCGATTCAGATCCTGACCGGCTTGGAGCCGGGCCACCAGCTGGGCAGAGCCCGAGACCACCAACGGGAGGCGGCTGGCAACGTGAAAGGCGAAGGAGACGGTCAGCTGGTGGACCAGGCTGAGGAACACGGGCTCTCCCGTGGTCAGGCGGGAGGCGCCGTAGAGCGAGTGGGGATCGACCGGGGCGGTGTACGCGAAGGCTCCTGTGACGCTGTAGGTCACCGGGCGCGCCACTGTCCGCTGCGGCGGCTGGGCAAGTGCGAAGCCGCCCAGCAGAAGACCCACGATCCCGAGCACGGCGGCCACCAGCACCACCTCCAGGGACAGCGGCCGGCCGCGTGTCGGCCGACCCAGAGCGCGTGACTGGTCAGACATGGCGTCGATGCCTCCTACGCTGTCGCCGTGACACCCGTGCCGGTGCAAAGGCAAGGATCCAAAGGAAACCGAGGATCAGAGCGGCCACGATCGGCGTGCGCAGGTACTCGACCAGCAGTCCCACCCCGGCGAGGTGGAGCGCCTCGGCGCCGACGATCTGAGCCTGGGTCGGCTGGTACGAGTCGACGAAGCCGTTGTTGTCGCCCTTGAAGACAAATCGATCTCCGTGCCGGGCGATGATGCGGTGGAGCACCACCAGTTTGAGCTGCGGGTCGTTGTAGGCGGCCACCTCGCCCACCCGGTAGTGCGCCTGCGCCGTCACCACCACCAGGTCGCCGGTGTGGTAGCGGGGCAGCATGCTGATGCCGGAGACCACGGCGTAGAAGCTGCTCCCTCCCAGCGGGACCGGCATCGCGACCCGCCAGGCGACCCCGAGTCCGACCAGCAGCACCAGCGCCGCCACGAGTCGGATCGCCCCGGACGCCAGGTCGCGGCAGCGGGCTGTGCTCCCGGCGACCAGCCGCCGGGTGCCGGCCGTGGGACTCGAGGCACTCATGCTGACCCTTCAACTGGACTCGCTGATCGTGACCGCTCACTCGAGCACAGCCGGGCAGGGCAGGCGCCCCGCCCGGCTGGCCGTCGATTCAGGTCGTGCCTACGAGGTGGCGCGCACGTCGAGGCTGGCGATCGGCCCGGGCGCCTGCGAGGGGATGAAGTTGCAGTTCCAGCTGGTGTACGGGTAGGTCTCACTCTGGGTGCTGCCGGCCTGAACCCCGTTGACCTCGCTGCAGACCTCCCAGGTGGTCAGCAGGTTGCCGTTGGCATCCTTGAACGCCGCAAAGGCGTTCGCGGCCGGGGGCTCCGTCCCGTTGACGGCCTCGGCCTGGAAGCTCACCTGGCAGATCGTGCCGTTGCCGGGGGGTGCGGGACAGCCCGGGCCCTGGGTGTTGTCGTTGTAGCTGATGTGGTTGATGGCGTAGCCCGACACGGTGCCGGCGCCAGAGCCGGCACCGGTCTGGTCGATCGTGTTGCTGGCCATGAAGGCGAATCCTGATCCTGCGATCACCGCGCCGGCGGCGAGCAGGATGACCTTGGCGCGAAGGTGCCTCATCGTGTCACGTCCTCCCGTAGTTTTGTGATCGGTCGTCCGACCGGCGCCGCCGCGCCGTGGGAACCGGAGGCATCAGGCCAGCCCACGTGGTCCGATCTGCTGGCGATAGGCCTCCGGCCGACGAGGGGCCCGGACTGCTCGCTTCAGGATCACCCGTGGCCCAGCCACCGTCATCTACAGGATTGGGGAATCTGGCGCCGGGGCGGGCTGCCGAGCCCCGCTCCTCGGGGGCGACGGCACCACCGGCGCGCCGTCTCGCCGGAGCGCCCAGCCGACGTTCCAGGCGAGCGCCATCGCCGCTTGCTGGGAGTGGACGCCGAGCTTGCCGAGGATGGAATGGATCTGGCTGCGCACGGTGCCGACCGAGACCCAGCCTGCCTCGGCGATCTCCTCCGCCGACTGACCCTGGCTGAGCTCGCGGAGCACGTCCTGCTCGCGCCGGGTCAGCTGTCGGAAGGGCTCCACGCGAGCCCGGTGCTCGGCCCGGTGGGCCCGCAGGTCGGCCAGGAAGGCATCTCGCTCCGCCGCCATCAGTCCCGCGCGGCCCGCGGCCACCCGGCGGATGGTGGCCACCAGCTGAGCCAGCGGCTCCGCTTTGTTCACCAGCGCCAGCGCCCCCCGCTCGAGGCACCCGGCGAGCCGGACCCGGTCGCTGCTACCGCTCAGGATGACCGGCCGGGCGCCGGCACACCGCACCGGCTCGATCAGCTCAGCGCCGTCGACCCCCGCACCGAGGTCGAGATCGATCAGCACGATCGGGGGGGGCGTCGCGGACCTGACCCGCGCGAGCGTCGCCGCCAGCGTCGCTGACGGAGACGCGGCTACCGGGATCACCACCTCAGTAGCCCAGCCCTCGGCCCCGAGGACCAACACCAGGCTGCGCGCGACCATCTCATGGTCCTCCACGATCACCACCCGCGTCAGCTCCGCCGACGGCGCGGGGACCTCCGGTCCCCCCGGGCTCCCGGTGATCACCGCGCCTCTCCGCCCCGCTCGCGTCTCGGGCCGGCGGAGGTCAGGGGTGGATCGGCGGCGGGAGCGCCCGCGGGACTGGCGGCCCTCAGCCGGAGCACGAAACAGGCTCCCCCACCGGGCCGCGGCTCCGCCCACAGGTCCCCACCCTGCTCCCGCAGCAGCCGCCGCGCGATCCCGAGTCCGAGCCCCTCACCGGCGGCGGCGGTGGCACCGCGCTCGCCCCTGCGGAACACTCGCTCGCGCTCGGTCAGGGGAATGCCCGGACCCTGGTCCGCGACCTTGATCGAGATCCGTCCGTCCTGTTGGCGGGCGCGCAGGGTGACCGAGGAGGTCGGCGCGTGGAGACGGGCGTTGTCGAGCAGAGCCCGGACGGCACGGCCGACCGCCAGCGGATCTCCCAGCGCCCGACCGAGTCCGGGGGCCAGCTCGAGTCGCACGTCTTGGCCCTGGTGGCTGGCGGCCGCAGCCTCGCGCCGGAGCACCTCGCTGGGGCGGAAAGCTCGATCCCGAGCGGGCTCCGCGGTGGCGAGGCAGGAGAGGGACTCGATCCCCCAGCGAACACATTCCAACGCCTCTCGAGCCGGATCCGACCCCAGCTCCTCCACCCGCGCCTCCAGCAGGTGGACGCCGCCACGCACCGAGAGCAGCGCCGACCGGAATTCGTGACGGGCCTCCGCAGCGCGGGCGCGCTCGCTGTGCTCCTGTTGCTCCAGCTCCCGCCGCCGGAGCTCCGAATGATGCAGCGCGGCGTTATGGTCGGCGACCCGTCGGCGGAGGGTGACGACCGCTCCGACAGCCGCGCACAGCGCCGCCTCGAGCAGCAGGACACCGGGCACCAGGGTCATCCCGGGCGTGCCGGAGCCCCGCAGCACCTCGGCGAGCCCAGCCTGCGCCACCACCAGCAGGCTGACGCAGAGGAAGAGGTGGAGCGGTCCCCGCCGACGCCACCAGGCGACCCCGTAGGCGAGCGCGATGGCGGACGCAGCCGACGCTGCCGGCACCCCCTCCAGGAGGGGACCAGTCGCTCGGGAGGCGAGCGTCCCCTCCAGCCCGACAAAGACGAGGGCGCCCACCAGCAGGAGGGCCGCCGGCACCACCAGCATCGGTGCGTCCCGGCCAAGTAGACGCGAGCCGAGCACGCGCAGCGCCGGCCAGGCCAACAGGCACATCCCGGCGAGCAGGGTGACCACCGCCGCCAGGTGGAGCGGTCCCCAGCCGGCGCCGGTCATCGGGAGCGCGGAGCGCAGCGAGGCGGTGAGCAGGGAGGGAGCCTCGATCAGGCCGCACGCGAGCAGGCCGGCGCCAACCGGGAGCCACTCCGCCGGCTCGCCGGCCACCTGCCAGAGCAGTAGACAGGCGGAGGCTCCCAGCAGGCAGAGCACGATGGCACCGAACGAGAGCCCCTGCTCCACGGCGGTCGCTTCGCGGCCGGTGAGCACCCAGCCGTCGGCGGCAAGAATCCCGAACGCCACCCAGGTCACCAGCGCCGGGATCCCGCCAAGACAGAGGGGGGCGACCCACTCCCCAGGTCTCGAGGCGCGGCCGGGCCGCAGCCCCGCCCGCCACTGCTCGCCATCTCGGGCCACGCCCCGCCCGGACGCCCGCGCGAGGGAGGAGGGGTGGGGGCCGGGCTCGGTTGTCACCGCCACCGGTCGCCACCTGTCAGCCGGGGCCGCTCCGCCGGGATGCCGACTGACCCTGGTCGGTCCGGTGGCAACCTGGTCTGGCCGGAGACCTGAGCGGATCGGATGCGCGAGGCGGTCCCGCGTGGCTGCGCCCCCGCCGACATGGGTGAACCGCCCGACTCCGCCTCCATCCGGGCATGCCCCCGCGGGTAAGACCGACCTGAGGCGGGGACGGGTTCACTCTGGCTTCCCCCGGGCGCAGTGACCATTCTTCAGCCCAGGGTTCGACGCCTCCCCACGTACCCGCCCATGATCCGGCCGGCCCGCCCCAGGGGCCAGAGTGCCACCCCCCCCGTCGGTGAGGGTGCCAGCACCGTGCCGAGGCCTGAAAAGCCTCCTGCCCCACCCCGCGATGCGATACGGTTGGGGGAGCGCCGGGGTGGCAGGCGTGCCGCCCGGCCGGGGATCGGGAGGGATGAGGAACCGGTGGATGAGATCAGCGGTGCGGGGTACGACCACCGCTCGTCCATCCTCGCCTGGCAGGACGATGCCCCCCGTCGTCAGCGGCTGGTGGAGGCGGACCGAGCCGCGGTGGTGGAGGGCCTGCGCGCCATCGCCGATTCCGCTGCCGTCCAGCTCCTGGCCGGTGACGAGCGGTGGGGACCGCTCGCGGTGGTGGCCGAGGCGCGGCGGGGCAGTGGAGATGGATCGGTATGGCTGGGCCAGCTGGGAGGCCCCGCCCGCGAGCGGGTGCCACTGGTGGTGGGACGGCTTCGCCTCGGTGCCGTGATCGTGGTCGGGGCCCGGATCCCGAGCCGCCAGTGGCTGCGGATCGGGGATCCTCTGCTGCGGCTCGCTCGGGTCACCCTCCACGCCGACGCGCTCGCCGCGTCGGGGGTGGAGCACGCGGGCGAGGTGCGGCGAGCGCGCCGGTTGATGACCGCGGCGATGGACCAGCTCCACCGCCGGGTGGCGGAGCAGCTTCACGGGCGGGTCCAGACCCGTCTGGTCGTGCTCTGGCACCGTCTCGGTGACGCGGCGGAACTGGTCGAGCGGGATCCGGAGGGAGCCCGGCACATGCTGGGGCAGGTTCGTGAGCTGCTCGACCAGCTGCGTGAGCGCGACGTCCGGCCGCTCAGCCATCGGCTCCACCCGGCGAGTACCCGAGTGGGCCTGGAGCCCGCGCTGCGGTCCCTGGCGGGGGAGTTCGGCAGGAGCCTTCGGGTCGAGCTCCACCTCGACCCACCCTTGTGCGCGCTCGACGAGCCCTCCGCCCCGACGCTCTCCGAGCCGCTCCGATTCGCGGCGTATCGCATCATCGAGGAGGCGCTCGGCAACGCCGTGCACCACTCCCACGCCCGGGTCGTGCGGGTCCGGGTGTCGCTCCCGAGCCCCTCCGCGCTGGAGATTGATGTCTCGGACGACGGGGTCGGCCTGCCGGATCCGCGACCGCGCCCCGGGCTCGGGCTCACCACCATCGCGGACCGGGTGGACGGCCTGGGTGGCCGCTGGCGCATTCGAGGCGCCCCCGGCCGAGGCACCTCGCTCTGGGTGCGCATCCCGCTCCCCGACGCGACCACCGGGGCGGGTCGCGACCCCCTACAGTGGATCGAGGCGCTCGATCACGGCATCGATGCTGAGGTCGCGCTTGCTGAGGATGGGCGAGAGACCGAGGGCGTGAGCCGCCGCTTGGTAGGGGGCGGGGTCGCCGGCCGTGACCAGCATCACCCGGGCCGACGGGGAGACCTCATGCACCCGGCGGGCGGTGACGAGTCCTGTGACGTCGGCCATGAACAGGTCCACCAGGACGATGTCGGGGTTGAGCCGGGCAGCCAGGTCGACGGCCTCAGCCCCGTTCACGGCGCCGCCGACCACCGTGAGTCGCCCGTCCCGATCTAGGAGACGGCCGGCAACTTCCAAGAACTCCACCTCGTCGTCAACCAGCAGGACCGTGCGGGAATGAGTCGGCGTGTGCTCCGCCATCAGGTGGGGACCGCCTCGAGGGTGCTGCGGGCCGAGAGGACTACGCCGCTGCGCACCGGGTCATCGACGGCCCTGCGCGTGTCCATGCGCTCCCTCCCAGCCCGCCCCGCCCAAGGGTACCCACGGCCCCCCTACCGCCACCGCGGCCGCCGCTATCATGCAGCCGAGAGTCTGCTAAACGCAGGGTGCTGGCACCCCGGCGACCAGGCGCAGTCCGGCCGACCTTCAGCCGGCGTGGCGCCCTAGAAACGTGAGCGTCGCGCGAACCCGCAGATGGACCGCGCCCTCCCCCCGGTCGATCCCCAGCGCCTGATAGAGCCCGTTGATCTGGTTCTCGACGGACTTCTCGACGAGTCCCAGCCGTTCGCCGATGGCGGAGTTGGTCCAACCCTGCGCAATCAGTTCCAAGATCTCGAGTTGGCGGGGGGTGAGGGTCGCCAGCGGGCCGGCGAGCCGGCTCCGCCGCCGCGTGACCAGCTCGGGATCGAGCACCACCAGTCCCGCCGCGGCCCCCTCGATGGCGCGCACCAGCGCGGAGGTGTCGGCCACCGAGCGCTTCAGCAGATAGGACCATCCGGCAAGACGCTCCGGCCCGATCCCCGACAGCAGCTCCGCGTCCGCGTGGTTGGAGAGCAGGACGATGCCGATGGTCGGGTCGAGACGCCGCAGCTCGGCCCCGACCCGGATTCCATTCCACTCGTCCCCGAGCTCGATGTCGAGCACCGCCACATCCGGGCGCAGCCGGCCCCCGGCCTCGATCGCCTCCGGGCCCGTGGCGACCTGGCTCACGACCTCGAGCGTCGGCCGGCCGGCCAGCACCCCGACGAGGAGGTCACGGAACAGCGGCTCGTCCTCCAGCACCAGGATGCGCAGTGGACGGCCGGCTCCGGGTGACGCCACCGCTGGGTGCTCGCCGTCAATCGACACGCTCGGCATTATCGAGCCCGCCCTCCTGCGCCGCGGTGGGGTGCGGCCGGGGTGCCGCCGTGGTCATGGCCCAGACCCCACCGGCGGCCGCCCAGCCCGTGGTTGGCGCGTGGGGCCCCGTGCTCGCGCCGGGCGGTGCCGGTTCGCACCCCAGCCGCCCCAGCCGCCGGCTCCCTCGCGGCGTGGCGGTGCGGCCGATCCGGGCTCGGCCCAGGGGCCGGTCGCCTGCGGGTGAGGCTGGCAGGCGACGGTCCCCAGCGGGATCTCGACCCCGGGGACGGCCCCCAGGACCTCGGCCGGTGGTCGCGGGGCGGCCTCACCCCCATCCCGAGCTCGGCGGGACGCTCTCCCAGCGGCCGCGGCCGTCGCCGCTCGAGTTTGACTATCCTTGGTCCGGGAGCGTCGGGCGGGAGGCCAGAGCATGCGTGTCGGGGTGCTGACCGGAGGCGGGGACTCGGCCGGCCTGAACGCCGCGATCCGCGCCGTCGCTCGCTGCACCTTCGCCGACGGCGGCACCGTGGTGGGGATCCACAACGGCTGGGCCGGGCTGACCGGTGCCGGCGACATGCGCGACCTGGTGCCCCATGACGTGTCCGGCATCCTCACGCTCGGCGGCACGATCCTCGGCTCGTCACGAGTCAACCCTCTGGCCGACCCCGAGACGATGGCGGCGGTGCGCGGCAATCTGGCCCGCTCCGGGCTCGATGCGCTGGTGACGATCGGAGGGGACGACACCCTGCGGGTGGCGAACGCCCTGGCGGCGGGCGGGGCCCCGGTGGTGGGGGTCCCCAAGACCATGGACAACGACCTCCAGGTGACCGAGTACTGCATCGGCTTCGACAGCGCGGTGGCGGTGGTCACCGAGGCGGTGGACCGGCTCCACACCACCGCCGCGTCACACCACCGGGTGATGGTGGTCGAGGTGATGGGGCGCGACACCGGGTGGGTGGCGCTGATGGGCGGGATCGCCGGGGGCGCCGACATGATCGTCATCCCGGAGTTTCCGGTGGCGGTGGACACCATCGCCGAGCACCTCGACCGGCGCCGGGGACGGGGCCGAGAGTTCAGCATCATCGTGGTGGCCGAGGGCGCGGACGTCGCCGGGCTGGCGCCGGTCGACCTCAGCCAGGCCCCGCGGGACAGCTTCGGCCACGTGCAGCTGAGCCGACGCGGGGTCGGCGACCGCCTGGGTGCCCAGATCGAGGCGCTCACCGGCTTCGAGACCCGCATCACCGTCCTGGGACACACCCAGCGCGGCGGGCAGCCCACCGCCTACGACCGGATCTGGGCCACCCGGGTGGGGGCGGCGGCCCATGATCTCGTCCGCGCCGGTCGCTTCGGCGAGATCCCGGTCAAACGAGGCGATCAGGTGGTCCCGGCGATGATCGCCGACGTGGTCGCCTCGGCCCGCCAGGTGCCCGCCGAGCTGTACGAGCTGGCTCGCGTCTTCTACTGACGGGGGACGTCGGCGGCCTGGCCGCGAGGGGCGGGCAGCCCGAGGTCCTGCGGCACCAGCTCGGGGCGCAGGTCGCGCTGCATGATGTCGCGGGCGGCGTCCGCCACGGTCTTGCCCTGGAAGAGGAGTGCGTGCACCTCCTGGGTGATCGGGAGCTCGACCCGATGGCGCTGCGCCAGGCCGACCGCCGCGCGGGCCACGTTGACGCCCTCGACCACCATCGGGCCCTGGTCGCGCACCTCGGCCGCGCTGGCACCTCTGCCCAGCGCCTCGCCCAGCTGGCGGTTGCGGCTGTGGGGGCTCATGCAGGTGACCAGACAGTCCCCCACCCCCGCCAGCCCCCCGAAGGTGAAGGGGTTGGCTCCCACCCGAACTCCCAGACGCGTCATCTCCGCCAGGCCGCGCGTCATCAAGGCCGCCTTGGCGTTGTCGCCCACCCCGAGGCCGTCGCAGATCCCCGCGGCGATCGCGACGACGTTCTTCAGGGCGCCGGCCACCTCCACCCCCAGCGGGTCGCGGCTCGAGTAGAGCCGCCAGCCGGGAGCCGCGAGCTGGCGCAGCGCGTCGTGGGCGGTGGAGTCGTCGCTGGCCGCCAGCACCGCCGCGCTGGGCAGTCCCGCCGCCACCTCGTGGGCGATGTTGGGGCCGCCGAGGACGGCGAGGTGGGCGTGGAGCTGCTCGGGGAGGACCCCGCGCAGCACCGTGGTCATGGTGAGCCCGGTGTCGGGCTCGAGGCCCTTGCCGGCGCTCACCACCAAGCTGGCGGTGCTGAGGAAGGGGCTGGCGGCCCCCGCCACCTGGCGCATCCCGGTGGTGGGCACCGCCAGCACCACCACGTGGGCCCCCACCAGCGCCGCCTCCAGGTCGGCGGTGACGGTGATCGCCTCGCTGAGGGCGAGCAGGGGCAGATACACCGGGTGGTGGCGGCGCAGCGCCAGCTCGCGCGCAACCTCAGGTCGGCGCGCCCAGAGCCGCACCGGTCGCTCCCGCTGGTGCAGGAGCTGGGCCAGCGCCAGCCCCCACGAGCCCGCGCCCAGGACGGTGACGGTCATGCGTCGGCGGCGCCGGCGCCGCTGCGGCGGGCCACCAGCCGGATCGGCGCCCCCGCGAATCCGTAGTGGAGCCGCAGCTGGTTCTCCAGGAACCGCAGGTAGGAGAAGTGGAGGAGATCGGGGTCGTTGACGAAGAGGGCGAAGGTGGGGACCGCCTGGCGGGTCTGGGCGGCGTAATAAATGCGCAGCCGCCGGCCCTTGTGGGTGGGAGGCGGCTGGCGGACGGTGGTGGCGGTCAGGAACTGGTTGAGCTCGGGGGTGGGAACCCGCCGCTGGCGCGCCACACCGAGCTCGAAGGCCGCCGGCAGCACCCGGCCGACCCCCCGTCCGGTGCGGGCGCTGATGAACAGGAAGGGGGTGCCCGGGGCCCAGTCGAAGGCCCGCCGGAGCTCGCGCAGGCGAACGTCGCCGTCGCGTCCCTCGTGGTCCAGCAGGTCCCACTTGTTCACCGCCACCACCAAGGAGGCGCCCGCGTCGCGGGCATACCCGGCCACGTGGCGGTCCTGCGCGACCAGGCCCTGGATTCCGTCGACCACCAGCACCGCGACCTCGGCGCGCTCGACCGCGCGCAGCGCCCGCAGCAGGCTGTAGTGCTCGACCGCGCTGCCGACCACCCCGCGCCGGCGGATCCCGGCGGTGTCCACCAGCTGGACCGTCCCCAAGGGGGTGGCGAGCAGGGTGTCGACGGGGTCGCGGGTGGTCCCCGCCACCGTCGACACCAGACTGCGCTCCTCGCCGGTCAGGCGATTGAGCAGGGACGACTTGCCCACGTTGGGCCGACCCACGATGGCGCAGCGCAGCGGCCGGGGCGGCGTGCCATCCTCCTCGCCCCCACGATCGATGGCGAGCTGGGGATCGGCGGCCGGAAGCGCGGCCACCAGCAGGTCGAGCAGCTCGCCGGTTCCCTGCCCGTGGAGGGCGCTGAGGGGAACCGGCTCCCCCAGCCCGAGCCGGCCAAGCTCGTGCAGGTACCCGGGGTCCTTGAGGTTCTCGACCTTGTTCCCCACCACCACCACCCGGCCGGCGGCGCGGCGGAGCCGCTCCGCCACCACCTGGTCCTGGTGGGTGGCGCCGGTGCGGGCGTCGCAGACAAAGCAGATCACATCGGCCTGGTCGATGGCGATCTGGACCTGCCCGACGGTGTTGGCGGGGAGGTCGTCGGCGATCGCCGGATGGTCCTGGGGGTCGAGCCCGGCGGTGTCGACCAACGTGAAGCGGACCCTCCCCCACTCCACCTCGCCGAGGAGACGGTCGCGGGTGAGCCCAGCCTGGGGGGAGACGATCGCCTGGCGGCGGCCGAGCAGTCGGTTGAACAGGGTCGACTTGCCCACATTCGGCCGCCCGACGATGGCGACCATGCCCACCAGCGGCACCGGCTGGTCGGCACCCGAGCGGGGGGCGCGCCGGCGGTGGCGGGGGGCGGGGGCGGTGGGTCGCGCGGGATGACGGGGCACCGCCCCACTCTAAGGGGGTGCGAGCGACGGCACGGGATCGGGGGAGGGCCTCAGCCCGCCCGCTGGGATCTCGACCGGCCCCACCTCAGCGGCGCAGGTCGGACCCGGTCATCGCTGCCGGCACCGCGATCCCCATCGCCGCCAGCACCGTGGGGGCGACGTCCCTCAGCGCTCCCCCGTCGCCGAGGGCGCGCCCGATGCGCGCGGCGGGCCCGGCCAGAATCAGCGGGACGGGGTTCGTCGTATGGGCGGTGCGGGGACCGCCGGTGGCGGGGTCCAGCATCGCCTCCGCATTCCCGTGGTCGGCGGTGAAGCAGACCAGCCACCCCTGGGCCAGCGCCGAGGTTGCGATCGCACCGAGATGGCGGTCCACCTCCTCCACCCCGGCGATGGTGGCGGCCAGGTCGCCGGTGTGCCCCAGCATGTCGGCGTTCGCGAAGTTGACCACGATCAGGGCGTCGGACCCGGCGCGGATCCGCCCCAGCACCGCCTGCGCAACCCCCGCCGCGCTCATCTCCGGAGCGAGATCGTAGGTCGCGACCCTTGGCGAGGGGACCAGGTGGCGCTCCTCGCCGCGCAGGGGAGCCTCGCGCCCGCCGTTGATGAAGTACGTGACGTGGGCGTACTTCTCGGTCTCGGCGACGTGGAACTGCGTCCGGCCGGCGGCGGCCACGGCATCGCCGAGGGTTCCCAGGACGTCGGGCTTGCTGAAGGCGACCGCCACCGGCAGGCCCGCTTCGTAGCGGGTCAAGGTCACCAGCTGGAGCGAGCCGGGGCGGTCGCCGCGGGGGAAGGCGTCGAAATGGGGGTCCACCAGGGCATGGGTCAGCTGGCGGGCCCGGTCGGGACGGAAGTTGGCATGGATGACGGTGTCGCCGGCCGCGATCCAAACCGGGTCCGCTCCCGCCGGTGCCACCGCCACCGGGGTCACGAACTCATCGGTGACCCCGGCCGCGTACTGGTCGCGCACGTACGCGACCGGGTCGGCCACCACCTGGGCCGTGCCTGTCGCGATCGCCCGGTAGGCGGCGTGAATGCGATCCCAGCGGTGGTCCCGATCCATCGCGAAGTAGCGACCGGAACAGCTGGCCACCCGGCCGATGCCCTCCCGGCTCAGCCGGGCGGCCGCGGCCTCGAGGAACCCCGCCCCACTGGTCGGGGGGGTGTCCCGACCGTCGAGGAACGCATGTAGGTAGGCCTGGGGCATGCCGAGGCGGCGGCAGAGCTCGAAGATCGCCAGGATGTGGTCCTGGTGGCTGTGGACCCCGCCGGCGGAGAGCAGGCCGAGGACGTGGACCCGCCGGCCGTGGTCCCGCGCCGCCGTGATCGCCCCCACCAAGGCCGGGTTGGCAAAAAAACTCTGGTCCGCGATCGCCGCGTCGATGCGGGTCAGATCCTGCTGCACCACCCGGCCGGCGCCGATGGTGAGGTGCCCGACCTCGGAGTTTCCCTGCTGGCCATCGGGCAGCCCGACCGCGGTGCCATGGGCGGTGAGGCGGGTCGCCACCGCGCCGGCTCGCAGCGCGGTGAGCTGCGGGGTGCGAGCCAGCCGGATGGCGTTGCCAGGTCCTGGCGGTCCCTCGCCCCAGCCGTCCGCGATGCAGAGGATGGCGGGGACGACCGCCGCGGCCCCCATCAGCCGGCCAGACCCGCGGCCCGGACGATGGCGCAGAAGTCGGCGGGACGCAGGCTGGCGCCGCCCACCAGCGCGCCGTCGATCGCGGGGGCGGCGAACATCTGGGAGGCGTTGCCGGCATCGACGCTTCCGCCATAGAGGATGCGGATGGTGTCGGCGACCGGCCCGAACCGGGAGCGGAGCACATCCCGGATCGCGTCCACCGCCCCCACCGCATCGGCGACGGAGGCGGACCGACCGGTGCCGATCGCCCACAGCGGCTCGTAGGCCATCACGCATCGGGCGGCCTCGTCCTCGGAGCAGCCGCCGAGGGCGGCGCGCGTCTGGTCGGCCACCACCTCTGCGGTCTGGCCGGCGTCGTGCTCCGCCTGGGACTCCCCCACCGCCACGATCGGCAGCAGCCCCGCGGTCAGCGCCGCCTCCAGCTTGCGATGGATCAGCTCGTCGGTCTCCCCGAACTCCCGTCGACGCTCGCTGTGACCGAGCAGGACGTGGGTGCACAGGTCGACGAGCATCGCCGCCGCGATCTCGCCGGTATGCGGACCGGGCGGGCCCGCGTGCATGGTCTGGGCGCCCAGCTGGATCCGGGGGTCGCCGGCGAGCCGTCGCCCCACCGCCCACAAGCTGGTGAAGGGGGGCAGCAGCACAACCTCGCACCCGGGCAGGGCGGCGAGGCCTGCCTGGATCGACTCGGCGAGGCCGACGGCCTCGGCGACGGTCGTGTGCATCTTCCAGTTGCCGGCGACCAGCCGACGCCGCGGTGGCCGCATCAGCCGGCGGGATTCGCGAAGACGGCGGGGGCAGGGGGAGTCCGCGCGAGCCCGGTCAGAGCCGGGTCGCCGGCCCGGCAGAGCGCCGCCACCCCCGGAAGCACACGGCCCTCGAGGAATTCCAAGGTGGCGCCACCGCCGGTGCTCACGTGGTCGAAGCGCTCCAGCAGCCCCAGCTGCCGCAGCGCCGCGGCCAGATCGCCACCCCCGATCACCGTGGTCGCCGAGCCGGCAAGGATCGCCTCCGCCACGCCCTGGGTGCCGCTCGCGAACGGGGTCCGCTCGTAGAGCCCAAGCGGACCGTTCCAGACCACCGTCCCCGCGCTGGCGAGCAGGGGAGCCCACGTGGCGACCGTGTCCGGTCCGATGTCGAGGAGCATGCGATCGGCGGGGATCGCGCGGACATCGCAGGTGGCGACGGTGGCGGAGGCCGCCTCGGGGTCGGCCGCCACCACCACGTCCACCGGCAGGCGCAGGTCCACCCCCCGATCGCTGGCGTGGCGCACCAGGTCGGCCGCTTGATCGACCGCATCCGTCTCGGTGAGCGAGGTCCCGACCTCGGCTCCGGCCGCCACCAGGAAGGTGGAGGCCATCGCGCCGCCCAGACAGAGCGCGTCCACCCGGTCGACCAGGTGGGCGAGCAGCGCCAGCTTGCTGGTCAGCTTGCTCCCTCCCACCACCGCGACCAGGGGTCGGCGCGGCTCGGCAAACAGCGCGCCCAGCTGCTCCAGCTCTTTCGCCATCAGCCGGCCCGCGACCGCGGGCAGGAGCGCGGGCACGCCCACCGTGGATGCGTGGGCGCGGTGGGCGGTCCCGAAGGCGTCATTGACGAACAGGTCGCCGAGTGCGGCCACCTGGGCGGCGAAGGTGGGATCGTTGGCCTCCTCCCCCCGGTGGAAGCGCAGGTTCTCCAGCAGGACGAGCTCACCCGGACGGGTCCGCTCCACCGCGGCCGCGGCCAGGGGGCCGACACAGTCCTGGGCGGTGGCGACCGAGACACCCAGCAGCTCCCCCAGGCGGCGCGCCACGGGCGCCACGGCCAGGCTCGGGTCGGGGCGACCATGGGGGCGACCGAGGTGGGTCAGCAGGATCGTGCGCGCCCCGCGGCGGCGGAGTTCATCGATGGTTGCCAGCGACGCGCGGATGCGGGTGTCGTCGCGCAGGCTGCCATCGGGGGCGAGCGGGACGTTGAAGTCGACCCGCACCAGCACCCGCCGCCCGGTCACCTCGAGGTCGTCGAGCCCCGCCATCCGCGGGCCGCACCCGTCCGTCACCCGTGGCGGCCCGCCACCGGCATGTCGGCCGGAATCCGCGCCGCCACCATCTGGGCGAGCTCCACCACCCGGCAGGAGTAGCCCCATTCGTTGTCGTACCAGCTGAGGACTTTGAGCAGGCGCTCCCCGATCACCATGGTGGAGCCGAGATCGACGATCGAGGAATGGCGGTCGCCGCGAAAGTCGCAGGAGACCAGGGGCTCGTTGGAGACCGAGAGGATTCCCGCCAGCGGTCCCGCGGCCGCCTCCTGGAACGCCTGGGTGACGGCGGGGACGGTGGCCGGGCGACTGACCGTGGCGGTGAGGTCGACCAGTGACACGTTGGCCACCGGGACCCGCAGCGCCAGCCCGTGAACTCGACCCGCGAGCTCGGGTACGACCAACGCCAGCGCCTTGGCGGCCCCGGTGCTGGTGGGGATGATCGAGAGCGCCGCCGCCCGCGCGCGGCGAAGGTCCGCATGCGGGCCATCCAGCAGGACCTGGTCGTTGGTGTAGGCGTGCACGGTGGTCATCAGCCCGGCCTCGATCCCGAACCGCTGGTGCAGCACCTGCGCCACCGGAGCCAGGCAGTTGGTGGTGCACGAGGCATTCGACAGCACCCGATGACGGCTGGGGTCGTACGCGCCCTGATTGACCCCGAGGCAGATGGTGAGATCCTCGTGGGTGGCGGGCGCGGTGATGATGACGGTGTGGGCCCCCCCGCGGTCGATGTGCGCCCGCGCACGGGCGGCATCGGTGAAGTGGCCGGACGCCTCCAGCACGATCGGCGCCTCCAGCTGGCTCCAGGGAACGGCACCCGGCTCGCGCTCGGCGTAGACCCGCACCGGGCGCCCGTCGACCACCAGCCGGTCGCCGTCGACCGTGACCGTTCCGGGGTAGGGACCGAGCACCGAGTCGTGTCGCAGCAGATGCGCGAGCGTCGCGGCGTGGGTGATGTCGTTGACGGCGACGATCTCGATGTCGGTCGCGTCCCGGGCCGCTCGGAAGATGTTGCGCCCGATCCGCCCGAAGCCGTTGATCCCGACCCGCACGGTCATTGTGGGACCCTCCATCGTTCGCCGACTCTCCCCCGCCGGGCCTCAGATCATGATAGGGGTGCCCGCGGCCAGGCGGTGAGCACCGACCTGCGGCGAGCGGTCGCCATCACAGTCGCGGTGCCAGACCAGCACGGGCCACCCCCGCCGGCGCCAGCTCCTCGCCGCCGCGGTCGCCATCGCCACCGATCGGTGGCGGCCCCCGGTGCATCCGAAGGCCACCCGCAGCACCGGCCGGCCCCGGTCCGCGTACTCCGCACGACAGGCGGTGAGGGCCGCGGTGACGGCGGCGAGACAGAGCCCGGCGGCGGGCTGCTGGAGCACGAAGGCACGCACGTCCGGGTCGCGTCCGCTCCGCTCCCGCAGGGAGGGCTCCCAGTAGGGATTGCGCAGGAACCGGGTGTCCACGCACCAGTCGGCATCGCCGGGGGCCCCCCGGGCGTAGGCGAAGGATTCCGCCACCAGCAGCGGGGCCCGCTCCGGCGGCAGGGCCGCCAGGTGGCGGGCCACGGCGGCGACCCGCCGCTCGAGGGTGGCCAGGTGCAGCGCGGTCGTGTCCAGGACCAGCTGGGCGCGGAGCCGCGCGGGGGTGAGCCGGATCCGACGCTCCCGAAGCGCGGCGCGGCCCGCCGCCAGCGTGAGCGGCGCACCGCCTCCGCTCCAGCGGTGCCAGCGGTCGAGGCAGGCGAGATCGTCGGCGTCCAGCGCGACCCGCAGGTCGCAGGCCTCAGCCGCGAGCCAGGCGTCCGCCAGTTTGGAGGCGTCGCCGACGTCGCCCTCACTGGCCCAGCTTCCCGGCGCCACCCAGCCGGACCGGGACCACCGGCGGTGGAGCCGGGCCACCCCGCTTCCCGGAGGTCCGGTCAGCCGCAGCCGGCAGGGGGTCACGCTCGAGCCCGGGCTCACAGAACCTCCTTGAGGGCCTGCGCCACCGGCCGGGTGACGCCGGGGACGGCCGTGAGCTCCTCCACCGAGGCCAGCCGGAGCGCCTCCAGGGTGCCGAAGTGTCGCAGCAGGGCGCGGCGGCGCTTGGGCCCCAGCCCCTGGACCCCATCGAGCCGGCTGTGGCGTGCGGCGCGGGTCCGCCGCTGCCGGTGGCGGCTGATGGCGAAGCGGTGGGCCTCGTCGCGCAGCCGCTGGAGCAGGAACAGGGTGGGGCTCTCGACCGGCAGCCGGATCACCTCGGCGGTGCCCGGGGGCACCACCTCCTCCAGCCGCTTGGCCAGGCCCACCAGGGCCACAGCCTCCAGCCCGAGCTCGGTCATCACCTCGCGAGCGGCGTTCACCTGGCCGCGCCCGCCGTCGACGACCACGAGGTCGGGGAGGGTGCCGAAGCTGGCATCCGCCTCAGCCCCCACCGCCCCGCCGTCAGCGGGCGGGGTCCGCGCCAGGTGCCGGAAGCGACGGCGGAGCACCTCTTTGATGCTGGCGACGTCATTGGCCCCGACCACGGTCTGGATGGCGAAACTCCGATAGTGCGCGGGCCGCGGCCGGCCCTGCTCGAAGACGACCATCGACCCGACGCTGTTGGTTCCCATCGTGTTGCTGATGTCGTAGCCCTCGATCCGCTGGGGAGTGGCCGCCACCCCGAGCCGCTGGCGCAGGTCCTCCAGGATCGCCTGGGTACGCTCCGCGTCGTAGTCGGCCGTCACCTGCTGCTGGCTGTGTGCGGTGGCAGCCGCCTGCCCGGCGCGATCCACCAGCTGGCGCAGCGCACCCCGCTGGGGCACCCGCAGCGCCACCCGTCCGCCGCGCTGCTGGCCCAGCACCCCGGTGAGCAGGGGGGCGTCGGGCAGCTCCACCGGGAGCAGGATCGCGGCCGGCACCCGGGTCGCGCGCGCATAGTGCTGGCCGACGAAGCTCTGGAGGACCTCGGCCGCCTCGATCCCCTGGAGGCCCTCCAGCGCGTGCACCTCCATCCCGTGGACGCGCCCCTCGCGCAGCGACAGGATCGCGACCGTCCCCTGCGATCCCACCTGCTCCAGGCCGAGCGCGTCGGCATCCCCGCCGGCTCCGGCGACGACCTGCCGCTCGGTGAGTCGATCCACCGCCCGCAAGCGATCGCGGAGCCGGGCGGCGCGCTCAAAGTCGAGCTCGCCGCTGGCCCGCGACATCTCCCGACGCAGCCGGCGCACCACCCGATCGGTGCGCCCGCTCATGAACTGGGCCACCTCGTCGAGCAGCGCGGCGTAAGCGCGCGGCGTGACCCGATCCTCACACGGTCCACAGCACAGCCCGAGGTGGAAGTCAAGACAGACGCGGCCCCGCCGGAACTGGCTGTCGCCGCATCCCCGGAAGGGGAAGATCGTGCGCAGCTGGCGCACCGTCGAGCGCAGCGCCTTGGCGTCGGTGTGGGGGCCGAAGTAACGGGCGCCATCCTGCCCCAGCCGGCGGGTGTACCCGGGGCGCGGGAACTCCCGCTGCCGCTGCTCGGGCTCGACTCCGGCCACCCCCGCGGCCGGCTGCGGCGGCTGGGGCAGGCGGAAGTAGAGATAGGCCTTGTCATCTTTGAGCCGGACATTGAAGCGCGGGTGGTGCCGCTTGATCAGGGTGTTCTCAAGGATCAACGCCTCCCGCGAGCTGGCGCAGGGGATCACCGCGAAGTCGTCGACCTCGGCCACCAGCCGCTGGGTGCGGCGGGGATGGGCGGCGATGGCGGTGAAATACGAGCGCAGGCGCACCCGCACCCCGCTCGACTTGCCCACGTACAGCACCCGCTGGGCGCGATCGCGGAAGACGTAGACCCCAGGACCGTCCGGCGCCGCCGCCAGTCGGGCGGAGAGCAGGTCGCGCCGGGCCAGCAGCGGGGTCGTCCCCCGGGGGCCGGCCTCCGGCTCGCCCCCGTCCGCGCCCCTGTCGCCGGTCACGCCCGCGGCCGGGCGACCGCCCCCCGAACGCCAAGCCGCCTGGCACCAGCCACCACCTCGATCATACCCACGCCCCCTTCTCCCCCCTGTCGGAGGGGCCTGCCCCGCCCGCCGGTCAGCGGCGGGGCATCAGGCTGAGCAGGGTGAGGACCACCACCACCAGCGTCAGCAGCACGATAAGGCCGATCCCCACCAGGCATCCCCGGGCCTGCCAGCCCTGGAGGGAGCGGGGGCCGGAGGGCTCGGGCACCGGCTCAGCTGGCGGCGGGCACGGCCCGCGGTCGGGCCGCCGCCAGCACCGGCGCCAGGTAGCGGCCGGTCACCGACTGGGGGTCGGCGGCCAGGGTCTCGGGAGTGCCCTGGGCGACCAGGGTGCCGCCGGCGTCGCCACCCTCGGGACCCAGGTCCAGGATCCAGTCAGCGGCCTTGAGCACGTCGAGGTTGTGCTCGATCACGACCACGGTGTTGCCGTGGTCGACCAGACGGTGGAGCACCTGGAGCAGCTTCTCGACATCCGCGAAATGAAGCCCGGTGGTCGGCTCGTCGAGGATGTAGAGGGTGCGACCGGTGGCCCGCCGGGAGAGCTCGGTGGCCAGCTTCACCCGTTGCGCCTCGCCTCCGCTCAGCTGGGTCGCCGGCTGACCCAGCCGGATGTAGCCGAGGCCGACATCCGCCAGGGTGGCGAGCTTGCGCTGGATCCCGGGCTGATTGGCGAAGAGCGCCAGCGCCTCGTCCACCGACATGGCGAGGACGTCCGCGATCGAGTGGCCCCGAAACAGGACGGCGAGTGCCTCCTGGTTGTAGCGACGGCCCTTGCAGACATCACAGGTGACGTAGATGTCGGGCAGGAAGTGCATCTCGATCTTGAGCATCCCATCGCCCTCGCATCCCTCACACCGACCGCCTTTGACGTTGAACGAGAAGCGCCCGGGCCGGTAGCCGCGGACCCGGGCCTCCGGCATCTGGCTGAAGAGCTCACGCACCGGCGTGAACAGCCCGGTGTAGGTCGCGGGATTGCTCCGGGGGGTGCGCCCGATCGGCGCCTGGTCGACACTGACCACCTTGTCGAGGTGCTCCAGCCCGTCGATCCGGTCATGGTTGCCGGGCCGCTCCCGGGCGTGGAAGAAGACCTGGGCGAGGCGACGGAAGAGGATGTCGTTGACCAGGCTGCTCTTGCCCGAGCCGCTCACCCCCGCGACCCCGACCAGGCACCCGATCGGGAAGGCGGCGTCGATCCCCTTCAGGTTGTTGGCCCGGGCGCCTCGCACCACCAGCTGGCGGCGCCGGTCCGGGGGCCGCCGCGCTGGGATCGGGATCCGACGCTCCCCGCGCAGGAACTGGGCGGTGGGAGAGGTGGGGTGCGCCAGCACCGTGGCCAGGGTTCCGGCCACCACCACCTCGCCCCCGAGCTCGCCGGCACCGGGACCGATGTCCACCACGTAGTCGGCGCTGCGGATCGTCTCCTCGTCGTGCTCGACCACGATCAGGGTGTTGCCCAGGTCGCGGAGCTGGCGCAGCGTGTGCAGCAGCTTGGCATTGTCGCGCTGGTGAAGCCCGATCGAGGGCTCGTCAAGAACGTAGAGCACGCCCGTGAGTCGGCTGCCGATCTGGGTGGCCAGCCGGATCCGCTGCGCCTCCCCGCCCGACAGCGACGCCGCCGCTCGGTCGAGGGTGAGGTACTGGAGCCCGACGTCCTGCAGGAAACCCAGCCGCTCGCGGATCTCCTTCAGGATCTGCCGTGCGATCAGCTGCTCGCGCGGGCCCAGCTGCCACCCGTCGATCGCATCCAGGGCGCGATCCACCGGCAGGGCGCAGGTGTCCATGATCCCCATCCCGCCCACGGTCACCGCCAGGAACTCCGGCTTCAGCCGTCTGCCCTTGCAGTCCGGGCAGGGACGCTGGAGCATCAGGCGTTCGATGTCGGACTTCACCTGCTCGGACTCGGTCTCGCGATACCGTCGCTCGAGGTTGGGGATGACCCCCTCGAAGCGTGCGTTGAAGGTGTGCACCCGACCGCTACGCGTCGTGAATCGCATCCGCACGGTGTCGCCGGGGTCGAGGCCATAGAGGATCCGGTCGCGCTGCGCCCGGGTGAGACGCCGCCAGGGTCGATCCAGCGGGATCCGCTCGGCCCGGGCCACGGCCGCCACCAGCTCCAGCAGCCACTGCTGTGAGGGACCCCGCGTCCAGCCCCCGAGGACACCCTCGGCCAGCGAACGCTCCGGGTCCGCAACCAGCGCCTCAGGGTCGACCTCGAGGCGGGCCCCGAGGCCGGTGCAGCCGGGGCAGGCGCCATGCGGATTGTTGAACGAGAAGTTCCGCGGGGCAGGCTCCTCGATCGAGACCCCGTCGACCACGCAGGCGAACTGCTGGGAGAAGAGCATCTCCTCGGTCGCGCCATCGGGGTCAGCCGGGAGCACCAGCACGGTGCCGCCGGTCAGCTGCGCCGCCTGCTCGACCGCCTCGCGCAGGCGCGGCAGCACACCCTCGGCGATGACCAGCCGATCGACCACCACCTCGACATCGTGTTTGTAGCGCTTGTCGAGGCTGGGGACCTCGTCCAGCTCGTAAACCCGCCCGTCGACGCGGGCGCGGACGTATCCCAACTTGCGCGCCTGCTCGATCGCCGCCTGGTGCTCGCCCTTTCGCCCCCGCACCATCGGCGCGGTGACCAGGATGCGCGTTCCCTGGGCGAGCTGGGCCACCTGGTCGGCGATCTGCTCGACCGTCTGCCGGCTGATCTCGCGGCCACAGCGGGGGCAGTGCGGGTGACCGATTCTCGCGAAGAGGAGGCGCAGGTAGTCGTAGACCTCGGTGACCGTCCCCACCGTCGAGCGCGGGTTCCGGCCGGCGCCCTTCTGGTCGATCGAGATCGCCGGCGAGAGCCCGTCGATGTGATCGACGTCCGGCTTCTCCATCTGGCCCAGGAACTGGCGGGCGTAGGCGGAGAGCGACTCGACGTAGCGGCGCTGCCCCTCTGCGTAGATGGTGTCGAAGGCGAGCGACGACTTGCCCGACCCCGACAGCCCGGTGATCACGGTGAGCCGGTCCCGGGGCAGGTCGAGATCGATCCCCTTGAGATTGTGCTCACGAGCGCCCCGGATCGAGAGGATCTGCTGTCCCACCGATGGGTAGCGTACCGACTGCGGGGGCGAGGCCTCGGTCGGCCTTGGGGTCGCCGAGGCCTCGCCCCCGCGCGAGACGGGTGCGCGCGGGGGACCGGAAGACGAACGCATGTTCTCGGCAGTGTAGCGGACCGGGCCCGGGCGCGTAGTCGCCCCGGGGCCGGGGCCGGCGAGATCCGCCTCGGGCGGCCCGAGCGGCAGCTGCGAGCCCCATCCCAAGATCGCTCGGACCTCGCGCGACGGGTCGCGGACCGCCCCCGGTCGACCGGGCCCCCGCGCGCCCGGGACCGCCCACCGTCAGGGATCGGCAGCGGGCCGGGCCTACCCGGAGGGCGACCACCGCCCGCTCCCGCCGCGGGTCGGGGCGGGGCGTCCCCGCGGGTCATCCCACGGCGAGGACCGGTCCGCAGCAGGATCGGCCCTCCTGCCCAGGGTCCCGGACGTCCTGGGCTTCTCGCCCACCGGTCCCCACCGGTGCGGCCCGCCCCCGGGGCGACCTCCCGAGGTGCCGCCGGGATCTCCGCCGGGCGGGGCGGACCGGCTCCGCCCGTGTCTGGGCCCCCCTCGCGACACCCCCTCGGCCAGACGTCCCCGGGGGAGGCCGGCCCCTCCCTCAGCTGACCCCCGCCTCCAGCACCGTCAGGGTGCCCGCATCGGCGTCCAGCCGGGCGCGGGCCCCGAGCGGCAGGGTGGCCAGCTGGCGGCCGTGGCCGATCGGCAGATGGTAGAGGGTGGGCACCCCGAGGGGCAGGACCAGGTCGCGGAAGACCTGTTCCAGCCCGATCGTCGGTCCCGGCTCGCGGGGTCCGCAGTTGGCGTGCTCGCCGATCACGATCCCGGCACAGCCTTCAAGCCGGCCGGAGGCGACCATCTGGCTCAGCAGCCTCTCGATCCGGTACGGATCCTCGCCGATGTCCTCAAAGAACACGATCCGACCGTGCAGGTCCGGCTCCCATGGGGTGCCGATCAGGGCCGCCAACAGCGTGAGACAGCCCCCCCCGAGCTCGGCCTCGGCGACGCCCGGCACCAGCGTCTCGACGAAGGGGTCGTCGGGATCCGGGTCGATCGGAAATGGGCCCGCATCCATCAGCGCGCGGCGCCAGCCGAGGCGCAGGTAGTCGGTGGGCTGAGCCCACGAGATGACCATCGGTCCGTAGAACGTGGTCCAGCCGAGGGTCCGCTCGATCAGGCCGTGGAGCACGGTGATGTCGGAGTAGCCGACGAACACCTTGGGGGCCCGGTTGCGCAGGCGCCGCAGCCGCTCCGGATCCAGCGCCATGGCGGTGCGCAGGGCCCCACACCCCCCCCGGACGCACACCACCGCGTCGATGTCGGGGCGTTCCAACATGGTGAGGAGGTCCTCGGCGCGGTCACGGTCGCTCCCGGCGAGGTAGCCGTAGGCGTCGGTTGCGTGGGGAGCCAGCTCGGTCGTGAAGCCCAGCGCCTCGAGGGCGCGCATCCCACGCGCCGTGCTCGACGGCTCCAGCGTCGGACTGCTGGGCGCCACCAGTCCGAGGTGCATGCCCGGGGCCAGCCGGGGAGGTCGCGATCGCGCGGTCGAGTCCATCGCCGGCCAGTCTAGCGGGGCGCCCCGGCCCCAGACCGCAGCCGGCCGGGACCGCTCCCCGGTCCCGCTAGACTGGGGCTCGGGGCTCGTCGGCCGGGATGGGGACGGCCGCCCGCAGCTGGGAGGTGGTGGCCATGACCAACGAACCGCAGTGGACCGATGCCATGCGCTGGCGCAACATCGGTCCGTCCCGGGGAGGCAGGGTGGTGGCGGTCGCGGGGGACCCCGCCGAGCCCGCCACCTTCTACTTGGGCGCGTGCGGCGGCGGGGTGTGGAAGACCGAGGATGCCGGCATCACCTGGCGGAATGTCAGTGACGCCCACTTCCGCTCAGCCGCGGTGGGGGCGCTGGCGGTGGCCGCATCCGACCCCAACGTCGTCTATGCCGGCACCGGCGAGGCGTGCGTTCGCAACGACGTGATCGCGGGCGACGGCGTCTACCGCTCCACCGATGGCGGCCGCAGCTGGACCCATGCCGGACTCGACGCCACCCGCCACATCGCCCGGGTCCGGGTCAGTCCGACCGACCCCGACCGCGTCTACGTCGCCGCGCTGGGCGACATCTTCGGTCCCAGCTCAGATCGCGGCGTTTTCCGCTCAGGGGACGGGGGGCGCAGCTGGGAGCACGTGCTCTTCCGCCACGAGCAGGCGGGGGCCTGTGACCTGTGGCTCGACCCCAGCAACCCGCGCGTCCTCTACGCGGCCCTGTGGCACGCGGTGCGACGCCCGTGGGGGCTGGAGTCGGGAGGGTCCGAGAGCAGCCTGTACCGCTCCCTCGACGGCGGAGACTCCTGGGAGGAGCTCACCCGTCGCCCCGGCCTCCCCACCGCCCTGCTGGGGCGCATCGGCGTCTGCGCCGCCCCCGGCCGGCCGCTGCGGGTCTTCGCGGTGATCGAGGCGGCGCAGTCTCAGGGCGGCCTCTATCGGAGCGAGGATGGGGGTGACACCTGGGAGCGCGTCTCCACCGAGAAGGGACTGCTGGGCCGACCCTGGTACTACTGCCATCTGGTCCCCGATCCCCTCGACCCCGACACCCTCTACGGGCTCGACTACGAGTTCTGGCGATCGATCGACGCCGGCCGCAGCTGGAGTCGGATCGAGACCCCCCACGGCGACAACCACGACCTCTGGATCGATCCTCGCGACCCGCGCCGGATGATCGAGGGCAACGACGGGGGCGCCTGCATCTCCTTCAATCGCGGAGCCAGCTTCTCCAGCATCTACAACCAGCCGACCGGCCAGTTCTACCACCTCGCCGTCGACGACCACTTCCCCTACCGCGTTTACGGCACTCAGCAGGACAACTCGGCGATCCGGGTTCCCAGCCGCAGCCGCGCCGGCGCGATCCTCTGGGAGGAGTGCCAGATCGTCGGTCACGGGGAGAGCGGCTACATCGCGGTCGACCCCCGCGACGACAACGTCGTCTACTGCGGGGCGGTGGGGAGCTCGGGTGGCGGGGGCGGCCCGCTGCTCCGCTACGACCACCGCACCGGCCGCTCCCAGAAGATCACGGTGTGGCCCGAATCCGGCTATGGCGAGGACCCCGCGGGCTGGCGCCACCGATTCCCCTGGACCTTCCCGGTGGGGCACTCCCCCCACGACCCGGGGGTCCTCTACACCGCCGGCGAGCGCGTCTTCCGGTCTCGCGACGAGGGCCACAGCTGGGAGGCGATCAGCCCCGACCTCACCCGCAACGACCCTGACAAGCTGCGGGCCTCGGGGGGACCGATCACGCTCGACACCTCGGGCGCCGAGGTCTACTGCACCATCGCGACCCTGGCCGAATCGCCGCGGCAGGCGGGCCTGCTGTGGGTCGGCAGCGACGACGGACGCGTCCACGTCTCTCGGGACGCCGGTGCGAACTGGAGCGATGTCACCCCCGCGGGACTTCCGGAGTGGGCGTGGGTGGTGACGGTGGAGCCGTCTCCCCACGATGCCGAGACCGTCTATCTCGCCGCCACCCGGTATCGCCTGCAGGACCGGCGGCCCTACCTCCTGCGCAGCCGGGACGCGGGCCGCAGCTGGACCATGATCACCGACGGAATCGGCGAGGCGGACTTCTGCCGCGTGATCCGGGCCGACCCGTCCCGCGCGGGGCTTCTCTACTGCGGCACCGAGGCCGGTCCCTACGTCTCGGAGGATGACGGCTCCCACTGGCAGCGGTTGCGACTCAACCTGCCGGTCGTCCCCATCTATGACCTTGCGATCAAGGGCCACGACCTGGTCGCCGCCAGCCACGGGCGCGGATTCTGGGTCCTCGACGACCTCACCCCGCTGCGGCGCGGAGCTCCGCCGCGGGGTGAGGAGCCGCTCCAGCTGGTGGTCCCCGAGGTCGTCCACCGCTACCCCGCCCCGGCGGGGGGACCTTCGACCGATCCCGGCATCCACTACCTCGGCAGCGTCGGGGCGTTCGAGTCGGTGCGCCGGCCCGATGGCGGGCACGAGACCGTGGTTCTCGGTGCCGGCGCCAACCCGGCCAGCGGGTGCACCGTGCGCTACTGGCTGCAGGAGGCGGTCCCGGCCGCATCCCTTAGCCTGGTGGTCCGGAACTCCCAGGGACGCGAGGTGATCGCGTTCGGCGCGACGCGGCCCGAGCCGGGCGCGGCGCCCGATTGCGAGCGTGACCGGCTCCGGCTGCTCTCGGCGGCCGCGGGCGCGCACGCCTTCACCTGGAACCTGCGCACCGCGGGGGTCCACCTCGAGAGCGAAGGCCTGCGCAAGGATCACCCCGACGAGGACGACCGCTTCTCGATGGAAGAGGGACATCTGGTGGCACCGGGACGGTACACCCTGGAGCTTCGCGCCGGGGACGCCACCGCCCACGGGACCGTGGAGGTGCGCAAGGACCCCACCTCGACCGCGTCCGACGCCGACCTCGTGCGCCAGGCGGACCTGCTGGAGGCGATCGAGTCGACGCAGCTCCGCCTCAATCAAGGGCTGGCCCGAATCCGGCGCCTTGGTCAGGCCGCTGGCAGCTGGGCGGACCGCCCCGGGATCCCAGTCGAGCTCCGTGACGGACTGGCGGCCCTGCGGGAGCAGGCGGGCGCCATCGAGGCTCGGCTCACCCAGCCGCGGATGCACCACGAGATCGAAAGCATGGAATACCCGGTCGGACTCGACTACAAGCTGGCCCAGCTGCCCGACGTCGTCGCCAGCGCCGACACCGCCCCCACTCGCCAGGTCGAGGCGGTGTTCGCCACCCTGCGCGAGCGCGCCGAAGCCGCCCTGGGGGACCTCGAGCGGCTCTGCACCGAGCGGCTGCCCGAGATCAATCGGCTGGTGCAGGCCTCGGGGCTGTCCGCCATCGCGGCCGACTGACCCACCGGCAGGGGCGGGGGCCAGTGCCCCCGCCCCCCCGGCCGAGCGCTAGTGCGCGATCGACCAGTACTGGGTGTTGAGGTACAGCAGGGGGGCCTGAACCACCCCCCGAAGCGTCCGCTTGATGGCGCTCAGCTGCGCGTCCGGCGACGGCAACCAGAGCACCGGCAGCTGCTTCTCCATGAAGGCCTGGTACTGGAACATCGGCCGCACCCCACTCGAGCGATGGGTGCCGGTGATGAGCGCATCGCCGGTCGGGTTGCAGTAGTTTCCGGCGTTATCGAAGGCACCGCAGCGGAGGATCTCGCCGCCCGAGGGGTAGGGGGAATAGGTCCAGGCATCGGGGTTCTGCCAGTTGCCGATCTCCCAGTGGCAGGTGGGCGCATTGCTCTTGCTACAGGGATCGACCTCCCCGATCACCGTGTCAAAGGGCGCGGTGGACAGCTGCAGCTGGATTCCGGCGGCGGAGAACGACGACTTCACCGCCTCCATCTCCTGCTCCAGCGCCAGATAGCCGCTGTCATACAACAGCGTGAAGCTCAGCGGGGCGCCCTTCTTGATCCCCGCCCCGCAGTCGGCGGGGCCGGCGCCGGGGTGGCTGCAGGTGGAGGTCGAGTCGGGATGCACCGCCCAGCCGTGGCTCTGAAGCAGGTGGACGGCGGCGCGGGGATCATAAGGGTAGACGGCATCCCGCTCGGCGGGATTGAGGAACTGGCTGGTGGGCGCGCAGGGGACGGGACCGTAGCAGGCGGTGGCGTACCCCTTGAAGATGGCCCGAATGTAGGCGGGCTGGTCGATGAGGTGCTGCATCGCCTGGCGTACGTACAGCTGCTTGAGGATCGGCGCTGCCCCCAGGGTGTTGGTGTAGTTGAGCGGCATGAAGGTGGTCGCCCACCCGATCTCGGGGGATATCCGGTAGCCGGATCGCGCCAGCACTCCCTTCTGGCTCACGTCCTGGATCGGCAGGTAGCCGTAGTCGATCGCGCCTGAGCGCAGGGCGTCGAACTCGGCGGTGTCGCTGGTGAAGGGCACCAGCTCCAGGGTCCCGACCGAGGGGCGGGGACCGGGTCCACGGAAGCTCGAGTTGCGAGTGAAGACCGTGAATCCGGTGCTGGCATCGAAGGACGACAGGTTCCAGGGGCCGTCCACCACCTTCCACAGCGGGCTGGTCGCGTAGCTGCCCAGGGCCTGCGACTGGAGGTTGAGGTACTTGTAGACCTCCCGGGCTCCCGCCGGGGTGCGGTCGTAGTTGCCGATCGGGCCCGACGCCGAGGTCCGGTCCCAGGCGTGCTGGGGGATCGGGGTCACCTGCAGCAGCTCGTTGTAGAGCAGCCAGTAATCGTTGTAGACACCGTTGAAGGTGAGCGTGAAGGTGTGCGCATTGATGTAGTCCTGCCCGATCACGTTGTAGGGAAAGGAGCCTGGCACCGCCGCGTACCAGTCGGACACGTTGGCCTTGACCAGGTTCATCCAGAACTCAACATCGCGGGTGGTGATCGGCTGGCCATCGGACCAGTCAAGAGTCTTCAAGGTGATGGTGACCACGGTGTGTCCGCCCCGGACCGCGAAGCTGGGGGGCTCCGCCAGGCTGAGGCCCGGGTTGACCTTGATATGGCTGCCAGTTTGGTAGTAGTACAGGGTTGAATACAGGAGCGGTTGGAAATCGGTGAGATTGAGGACGCTGGAGTCCGCCCCGGGGGTGAGCGGGAAGATGTAGTTGGGGGTGTTGCCCGCCGGCAGGGCGTAGCTGACCAGCCCCCCGCTCGCCGCCTGCGGCGAGGTGGCGCGGGCGGCCGCGCTCCCGGCGAAGGTGGCCAGCAGCACCAGCGGGATGACCGCGGCCAGAGCCGCGCGCCGCCACCCGGGGGGACGGGTCAGTCGGGCCTGGGACGTGTCCTTGTCCATGGCGACGTGCTCCTCCTTAATGCCGATGGTCGCTGACTCCCGCCGCCGGCCCGGCCCCGGGCCGGCCTCGGGCGCGGGAGGATGTCCCCACAACGGGTCGGGGCCGTGCCCGCGCCCCCGGGCGCCCTCGGGCCGGGCCGAGAGCGCCCGGCGGAGCCGAGCTCGGGGCGGCGACCGGTGCCACCGGCCAGCCGGGTCGCGTCCATCGATGCCCTCCCCCACCCGCCCCGTCGGCGGCTGTTGGGGGCAGAGTCTACTCCGCTCGTGGCGCCCGCGCGGCCGCGCTCGGGGCCCAGAAACGGGGCCGAGCCGGGGTCGCGACCGGCACGGTGAGGCTCGATCGTCTAGTCGCGGCGGATCAGCACCCGGAGCGAGCGGCCCTCGATCGGGACCGGCTGGCCCGCCGGGTGGACCTCCCCCGGCCCGGCTCCGGTCTCCGTCGCCGTGTCGACGATCCCCACCCACTGCCGGCCCCAGGGTCCTTGGGGAAGCTGGAACACCACTGGCTCGTGGTGGGCGTTGAGGAGCACGAAGAAGCTGTCATCGCGGATCCGCTCCCCCTGGGGCCCCGGGCTGGGGATCTGGTCGCCGTTGAGGAACACGCCGATCGACTTGACGAAGCCCTGGCCCCATTCGTCGTCGGTCATCTCGTGGCCGCTGGGCGTGAACCAGCCGATGTCGGAGACCCCCGACCCGTGCAGCGGGCGCCCCTCGAACCACTTGCGCCGATGCAGCACCGGGTGCTGCTGGCGCAGCCGCACCAGCTGGGCGACGAAGTCGCGGAGCTGGTGCGCCCCCGGGGTCGGCGTCCAGTCGAACCACGAGAGCTCGTTGTCCTGACAGTACGCATTGTTGTTGCCCCGCTGGGTGCGGTCGAGCTCGTCCCCGCCCAGCAGCATCGGCACTCCCTGGGAGAGCAGCAGGGTGGCGAGCAGGTTGCGCTGTTGGCGCCGGCGGAGCGCCAGCACCGCGGGATCGTCGGTGTCGCCCTCGAGCCCGCAGTTCCAGGAGCGGTTGTCGTCGGCGCCGTCGCGGTCGTCCTCGCCGTTGGCCCGATTGTGCTTGCGGTCGTAGCTGACCAGATCGCGAAGCGTGAAGCCATCGTGGCAGGTGATGAAGTTGATCGAGGCGTAGGGGCGGCGACCGTTGGACGCGTACAGGTCCGAGCTGCCGGTGAAGCGATAGGCGAACTCGGCGACCCCTCGCTCCGCGCCCCGCCAATAGTCGCGCACCGTGTCGCGATAGCGTCCATTCCACTCCGACCAGAGCGGGGGGAAGTTGCCCACCTGATAGCCGCCCTCGCCCACGTCCCAGGGTTCGGCGATGAGCTTGACCTGGCTCACCACCGGATCCTGCTGGATCAGGTCGAAGAACGCCGAGAGCCGGTCCACGTCGTGGAGCTCGCGCGCCAGCGTGGCCGCGAGGTCGAAACGAAAGCCGTCGACGTGCATCTCGACGACCCAGTAGCGCAGGCTGTCCATGATCAGTTGGAGCACGTGCGGGTGGCGCATGTTCATGGTGTTGCCGGTTCCGGTGTAGTCGACGTAGCGGCTGCGGTCGTTGGGGTCGAGCCGGTAGTAGGCGTCGTTGTCGATCCCCCGATAGCTGAGACTGGGCCCCAGCTCCCCCCCCTCGCCGGTGTGGTTGTAGACCACGTCCAAGATCAACTCGATGCCGGCGGCGTGCAGCGCCTTCACCATCGCCTTGAACTCGGTCACCTGGCCGCCCCGCTCCCCGCTGGCGCTGTAGCCAGCGTGGGGCGCGAAGAATCCGATCGAGTTGTAGCCCCAGTAGTTGCGCAGCCCGCGGGCGGCCAGGCGACCGTCATCGACGAAATGGTGCACGGGGAGCAGCTCCAGCGCCGTGATCCCCAGCGCCTCCAGATGCGCCACCAGGGCGGGCGTGGCGAGCCCGGCAAAGGTTCCGCGCAGGTCCGAGGGGACCTCGGGGTGGCGCATCGTGAGGCCCCGGACGTGGGCCTCGTACACCACCGTCTCGTGCCAGGGCACGCGCAGCGGCCGGTCGTCACCCCAGTCGAAGCTGGGGTCGGTCACCACCGATCGCGGCACCTGCGGGGCGGAGTCGACGGTGCTGCGCGCCGACCCGCCCCCGCCGGCGGCGGAAGTGTAGCCGAACACCGCCGGAGTCCAGCGCACGGCCCCCTCGATCGCGCGCGCATAGGGATCGATCAAAAGCTTGCTGGGGTTGTAGCGCAGGCCCTCGGCGGGCCGGTAGGGCCCATCGACTCGGTACCCGTAGCGCTGGCCGGGACCCACTCCGGGAAGGTAGGCATGCCAGCAGAAGGCGGTGACCTCGGTCAGTTCAATGCAGGTCTCACGGCCGGCCTCATCGAAGAGGCAGAGGCGGACCGCGTCGGCATGCTCGGCAAAGAGCGCGAAGTTGGTCCCTCGACCGTCGTAGGTGGCGCCCAGCGGGTAGGGATGCCCCGGCCAGGTGCTCATCGGCCGCGGCGGCGCCGCGGCGTCGGGCGGGAGGCGGGGGCGGCGCCGCCGGGATCCGGGCCCGGTGCCTTGCGGATCGCCACCAGCCGATCCCGGAGCTGGGCGGCCCGCTCGAACTCAAGTCCCTCGGCGGCACGCCGCATCGCCCGCTCTAGCTCGTGGGTGAGGCGAAGCAGCTCGTCGGGCGGCAGGCCCTGGGTCTCCTGGAACTGGACCGCCTGCTCCTGGCGCTCGACCCGCAGCCCCTCCGACTCCCGGACCGCCTTCACCACGGTGCTGGGAGTGATCCCGTGGGCGATGTTGTAGGCGGCCTGGGCCCCGCGGCGCCGCTCGGTCTCCTCGATCGCGACCGCCATCGCAGCAGAGACGCGGTCGGCATACATCACCACCCGGGCGTTGACGTTGCGAGCCGCCCGGCCCACCGTCTGGATCAGCGAGCGGGCGCTGCGCAGATACCCTTCCTTGTCGGCGTCCAGGATCGCGATCGAGGCGACCTCGGGCAGATCCAGCCCCTCGCGCAGCAGGTTGATGCCCACCAACGCGTCATAGACCCCAAGGCGCAGATCACGCAGGATCTCGACCCGCTCCAGGGTGTCGATGTCGGAGTGCAGGTACTGCACCCGGATGCCCGCCTCGCGCAGGTAGTCGGTGAGGTCCTCGGCCATCCGCTTCGTGAGGGTGGTGACCAGGGTGCGCTCGCCCCGGGCGGTGGTGGCCCGGATCTGCTCGATCAGGTGGTCGACCTGCCCCCGGGTGGGGTGGACCGTCACCACCGGGTCGAGCAGCCCGGTCGGACGGATGAGCTGCTCCACTATCTGGCCGGCGCGCTCCAGCTCGTAGGGACCGGGAGTGGCCGACACGTAGATCAGCTGCCCCGTCACCTGCTCCCACTCGGCGAAGGTGAGCGGGCGATTGTCGAGGGCGGAGGGCAGCCGAAACCCGTAGGCGACCAGTGGGAGCTTGCGGGAGCGGTCGCCTCCCACCATCGCCCCGATCTGGGGCACGGCGATGTGCGACTCGTCGACCACGATCAGGGCGTCACGGGGCAGGAAGTCCATCAGGGTGAAGGGCCGTTCCCCCGGACGCCGCCCGGTGAGATGGCGCGAGTAGTTCTCGACCCCGGCGCAGCTGCCGGTCTCGCGGAGCATCTCTAAGTCGAAGAGGGTTCGCTGGCGCAGCCGCTGCGATTCCAGCAGCTTGCCCTCGCGATCGAGCTCGCCGGCGCGCTCCTCCAGCTCGACCTCGATCGCCGCCAGCGCCCGCTCCAGGCGGTCGCGGGGCGTGACGTAGTGGGAGGCGGGGAAGACGGTGAGCTCCTCCCGCTCGCCCAGCAGCTCACCGGTGAGCGGGTCGAAGTCTCGGATCCGCTCCACGGTGTCGCCGAAGAACTCGATCCGGGTGGCGACCTCCTCGGACGCGGGCTGGAGATCGACGGTGTCGCCGCGCACCCGGAAGCGGGAGCGGGCGAAGTCGATGTCGTTGCGCTGGTACTGGAGGTCGGAGAGCTTGCGCAGCACGATGTCGCGGCGCCAGCCCTCGCCGCGGCGCAGAGTGATCGATTCCCCAAGGTAGTCCTCGGGAGACCCCACCCCGTAGATGCAGGAGATCGAGGCGACCACGATCACGTCCCGGCGCGTCAGCAGCGACCGGGTGGCCGCATTGCGGAGTCGGTCGATCTCCTCATTGCGCGAGGAGTCCTTCTCGATGTACGTGTCGGTGCGGGCGATGTACGCCTCGGGCTGGTAGTAGTCGTAGTAGGAGACGAAGTACTCCACCGCATGCTCGGGGAAGAACGCTTTGAACTCCGCCCACAGCTGGGCGGCCAGCGTCTTGTTGGGGCTGAGCACCAAGGTGGGGCGCCCCAGGCGGGCGATCACGTTGGAGACCGTGAAGGTCTTGCCACTGCCCGTGACCCCGAGCAGAACCTGGTGGCGGTCGCCCCGGCGGGTTCCCTCGAGCAGGCGCGCGATCGCCTCGGGCTGATCACCGGTGGGCTCGAAGGGAGCCCGGAGCGTGAGGGTCGCGGGGGGCACGGCCATCCGGCGAGTATGCCAAAGGGACCCCACCGGCGACGGTGCCGAGTCCCCGCCGGCAGGACGCTGGGGCGACGCTTCGTAGACTACCTGGGTGAGCGGGCCGCCCCCGCCTGGAGGTGTGCGTGTCGCTGCTGGTCTGCTCGGACGTCGGGATCGCCTTCGGAGCGACCACCGTGCTCCGCGGTCTCTCGCTGCGGCTGGAGGCGGACGACCGCCTGGCGCTGGTGGGCGCCAACGGGGCGGGCAAGTCCAGCCTGCTCGACTGCCTGGCCGGGGTGGCCGACCCCGCCAGCGGCACGATCGAGCGCCAGCGCCGCCTGCGGGCCGCCTACCTGCCCCAGGAGTCGCCCGCCCCGCTGGCGGAGACGGTCCTGGCCGAGGCGATGGCGAGCCGCACCGACCTCTCCGACCTGCGCTATGAGATGACCCGGCTGGAGGAGCGGCTGCAACAGCCCGGTCCCGAGGCGGACCAGGCGCTGCAGCGGTACGGCGAGGTCCAGGCCGCCTACGAGGGGATGGGGGGCTACGACCTGGAGGCGCGCGCCCGGGCGGTGCTGCACGGGCTCGGGCTGACCGAGGAGCTCCAGAGCCGGGCTCCCCGCCAGCTCAGCGTCGGCCAGGTGCGGCGTCTGGAAATGGCCAAGCTGCTGCTCCAGGACGCCGACCTGCTGCTCCTCGACGAGCCCACCAATCACCTCGACCTGGAGGCGATCGAGTGGCTCGAGCAGTTCCTTGTGGGCACCCGCGAGGCGCTCTGCATCGCGTCCCACGACCGCCGCTTCCTCGACCGGGTCTGCAATCGGGTGCTGGAGCTCGAGGCGGGCCGCTCCCATGTCTACGAGGGTGATTACACCGCCTACCTGCGCCAGCGGAGCGAGCGGCGGGCGCGCTGGACCAAGGAGTGGGAGACGCAGCAGGCCCACATCACCCATCAGGAGGACTTCATCCGCCGCTACAAGGCCGGCCAGCGTGCCCGGGAGGCGCGGGGACGCCAGACCAAGCTCGATCGCCTGGAGCGGGTCCCCGAGGTGCCGGTGCCGGAGCGGATGCGGCTCCAGCTGCAGGCGGCGCCGTCCGCGCGGATCGTGGTGCGCACCGACCAGCTCGCCTGCGGGCGGGGGGGGCGCGCGCTGCTCACGGTGCCCGAGCTGGTGGTGGCACGGGGCGACCGGCTCGCGGTGACCGGCCCCAATGGGGCCGGCAAGACCACCCTGCTGCACACCCTGGTGGGCGTCCTCCCCCCGGTGGCCGGCTCGGTCCACCTGGGGGCCCGAGCGCGGCTGCGCGTGTATCGCCAGGACCTCAGCGACCTGGATCCCGACCAGACGGTGCTGGAGTCGGTGCTCTCCGAGCACCCCGAGGTCGGGGTGGAGCGCGCCCGGACCGCGCTCGGGGCGTTCCTCTTCACCGGCGACGAGGTCCATCAGACCGTGGGCAGCCTCTCCGGCGGCGAGCGGGCCCGGGTGGCGCTGGCACGGCTCGCCCTCGACGACGCCAACTGCCTGGTGCTCGACGAGCCCACCAACCACCTCGACATCCCGACCATGGAGGTGCTGGAGACCGCCCTGCAGCGCTATGAGGGCGCCTGCGTGCTGGTCTCGCACGACCGGTTCTTCGTGGATGCGGTGGCGACCGCCGTCTGGACCGTCCAGGAGGGCGAGCTGCGCCCGCCGCGCCCGGTCCAGCCGTCCTCGGAGCCGCGCACCCGGCCCACGCCCGGGTCCGCGCCGGCGGGGTCGGCCGGGGCCGCCGCCCCGGCGGGGCGGGCCCAGAGCGCGGCTCGCCGGGGATCCGCCCGTCGCCGCCAGGAGGCGGGCGGCCTGGAGCAGCGAATCGGCACGGCCGAGTCCGCCCTGCGCGACCTCGAGGCCCAGCTCGCTGACCCCGCCACCTACCGTGATCGCGGTCGATCGACCGAGCTGTCCCGCCGCCACGCCGGCCTGCGCCAGGATCTCGACCAGCTCTACGGCGCCTGGTCCGAGCAGGCGGACGCGACCGGCTGATCGGGCCCGGCGGCGGCCGGGGCGGCCGCGGGCGCTGCCGCCGAGCCGAGGGTCAGCGCTCCTCCCCCACCCCCCGGTACACCGCGGAGGTGGCCCGGGCGACCTCCGCCCAGCTGTGGTGGGCCAGCACGTGGGCGCGCCCAACCGCGCCCGCCGCGTCGCGACGGGCGGGGTCGTCGAGCAGCTCGCGCACCACCGTGCCGAGCGCTCGCGGCCGCCCGGGAGGGACCAGCAGCAGCCCGGCCGCGGCCAGGTCGTGCAGCCCGCTGACGTCGTGGGCGACGACCACCGTGCCCGACGCCAGCGCCTCCAGCGCGACCAGTCCCAGCCCCTCGTAGGCGGAGGGGACGATGCAGATCGTGGCTCGTCGCTGCTGGGCCGCCAGCTGCTCGTCCTCGATTCGTCCGGTGACCACCACCCGACCCGGCCAACGGCGGGCGAGGGCGGCCGCCCGATCCCGCTCGGGCCCGTCTCCGCAGATGATCGCGCGCAGCTGGGGGCGCTCCTCGGCGAGCTCGTCGACCAACGCGGTGAAAACGGCGAGCCCCTTGACCGGCTCGAGTCGACCGCAGAAGAGCAACGTCGCCGGCTCCCTCTCCCCCGGCGCGGGCGGGTGGAAGAGCGCGGCGTCGATCCCGGGTGCCAGCACCGATACCCGATCCCTCGCCACCCCGTGATCGCTGACCACCGCCTGGGCGGTGGAGGCGGAAATCGCCAGGACGTGCGCGGCGGCCCGGTAGCCGCGGCCCTCCAGCAGTGCCAGCGGGCGGGTGGCCCAGCGGCCGCCATGGGCCTGCCGGTAGGTGTGATTGGCGGTGTAGACCAGCGGCGCGCCGGGCGGCCGGCGCAGCAGCAGGACCCCTCCGGGCCCCCCCTGCGCGTGCCAGACGGCGGGGCGCGTGCGCCGGGCCAGCTCCGGCAGCTGCCGCGCCAGCCACCACGAGAAGTCCAGGGCCGGCCGCCGGGTGGGCCCGCCCCCGGGCCACTGCAGCCCCGCAGGGGCGCGCCGGCTGCTGCACACCACCACCGCGACGCCGGCCGCGGGAAGGTGCCGGGCGAGTCCCGCCACCGCCACCCCCTGGCCTCCTCTGGCGGGGTGGTCGGGGGTGCGGTCGTCGAACGCTAGGAGCGTCGCCGCCAGCTCCCGGGCGCCGGCCCGGGGCGCTCGTGTCAGCGCTGACACGAGCGGCAGTACACGGTCGTGCGCTGGGCCACCACGGTGCCTCGCAGGGGAGCCTGGCAGCGGGAGCAGGGCTGACCGGCTCGGCCGTAGACCGCCAGCGCCCGCTGGGCGCTCCCGCGCGCTCCCAAGCCGTCTCGATACGAGGCGATCGAGCTGCCGCGGTTGGCGATGGCGGTCCACAGCACCGCCTCCAGGGCGCGACCCAGCGCCGACGCCTCCGCCCGGGTGCAGCGATCGGCCCGGCGTTGGGGACGGATCCCGGCCCGGAAACAGGCCTCGTCGGCGTAGATGTTGCCGCACCCCGCCACCACCCTCTGGTCGAGCAGGAGCGCTTTGACCGGGCGGTGGCTGCGCCGCAGCGCCGCCTGCCACCACGCGTCGGGGAGACCGGGACCGAGCGGCTCGGGTCCGAGAGTGGGGAGCCGGCCCAGCCGCACCAGCTCGTCGGGGGCCCCGAGGAGCAGGCGCCCGAAGCGACGGGGGTCGACGAATCGGAGCTCGCCACCGCCCCGTAGCCGCAGGGCGAGGTGAGTGTGGGGGCGCTCGGCGACGCCGGCCTCGACGACGCACAGAGATCCGCTCATGCCCAGGTGGACCACCAGCACCGCGCCGGTCACGAGGCGGGGCCCCCGGAGCTCCAGCAGGATGAACTTGCCTCGACGGCGGAGGCCTCCGGTGGTGGCCCCCGTCAGCCCGTCCGCGAACGCCGTCGGACCGGGGTATCGGATGAGGGACGGGTGCCCCAGCCGCACGTGGACGACCTGCTCGCCCCGGAGCCGGGGGCGCAGGTCCCGGACGATCGTCTCGACCTCGGGGAGCTCAGGCATGAGCCCGGCCGGGTCCCGCCGGCAGGGCCGTCAGGTCAGCCCAGTTGGGGCCGGATTTGCAGTCGACGACGAGCGGGACGCTGAGCTCCGCGGCCCCCGCCATCGCCTCCCGCGCCAGCTCCGCCAGCGCGGGTAGCTCGTCGGCGGGTGCTTCGAACACCAGCTCGTCGTGGACCTGGAGAAGCAGGCGCGCCCGCAGGCCGCTGGGGCCCAGCGCCGCCTGACAGCGCAGCATCCCGACTTTCATGAGGTCGGCGGCCGACCCCTGGATCGGCATGTTGACCGCCATCCGCTCGCTCGCCTCGCGCAGGGGCCGGCTGCCGGCGCGCAGGTCGGGCAGGATTCGGCGCCGGCCGAGGAGGGTGGTGACGTACCCCTGCTCGTGAGCCTCGACCCGGATCCGGGCAAGGTAGGCGCGAACTCCAGCGAAGGTCTCGAAGTACCGCTGGATGAACGCCTCCGCGGCTGCGGAGGCGATCTGGAGGTCACGCGAGAGTCCGAAGGTGGAGAGCCCATAGAGGATCCCGAAGTTCACCACCTTCGCCATCCGCCGCTGCTCCGGCGTGACCGCATCGGGGCTGACCCCAAAGACGCTGGCCGCCGTCTCGGCATGGACGTCGGCGCCGCGGGCGAAGGCGGCCAGCAGTCCGGGGTCCTGACTGAGGTGCGCCAGCACCCGCAGCTCCACCTGGGAGTAGTCGGCCGACAGCAGCTGCCAGCCGGGCTCGGCGGGGAGGAAGGCGGCGCGGATGCGACGCCCCGCCTCGGTCCGGACCGGAATGTTCTGGAGGTTGGGGTCGCTGGATGAGAGCCGGCCGGTGGCGGCCACGGCCTGATTGAAGCTGGTATGCACCCGGCCGTCGACGGGGTCCACCAGCTCGGGCAGCTGGTCGACGTAGGTGTTCTGGAGCTTGGTGAGCTGACGCCACTCCAGCACCCGCGCCACGATCGGATGCTCGGTGCGGAGCTGCTCCAGCGCCGCGGCGTCGGTGGAGCGCCCGGTCTTGGTGCGCCGCGAGCTGGCGAGGTGGAGCTCGTCATAGAGGACGGTGGCCAGCTGCTGCGGGGAGCCGATCAGGAAGCGACGGCCGGCGGCCTCGTGGATGGCGGCCTCCAGCTGGCCGATCTGCTGGGTGAGCTCGCGCCCCAGCTCCCGCAAGGGCCCGGGATCGACCCGGACCCCGAGCGCCTCCATCGCTCCCAAGATGGGGACGAGCGGGATCTCCAAGTCGTGCAGCATCCGGGTTCCGTCGACCGCCGCGAGCGCCCGCTCCAGGCTCGGCCGCACCGCCCAGACGGTGGCGGCCAGGATGGCATGCCGCCTGGCGAGCGCGCCCGGGTCGGAGTCGCCGAGATGGGCGCCCGCCCGGTCGTCGGGAATGCTGAGGCGAGCGTGATCGCGGGCGAGCACGTCCAACTTCGGGGTGCGGCTCTTGGAGTCGGCCAGATAGGAGGCCAGCACGCAGTCGAAGTCGAGCCCGCCGAGCTCGGTGCCGCGCTGATTCCAGGCGAGCCAGTCGGGCTTGAGGTTGTAGCCGGCCAGCGCGACCGCGGGGTCGGCCACGAGCCGGCGTAGGGGATCGAGCGATCCCCCTGCAAGGTGTCGACCGTCGGGACCGACGGCGGGGTCGAGCGCGCAGAACCAGGCGGTCCTGGGGTCCGTGGCGACGGCCACGCCGGTGATCCGACCCCGGCGGGGTGACCCCTCGACCACAGTGCGGAGAGCCGCGGCTCCCGCCCGACGCACCGCCTGCAGCATCCGGGCCAGCTGCTCTGGGTCCGCGACCACCTCCGGGTCGCAGTCGAGGGACGCGAGGGAGACGTCCGTCCCGTCGGACGGGACCCCCTCGGCCCCGACCGAGCTGGCGGGTGGGACGGGCTCCGGGCGGCCGAGCGCAGCCGCGCTCGGGTCTGCGCCAGCCGAAGGCAGGTCGCCACCCGGCAGCCGGCGGGCAAGGCTGGGCATCTCCAGATCCCGCAGCACCGCCCGGGCGGTGCCCGGGTCCATGTCGGCCAAGCGGCAGCGATCCAGGTCCAGCACGACACCGGGAACGTCGCGCACGATCGTCACCAGCTCGCGCCCCAGCCGGACCTGGTCGACGTGGCTCTCCAAGCCGCTTCGGACCCGCCCCACTTTCATGCTCGCCGCCGCGGCGAGGATCGTCTCGACATCCCCGTGGCGTTGGACGAGAGCCGCGGCGGTCTTCTCGCCGATGCCGGGGACCCCAGGGATGTTGTCGCTGGGGTCGCCCCGCAGCGCCTTGAAATCGATGAGATGGATCGGCTCGAAGCCGAAGCGCTCCCGCACCCGCTGCAGGTCGTACACGAGTGGGTCGCTGACTCCTCGGCGGCTCGCCTGGACGATGGTGCGGTCGGTGACCAGCTGCACCAGGTCCAGGTCCGCGGTCAGGATGACGGTGTCGCACCCTTGCGCTTCGGCTTGCCGGCTGAGAGTCCCGATCACATCGTCGGCCTCGAATCCGGCCACCACCACGACCGGGATGTGGAGCGCCCCCAGCACCCGCTCACAGAGCGGGATCTGGCGATGGAACTCATCCGGGGTGGGCGCTCGCTGGGCCTTGTAGGTGGCCAGGAGCTGGTCCCGGAAGGTGGGGCCGGGGGGGTCGAAGGCGGCGACCGCATGCTCGAAGCCCTGGGCCAGACTCAGCAGCAGCATGGAGGTGAAGCCGTACACGGCATTGATCAGATCGCCGCGGCTGTTGCTGAGCGCCGGCAGCGCGTAGTAGGCGCGGAAGGCGAGCGCGTGCCCGTCGATGAGCAGCAGCCGGGGCGGTCGGCCGGGGCGTGGGGGGGGGGCCATGGTCGGCATTATCCGACCGGGCCACCACCGAGGACGCCGCTATCATGAGTGATGGCGTCGCGGTCTGCCGGCAAGACCCCGGGACGCAGGTGGCGGGGACGGTCCCCGTGCCGGGTCCCGGCTCAGGGAGTGATGTGAGCCCCGTGGACCTGGTCGAGGTGGCGGTGGACAGCATCCGGGTCCACATGCCCACTGGCCAGCACGTGGTGATCCTGAAGGAGCGGGAGGCGGAGCGTTTCCTGCCGATCTGGATCGGGGTCGCGGAGGCCAATGCGATTGCCATCAAGATCACCGGCATCGTCCCGGACCGTCCCATCACCCACGATCTCATCGTGAGCCTGTTCGAGCAGCTGCGCGTCGAGGTGAGTCGGATCGTGGTCACCTCGCTCGACAACGACGTCTACTTCGCGCGAATCGTGGGCCAGGTGGAGGGCCGCAAGCTCGACCTCGACGCTCGGCCCAGCGATGCAATCGCTCTGGCGGTGCGGCTGGGATCCCCGATCTACGTCGCCCGGGAGGTCTTGGAAAAGGCCGCGGTGCTCCCGGAGGCGGACGCCGATGCCGAGCAGGAGCGGCTGCGGGTGTTCCAGGAGATGGTGAACAGCATGGACCTGCCCGACCTGGACGCCCCCCACCCCTAGCCTACCGGGCGGGATGTCCGGGCCGGCCAGCATGGCGGAATGGCAGACGCGGCGGTCTCAAAAACCGCTGTCCGCAAGGACGTCCGGGTTCGACCCCCGGTGCTGGCACCACAATAGCGCTGAGGTTCTTGCGTAAGGCTCTTAGGCGCGCGCATAAAGAGTTGGGCTGCTGACGCCAACGGTGACGCCAACCCGCAAACCGAGCCCAGCCGGCCACCGCTGCCCGAGTGACCTTGCCAGCCCCCGCGGCTCGCTACTCCCCGCGGCCCGCGCGAGGCGCCCCCGCGAGCCCGGCCGACGCCGGGGCCGACCGTCTCAGCGCCGCTCGATCGAGGATCCGCCGCCACCTTCATCGGCGCCGGTCCGGCTGACGCTGGCGGCATGAGCACGTGGGAGTGACCATGCCCGGTCCCGGGGCGCTCGCCGTCGAGCTGGAGCGGCACCGCGCCACGTGTCCGAGCTGCCGCTGGGGCGGACCCGACGGCTGCGCGGTCGCGCTGGCGACCCTCCACGCGCTCGTAGCCGAGCGGACGGACCCCGGACGCGGGTCCGGTTCGGGGTCGCCCGCGGGCGACCCGACCCCTACGGTGGGGGCCAAGTGAGGCCCGCGGACCTCGCGTCCGGCCGTCCCGGCGCCCGAGCCCGGTCCGCTCCCGTGGCAGCCCGCCTGGTCCGGCCCGGACATCGCCGCGGCCGTGCCCGAGATCGCCCCGGCCGTGCCGTGGCGACCGCCCCCCATCACCCTCTGGCGCGATGTGCCGGTCCGCTGCCACCTGACCCCCGGCCCGGTGGCCCGGCTCCGGGCCGCGACCCGCGCCCGGGGCCACGGGGCCGCCCGCTGGATCGCCGAGCCCTGGCGGGTGGTCGCCGAGGTGGCGATGCCCACCCGCTACCGCAACCTGCGGGCCGCGGCCGAGCCGTGAGCATCGGGGCCTGACGGGCGAGCTCGGACATCGTGCCGGCCTCGTGGCCGCCGTGTCACCCGCGGCCGAGCGGTGCGGGGTACAAACAGGCGGGGCGGCTGTCGGGCCGTCCCCTCGGAGGATGCCCATGACCCCGACGATCCGCCGACTCCTCACCCTGGCCGCGGTGGTGGCCGTCATGCTGGCGGGCACCGGTGCTGGTCTCGCCCTCGCCGCAAGCCGGGCGATCCCGACTCCGCTCCGCACACTGCCGACGGTCCATCGTCTCACCGCGCTCGCGCACCCGAGTCGGGTAGCGGTGGCACCCCGGGCGCTCCCCGGCGGGGAGCTGCCGCGCGACTGGCAGGACCACGGCACCTGGTGGCCGGCGATTGGCCAGCGCGGGGCGCAGACGACCCAGGTGGCGCTGTACCTTGGCCCTACCGCTGGCTGGCTCCCGTGCCAGTACAGACCGAGCGGGGTGTCGGTGGCGGGTCGGCCGATGACCTACCGCTGCGCTGCGAGTGCGGGGTCGGCGGCCGGGGCGATCACCCTGGTGGCCCCGCTCGTCCACACCGCCACCGGCTGGTGGGAGCAGGCGGCGACCGACTCGACGGCAGACGCGGGCAGGTATCAGGTGTTCCGGGTGGCCGGGCTCACACGGGCCTCGAACGGGCATCCCTGGTACGTGACGACCCGGCGCCAGCGGGTGCGCCTCCAGGCGCCACCACCGGCACCACCGGTCCCAACACTCGGACTCCGGCCGGTCTCCCAGCGGGTGCCGGCGGGGCACCCGGCCGGCGTGACCGTCACCGGGGCCAACTGGCCCGCGGGCGCTTACGCGGTGCTGTGGAACTTCACAAACAACGTCGACCTGACGCCGACCGCTCACAACTGGTGCCCCGCGCCGGACTGCCAGTGGATGCTCACCGCTCCGAGTCGGCCTGGAACCTATCTCTACGGCGTCTACCTGCATGCGCGATCTGGTGCTCGGCTCGCCACCGCGTGGGATCCCGCCCTTGGGCGACCCGCGAACGCTACCGTCACGTGGTATCCAATGTCGCCGGGCCCGACCCCGACCCCGACCCCCACCCTACCCCCTGCCGCGACCCCCACCCCGACCCCTGGAGTGACGCCGACATCGACTCCGACCCCCACGCCACCCCCGCCATCCTCCACGGTCGTCTCGTCGACCAACTGGTCCGGGTATATCGTCGGCAATGGCCCCTACACCAGCGCCAGCGGCACGTTCAACGTCCCCAATCTCTACGCCGCGACAACTCAGACGGACACCTCCGAGTGGGTTGGGATCGACGGGTCCACCGACAACTCACTGGTCCAGACGGGCGTATCCGAGATCTACGACCCGAGCACGAACCTCGTGAACTTCCAGCCGTGGTGGACGCTGTCTACGTACAACTTCGTCGGCCAGCCGATCAACATGGCGGTGTCGCCCGGCAACACCATGACGGCCACGGTCTCCGAGGTAAGTCCCGGCCTCTGGGATCTCACTTTGACCAACGACACGACTGGTGCGACCTTCACGACCGACCAGTCGTACAGCGCACCGCTGGCCTCGGCCGAATGGATCGTCGAGGATCCCGGCGATCCCGCCTCGGGCGGACTCTATCCCTTCGGCGACTACAGCCCAGCCGTGACCTTCACGAATGACCGGTTCAGCGGGGTCGAGGCGACTTTGCAGGAGGACATCATGCTGCAGAATGGCGCCCAGGTCTCCACCCCCTCGAACCTATCGTCGTCCGGCGGTTTCACGGTCGCCTACGGCAGTAGCCCACCACCAACTCCATAGTCGGGGCCAGCCGCCTCCACGATCGGCGGGCTGCCCGGACGCGCTGCAGTTGGGACCGCTACGCTGGCGGCTCGGCGACAGCCTCGGCGCCGGGCGGCGGCGGGAGCTGGCCGTAGACCCGGATCACCGGGGCGCCGTCCGCGTCCCGCTCGACGGGCAGGTACTCGCGCCCGTCGGGGCCGGTCGTCGTAAGCACCCACGCGGTCGGCTCCACGGTGTGGCGCCGTCTGCCACGGACGGCCCCAGCGCGGCACTGGCCGGCCTACGCCACCACCTCGACCACCGCCTCAGTTGGACGCTGGGGTGGCAGGGGTCCGCGCCCATCTCCACGGGCCGGTGGCTCACCTCCAGGGCACCGACGCCGAGCGCTGGGCTGGCCAGCCACACGTCGTGGTGGAAGCTGGCGGGTGCCCTACGGAGTGGCGGAGCTCCACGGCTTCTGATGCAGCGTACAGATCGTCGGCGGACGCGTGGCGCGAACATCGGTGACGGCGACGGCGCGAGGAACAATGTCCTGCGAGCGCAGAGGTACCGCCCGCGAAACGAACAGCCACACCCCCCAGACCAGCGGAGCGCTTCGCGAACGGCCGTACCTTGCGAAGGCGACCGAGGTGATCCCCGTCGGCCAGGTGAACAGCACAGTGTCTACCCCCTCCGGCGTGTTGGCCACCGTCCCCCAAGCGTAGAGCTGCCCGAGGTACGCGCCGGCCCGAAGGACCTCGTAGGTGCCGGAGCAGGCAGGCCGACTGGCGGCTGCCCGCACCGGCGGCCCCCAGGAGAGCATCGCCACCGCCAGGCAGAGGAGCAATGCACTTCGAGGCGCCGCTGTCTGGGTCGCCGTCACCAATTCGTTCATCCCCAGGTCGTCACCGCCGGAGAGCAGCGCCAATATCATGACGATGAGACCAGATCCACCGCACGCAGCCAACTGCGAAGGCAATCAGAACAACGGGGAACCCCGACCAGGCAGCTATATCGTGCCCGCGCCCGTGCCGAGCGCTCTCCACCGACTGGGCCGTGGAGGCGCGTGAACTTGGAGTGACGGGCGCGATGTGACGCTCCCGGAGGCACATCTCAATCGCCTCTCTGCTTGGGAGGCCCTCCAAGCGAACACCACGGCTCACGTTCAGGAACTCGACTCCGAGCGGTTCGCCGCTGCGATCGAGGTCAATGAGGCGTGCCCCATCAAGCTGCTGGGTTCTCGCGACCACTCCGTCCTGCAGTCGAACGT
>DATKRN010000046.1:0-28507 GCA_035532155.1 Verrucomicrobiia bacterium | reverse complement strand
CCTCCAGCGAGCGCTATGAGGCGTCGCGGCTGCCCTCCGGTGCCTTCGACGCGACCCCGGAGGAGGCCCTCGACTGCGCCTGCGGCCTCTACCTCGGCGACCCCTCCGCCTGGGTCACGAACTAACGCCGGGGTCCACTAGGCGCGGGCCCCCCGGCGAGGGGCCGGCGCCGCCGCTGGCGAGGGGGCGGTGATCGCGGCGGAATCGAGGATTTGGTAGCGGTAGCCCTGCTCGGTGAGGAAGAGCTGGCGGTGGAGGCTGAACTCCTGGTCGAGGGTCTCCCGGGTGACCAGGGTGTAGAAGTGGGCCTGCCCGCCATCCGCTTTGGGACGCAGCAGCCGGCCCAGCCGCTGGGCCTCTTCCTGGCGGGAGCCGAACGTTCCCGAGACCTGGATCGCGACGTTGGCCTCGGGCAGGTCGACCGCGAAGTTGGCGACCTTGGAGACCACCAGCCGGCGCAGCGCCCCGGTGCGGAAGGCGGCGTAGAGACGCTGGCGCGCGCCCGCCGAGGTCCGGCCCGTGAGCAACGGCGCCTGCAGCCGCTCCGCCAGCAGCTGGAGCTGGTCGAGATACTGGCCGATCACGAGCACGCGATCGTCGCGGTGGCGGGCGCAGAGGGCGTCGACCAGCGCCAGCTTGGCGGGATTGCTGGCGGCGATCCGGTAGCGGTCGGCGAGCTCCGCGGTCGCGTACGCCATCCGCTGCTCCGGGTTGAACGCCACCCGAACCTCGCAGCAGACCGCGGGCGCGATCCACCCCTGGGCCTCCAGCTCCCGCCAGGGCGCGGCGTACCGCTTGGGGCCGACCAGGCTGAAGACGTCATCCTCTCGGTGGTCCTCCCGCACCAGGGTCGCGGTCAGCCCGAGGCGGCGCTTGGACTGGATCTCGGCCGTCATCCGGATCACCGGCGCGGGCAGCAGGTGCACCTCGTCGTAGATCACCAGTCCCCAGTCCTGCTGCTCCAGCAGGGCGAGGTGGGGGAAGCGCCCGACGTCATCCGGGTCGCCGGCGGCGGCGCCGGGGCGGCGGGGGAGGGCGTGGGTCAGCACCTGATAGGTGGCGATCGTCACCGGCCGGATCATCTTGTGGAGGCCGGAGTACTCGCCGATGGTGTCGGCGTCGAGGGTGGTGCGGCGGAGCAGCTCCTCGCGCCACTGCCGAACCGCGACCACGCTGGTGGTCAGGACCAGGGTGCGGGTGCGGGCGCGCGCCATCACCCCGATCCCGATCATGGTCTTGCCCGCGCCGCACGGCAGCACCAGCACCCCGCTGCCGCCGTGGGGGCCGCCCGCGGCCCAGAACGCCTCGGCGGCGGCGATCTGGTAGTCGCGCAGGCGCGACGGCTGGCCGTCGGGGGTGGTCGAGCGCAACTCGACCACCAGCGGGGCGCCGGGCGTGTAGCCCGCGACATCCTCGGCCGGCCATCCGGCCTTGATCAGGGCCTGCTTGAGACGGCCGCGGACGAGCGGGCGCAGGCGCGCCCGGCCGGGGCTGGGCCGCTCCCCCAGCAGGGCGGCCACCGCTCCCAGCCGCCCCACCTCCTCCATCACCGCGGGATCGGTCGCCGTGAGCATCAGCTCGCCCTCGACCAGCTCGATCCGGAGCCGCCCGTAGCGGCCCGCCTGGTCGCGCACCTCGGAACTGATCGCGGCCGGAACCGGGAACCGGGAGTAGCGCTCCAGCACCTGGAGCACCTCGTGCGCGCCGAGGCCGGCGGCGCATGCGTTCCAAAGCGAGAGCGGCGTGATCCGGTAGGTGTGGATGTGCTCGGGGCTGCGCTCGAGCTCGGCGAACCGAGCCAGCTCCCGGCGGCAGTCGTCCGCTTTGGGGTGGGCCACCTCCAGCAGGAGCGTGCGGTCGGACTGGACGATCAGCGGCGCATCGGGGACGCTCACGGGCGGTTCTGTGGATCCAGCGCCCGGATCCCGCTCTCGCCATCGTCCCAGTCGAGGTCCGGCGGGGGATCGGCAGCGAACAGCGTCGGCCAGCGGTGCTCGGCCGTCTGCCCGGTGGCCTCGGCCCAGGCGATCCGGCCGGTGGCCAGGGAGCGAAGTTCGCGGTCGCCCCGGCTCCAGCAGCGAAGCACGTCACCCCCCACCTCGATCGGCTCCACCTCGAGCGCGTCGACCGGCGCGCCGGTCCCGCGCCGGTAGCCGAGGGTCAGCACCAACCCGTCGCCGGCCGCGCGGGCTAGGAGCGGCCGGATCGCCGCCCCCTGCACGCGAAGCGGCGTCGGCGCCGTGTCGCTGCCGCGCGGGCTCGCCGCCAGACGCTCCCCGAGGGCGGCGGCGGCGGCCTCGTCCAGCCCCGTGCCCGCGCCCCGGGCCTGCGGGCGCCGCCCCGGGGTGGCCGCAGGCAGCCGGCCCGATCGGGAGGGCGCCGGGGCCGCCTCCGGATCAGGACGCTGATCGGCGGCGGGCATCAGCCCGTCCTTGCGCAGAGCCTCGAGCACCCGCTCCAGGTCGGGAGCGTCGAGGATCGCGACCGTGGGGGCCACCAGACGCGGGTGCAGCGGCTGCAGCCGTCGGCTCGCCACCGCCTGCGCGATCACGGCCGGGTCGTCGCCTCGCAGGTAGAAGCCGGCCCGGCCCACCCGGATCGCCCCGTGACGGCGGCGCACGTCCTCGACCAGGGCGCGGATGTTCTGGGGCAGTGCCCCCCCGCTGCCGGTCTCGAGGCATGCGAGCACGTCATCGGCCGCCATCCCCGCATCCAGGCCCCGTCGGAGGGATTCCTCGGTCAGCCGGTACACCCGAGCCGGGGTGGCCGCCTGGGGGTCGCTGAAACGCGCCAGCGTGACCGCCAGCTCGGGGGTGGGGGCGCCGGCGACGATGATCCGCGCGTCGGCGCCGACGACGAAGCGGTCGAGCCCGCGCGGGAACGCGGCCTCGACGGCGGCAGGGTCGGGCTCGTCGTCGCCGAGCACCAGCCGCCCGAGGGGCGTGAGCCCCATCGACCCGTCGCTCGCGGCCGCGCCCAGGCGAGCCAGCAGGTGCCCGACGGCGCCGACCAGCACCGCCGCCGCGCCCGCGTCGGGGACGGTGTCGGGGCGGCGCCACGCGAGCCGGCGCGCCAGGCTGGCCGGGCTCGCCGCCTGGCCCGCCGGCAGCTCGGCCAGTCCCTCGAGCACCGCCAGCAGGGCCGCGGGCTGGTCCGTCCAGGGGTTGTGTGTCTCCGCCGCGACCCAGCGGCGAACCAACCACAGCCAGCGCCGTGACGGCGCCTCGTGGCGCCAGCTCGTCGCCAACGGCGTCACCGCCAGCACCGCGCGCCGCGGCTGCAGGACCCGGCGGCCCCGGGCACGCGACCGACGCTCCGGCTCGACCTCCCGCTCGGCGAGAAGCCCGACGACCAGCGCGAGTCCCACCAGCATGTCGGTGTCGACCGGGTCGAGATGCAGCGCCACCGCGGCCCGCCGCACCTCCTGGCGGGCGACCGTCCCCCCCTGGGTCAGGCTGGGGGGGACGCCCTCCCATCGGTCGAGCAGCCCGTCCAGTTCCGCCAGCAGCTCGGCCGGGTGCCGTTCGCCGGTGAGCGGGGTCAGCTCAAGCTCCGGGGGAGCGCTCTCCCAGCTGGCGAAGACGCGCCCCCGCAGCGCCCACTCAACCTCGGCCGGGACCGTCAGCGTCCTCACCCGGTCGAACATCTCGACCACCAGCATCCGGCTGAGCAGCCAGGCCAATCCGTCCGACCGGTCTCCCGGGTGGTGCTGCCAGGTCCACCACGACCCGACCCCGCCCGGGACCTGCTGGGCGAGCTGCTCGACCGTGGCCTGCCCGGACCCGAGCCGCGAGGTTTCCCGACGGACCGCGCCCAGTGCCGCGGCCGCGCGCGGGGGGGCGCTGGCGACCACGCGCCGGACCAGCTCGGGTCGGCGGAGCGCCCCCAGCACCGCGGCCACCACGTCGGCCCTGCGGGGGGACGCCGGGGGGTCGCCGCCACCTTGTTGGAGTCCGGCCAGCACCACCCGCAGGGTGTCAACGGTCATGCCGGTGATGAGGGCCTCCGCGCCGGGCCCGAGCCGGCTGAGCCGGGGCGCCGCGCGGCAGCTCGCGGGCGCGACCACCAGGTCGCCGTCCTGGAGGAATCCCACTCCCCAGCGTCCCAGCTCCCGGGCGGCGGCCCCGAACCCGTCGGGTGCCAGGCCCTCGGCGCCCGCCTGCTGCTCGGAGAGGCGCCCGCCCGCCAGGCACGCGAGCTCCAGCAGCTGACGGTGGAAGCGGTCGAGCCGGCTCACGGCGCGGGCCGCGCCCATCGGGCTCGTCAGCACCGCGGCCAGCTGGGAGAAGGTCGGCCGCGGCGCTCCCGCCAGCTCTGCGGCTTCGGGCCGCCGGCACAGCAGGACGCGCAGGTCGTCTCGCGGGAGCGCCCGCAGGCACGCGGCCAGGTCGGGGAGGAGCGGGGTGTCCACCGGGCACCTCTGAGTCTATGGGCTCGGGATTCCGCCGGCCGGGGCGCCGGCTGCGCCCACCGGATGATGTGGCCGGGAGTGCCGGGGCGATTCTCAGCTGTGGCTCAGGCACCGGCCCGGCAGGCAGCCGAGCATGCAGAGGCAATCGCGGCGCGCGGCCCAGCCCGGACCCCCCGAGGAGGACCCCCCATGTCCCGCCGTCCCACCGCCCTGCTGGCGATCTGTTCCACCCATCTGTGTGCGTGCCCCCGGTGCGAGGCCTCCGATCCGGTCCCGGGAGGTCAGCTGGCCGCGCGGCTCGAGGTGGAGACCGTGGGGGTCCCAACCGACCGCTGGGCGCTGCCGCCCCTTACGCGGTCGCCGATCGACCCCCAGGCGGCCCGGGCACCGGCGTGGGCCGGGGCTCCAGCCGGTCGCGACAACGCGTGACCGCACCGAGCCGGGGTCGGAGGGTTCTGTCACCGCCCTCTCAGCGGCATCTCAGGTGGACGGCGCCGACTCCGCCTACGCTCACAGCAGACACGACCGCCAGATGCAGGGCGTGCGGTCTCACCCAGCTCGATCTGCGAGCCATCGAGGAGACCCGGCCATGATTCGACTTCGAACCCTGACGATCGCGGGACTCGGCGCCCTGGCGCTGCTGCTGGCGTCGGTGCCGGCGGCGGCCCACAGCCGCGGCAATGCCCACACGCCGGCCGTGATGGTGACCGGGGGGGGCTGGCTGCTCGCTCCCACCCCGGGCACCACGACCGCTGCGACCTCGCGGGCCAGCTTCGGGCTGGTGGCGCGGGAGGTGGGCTCCGGCCCGGTCCGCGGGCACACCGAATTCCAGCTCCACACCGGGCGCCGCCACCTGGGCTTCAGCTCGACGTCGGAGACCTCCCTGGTCGTGACCGGGTGCACCGCGACCTACTCCGGGATTGGCCGCGAGGGCCGGACCCGCGGCTTCACCTTCCAGGTGACCGCGACCGACGCCAAGGTGAGCGGCTGCAGCGCGACCAAGGACGCCTTCGCGATCACGATCACCCCGCCCACGGGGAACTCCACCCCCCTGTACACCCTCGCGCTCACCTCCTTGAGCCGGGGATCGATCACCATCCACTGACGGCGAACGCCCACGCTGGGACGGCGCCGCGAGGCGCCGTCCCAGCCACGACTCCAGACGTGACCGGCGGCGGGTCACCCCGGGCGCTCACGGCCGGCATCGCACACCGGGCCTGCGGTCCACCTCGGCCGCTCGCCCCCGCCCCCGGCGGTCGCAGAATGCCAGCGTGAGCTCCCGTGTGCCGTCCCGACCGAGCCGATGACGTCGGCGCAGCACCTCTCCCCCGCGATCCAGCTGGACCGGGTGGTGCGCCGCTACGGACCGACGGTGGCGCTGGACGGCCTCAGCCTTGAGGTCGCGGTGGGCGAATGCTGCGCCCTGCTCGGTCCCAACGGCGCGGGCAAGACCACCCTGGTCGAGCTTTGCGAGGGCTATGCCCGGCCCGACCAGGGCCGGGTGCGGGTGCTGGGCCTCGACCCGGTGGCGGACGGGGGCCGACTGCGGTGGCGGCTCGGGATCATGCTTCAGAGTGGGGGCCTGTATCCCGCCCTCCGGGTGGAGGAGGTCCTGCAGCTCTTCAGCCGTTTCTATGCGGCCCCGGCCGACCCCCGCGCGCTGGTGGACGCGGTCGGGCTGGGGCGCCGGCGGCGCGCCCGTGTGAAGCAGCTCTCCGGAGGCGAGCGCCAGCGCCTCAGCCTGGCGCTCGCCCTGGTCGGCCGGCCCGAGCTCTGCTTCCTTGACGAGCCCACGTCGGGGATGGACCCGATCGCGCGCCGCGCCACCTGGGGCCTGGTCCAGGGGCTGCGCCGGCGCGGCACCACCGTGGTCCTCACCACCCACGACCTCGAGGAGGCGGAGCGGCTCGCCGACCGGATCGCGATCGTCCACCATGGGCGCCTGCTGGCGGCGGACAGCCCCTCGGCCCTGCGCGGCGAGGGGGTGGAGCGGCGACTCGAGGTCGAGACGGCTTCTCCCTTCGATCCCGCGCGCCTCCCCGCCCTGGCCGGGCTGGGCCCGGTCACCGCCCTCGGGCCGACAACCTTCGCCGCGGTCACCTCCGATCCCGCCCAGGCGATGGCGTCGCTGACCGCGTGGATGCGGGACGCGGGGGTCCCGTGCCGCTCGCTCACGGCGGGGGCGCGCTCCCTGGAGGCGGTCTTCTTATCCCTGACGGGGGAGACCCGGTTGGACCGGGAGCAGGGGGCGGTCCTGCGCCCGGCTGGGGCCGGGGCCGCTCGCCTGGGAACCGCCCCGTGACCGTGCGGCCGGCCTCCACGACATCCGGTGCGGGTCCGGAGACGCTCGGCGACGGCGGACGGCTGGCGGCGCTGCTGGACCGCCCCCGATCGCCCGGCCCGGCGTCGGGGCTGCGCTGCCTTCTCGCCCAGGCCCGCGTCGAGTTCCTCCTGACCGTGCGCCAGGGCGAGAACGTCCTGGTCACCCTGGTGCTGCCGCTCATCCTGCTGGTCTTCTTCGCCAGCGTGCGGCTGGACCGGGCCCGCGGCCGTCCCGCCGTCGACTTCCTCGTCCCCGGCGTCCTCACCCTCGCGGTGATGTCGTCGGGGATGGTGACGCTCGGTATCGCCACCGGCTACCAGCGCGCCTACGGCGTGCTGAAGCGCCTGGGCGGCTCCCCGCTCACGCGGGCCGGCCTGCTCGGCGCCAAGGCGCTGGCGGTGCTGGGGCTGGAGCTGCTCCAGGTGACCCTGGTGTGCGCCGTCGCGGCGCTCGCCTACGGGTGGCGTCCCGCCGGCGACCTGGTGCTGGCGTCCGCCCTCTTGCTGGGCGGGGCGGCGACCTTCGCCGCCTGCGGGATGCTGCTCGCGGGCGGCCTGCGCGCGGAGGTCACCCTCGGCGTCGCCAACGGCCTCTACCTCATGTTCCTGATCCTGGGGGGGGTGGTGGTACCCGTCTCCCACCTGCCCGCTGTCGTCCAGCCGCTGGCGCGCGTGCTGCCGGTGACCGCGCTCAGCCAGAGCCTGAGAGGCGCTCTCTCCGCCTCCGGCCATGTGGCCCTGAGCGACGGGGCGCTCCTGATCGCCTGGGGCGTGGTGCTGGCAGCCCTGGCGGTGAGGTGGTTCCGATGGGAGTAGGGGAGGGCGAGGGGGGCAGCCCGGGCATGGGCGAGCTCCTCCGGGCGGCGGCCGTCCGGGAGCGCGTGGCCCTGGTGACGGGGGCGGGCAGCCCGCGCGGGATCGGCTTCGCCGCGGCGGTGCGGCTCGCCGGCTGGTGCCGCGCGGTCGCGGTCACCGCCACCGGCGCCCGGATCCGCCTGCGGGCAGCCGAGCTGGAGGGGCGGGGGGCGCAGATCCAAGCGCTCACCTGTGACCTCACCGACCCCGCCGCCACCGACGAGCTGATCGCGGCCGTGGTGGAGCGCTTCGGACGGCTCGACATCCTGGTGGCCAACGCCGGGATCGCCGCCGAGGGCGAGACGCTCGCCGCCAGCTCCTTCGCGCAGCAGCCCCTGGTCGACTTCGAGCGCGGCCTGCGGGTCAATCTCGGCACCGCTGTGCACTCGCTGCGGGCGGTGCTGCCGGTGATGCTGGCCCAGGGCTACGGGCGGATCGTGGTGGTCTCCTCGGTGACGGGGCCGCTGGTGACCAACGTCGGCGACAGCGCGTACGCCACCGCCAAGGCCGCGCTCACCGGGCTGGTGCGCACGGTGGCGGTGGAGACCGCGGCATGCGGGATCACGGCGAACTGCATCCTGCCCGGGTGGATCGCGACCGACAGCTCATCGGCGCAGGAGCTGCGGGCCGGCGCTCACACCCCGGTGGGCCGTCCCGGCACCGCCGACGAGGTGGCGGCGGCGGTGGAGTTCTTGGCCACCCGCGACGCCGCGTACATCACGGGGGCGGAGCTGGTGGTCGACGGGGGCAACATCCTCCAGGAGGACAAGGCGGCCGCGGCGCGCCGACCCTGAGAGCTGCCGGCGGCTGGCCCCAGGTGGCCGGTCACGCCCTGGGTGCGGGGGTGGCCCCGCGGATCGCCCGCTGCCGCCGCTCCGCCCGGCCGGCGGGAGCACGACGACCGTGGCCCCCGTGCTGTCGCGGGGACCGCCGAACGTGGCGTCCCATGTGCTCGGGCGCCCGAGGGGGGTCCGCGTCCCCCGGCGGGATCCGATCGGCCGGGCGGCCTCGCGGCGCCGGCCCGCCGCGATCGGGGATTCGGTGTCCTGGCCCGGGCCCGGAGGGGCGCGGGGGACCGGCACGACGCGGCTGGCAGCCCCAATTCACTCGCCCTCGGATCGGAATCCTGCCTGGCACCGGGATCCACCGGTCCCTGGCGGGCGACCCCCCCCGCCCCGCGGTCCCGCGGGCACCGGGCCGTCACCGCGCACCTGCTCGACCGGCACGCGGGAGCCGGCGCGCCCGGGAGGGCGGGCCACAAGCCATTCCCAGGGGCCCGCCGTGCCGGGCGCTGCTGCCGGCCATCCCGACCGTCGCGCGGGCGCAGGGCTGACCGCGGCGGAGGCCGGCCGGGAGAGATGCATCCCCAGGTCGAGGTCCCTACCCCCAGCGTGAGCGGGGCCGAGCGCCCGGCCGCTGGCCGAGCGGCGGTCGCTAGAGCGCGGGCCTAAGGTCGCTCCGCCGCCATGGAGGTCGCCACGCCGTTCGCGGCGGCGTGCCCTCGGCCGCTGCGCCCCGTACCATCACCAGAGTCGGCGGACTCTCCAAGGGGACGTGATGGAAAAGCGACGACTCGGCACCGGCGGTCTCACCGTCTCCGCGATCGGGCTCGGCTGCATGGGCATGTCCGAGTTCTACGGCACCCAGGACGACCAGGAGTCGATCGCCACCATCCGGCGGGCCCTCGACCTCGGGGTCACGCTGCTCGACACCGCCGACATGTACGGGCCGTTCACCAACGAGCGGCTGGTGGGGGAGGCGATCCGGGGCCGCCGCGATGGAGTCGTGCTCGCCACCAAGTTCGGCAACGAGCGCCGCGCCGATGGCAGCTGGGTCGGCATCAACGGACGCCCCGACTACGTCCACCGGGCCTGCGACGCCTCGCTCGACCGGCTCGGCGTCGACCACATCGACCTCTACTACCAGCACCGCGTCGACCTCGCCGTCCCGATCGAGGAGACCGTGGGGGCGATGGCGGAGCTGGTGGCGGCTGGCAAGGTCGGCCACCTCGGCCTCTCGGAGGCGGCCCCTGCGACGGTGCGGCGGGGGCACCGCGTCCACCCGATCGCCGCCCTCCAGGTGGAGTACTCACTCGTCGAGCGGGGTCCCGAGCCGGAGCTCGTGCCCACCCTGCGGGAGTTGGGGATCGGCCTGGTGGCCTACAGCCCGCTCGGCCGCGGCCTGCTCACCGGCCGGATCCGGTCTCAGGCCGACCTGCCCGAGGGCGACAGCCGACGGCTGCGCTTCCCCCGCTTCGAGGCGGCCAACCTGGCCCGCAACATCTCCCTGGTCGACCGGGTGCAGACGGTGGCGGCGGCGCACCAGGCCACCGTGGGTCAGGTCGCGATCGCGTGGCTGCTGCAGCAGGGCGCCGACATCGTGCCCATCCCGGGGACCAAGCGCCGCACCTACCTGGAGGAGAACGTCGCCGCCGGCGCGCTCCGGCTGACCCCGGCCGAGCTGGAGCAGCTGTCCGATGCGCTTCCGCCGGGGTCCGTCGCCGGCGACCGCTACAGCGACATGTCGACGGTTGCACGGTAGCGGAGGGATGAGTCGCACGGCGCCGGTCGCCGCCGCCCCCCGCGCCCGGGCGAGCAGTGACCGGTGGCTGCGGGGCGCGGTGGTGGGGATGCTGATGGGCCTGCTGCTTGAGTACGCGGTGGGGATGGTGGTGAACCTCTTCGTCACGATTCCGCTCCACCACCCGGGCCACGACAGCGGCAGCTTCCTCACCGGGGCCGTCGCCGTGGTCACCTGGGCGATCCGCGAGGGCGGGGCGCTGGCGATCCACGCGTCCTTCGGGATCGTGCTGGCCCTCAGCAGCGTGGTGGTCTTCGGCCGCACGCTCGCCCTGCGACGGCGTGGGCTGGCCTGGCTGACCGGGATCGGGGCCCTCACCGTGGTCGGCGCCGGGTTCAACGGGGCCAGCTTCCTCATCTTTGACTACAACCAGAGTTCATTGGTGATGGCCTGGCTCTTCGCCCTCGCCCTCCTCGCCTACGTTCTCTCTCTGGTCCGTCTCCCAGCCGCTGACCCCAGGGATCTGCTCGCCCCGAGGGCACAAGATATCGGATAGACTGTGGCGAGGACCCCCACATGTTGGGGTGGCCTGGTCGCCGTGGCCGGTGCTACCGCGTCCGGGCGACCGAGACCGACCGGGATCTCGCCACGGAGCCTGCGCCATGCGCTGTCCCTACTGCCAGAGCCACGACCTGCGGGTGGTGGACTCGCGCGACTCCGAGACCGGCGAGGCGATCCGCCGGCGGCGTGCCTGCAACGCCTGCCAGAAGCGCTTCACCACCTACGAGCGGGTGGAGACGGTCCCCTTCTACATCGTGAAGAAGGACGGGCGGCGCGAGGACTTCGACCGTCACAAGCTCTTTAGCGGACTCATGACCGCCTGCAAGAAGCGCGACATCTCACCCGACCGGATCAGCAGCCTGGTGGAGGGGATCGAGGCCGAGCTGCGGGGACGGGGACGGTCCGAGCTTCCCAGCGTCGAGGTGGGGGAGCTGGTGATGCAGCGGCTGCGCGAGCTCGACGATGTCGCCTACGTCCGCTTCGCTTCGGTGTACCGCTCGTTCCGTGACCTCTCCGAGGTGAAGCATGAGATCGACCAGCTTCTCTCCGCCGATGCCCGCCAACGCAGCCCTCGCCCCCGGGGCTGACCCCGCCCGGGTGGCGGAGCGGCTGGCCGCGGTGCGGGAGTCCATCGCCCGGGCGGCCGAGCGGGCGGGGCGCTCGCCCGCTGAGGTGGAGCTGCTGGCGGTCACCAAGGGACAGAGCCTGGCGGCGGTGCGGGCCGCGCTCCAGCTGGGCCTCACGGCCTTGGGTGAGAACTACGTCCAAGAGTGCCGTGGCAAGCAGGAGGTCCTGGAGGCGCAGGGGGCCTCCCGGCCGCAGTGGCACCTGCTCGGCCACTGTCAGCGCAACAAGGCCCGGCTCGCGGCCGGGCTGTTCGCCGAGGTCGAGACCGTGGACAGCCTCGAGCTCGCGCGCCGGCTGGGAGCCGCGCGACCGGACACGGTCCCGCTGGCGGTGTGCTGTGAGGTGGAGCTCACCGGCCTGCCGGGACGGAGCGGGTTCACCCCCGCGGGGCTGCGCGCGGTCCTCCCCGAGTTGGTCGCGCTGGCGGGGATCGAGGTGACCGGGCTGATGACGGTGGCCGCCCCCGGGGAGTCGGAGGCCTTCGCCCAGTGCCGGCGGCTGCGCGACGAGCTGGCACAGACGCACGGGGCGCCCCTTCCTGTGCTCAGCATGGGCATGACGGATGACTTCCCGGCCGCGATCGCCGCCGGCAGCACCCGGGTCAGGATCGGCCGGGGCCTGTTCGGGCCGCGCGCGATCTGAGCCAACCTGGGCTCGCGCAGGATGGACCTCGGACTCACCCGGGCGATCCCGCCAGCCGCCTCCTACGGCCACCGTGGAGGGCTCGCTCAGCCCACGGGGAGAGGGCCCCGCGGTCGAGCAGACCCTGGCGACCCCCTGCGCTGAAAATCGGTGTATGGTGCCGGGGTCGGTCGGGGCCGCGTGCGTGGCCGCTCACGTGAGGAGGATCGGGATGCCCAAGTTCATGGACAGCCACGACGACCTGAAGCTGCCGGCGCAGGCATGGGCGTCCCTGGCGGAGAGCACCCGCGCAGGGGCCACGGATGAGTTCGGCGTGCGGCAGATCGAGGCGTATCACAACCAGGACGGGCAGGTCTATTGCTTGGTGGATGCCCCCGACGCGGAGGCGGTGCGCAAGCATCACACCGCCCTCGGAGTCGCCTGCGGCGAGGTCCACCCCGTCGAGAGCTTGCTCTAGAGGCTGGCCACCGCTCGCTGTCGGTCGCAGTCCGGCGGCGTCAGTGGCGCAGGGGTGTGTTAGAGCGAGCGGATCCGCCCCTCCCGCCGGGGAGCTGCGCGGGCCAGGTCGTCCCGATCCACCGTCTCGCGATGACAGTCCGTGGTCACGTCGGTAAGGAGAGCTTCTGTGGCACGTGTGGAATGCAAGCGCTTCGAGACTGCCGATGAGATCCGTCCCTTCACGGACAAGGGACGGGTGGAGGGCATCAACATCGGGGGGGGCGTGGTCGGCCGTGCGACGTTTCATCCGGGTTGGAAGTGGTCCGAGCATGTCAAGCCGATCGCCGGCACCGAGAGCTGCCAGGCGGCGCATCTCGGCTACGTGATCTCCGGGTACCAGCGAGTCGTGATGGACGACGGCGCCGAGGTCGACCTCGGCCCCGGTGACGTTGTCTCGATTCCGCCGGGGCACGATGCCTGGACCGTCGGCGACCAGCCCTGTGTCCTGCTCGACTTTGCCGGCATGGCGTCGTATGCCAAGCCGGGCTGAGGCCTAGGTGAGGTCGCTGCGGCGGTGGGTGACGCCGCTTGCGGTTGTGAGGCTGCCGGCGCCGGTCCCCTCGCCAGCAGAACTCGCCGCGGTCGGGGGGCGCAGCCTGCCGGGATAGCTCGGGCACCCACCCGGGGGAGACCCTCTGGCCGGTCGGGCGGGGGGGTGGGGAGTCCGCTCGCCCGCGGCCGAGCCGCGCGGATGGCGCGCCGCCGCGCGACCGGCTCGGCCGCATCGGGCGGAGTCTTGCGCGCTCGCCACCCGGGCTCCGGTGGTGTGGCCGGGAAGGCCTGATCGATCCCACCACCGCGGCGCGTGCCGGAGTTGCCCACGGGCAGCGGCCGCAGACCCCCCTGGGGGTTGGCGCCGTTGGGGCCCGGCTGCCGCGGGGCGCGGCGGGGACCGTCCCCGCTCGTGGGGTGGTCGCCTGCACCTCCCGTGTCACCGGGCCTGGCGCCATGGGTGCGCCTGACCGTGGCGCGGCCGCAGTCCAGACCCCCTCGGCGAGGGGGCGGCGACCGGAGGTCCGGGCGCGCTCGCCTCCCATGCGCACGCCAGTGCGGCTGACCACCCTCGCCCCTGCACCGGTGCTCGTCATCAGAACCCTCGGTCTCCGGTGACCCGCACCCGCACCGCCACGACCAGGTGGGCCGTCGGCGGGCGCGCGCGGTGCGCGACGGCGGCCGCGCGCTCACCACGCCCCACCCGCTCGGGGAGGCGGCGCCGGGTTCCCGGCCCGGGCGGTCCTTCGGCCTCGACCGACCGCTCGACTCCGTCATCCCCCACCCAGCCCTCGACGCCCCGCGTCCCGCGAGGGGGTGCCCCGACCCGAGATGATCCGGCCTACATCCGCCGCCATCGTGGCCGGCAGGAGCGGGCTGCGGTCGCCGACACGAGTGGGGCTGAGCCCCACTCCACCCCTGGTTTGCCTCGGCCGGCTCGGGCCCCGGCATGCCGGCGGCGCCGTGCCCGGCTGGGCGCGCCTCGTGGACGGACCGGGCCTGCTCGCCGGACGGTCGGACGTCGGGCACGATCGAGACCCGGGGTGAGAGCGGACATCGGGACGGATTCCTGCGGTGCCGGTCACGGGGGCACGGATCAAGGTGCGGTGATCAAAGCGATCGCGGCGGCGGCGCAGGCGAGACCGGCGATCTGGAGGTGGCGGAGCCGCTCCCGGAGCAGCAGCCACGCGAGCAGCACCGTGCTGACGGGGTAGAGAGAGGCCAGGACCGCCACCAGGCTGAGCAGGCCACGGTGCACCGCGAGCAAGTAGAGGACGTTGCCGATGATGTCGAAGATCCCGCCCGCGATCGGAATACGCAGGACGCGGATGGGGAGCCGGAGGGCGGGCCGCCGCCAGAGCGCGACGGCGAGGAACGGGGCGGTTGCCGCCCCGCGGAGGGCGAGCAGCGGGGACAGCCCGGCGTGCGCACCCACCTGGGCCAGGAAGATGTAGAAGACGCCGAAGGCGGTCCCCGCGGCGGCGGCGAAGAGGACCGAGCGGCGACCCGAGCTGGTCCGGTGGCGCGAAGGGGAGGCGCTCCCGCCCCGGCTGAGGAGCACCACCGCGCCCACCGCCAGGAGGATGCCGAGGTCAGCGGTCGCGCCCGGCCGCTCCCCGAGGGCGGTCCCAAACCCGACCGGAATCGCGGCCGCGAGGACACCCGTGATCGGCGCCACCACCGTCATTGCTCCGGTCGCGAGCCCCACGTAGAGGAAGCCCACCCCGATGCCGCCGACCAGTCCCGCGGCGGCGGCCCATCCGAAGTCAACCGCCGCGGGGTGGGCGGGCGGAAGGATCGGCACAATCAGTGCCAGGAGCACGGTCCCGGACGTCTGCGAGATCAGGACGGCCGCGAAGACGTTGCTGCGGCGGGTCGCGAGACCGCCCAGGAAGTCTCCCGCTCCGAAGAAGAGCGCGGCCCCGAGTGCCAGTCCGGCTCCCACGCGCCCCTCCTGATTCGGCCGGCCGCTCGGCCACGACTTTCGCATGCTGGAGCGGCCTCGAGGACGACCGCGGCGCCCGCGGACCGGTCCGCCCCCGCCGCGCGCCCGCGCCCGTGCCGCGAGAGCGGTCGGCGGGGCCGCCCGCGGGTGCCTCCGACGAAGCAGCGGCGGCCAGCTCCCCGAGCGATCCGCCGCCGGGGCCGCGCCACCCGGTAGCGGCGGCCCGAGTGTGGCGCGGGCGCCTCGCCTCCGTCTCGCCACGACATCGGCTGGCCCGCCGGCGGGGCCGGCACCCCCGGTCGGCCCTGCTCGTCACGCGGCTCGCCCGGCGGATGCCCAAGGGGATCAGGCGTCCGCGGGTGGCAGTCGGGTGAGCCTGGTCGCGGCCGCGGCGGCGGATCGCGTCATCGACGGGACCGACGCTGGCGTCCACGCCGTCGCCGCCGAGGTCGACCACGGCCCCGCCGGTCGGCACCACCGGGCCGGGGGTGCTCGACGGCCGACGGTGAGGGTCTGGGCTCGAGCGCACCCGGTCGGCCCGAGCCACGGGGATTGAGGGTCAGCCGCCGCCGCTGGCGGCCCGGCATCATCGTGGAGGGCTGCGGGCTCGTGGCGGCCGAGAACGCCCCAGACGCGGGTGATTCCGGGAGGGGGACCCGGCGATCGTCGGCGACACCCGCGCCCCCTGCAGGGTGCGGAGCGGCGCCCCTCCGGCGCCCAGCCGGGCGCCGCTGCGAGGTGGCCCCGCGGGTCACCTCGCAGGATGGCGGCACCCGCACTCGGCCCAGGTGGGCGGTCGGTCGCCGGCACCCCGCGACTTCGGGGTCGCGACCCGTGGGGTCCGATCGCCCCCCTGATCCCGGGCGCGGGGCGGTGCCCCGGGGCGTCGCCGGGTGCGCCCGGCGCGGGCTCCCGGGCCGCGCCCGCACCTCCTGGGGTGATCACGGAGCGCCCGTGCCCGACCCGGCTCCGGCGCGTCGGCTACGGCCTGCCGCGATGCTACTCTGCGTGGGGCGTGCGCGCCGACGGGAGTCGCCGCGGCGGATCGCCCGAGGGTGGAGGGAGTCGAATGCGGTCTCAACTGTGGCGTGCACCGGTCCGGCGCCGCCTGCGACCGATCGTGGGGGTCCTGCTGGGCGCGGCGGCTCTTTTGGCCACAGCGGGTCCCGCCGCCGCCACCCGGGCCCCGGCGTCCCCGGGGCACACCGTCACGTTCGCCCTCCAGCCGGGCAACACCCCCAACTACGCCCTGCCCCTGGTCAGCTCGCAGTACTTCACGATCGTGAACGAGGACCAGTTCGAATACCTCATGTACCGGCCGCTGTACTGGTACGGGCTGAACGGGACCACCGCATTCAACCCCGGGCAGAGCCTCGCCGAGGCCCCCGCCTTCTCGGTCAACCGCCAGGGTGACTCGGTCGCCACCATCCAGCTTCGATCCTGGCACTGGTCGGATGGCGTCCCGGTGACCACCCGCGACGTCGAGCTCTGGATGAACCTCCTGCGCGCCAACCGCCAGGACTGGGGCGTCTACGTGCCGGGTGCCTGGCCCGACATCATCCATTCGATCCGCTACCTCAGCGCCACCCGCTTCCAGATCACCTTCACCCGCCGCTACAACACCAACTGGCTCTTCTACGACGAGCTGAGCCAGATCTTCCCCTTGCCGCAGCGCACCTGGGACCGGACCGGGGCGAGCCGTCCGGTCGGCAACTACGACCTCACCCCGGCCGGCTCTGTGGCCGTGTACCGGTACCTCAACAGCCAGGCCCGCGACCTCAGCAGCTACGGCAGCAACCCGCTCTGGAAGGTCGTCGACGGGCCCTGGGTGCTGCACTCCTACGCGCCCGCGACCGGGTACACGGTCTTCAGCCGCAACTTCCGCTACCCCGGCCCCAGCCATCCTGGTGTGACCCGCTTCGTGGAGGTGCCGTTCACCAGCGATAGCGCCGAGTTCGACGCCCTGCGGTCGGGCGCCCTCAGCATCGGCTACCTCCCCCAGCAGGACCTCAGCCAGACCTCGTACCTCGCCGGCCACGGGTACCGGACGGCACCCTGGTGGGAGTGGCTCTTCAACTACATCAGCATCAACTACCGCAATCCCACCGACGGACCGATGTTCGCGCAGCTCTACCTGCGTCAGGCGATGCAGACCTTGATCGACCAGCCCAGCTATGTCCACCACATCTACAAGGGCTTGGCGGTTCCCACGTACGGACCCATTCCCACCGCCACCCACTCTCGCGACGCCTCTCCGCAGGAGACCCACAACCCCTACCCGTACTCGGTCACGGCGGCCCGGGCGCTGCTGCGCAGCCATGGCTGGACGGTGCGCCCCAACGGGGTGGACACGTGCTCGCGTCCCGGGAGCGGGTCGTCCCGCTGCGGGGCCGGGATCAGGGCCGGGGCGCGGCTCGCCTTCCAATTGCTCTACCCCAGCGGGTCGACCGTGACCGCGGCCGAGATGGAGGCGCTGCGATCGGCGGACTCCGAGGCGGGCATCGATCTCACCGTGACCGCGACTCCCTACAGCACCCTCACCACCACCATCTACAGCTGCGATCCCGCCACCCACGTCGGCTGCGGTTGGCAGATCGCTGACACCGGCGGCTGGGAGTACTACGCCTACCCCAGCGGCGAGCAGCTGTTCAAGACCGGTGGGTCGGGCAACAGCGGTGGCTACAGCAATCCCACCGCCGACCGGCTGATCCAGCAGACGCTCACGACGCCGGGCCTGACCCCCTTGTACCGCTACCAGAACTACCTGGCGCGCGACCTGCCGGTGCTGTATCTGCCGACGCCGCCCTACCAGCTGACGGTCTACGCGCGCACGCTGCGGGGGGTGCTCCCGCAGGATCCCTCGCTCAACGTCTACCCCGAGACTCTCGCTGTTGCCGGCTGAGCCGCGGGGGGCGGGCGGGGGAGCGTCCTCCCCGCGGATCCCGGCGCTGCGGATCGGCATCGACGTCGGCGGCACCAACACGGACGCCGTCCTGATGGCGGGGGAGTCGGTGCAGGCCGTGCACAAGACCGCCACCACCCCGGACGTCACCGGGGGCATCGGCTGTGCCATCGACGGACTGCAGCAGCAGCGGCGCTTCGACCCGGCCGCGATCGCGGCCGTCATGATCGGGACCACCCACTTCACCAACGCGGTGGTCGAGGGGCGACGGTTGGCCGAGACCGCCGCCATCCGCCTGTGCCTGCCGGCCACCCGCGGTCTGCCCCCGTTCACCGACTGGCCCGAGCCGCTGCGAGCAGCCCTAGGCGGGCATGTCTTCCTCTGTCACGGGGGCCGCGAGTTCGACGGCCGCTCGATCTCGCCGCTCGACGCGGCTGAGGTCGAGGCGGCGGCGCGGGAGATCGTGAGCCGGGGCATCCGGACGGTCGCCATCACCTCGGTCTTCGCCCCAGTCGATCCCGACGACGAGCGCCGCGCTGCCGCGATCGTGTCCGCCGCCGCGCCCGGGGTGGCGATCAGCTGCTCGCACGAGATCGGGCGGGTGGGGCTGCTGGAGCGGGAGAACGCCACCATCCTGAACGCCGCTCTGCGCGACGTCGCCGACCACATCACGAGCGCTCTGACCGAGGCGGTGTCCCGCGCCGGCATCAGGGCCCCGGTCTACATCAGCCAGAACGACGGCACCCTCATGAGCGTCGAGGCCTGCCGCCGCTACCCGGTCGCGACCTTCGCGTCGGGACCCACCAATTCCATGCGCGGCGCCGCGCTGCTCTCGGGGGAGTCCGATTGCGTCGTGGTGGATGTCGGTGGCACCACCACCGATGTCGGGGCGCTGGTGCACGGGTTCCCCCGCGAGGCGGCGGTGGCGATCGCGGTCGGCGGGGTGCGCACCAACTTTCGCATGCCCGACCTGGTCTCGTTCGGCCTGGGTGGCGGGAGCCGGGTCCACCGGCGGGATGGCGGTCCCCGAATCGGACCCGACAGCGTCGGCTACGAGCTGACCTCCCGGGCACTGGTCTTCGGGGGCGAGACCCTCACCGCCACCGACCTGGCGGTGGCCGGAGGTCGCTGCGTGATCGGCGATCCCGCCCGGGTGGCGGGACTGGACCGCGAGCTGGTGAGGAGCGGACTGGAGCTGATCCAGGCCCGGGTCGCCGAGCTGGTGGACCGGGTCCGGACCGGCCCTGACCCGGTGCCGGTCGTGCTGGTCGGAGGCGGCAGCGTGCTGCTCGGGTCCGAGCTGGCAGGGGCGGCGCGGGTGATCCGTCCTGCGCACTTCGCCGTCGCCAATGCGATCGGGGCCGCGATCGCCCAGGTGGGGGGCGAGACCGACACGGTGGTGTCGCTCGCCGATCAGTCGCGGGAGCGGGCGGTCGCCGCCGCCAAGCACGACGCCGTCGAGCGGGCGGTGGCGGCGGGCGCCCGCGCCTCCACCGTCGCGATCGTGGAGGTCGAGGAGATTCCGCTCGCCTACCTGCCCAGCAATGCGGTGCGGATCCGGGTCAAGGCGGTGGGGACCTTGGAGCTGACTGCGGCTGTTCCATGCGACGCCTGATCGGGGAGGGGGAGCTCGCCGACCTGGCCCAGGGCGCGGCGGTGCTCGGCACCGGCGGCGGCGGTCCCCCGTACCTCGGCATGCTGCTGGCGCGGCGCGCGGTCCACGAGTGTGGCCCGGTGAGCCTGGTCTCCCTGGATGAGCTGGCCGACGACGCCTGCTGCGCCGACGTCGCGATGATGGGCGCGCCCACCGTCCTGCTGGAGAAGGTGCCCTCCGGGGAGGAGCCCCTGCGTGCGCTGGAGGCTCTCGAGCGAGCCCACCGCCGCACCGTCACCCACATCGTCTGCGGTGAGGCCGGCGGGGTCAACTCGATGGTCCCCGTGGTGGCCGCGGCCCGCCGGGGCCTGCCAATGGTTGACGCCGACGGCATCGGGCGGGCCTTCCCCGAGCTTCAGATGATGATGCCGACCCTGTACGGGATCACCGCCGCACCGCTGGCGATCACCGATGAGCGCGGCAACACGGGCGTGCTCCGCACCGTCGACAACCGCTGGACCGAGCGGATCGCCCGCGCGATCACGGTCGAGCTCGGCTGCAATGCCAGCATCGCCTCGTACCTCATGACCGGTGCCCAGGCGCGCCAGGCGCTGGTGCCGCGCACCCTCACCCTCTGCCTCGAGCTGGGCGAGGCGATCCGGTGTGCCCGGGCGGCCCACCGGGATCCGGTCGCGGCGGTGATCGAGCGCCTTGGCGGCAGGCGGCTCTTCCACGGCCGGGTCACGGACGTGGATCGGCGCACGGTCTTCGGCTTCGCCCGCGGCCATGCCCTGATGCGGGGGGTCGGCGAGTGGGCCGACACCGAACTCCGGCTGGAGTTCCAGAACGAGCACCTGGTGGCGCGACGGGACGGCGAGCTGGTGGCGTCGGTCCCCGACCTCATCATCGTCCTCCAGGAGGCGACCGCCGAGCCGGTCACCACCGAGGAGCTGCGCTACGGTCTGCGCGTCGAGGTGGTGGGGGCTGCCTGCGACCCGCGCTGGCGGAGCCAGGCCGGGCTCGCGGTGGCGGGCCCGCGGGCGTTCGGCTACGACCACGAGTTCGTGCCCGTCGCCGCCGGCGGGCCGCATCTGGGGGGGGCGTCGTGGCGCGCCTGATCGCGGCCGACGACCTGGCGGATATCGCCCGCGGCGCGGCGGTGCTCGGCACCGGCGGGGGCGGCGACCCCTATCTCGGCATGCTGCTCGCTCAGCTAGCGATCCGCGCTCACGGGCCGGTGACCCTGGTTGAGCTGGATGAGGTCCCCGACAGCGCCTGCTGCGCCGATGCGGGCGGGATGGGTGCCCCCACCGTGGGGGTGGAGAAGCTGGCCAGCGGCGACGAGCATGTGCGCGCCTTCCTGGCGCTGGAGACGGCGCTGGGCCGTCCCCTGACCCACGTCATCTGCGGGGAGGCGGGCGGGTCCAATTCCACCCTCCCGTTCGTGGTGGCGGCGCACCTCGGCCGGCCGCTGGTGGACGGCGACGCCATGGGGCGAGCCTTTCCCGAGCTGCAGATGGCGATCCCCGCGATCTACGGAGTGAGCGCCTGCCCGCTGGCGCTGGCGGACCAGCAGGGCAACGTCGTCATCCTGACCGCGATCGACAACCGCTGGACCGAGCGGATCGCCCGCGCGGTCACCATCGAGATGGGCTGCACCGCCGCCCTCTCCTCCTATGTGATGGACGGTGCCACCGCCCGCCGCAGCCTGGTCCCCGGCACCATCAGCCTCTGCCAGGAGCTGGGGCGGCTGATCGTGACGGCGCGGGCCGCGCACGACGACCCGGTCGAGCGCGTGGTCGAGCGCCTCGGCGGCCGGCGCCTCTTCGGGGGGCGCGTGACCGATGTCGGCCGCCGTACCGAGAGCGGCTTCGCCCGCGGCCACGCCCTGATCGCGGGCGCGGACCGGTGGCGAGATCAGGAGTGTCGCGTCGAGTTCCAGAACGAGCACCTGGTCGCGATCCGTGACGGCCAGCTGGTGGCATCGGTCCCCGACCTCATCATCGTCCTCGACACCGACACCGCCGAACCGGTGACCACCGAGCAGCTCCGCTACGGGCTGCGCGTGACCGTGGTCGCCGCCCCCTGCGACCCCCGCTGGCGCTCTCCCGCCGGGCTCGCCCTGGTTGGCCCCCGCTACTTCGGCTACGCCTTCGACCATGTCCCGGTGGAGGACGGAGGCGACTGACACGCGCCCGCGGACCCTCCCTCGCAGCGGCCACCCGGGACCCTTCTATCCCGCTCCGGGATCCCCTCGGGCGCCGTCACGCTGATCCGCTGCCCGCGCGAGTTGCGGACCTTGGCTGCATGATCTCTGCCTGACCGTCCCGCCGTGAGCCCATCCGCTCACGCCCTTTGTTGCTGCCGGGCTCCCCGTCTGTGGTCAGCCGGCCGTCGACGGTCCGGACGCCGTCGGGGTTGGGGGGGGATCCGATCCGCCCCGGCGCACGGAGCGCTGACGCCACCCCCAGCTGGCCAGCCCGGCGACTGCACCCAGCAGGAGAACCCACGGCAGAGCGAACCCGCCGGCCACCAAGAGCGCCTGTCCGGCGGTGGTGAGCGTGTGCCAGCCGGCCCTCAGCCCCGACACGAAACCGGCAGCCGGGGCGCGGTGGACAAGCACTGCCGCCGCCAGGAAGGTGGCGGTCACGGTGGTGAGCTGCGTCTGCCGGGACAGCACGGCGGCCTGCGCCTGCAGGGACTCGAGCGTTGCCTCCTCGCTGGCCAGTGCGCTCTGAACCGCCAGCACCGCTCCCACGGTCTTTGCCCGCGCGAACAGGGTCCGCAGCCGTGCCACCGCCGCCGTGGCCGAGGCGACGCGGCTGGTGACGTCGACGACCTGCTGGGTGACGTCCTGGGTCTGCACGCTCTCGGTGATGAGCGTGCCAAGTGCGGCCAGCGTCGTGACCGTGGGCTGGAAGCGAGGGGAGGGCACCCTGACCGTGACCGAGGCCCACGCTGCCCGCCCCACGCCCCTGTGAGTCGAGGGGACGAATGGAATCGGCTCGGGAAGGATGGGTGGGGGGCTTCCGACCTGCTCGGATTCGAGGTAGCCCCCGGCCGTCGCGGCTAGGGTCGCGGCGCGCTCGGCCGCAGCCCGGACGTCGCGGACTCGGACCGTGAGGTTCGCGGTGTGAATCAGCGCGCGGTTCGCCGTCAGCAGAGGGGGTGCCGCGGAACCCGTCGCGGGCGCGGGCGGGGCAACTCCCGCAAACGCGACCGCGGGACCGGCGCGCTCATGCGACACGCGACCCGGGGTGGTGTGGATGGCGGTGGAGGCGCAGCCGACGACGATCAGCCCGCAGGCGACGGCCAGCGCCGCCGTCACCACCGCCGCCGCGGGCCGGCGGCCGCCCTTCTGGGGGCCGAGGCGAGCGCCGCCGCGGTCGAGTCCGGGGAGGCGAGACCAGGTGGGGCACTTGCGCATGTCCCTAGGACGCCGGTCCTGCCGGTGGGGGTTCCATTGCGCTGGATCCGGCACCCCGCGACTCGACAGGGGAGTGATCCGGCTCGCGCTCAAGCGGCCTCCGAGGTCGCCCCGGCCGGGCACACCCGACCGCCGCGTTGGTGACAGCCCGGGGCTGGGGTGCGCCCCCCTGACCATCCCCCCGGCTCTGTCCGGCGAGGTCGTCCAGCGGCGAGCATTCGCGGGGACAGGCTTGGGGGCGGTCAGAGGGGTGGGATGGGCTGGCGCAGCGCTCGCCGGCCGGGGGACTGGCGGGAGGTGGGGAGAGCGGGCACGCCATGGGCACGCGGCATGGGGCTGGAGAGCCTGGCCAGGTGGTCCGAGGGCGGGGTGGGGCCACGGGGGGTGAAGGGAGAGGCTGGGGTCGCCCGCGACGGGCGGGTCAGGAGCGGAGGGCCATCCGCCGGTGGGCACCGAGCAGGGCATCGGCCTCAGGCCAGCCGTCGCGTACTCGCACGATGGTCCGCCGCCCGGAGTGGGCCAGGGGAGCCCGGGGCGTGCCACCGGCTCCAGCGGATCGCCTTGGGCTCGGCCTGGCGCAGCTCGTCGCGCAGGCAGAGGAGCTGGAGCCACCTGTCCAGGTCGGCGGCGAAGCCCACCGCGGCCGGCCCGGACGAGTTGGCGTCGACGTCGCTGAAGGGGAGGTGCTGCCGGCCCCAATCCTCGAGCCGGCCGATCGGGTGCTGCGCGTGGGCATGGGCCCGCACGAACCGGCCCCGCTCCACCGGATCACCCGGGCGATCGATGTCGGCGCCCCACGAGCGGGACCGACACCTGCGTCCAGCCGGGCGATGGACCCATCGCCTGCGGACACGGGGTGCGTCGCGCCTGCGGCTGCTCTACCCGACCGGGTCGCCGTCGCTGGACACCGAGATCGAGCTTTCCCACTCCGGGTTCTCCGAGGGTGGGGTCACGGTGCCGCTGCTAGCCGTCCCGGGCACCGGCGTGCCGGCCGCAGAGGTTCCCGGCGAGCAGCCCGCCAGCACCGCCGGGTGCGCCGGGGTGCTCGGCAACAGGGGGCCGCCCGAGTGGATCTACACCCCCGACACCCGTCCCACCGGGGGCCAGATCCTCGCCCGCCCCGCCAGCTCGACTGCCGGGGGACTCCTGCGATCCGACCATGGACCAGCTGATCGCAGCGACCCGCCTCAGCCGGGGGTCGACGACCGCTCGGCCGATGCCAGGACAACGCCGCCCGACAGCTCCCTAAGATCTGGCTCCCGACCACCGTGTCCCAGATCTGCGAGACCAGCCACCGCCTGCGCGGTGCCCTGCCCCAGGACCCCCCCCGCAACCTCTACTCGCCGGACTGGGCTCTGCGCGCCTGAGCACGGGGCCCAGTCCGGCTGCCGGTGCTCGGGGGGACGGGGACCGGGTCCACAGGGCTCGGGCCGGTGCACGGCGGCGCCCTCCCACCGTATGCTGGGCGCCGGGGCGCTCGCCGCGATGCGCCGAGAGGCTGGGGGTGGAGGGTGGCGATGCGCGGTCGGCCACGTCGCCGATTCTGGCTCGGGGTGCTCTTGCCCCTGCTGGCCGCCTGCGGAACCGTCGCGCCCCCCCGCGTCGCGGTGGCTGGTAGGGGAACCGTGCGCTGGGCGTTGCCCCCCGGCGAGGTGCCGAACTGGATCTTTCCGATCACCCCGCTGGCGAGCTTCAGCAACGTCAACACCCTCCAGTTCCAGTACCTCATGTACCGGCCGCTCTACTGGTTCGGCGGGAGCGGGACGCCCACCTTCAACCCCGCGCTGAGCCTGGCCGACCTTCCCGTCTACTCCCGGGGCGGGCGCACGGTGACGATTCACCTGAAGCATGCGCTCTGGTCGGATGGAACCAGGGTCACCGCCCGCGACGTGCGATTCTGGCTCGACCTGCTGATCGCCGACAAGAGCCAGTGGGGCGTCTACGTCCCCGGTGGCTGGCCCGACAACGTGTCGGCGATGGCGTTCCCGTCGCCCACCACCTTCAGCCTCACCTTTCGCCACGCCTATAACCACACCTGGCTGCTGTACAACGAGCTCAGCCAGATCGTGCCGCTGCCCCAGCAGGCCTGGGACCGCACCTCCCTGGGTGGACCGGTGGGCAATCTCGACCGCACCGTGGCGGGAGCGCACCGGGTGTTCGCCTTCCTCACCGCCCAGTCCAAAGATCTCGCCAGCTACGACACCAACCCGCTCTGGCAGGTGGTGGACGGCCCCTGGCGGCTCGCGCGCGGGGATGGCTACTCGGCCGCGACAGGGTTCACCGTGCTGGTCCCGAATCCGCGCGCCTCGGGGCCGCGGCCGCGGCTGAGTCGCTTCGAGGAGGTGCCCTTCACCAGCGAGGCGGCCGAGTTCGATGCCCTGCGCGCGGGCCAGCTCGACTACGGCTACCTGCCGGTGGCTGACCTCGCCCAGCGCGCCTATCTGGCAGCCCACGGCTTCGTGCTCTCCCCCTGGACGGCGTGGGGGATCCACTTCATCCCCTTCAACTTCACCAATCCCACCACCGGACCGATCTTCGCCCAGTTGGCGGTCCGGCAGGCGCTGCAGCATCTGATTGATGAACCCCGGATCGTCCGCGACCTCTACCACGGGGAGGCGGTGCCCACCTACGGGCCGGTGCCGGTGCAGCCCGCTACCGCCTTCGTCAGCCCGGGGGAGCGGCACGATCCCTATCCCTTCGACCCAGCCGCGGCGCGTCGGCTGCTGGCCGCTCACGGCTGGGCGGTCCACCCCAACGGGCTGTCGGTCTGCGCCCGTCCGGGAATCGGCGCGGGTCGGTGCGGGGCGCGGATCCCGCGGGGGGCACCGCTGCGCTTCACCTTGATCTGGGCTCCGGGTTCGGCGGTGGAGAGCGCTGTGGTGGAGACGCTGAAGTCGTCCTTCTCCAGCGCTGGGGTCCAGCTCGCGCTCCGCTCGTCGACCGCGGCGGGGGCGGACTTCGCCCCCTGCGACCGCCAGACCGGGTCCGGCTGCAGCTGGGACCTGCTCGACTGGAGCGTGGGCACCTACAGCATCACCTACTCGCCCGACTACTACCCGACCGGCGGGGAGGATTTCGCCACCGGGGCCGCCTTCAACGCCGGCGGCTACAGCGACCCGGTGGCCAACCGTCTGATCCAGGCCACCCACCTCAGCCCCGGCGGCTCCGAGTTCTATCGCTATGAGGACTACATCAGCACCCACCTTCCGGTGCTCTGGCTGCCGACCGCTCCCGCGCAACTCTCGGAGGTCAGCCGCCGGCTCCACGGCGCGCTGCCGCAGGACCCCAATCTCAACATCTATCCTCAGCTCTGGAGCCTCAGCGGCTGAGGCCGAGGGCGGCGTCCCCTTGCTGGGGCCCGCACCCCCAAGGTGACTGACAGAAATCGGGAGGATCGATGGTGCGGGTCCTAATCTCAGTGGACATGGAGGGGATCGCGGGTGTCACCGGGCACCAGGACGTGCAGCCCGGGACCGCGGCGTACGAGCGGTTCCGTCGCCAGATGACCCAGGAGGCGAACGCCGCGGTGGCCGGTGCTTTTGAGGCTGGTGCCACCGCCGTCACCGTCAACGACTCCCACGACGGCATGCGCAACGTCCTCTACGAGGAGCTGGACGAGCGCGCCTCCCTGGTGTCGGGGACGATGAAGCCGCTCGACATGGTGGAGGGAGCCCAGGGGGCTGAGGCCGCCGTCTTCATCGGCTACCACGCGATGGCCGGGAGCGCTCCCGCGGTGCTCGCGCACACCATGTCCGGGATCGTCCACTGCTGGCGGATGAACGGGGAGCCGGTCGGCGAGACCCAGATCAACGCCGCCCTCTGTGGCCACCACGGAGTCCCGGTGGCGCTGGTCAGCGGGGACGCCTGCCTCGCCGAGGAGGTGGCCGCGACGCTTCCCGCCACGCGGACCGTGGTGGTGAAGTGGGCCACCGACGAGACCACCGCCCGATCGGTTCCCCGGGTGGAGGCGATCCGGATGATCCGCGAGGGGACGCGGGATTCCCTCCGGGGGGTGGGCGGGCTGGCACCCTGGCCGATGGCCTCGCCGGTGGGCTTCGAGATCGAGTTCTCCACCCCGGGCGCGGCCGCCGCGGCCAGCCAGTGCCCGGGGGTCGAGCGCCGCTCCGGGCGGGTGGTGGAGATGAGCGGGATCGACGTGGTCGCGGCCTACCGGCTGGCGACCGTGGCCCTCAGCCTGGCGATGGCGTCCGTGTCCTGATCCGTCCCCCGGGACCGGCGGCGCTGGTGCGGTCCGGGATCGCGAGCCGGATCGAGGACGCCCCGGTCGCCGAGGTCCACGCGGGAGAAGCCGCGCTCCCGCGAGCGCAGGCGGTGTGCGGACGTGCGGGCGTTAGCGCCGATCAGGAAGACCGCCCCACTGCCGGCAGCCGCGGGCGCCCCGATCGCGCGCCCGCATCGAGGCCGGCGACGCGTGCCACGAGCTGGTCGATCGCTCCGCACCCCCTCCCGGCCGCCACATCGCCGGCGGCGCGTGGTCCGGCGACGGGATGGCGGCGACCACCTCGCCGGCGATCACAGGGCCCGCTGGCAGACAGCCATCGCGACCCGCGACCGCTCGCCGAGCGCGTGATCGGCGCCACCGGTGTCGAGCCGCTGGTTGGGGTCGAGCGCGGTGATCACACGCCGTCGACCCGGCCGCGGACCTCTGCGATCCGAGCGTCGCTCGGCCGGTCACGCTGACGGATGTCGAACACGGCCTCGAGCGGGTCCTGCGGCCGCGACCTGGTCGCCCCCCGGCCCTCCTCCTGGGCGAACTCGAAGTTGGGGCCGCAACGGACGCCGAGACGGTCCCGCAGCACCGTCGGGATCGTGATCTGGCCCCGCTCGGTCACCGTGGATTGCCTGCCGTGTGAGCGGGGATGCGTCCTCTGTGACTCACGCGGATGAGCCGGGGCGGACCGGGCCTCCCCCGGGGTCGCGAGCATCGGGGGCACGGGGCGCGGCTGGGTCCTCTGTCCAAGTGACGCGGGACCGCCGGGAGTGCCCCGGTCAGGTCTCGTCCCCGGGGCGGCCCCGGGGGTCCCCAGCCCCCAAGCGTCCGCTCACGCGATTTTGGGCGAGCGCCGCGGCGGCGACGGGGATCAGGAGGGTCAGCAACATCGGCCGGTATCCCAGGCGGTCGATCCCGATGCCGATCACCGGGGGAAGAATGAGGTTCACGGCCTGCACGCTGGCGGTGAGGTGGGCGTTCAGGCTGATCAATTCCAGCCGCGGCCGGCGCTCGGCGACCAGCGCCATCGCCAGCGGGAAGGTGAGCCCGTGGGGGGCGCCGAGCAGGGCCATCGCGACCAGCAGCGCCGCCTCGCCGCGGCCGGTCGCGAGCACCAGCAGGCCAAGGCAGGTGAGCCCGGCGCTGACGCGGAACCACCGGAGCTTGCGGCGCACCGGCGAGCGCCACGCGATCAGCAGGCGCACCAGCAAGGAGACCCCGAAGAACACCCCGAACATGACCTGGATGGCGGAGGGGGAGAGGCCGTCGTCGCGACGGGCGAAGAGGGCTCCGAACACGATCAGCGCTGCGAACGGTGCGGCGTAGAAGAGCTGGCCGAGCAGGGCGACGGTGAAGTCGGGGTCACGCAGCGCCTGGCGCAGGCCCACCCGGGACCCCGCCGCCGGCGCGGCCGCGCCGGCGGCGGGGTCCCGGGTGGGCCTGCGCCAGGCGCTGCGTGACCCCGACTTCACCGTCGCCC
>DATKRN010000045.1:0-65201 GCA_035532155.1 Verrucomicrobiia bacterium | reverse complement strand
CCCGGGGGAAGATCGCGATCGCGCCGGCGGCGGCCAGGGGGGCGAGCGCAAACCAGAAGAACGCGGAACGCAGGTCGCCGTGGCTGGCGGTGAGGATGAGACCTTCCGCGAACGGACCCACCGCGAGGCTGGCGCTGAGGGCCACGGTGAGCAGCGCGATCGGGCGATCTCGCATCCCCGGTGCGGTCCCCCCCTCACCGGCGCCGACCTGGCTGATCAGGGTGGGGAAGGCGAGGCCGCCCGCGACCCCGAGCACGAGCACCCCCAGGGTGAGGGAGGCGCTCCCGCGGGCGGTGCCGATCAACGGGAACGCGGCGGCGAGCAGGACCAGGGATCCGGCCATCGCGATCGGAGCGCGCTCGGGCGGGATCCGGGTCGCCCCCAGGCTCATGGCCCCGATCGACACCAGGCTGCCGGCGGCCGCGACCACCCCGACGGTGCCGGCGGACAGGTGGAGCAGGACGCCGGCCAGCAGCGGGAAGGTGGTCTGGGCCATGTTCTGGCTGGCCCGCAACAGCATCGCCACCACCAGCCACAGGGCCAGCGCCCCAGGGAGCAGCCAGCGAGCCGGCCGGCGCCTCGCCGCTGGTGCCGGGAGCGGATCAGTCGTCGCCGAGGCGTCCTCCGAGGTAGTCGGCGTAGGCCTGGAGGTCGAGCAGCCCGTGGCCCGAGTACCCGAAGAGGATCACCCGCTCTCGGCCCGCCTGCTTGGCCTCCAGCGCGGCGTCGATGGTGGCCCGGATCGCGTGGGCGGTCTCCGGGGCGGGGATCGTCCCCTGGGTGCGGGCGAACTGCACCGCCGCCTCGAAGACGACGGTCTGGGGGTGGGCCACCGCCCGCATCCGGCCGCTGCGCACCAAAGACGAGATGATCGGCGCGTCGCCGTGGTAGCGCAGCCCGCCGGCGTGGATCGAGGGTGGGACGAAGTCGTGCCCCAGCGTATACATCGACAGCAGGGGCGTCATCCCCGCGCTGTCCCCGAAATCGTACTCATAGTGCCCGCGGGTGAGGGTGGGGCAGCTGCTGGGCTCCACCGCGAGCAGCTCGACCGCCGGGTCGGGGACGAAGGGGAGCGCCAGGCCGCCCAGGTTCGAGCCGCCGCCGCAGCATCCGATCACGAGGTCAGGACGCTCCTCGCCCGCCAGTCGCAGCTGCGCTTTCGCCTCCTGTCCGATCACGGTCTGGTGGAGCAGGACATGGTTGAGCACCGAGCCCAGCGCGTAGTGGGTGTCCTCGCGCCCCACCGCGTCGCGTACCGCATCGCTGATCGCGGTGCCCAGCGATCCGGGGTGGTCGGGCTGGTCCACCGGGGAGGCCACCACCTCGCTCCCCCAGGTCTGCATCATCACCTGCCGATACGGCTTTTGCAGGTAGGACGCCCGCACCATGTAGACCTTGCACTCGATCCCGAAGAGGGCGCACGCGAACGCGAGCGCGCTGCCCCACTGTCCGGCGCCGGTCTCGGTGGCGAGCCGCTTCACCCCCGCCTCGCGGTTGTAGTACGCCTGCGGGACCGCGGTGTTGGGCTTGTGGGAGCCGGCCGGGGAGACCGACTCGTCCTTGAAGTAGATCCGCGCCGGGGTGTCCAACGCCTGCTCCAGCCGGCGGGCCCGCACCAGCGGGGTCGGCCGCCAGAGCCGCAGCACGTCGAGCACCGGGCCCGGGATGTCGATCCAGGGCTCGGACGAGACCTCCTGGCCGATCAGCGCCATCGGGAAGAGAGGCGCGAGGTCCTGCGGTCCGACCGGCTCGCGGGTGGCCGGGTGGAGCGGCGGCGGCGGCGGCTCGAGGAGATGGGGGACCACGTTGAACCAGGCCTCGGGGACCTCGGTGGTCGGCAGCATCCAGCGCATCCCTCTCCCCCCGTCGCAGCGGACGATCTGGGGACTATAGCAAGGGCGCTTTGAGCGGCACCGGGCCGCGGGGGCGGCGCGGCTCGCCGGGGACCAGGCCCCGCACCACCGGCCACGCCGCCAGCGTCACCGCCGCCGCGAGCACCAGCGCGACCGGTGCCGACGCGGCCACTAGCGGTCCCCCGAGGGCCGCTCCGATCGGGGTCCCGATGTAGTTGAGGCTCATCGAGATGGCGAAGGCACGGCCGAACCAGGTGCGCTCGGTACGGCGCTGGCGCAGGGAGAAAAGGGCCACGTCGAAGGGGCCGCCGCCGGCGCCGATGACGAGCATTCCGACCGCTGCCATCCCCAGCGACGAGCTCAGCGCGACCACCAAGGTGCCCCCGGCCACCACCCCGATGCCCAAGCTGAGCACCAGCCGCTCGCGCCCGTCGGTCCCGAGCCGGCCCACCAGCAGCCCGGCGACCAGCCCGGTCGCCCCCGAGAGCCCCCAGAGCCATCCGACCGCGGCCGGCCCAGCGCGCAGGTGATGGAGGACCAGCACCGGCAGGCCGATGGTGAGCACGCCCCACCCGATCGAGGTGAGGGACATGCCCACCGCGAGCCCGCGCAGGGTGGGATGGTGGAGGACGTACCCGAGGCCGGCGCGCGCGTCACGGAACAGACCGCGGCGCGGCTCGGTCGGGGGAGCGGCGACCCGGACCATCACCACCGATCCGATCGCGGCCGCATAGACAACAGCGTTCGCGACCATCGCCCAGCTCTCGCCCAGCAGCGCCACCAAGATCCCGGCCAGCCCCGGCCCGAGGATCGTCGCCACCACGTAGGCGGCGCTGTCGAGGCCGTTGGCCCGGTCCCACAGCCGCTTGGGGACGACGGTCGGGAAGAGCGACTTCGTCCCCGCCCAGCTGAGCGGGCTGGTCAGCCCGGCCACGCTGAAGATGGCGACCAGCGCCAGCGCCGGCAGAGCCCCCCGCAGCGCCAGAACCCCGATCAGCGCCAGCGAACCGCCCGCGATCAGGTAGTCGAGCGTGATCAGGCGGATCCGGTGGTGGCGGTCGAGGAGTGCGCCGCTGACCGGACTCAGCACGATACCGGGGAGCTGGGCCAGGACGGTGAGTCCCGCCAGCTCGGGGGAGTGGAACCGTCGCAGGGCGAAGAGCACCACCACCACCGTCTGCATCTGGCCACCGGTGCGGGCGAGCACGGTGGCGGCGTACAGGGGACGGAAGGCGGCGAGGCGCAGCACCGCGCCGTAGCCGACCTGGTTGGGGGACGGGAGCCGGCCTCGTCCCGCGGGTGCCATCCCTAGTCGCCCCGGTCGCGCTCGGGCGCGGCCGGGATCGGGGTGCCGGTGGCTGGAGGTCGGCGGCGCCGCACCCAGCTGGGAAGGCCGAGCCGAAGTGGGACGAACTCGCGCAGCACCCTGCGCTCGGGTGAGCTGAGCTCGACCGGCGCGCCGCGCGCCTTGAACAGGTCGGGCCGGTTGTAGCGCCAGTCGAGCGCGGCGGCCCGGATGAACACGGCCGCGAGGCTCGCCACCGGAATCGCGAACAGGGCGCCGAGGAAGCCGGCCACCTCGATCCCGGCGAAGAGCGCCAGCAGGGCGAGCAGGGGATGGAGGCGGACGAACCGAGCCTGGATCCGGGGAGCCAGCAGATACCCCTCGATGACGTGGATGGCGAGGAACAGGATCAGGGTGAAGACGACCAGCAGCGGGCTCTTGGTGAGGGCGAGCAGCAGCGCGACCGCACCCCCGGCGAAAGGCCCCACCAGAGGGATCAGCTCGAACACGAAGGTGGCGACCCCGACCACCAGCGGGAAGGGCACCCCGAGCAGGGCACTTCCGCCTCCCGCCAGCAGGCCGACGATCAGAGCCAAGAGCAGCTGGGCCCGAACGTACCCGCCGATGACGGCGGCGAAGGCGTCGAGCCCGAAGGCGACCTCGCTGCGCGCGCGGGCCGGGAGCAGGTCGAGCAGCTGGCGACGCAGCATCCGGCCATCCTTGAGCAGCCAGAAGGCGATCACCAGCGCAACCACCACGTCCACCAGCGCCGATGCGGTGCTGGTGATGCCGTGGAGGAGGACCCCGGTCGCCTGGGGGATGAGGCTGGTGATGTTGCTGGGGATCACCCCGCCTCCGCCGATATGGATCCCGTGGGAGCGCAGCTGCCCGCGCAGGGAGCCGATGATCCGATTGGCGTCGCGCACCAGGTGGGGAACCTGGCCGGCGAGCCCGCGCGCCTCGCCGACCAGGGGGCCCCCCACCAGGTAGAGCACCGCCCCGACGACCACCAGGCCACCGATGAGTGCAACCAGGATCGCGGGCACCTCCGGGACCCGGGCGCGGCGGCGCAGGCGGAGCACCACGGGGTCGGCGAGGAACGTGACGACGATCGCGAGTGCGATCGCCAGGATCAACCCCAGCACCGAGGCCAGCCACCCGGTCACGACCAGGAGCAGCTGGAAACCCACGAAGACGCTGAGGAGGACGGCGGCGACCTCGATCCATCTCCAGGCCGCCGCGCGATGGTCGGTGGAACCGGGAGCGCCCCCGGGGGGTCGGGTCGGGCCCGGGGCCGCATCGGTCACCAGCGCCGGCGTGTCAGCCTGGGGACGGGAGCGGGACGGGGCGGCCACCATCTCCGAGTGTATGACCCCGCCCGCGCGCGGTCACGCCGTGGTCAGTCCACCAGCACGGTCACGGTATCGTAGCCGGTGGCGCCGTTGGGGAAGGACGGCTGGACGGATACCGCCTGGGTCGCACCGGTGCCGTCCACCGCGCGGACCTGGAGGACGTAGGTGCCGGGCGCCGGTCGCCACACCGCCGTCCAGAGCCGCCAGGCATAGGGGGACAGCTCCGGCTGGAGCGCGGTCGCGGTCCAGGTGCGCCCGCCGTCCAGGCTGAGCTCGACCCGGCGGATGCCACGGGTTCCCGCGAAGGCGATCCCGCGGACCGGAATCGGGGCACCGCCGCCGATCCGGCTGTTCCCGCGCGGGTGGTCGATCCGCGAGGTCGTGCGCACGACCGCGCCGGGATTCCATCCGCGCAGCTCCCAGTATCCGGTGATGGGTGCGGCCGAGGGTGTGATGGCGCTCAGCCACTTGGGGCTCTTCATGCCGTAGCGGTCGACCACCAGGATCCGGGCCGGGAATCCGTGGGCGGCGGTGAGGCGGCGCCCGTTGAGCCGATCGACCACCAGGGTGGTGGGGGCGAGCGCGTCCGCGAGCCGCAGGCTCTCGGTGTACCCATCGACGCAGGTGAAGGCGATCGTCGCCGTCGCCGCGGGCACGCCCGACCGCGCGAGCAGGTCGCGGAGCGGGACACCCTCAAAGACCCCGGTGCTGATCAGGGGCCCCCCAACGTCGTTGGAGATGCACTCCAGGGTCTGCACCTGACGGACGTGGGGGAGGGCTGCCAGCTCGGTGGCGGAGAGCTGGTAGGGCTGGCGGCCACCCACCTGCAGCCGCCAGCGCGAGGGATCCACCTGGGGGGGACCGAAGAGCTCGATGTCGACGACGTAGAAGTCGCGCACCGGGGTGATCCCGCTGAGGTCACCGAAAGCGACCGACCCGGGCGCCTGCCCAGCACCGGCGGCGCCCCCGCCGCCGCCGGTGCTGGAACCAATCGCGGGAGCAGCCGCGGTCGCGGCCCGGAGGGCGAGGCTCCCCACCGCGATCCCGGCGGCGCCCAGGCCGGCGGTCCGCAGCACGGTGCGGCGCGACCACTGGGGCTCGGGGCTGCGGCCGAGCGAGCGGCCGGGCCGCGTCCGCCGGGCATTCGCGCCGGCGAGGAGCCACTCCAGGGGGGCGGTGACCAGAAGCCATCCGAGAAAGCAGGAGCCGGTGGCCGAGGTGAGCACCCCCCCCTGGCCTGCCGCCAGCAGCGGCAGGGTGATGGTGAAGAGGAGCAGCGCCTCGATCAGCGCCGCCGCCGCGTGCTGGACGCCGGCTCCGGCTCCGGTGGCGCGGAGCGGGCCCCGACCGACCAGCTGGCGGGCGCGCACGCTCCCCACGCCGGCGCCGGCGGCGAGCACCACCACCGCGAGGCCGAGCAGCAGCAGGGGACGACCATGCTCCTGGAGGGCATCGATCATGGCTCCGAAGACGGGACCGGGCAGCAGCAGTGTGACCCCGTCGCCCGCCACCTGCGGGAGCGCCGGCCAGCCCAGGACGGCCTGCAGCAGCAGGCTGATCGCGAGCCCCAGCCCCCCGGCAGCGATCCCGGCGAGGGCGCCACGCCCAGCCGGGCCGCTGAACCGGTGGCCGCCCGGGCCTCGACGCGCTCCCAGGGCGACCGATTCGGACGGGTCGACCTGGGCGGGAGGGCTCATCCACCCCCTATAACGCAGGGGCAGCCCGCACGGATGCCGAACGACTCAGGCGCGGGGGGGGGCCGGGAGCCGGCCCAGGTAGGGGAGCTCGCGGTAGCGACCGTCCAGGTCGAGCCCATAGCCCACGACGAAGTCGTCGGTGTCCAGAGTGAACCCAACGTGGTGCGGCCCGATCGGCACCTCGCGCAGGTGGGGCCGGTCCAGGAGGGCGCACACCCGCAGCCGCTCACAGTGGCTGCTGAGGGCCCGCTCGATCGCCTCCAGGGTGTGGCCCCGGTCGATGATGTCCTCGACCACGAGCACGTCCCGACCCTCCCCGGGGAAGATGCCGTTGACGTAGTGGACATCGGGGCGGGTACGGTCGCTGGCCATTCCTCGATAGCTCGCCACCGACAAGAACTCCACGGTGAGGTCGCGCACCCCGATCTCAATCAGCGCGCGGATCAGATCCGCGGCGAACACGAAGGCCCCCCGCAGCACCACCGCGAGCGTGAGCGGGCGATCGCTGCGCGCGGCGGCGATCTCGCGGGCGAGCGTCCGCACCCGCCGACTGACCTTCTCGGCGGAGAAGAGGACGGGCGGAGCGTCGCGCCAGGACTCCAGTCCGGTGGGGCGCTCGACGGTCAGCTGCTCCTGGCTCATCGCCATCGGTGCACCTCCGGCCTCTCGGTCCAGGCGGCCGGGGGCCGCTCGCCCGCGTGCCGCAGCCTCATTGTCCCACGGGAGCCGGCCGTCCCGGTGGGTCCTCGCGGGTTCTCGCCTCCTGGACCTCGGGCGCCGTCCTCGCCCCCACCCCCAGCAGAGCCGGCACGTCGGCGAGGCAGGTCACCTGGGGGCCGTCCCACAGGGTGTCGTGGTCGTAGTGGACCAGGGCCGCGACCGGGTCGTCGGCGGCGAGGCGCACCGCCGCCATCCCCATCCGGGCGGCGCCGGTGAGCTCGTGGCTGTCGCCGTCGCCGACGTAGAGGCACTCCTCGGGCTCCACTCCCACCGCGCTGCAGACCCGTCGGTAGAGGATGGGGTGAGGCTTGCGCCGGCCGACATCGGCGGAGAAGGTGGTCGCGTCGATCAACCGAGCGAGTGGCAGGCTCGGCCAGATCGCGGGGACCTCGGGTCCACAGTCGCTCAGCAGACCGAGGCGGTAGCCCGCGCCGCGCAGGCGCACCAGGGTCGCCAGCGCGTCCGCCCGTGGCTGCATGTCCCGGCGCAGCTGGGCCCGCCGCAGCCGGGCCGCCTGCTCGAGAGCGGCCGGGGTCGGGTTAGCGCCGAGACGCCGAGCGAGCAGCCGCAGGGTCGTGACCCCATCGCCCATGGCTCCGGTGGCGCGCTCGGTGAAGGTGGCGTGCAAGAGCGCGTGGAACGCCGCGGGGTCGACGTCGAGGTGCGCCGCGGTGGCGGCGGCGTCGCTGGCCCGCCGGGCGATCGGAGTCCCCGGCACCAGCGTGCCGAAGCAGTCGAAGATGACCGCCCGAACCCGTGAGGGGTCGAGCGCCACCCGCTCGGGTCGACCATCACCAGGCTCCACCAGAGGAGGCTATCAGGCACTCCCGCTGCCGATCGACCGCCGCCGGCGGCGTCCCCGCGCTCCCGGCCTCAGGCGCCTGGCGGGATGTCGACGGGAACCATCACCCGGACCGGCACCCTCACCAGCAGCACCAGCTGGGGGCAGGCCTGGCCGGCTGAGCAGACCGGCTGCCAGGTCGCCGACACGGTGGAGGAGCCGATCGTCTCCGCGAGGAAGGCGGTCAGGTCGGGCGGGCCGACTGGGTCGGGCGGGATCGGTGCGAGCACCGTGGGAGCGGATGATCGGTAGGGGCTGAGCCGCCCTCCGCGCGGCACCACCGGCGGCCCCAGCACCAGCAGCTGTCCCAGGACCAAGACGACTGCCTGCCCGGAGCGGGGGTGGCCGATGACCAGCGGAGGTGGCCACCCGTTCCGGGCCGGGTCCGGCGGGCCGTAGGCGACTCCCAGCCACCCCCCGGTGGCATCGGCGATCGAGACGGTGGCGGTCCGGTGCCACGATCCAAAGCACGGCGGCGGAGGTCGTGGCCAGCGCGGCAGGGCGGGGCAGGCGATCACTCCGGGGACCGCGGGCTCGGCGGCCCTGGTCGCGCAGAGCAGCCCCGGCCGGACGACCCCGGTGACCGGGCCCGCGACGCAGGGGTCGACGCGGAACCACCCGCGGAAGGTCACCCGCCAGACCAGAGCGGTCGCCTCCACCCCGATCGGGTAGGGCGGTCCCCACCCCCGTACGCTGCGGACCGACGCGCTCCGCAGCGCCAGTGCGCCCACCGCGCCCAGCCGCAGCGGCTGATCGGCAAGCCGGACCGCCTGCGCCCGGGTGTGGCGGGGGGAGAGGGGCGTGGCCGCCGGACCGGCCGCGGTCAAGGACACCCCGACGGCGGTTGCGGCCAGGAGCGCGACGAGGCGGGGGCGTCGCGCCAGCGCGGTGTTCCCGCTCCGGGCGGGCGGACCAGTCGGAGTGCGCTCCATGCCCCTAGGACGCCGGCGACCCGCCGCCAGGTTCCGACTGCGGCATGCCCGGCGGCGGCCGGGCATGCCGCAGTCGGGTCGAGCTCTCAGGCGGGAGAGCCACCCGCGATGCGGCAGGGGATGTCGGCGTCCTCGTCGAGGTGGTAGCTGGCGCAGATGCGGTGGTAGCCATCCGCCACCGTGAGAGCAACATCCGCCGTCAGAGATCCGCGGAGCAGCAGGACCGGGGAGAGCCGCTCACCCTTGCGAACCTTGCGCAGGTCGCGCTGGACCTCAGGATCGTCGGCGGCAAGCAGGGGGAGCCGGCTGGCGCGGAGCAGGTCCTTGGCCTTGCGCCGGACCAGGGGGGCGCGCCGCAGCCGGGTCACCGCTCCCGCGGCCGCGGGGCCGGGGAGAAGGAGGGACAGGTAGTCAGCCGCGGCCGGATAGTCGTGAGCGTCCGGCTCCGCCTTCCAGTGCTCCCTGCGGGTCATGGGGGACCTCCGTGGAGGGTGTCAGGGGCGGCGGGGGCGGGTGGCCCTGCGGCCGCGGCCAGGGTGCTGGCGGCGCGGCCCAGTGTCCCCGCCAGGGCGATCTCGTCAAGCGTGCCCTGGGCGGCGCGGGTCGCCGCGGCATCGCCGCCATGGCCGCGGAGCACGTAGGCGCCGCCCACCGCCACCAGCGCCCCCAGGACAGGGCCGACGACATACACCCAAAGGTGCCCGAAGTCGAGCAGTACCAGATCGGGCCCGAGCGACCGGGCCGGGTTCATCGATGCGCCGCTGATCGGGCTGGACCACAGTCCCGCCAGGGCGATGTAGCCGGCGACCGCGATCGCGGACATCGGACCCACGTTCTGCGCCCCCGATGCCGTCCCCAAGATGGTGCTGACCAGTCCGAGGGTCAGCAGCGCCTCGATGATCATCGCCTGGACATCGGTGATCCCGGCCCCGGGCACGGTCGCTCCCAGATGTCCCACCCGCCCGAACAGGGCCGCGAGCACGAGGCAGGCCAGGGCGGCGCCGGCGAGCTGCACCGCGACGTAGCCCGGCACCCGGCGCCAGGGGAACTCGCGGCGGAGCGCGAACGCGAGACTCACGACCGGGTTGAGATGGGCGCCCGACACGGTGCCCATGAAAAGGATCACCGCCATCACCACCAGAGCCGGGGCCGTCACCGCGGCCGCCCGCCCGATCTCCCCGTGGGAGACGGCGGCAACCACCCCGCCGCCGGCGCCGACCAGCACGAGCAGGAAGGTTCCGAAGGCCTCGCTGAAGAGCCGGCGCCATTCGCGGGACGCGTCATCGAACTCGCGAGCCCAGGGGGGCTCCAGGGCCAGCAGGGCTGCGCGGAGCGCGTGCCGCTCGCGTACCTCCCCCGGGCCAATTGGCACCCGCGGGCGCACGACGGGCGCCTCTGAGCCGGGGGCGGCGCCGGCTCGGTCGCTCATCGCGCGACCGTAGCACCGGAACTGTGTCCTGTCCACCGCTGCCGCCCGCTCCGGCGGGGGGCTCGGAAGGGTCAGCCGGTCCTCGGCGACCAGGTCGGTGACCGCTGCTCGTCCCCAGGGGCTGCACACGCGGGGCTGGCGCCGCAGGACCCAGGCGGAGGGGCCCACATCGACCCTGGCGTTGGGAAGGGGGATCGCCTCCAGGGTGCTGGCCACGCCGGGGGCGGTCGTGGCACCCGGCTCGGCCGCATGGCGGGCGTCGCGCTGGCCCGACTTGCCGGAGGCTGAGGAGCCGCTCCAGGCTGGCTCCCGAGCCCAGGCCGTGGGTGAGCTGGCCCGGGTGGAGATGGGCGACTGGGGTGGGGGTCCCTACCGCATGCGCACCCTGCCGCGACGGCCGACCAGCGCGGTCGGCAGGGGCCGTCGAACCGCCCACCATTGCGGGCGGTCAACGGATCGCCGGCGCTTGGGGCGCCGCACGACGCGGCGCCGGGTCCGACATCGATGTTCGCCTCACCTCGATCGTGAAGGAGGGAGACGGTCTCGCCAGGCATCAGCCTGTGGGAATGGATGGGACCGCAGAGCCACGTCGAAGACCGGGCCGCCCCGCCGTCCCATCGTCCGGGCCGGCCGTTGCGGACAAGCTGTCCGCCGGGTGAGGCGGACGTGACGGGGACCGGTGGCGGTCAGCCGCGCTCCGACGGCTCGGCCAGGGGGTGTCGCCACGAGCCGATCCACCGGTGACGGCGGGCGACCTCCAGCACCAAGGCCGTGGTCGTGCCGAGCAGGACCAGGAAGCCGAGGAAGCTGGCGAAGAGGAGACCGGGCGAGATCAAGGTGGGATCCATGGGGCTGCCTCGTGTCAGGGGGAGACGCCACTCCACAATCTCGCGGCGGCCTGCCTCGTTACGACCGTCCGCTTCGTGCCCCTCACCGTCCCGCGTGAAGGGGTCGCCGGGCCCGGAGTCCGGCGCCCCCTCGATCCGCACCCCGCCGAGGATCGGGAACTGACCCATCCGTAACTAAACCGCCTCCCGAGGTGTTCCAGTATGTGAGTGCATATCCGCAATCGCGAATGACAGGAGGGCCACATGGCTCTGTTCGAGACACGGCGAGCGCTGAAGAACATCGTCACCGACCTCGCGATCGTCGCCGTTCCCCTCAATCTCGGGCCCGATGAGGCGCGCACCACCCCCCAGCTTCGGGCGCACAGCCTGCGCCGAACCCCGCCCCCCGCGGTGGCGAGGCCCGAGTCGCATGTGGGACCGGACCTGGTGGCGCACCCGCACTGATGACCCCTGCCCAGGGGTGTGACCGAGTGCGCGTCGGGCGCCGGGGTACTCGCTGACATGGACGCGAGGTTCCTGCTTCGCCATCCGTTGACCGCCGTTGTGCTCGGGCTGGTGGTGCTCTTCGTCGTCTTCTTCCTCATCCTGCCTGCGCTGAGTGTGCTGCTCCACCTGGTGGTCGCGGTTGCGATCGTGTGGGCGGCGGTGTCCTTGTTTCGCGCCCATCGCCACCACCGGTCCCAGTCCCGGCCCTGAGGGGCTGGCGCGACCGGGTCGGCCGGCCCAGGTGGGTTGACAAAGTTCGGTCGCCGTACTATCGTAAAAACGCATGGTGTGGGAACCGAATGAGGTGCTGACCCGCTCCGACGCGCCGGTGGAGCACGGAGAGCGCCCCAAGTTGGTCGCCCGGTTGCTTCAGTTGCAGCCCCAGCTCCGCCGCCGGTTCGAGGCGGCCATGCCCTCCAAGGCCAGCTCGGTGCCTGCCACGCTTCGGGAGGCGATGGCGACCGCGACGCTTCGGCAGCTCGAGGCGGTGCGCACCCTGGCACTGTGCGGCCCCCTCGCCATGCACGAGCTGGCGGATCGCCAGGGCGTCACCCGCAGCACCGCGACCGAGGTGGTCGACCGGCTGGTCGACCATGGCCTGGTCGAGCGCCGCGACGATCCCGCCGATCGTCGCAGCGTCACGGTGGCGCTGACCGCGACCGCTGAGAGGATGGCTGTGCAGCTTAACCGGGCCCACGCGGCCAGCCTCGCCTCCCTGATCGAGGTTTTGGACGACCGTGAGCTCGCCACCCTCGTCCGCCTGCTGGAGAAGCTCGTCATCCCCGAGCCGCCGCGCCCCGACGCCGACGCGGCCGCCGGGGACGCGCCCTCACACGGGTCGGCCGGGCGATGACCTCGCTGTTCGCGGGCCTGGGCAGGGCGGCGGTCCGCTTTCGCTGGCCGGTCTTGGTCGGGTGGCTCGCGATCACGGTGGTCGCGGTCCACCTGCTGCCCACTCTCGCCAGCGTGAGCAAGGACAGCAACAGTGCCTTTCTGCCCAGCTCGGTGCCGAGCATGCGCGCGGCCGCGCTCGCGGCCCCGTTCCAGAACTCCAAGCTGGCGGCCGCGACGCTGGTCGCGGTGAGCGGCGACGGACGGCTCACCGCCCGGGATGATGCCGCGATCACCCGCTTTGAGGGTCGTCTCCGTCAGGTGGCGCACGTGCGGCTGGTGCGCGACCTCGGCGCCTCCCCCAACGGGGTGGCGCGCCAGGCGTTGATCGAGGCGGCGGTGCCCGCCTTCGGCGGGGGTGATGCCGCCCAGCTGGTGACCACGATCCGCGGCGACTTCGCCGCCAACCAGGTGGCGGGGCTGCGCTACCACCTGACCGGCGACCTCCCCACCGTCATCGACAGCCAGCAGGGCTCGAAGAGCTCACAGCACGCGACCCAGCTGCTCTCGCTCGTCTTCATCGTGGTGCTCCTGCTGGTTGCCTTCCGGGCGCTGCTCGCCCCCCTCGTGACGTTGCTGCCGGCCGCCTTGGTGCTGACCCTCTCCGGTCCGGTGGTGGCGGGTGCCACCCACCTCGGCGTGCAGGTGTCGGTGATCACTCAGGTGATCCTGATCGTGCTCATCCTCGGTGCCGGCACCGACTACGGGCTGTTCCTCGTGTTCCGGGTTCGCGAGGAGCTGCGCCGCGGCCTCGAGCCCCACGCCGCGGTCGTGCGCGCCGTCACGACCGTCGGGGAGTCGATCACCTTCTCGGCCCTCACCGTGATCGTGGCCCTGCTCAGCTTGGTCCTGGCCCAGTTCGGCATCTACCAGAGTCTCGGTCCCGCCCTCGCGATCGGGATCGCGCTCATGCTGATGGCCGGCCTCACTCTCCTGCCGGCCCTGCTCGCGATCTTCGGTCGGGCCGTCTTCTGGCCCACGGGGGCCACCCGGGAGACCGTGCCCCGGCGCAGCGTCTACGGCCGACTTGGCGCGATCGTCGTCCGCCGACCGGCTCAGGTGGCGATCCTCGGCGTGGTGGTGTTCGGGGGACTGGCGGTCGGTGCGCTCACCGGCACCACCTCTGGCTTCGCCAACAGCAGCCCCCCGAGCGGTACCGACTCGGCCGCGGGCGCCGCCGTGCTCGCTAAGGACTTCCCCGCCTCGGACGTGCAGGACGCGGCGGTGCTGTTCCGGCTGCCGCGCTCGGCGTGGGTCGACCCCTCGTTGGTGGCGCGGGCCGGCGCGGCGCTGATCGCGACCGGTCGCTTCCGCCGCGTGATCGGGGCACTCGAGGCGACCGGTCTGCGCGCCGATCAGCTGGCTCAGCTGCATCGCACCCTGGGGGCGCCAGATCAGCTGCCTCCGAACGAGCCCGCCGGGTCGGTGGTGGCCCCGGCCACCTACAACGCCTACCGCGCCACCGGCCAGTTCATCAGCTCGGACGGCCGCACCATCCAGTTCGCGTCCTTGGCCCGCAATCCCAGCTACACCAGCCCAGGAGCGATCGCGTCGGTTCCGGCGGTGCGGGCGGCGATCGCGCGGGTGGGCTCACGCGTGGGAGCCACCGCGACCGGACTCTTCGGGCTGCAGGCCTTCGCCTACGACGTCGAGCACATCTCCAATGACGACCTGCTCCGCATCATCCCGGTGGTGGCGGTGCTGATCGCGCTGCTGCTGGCGCTGGTGGTGAGGAGCCTGGTGGCACCGGTGTTCCTGGTGGTCAGCGTGGTCCTCTCTTACCTCGCAGCGCTCGGGCTCACCTCGGTGATCTTCATCCACGCCGCGGGCCAGAACGGGATCAACTTCCTGCTGCCCTTCCTCATGTTCGTCTTCCTGATGGCGCTGGGTTCGGATTACAACATCCTGATCATGACCCGGATCCGGGAGGAGGCCCACGACCTGCCGCTGCGCCGGGCGGTGCGCCAGGCGATCTCCATGACCGGCACCACGGTGAGCACCGCCGGCCTGATCCTGGGGGGGACCTTCGCAGTGCTCGGGTTCGCCGGTGGCGGGGGCTCGGGGGGCTCGCAGGTGCAGCAGATCGGATTCGGGATCGCCGCCGGGGTGTTCATGGACACCTTCGTGATCCGTCCGCTGGTGGTGCCCGCCTTCGTGGTCCTGCTGGGCCGCTGGACCTGGTGGCCGTCGCGCCTGGCGAGGCGCCCGGAGCCGGACGACGTCGAGGCGGCCCCGGCGGCCTAGCCGGCATCGGGTGGAGCGGGCGATCCTGGGTGGGCCGGCCCGGCGCGCCGCCGGAGCGCACCGACGTCCGCCCACCACGGCGGCCCAGCGGGAGGCGCCGCCGCCATCCGTGGCCGCGGGGCGAGGGGGCCGGACCCCGGCGGCAGTCCGTCTCACACAGGACGGATCCGACCCGCGGCGGACGGCGGTCGTCGCCTGCGTGCGGACCCGGCTCATCCTCGGGCGCGGCCGCCCGGCCGCCGGCGCGTGGGCGACCCTCGAGCGCGGCCCGGCCGAGCGGCGCTCCCGGACGGCCCCGGCGTGACGGTCCGCCCGACGCGCGACCTCCCCGGGGCGCCCGCCCTGCCCCGGACGCGGGACCAGCGACCTCCGCCGGTTGCCCGCAACTGGGTGGGGGCCATGCTTGGGGGATCGGTCGTCGCCACCGCCGTCCTGCGAGGTGGGACGTCCTCCTCGGTGCACGTGATCGCGGTTCGTCTCCCGGGGGGATCGACTGTGCGCGCCGTCATCCGCCGCTACGTGCAGCCCGCGCAGCTGGCAGACGAGCCTGACGTCGTCGCCCGCGAGGCGGCGGTGCTCCGCTGGATGGAGGGGCGCGGCGTGCCGACGCCGGAGCTGGTCGCGGCCGATCCCACCGGAGTCGAGGCCGGCGTGCCGAGCCTGCTCATGTCGGTGGTTCCAGGGCGGGTCGAGGAGCGCCCCGCCGACCGAGACGGCTGGCTGCGGCGACTGGCCGAGACCCTGCCCCTGATCCACGCGACCCCGGCCCCTCCCGCCGAGGTCGTGCTGCCGTACGCCGTCTATCGCCAGCGGTCGGACGAGCCGCCCCGGTGGACCCGTCGACCCGCCCTCTGGGTGCGGGCGGTGGCCGCAGCCCGCGGACCCGTTCCCGCGACGGCGGCCACCCTGCTCCACCGCGACTACCACCCTGGCAACGTCCTCTGGCGGCGCGGCCGAATCAGCGGCGTGGTCGACTGGCAGGCGGCCCAGCTCGGCCCGCCCGCCGCCGACGCCGGGCACTGTCGGATGAACCTGCTCGGCCGCGGGCTCGAGTGCGCGGACCGCTTCACGGCTCACTGGGAGGAGGTGAGCGGGGAGGTCTACGACCCCTTCTTCGATCTGGCCGCGATCGTCGGCCGGCTCGACGACCTTCGGGATCAGCGTCCGACTCATGCTCCCGCCATCGAGGAGGCTCTCTTTCGAGCGCTCGCGACCCGCCACGGTCGCCCTCGATGAGGCGGTCGAGACCGTGAGCGGAGGCACCGCCCGGCGTGCCAGCGATGGGTCGGCGACGGATGTGCGACGAAGCTGCAGGCCACCGCCGGCGGGCGCCCACCGCGCGAGACTATCCCGGACGCCCCGTCGCTCCCGAGTTGGCCGACGGTGGTCTGACGACCGACTGGAGGCCTGGGGTGCGCCGCTACGCCGGTTTCTGGGTTCGGACCCTCGCCTGGGTCATTGACAGCCTGATCCTCAGCGTCGTCTATCTCTTCGTCGCCTTCGTGAGCCACACCCCTGTCGCACAGCTCCCCAACGGGCTGACCGACCTGCTGGTCGCGCTGTACTTCGTCGTGCTCTGGGTGACCTGGGGCGGCACCATCGGGCAGCGGCTGCTGGGGCTGTGGGTGGCGCCCGCGAGCGGGTCATTCACCTCGATCTCCTACGGCACCGCGGTGATCCGCCTCTTCGGACTCGCGATCGCCTTCCTCGCCCTCGACCTTGGGGTGCTCTGGGTGGGGTGGGACGACCGCAAGCAGGGGTGGGCGGACAAGATCGCCGGCACCGTTGTCCTGCATGGCCGTCCCGACCCAGTCCTCGCCTCCTCCCGTCTCCCCCTGGGCGCCCCAGAGGACAACCCGTTCGTCCCCGGCGGCGGTCGCCGCCGTTCCTGAGATTTCCCCCCGCCGGGGGCCACCGGCCGGGTGGCGCTGGAGCTGCGGTGGGAGGTCAGCCGCCGGCGCCAAGACTCTACGATCGGGCACCGAGGGACTGGCCATTGGCCCCCAGGGGCGTGAGCACGACCCCCTGGGCGAGACCCGCACCAATGGCGACCAGCATTCCGATCGGAGGGCGCCCTGTGCCACCGCACCGCCGACGCGGTGACGGTGCTGACCCCGACCACAGGGGCGGCTGCGAGCGCGCCGGGGCCCTCACGGGACCGGCTCCGCGGCCTTGCCCGGACGACCCCCGGGTGGCGCGGCGCAGTCGGTGCCCCTCGGCCGATCCCAGGCCGTGGCAGATGTCGCCGGGGCCGAGAGCGGCCCGACGCGAGAGCAGAAGGGTGGCGACCCGCGGCGGCGGGACGAGACCGCGCTGGAGCATGGCCAGCATCCCCAGGACCGCCACCAGGCTCAGCGGGCCATCACGACCTCGTCCCGGCCGGCCGCCTTCAGCCGATCACGGGCCACCGTCGGCCGCCGCTGTGGGCAGCTTCTTGTGGGGCCGGCGTCGGGTGCTGTCGAAAGCAGGGGCCGGGTCCGACCAGCCGCGCCGCGGGGCGTCCGCCCGGCCCCGGGTCGGCGGCCGGGCCAGAGCAGTTCAGAGATTCGAACCGGATGACCGGGGTGACGGTGAGCGCGCGGCCCACTGGACTGAGCGGAACCCGGCCCCCGTGCGGGCCGTGATGGCTGAGGATGAGCCGCGGGCGTGTGTCCAGCCCGGGGAAGGTGCCGTGCTGGTCCACAAAGAGCTCACCCCGTCCGCATCCCGGTGACCTCGCTGGCGAGCGCCAGGCTGCCTGTGGACTGGGTGATCGGGAGGCCCACGCTCGCGGCCTCGCCACCGCGGGAGCGTCGGATCGGTCCCACCGCGGTGCCCTCCGGCACCGCGCCGCCCCGCCATCAGGGACGGATCTCCGCTCGCCCGTGCGAGGTCGGCGGCGGTGAGTTCACGGGTCCCGCCCGCGATCTCCGCCTCAGACACAGAGGTCACATCTAGGGGGTGCCTGCTCGCCGGCGCCGCGGAGCGGGTCGAGGCGGAGTCGCAGGGCAGGCAGGCCGCTTAGCTGGTGCGCTCGACCGCTGGGCACGACGGCGAGCAGCTCTCGCACCCGCGGTCCGAGCCACCCCGCCCCGGTCCCAGCAACCCGATGTCGACTCGCTTGCGGGTCCAGCCCGACCACCCAGCCACCCGCGGGCCAGGCGGCAGTCGGCGGTCGGGCCCACAGGGAGTTGTTGCCGGCCGACCATTGGGCCCGCCCGCGCGACGTCATCGTCCCCGCCGCCCGGAGTTGGTGTGCCACCTGGGAGGCACGACGATCGGGTCAATCGCGGCGGGTGCGGGTGCGGGTGCGGGTGCGGGTGCGGGTAGGGGTCGGGCCGTTCTCTGCCTCGATGGAGCAGGACTTGCGCGGGGGCCGAAACCCAGAGGGACCGGTTGGTGGATGAGCTGAGGCAGGCGATCTCCGATCTCCTCCAACCCTTCGCCCGTCTCGGCCACGTGGTCAAGGCGGACGTCCCCTTTGGCCAGGCTCACCGGTTCCGGGTCGAGCATCTGGAGACGACCGACGCTCTCACCCGGCGTTCGGCCTTCCGCGACTCTGCGCAGGGCCTTCGCGTCATCGTGCCGGTGATCCTGGCCGACGGGCGACCGGCGCCCAGTGGGGCGACGTCCGAGCCACCCTCCAGCCCGACCTGCTTGTCGCTCACCTCGGCGGGCTGCGTCGTCCTGGTGGGCGTGCGGGACGTGACCCCCAAGCCTGTGGCCGAGGCGGTGACCCCGATCGTGCGGCGGGGACTCATGCCCGGAGCCGAGCCGTCCCCGGCGGGGTCGCCGGCTCGGCTCGAGCACCCGCGGGCACCTCGGGAGGAGCGCCGCGGCGGCGGGCGCAGTTCGCCCCTGCGTCGGCCCCGACCGCCATCACGCTCGGGTCGAGCCGGTCCTCTCTCTGCGCCCCGGGTTGAGTCGATCGGCCGACTTCCCGCTCGCCGTCGGCAGCGCGCGGAGCCGGTCCCGCCTCGCGGAGGGAGGGCGGCTAGCATGACTCGCATGGTGCCCGGAGCGGTCTACCGTGTTCAACTGAACGCCGGGTTCACATTCACGGATGCTGCGCGGGTGGTCCCGTACCTGGCCCAGCTCGGCATCACCCACCTCTACTGCTCGCCGGCACTCCAGGCCGTGCCCGGAAGCACGCATGGGTACGATGTCGTCGATCACGCCCGCCTCAATCGCGAGCTTGGCGGCACGGTCGGGTACCGTGTACTGGTGCGGTCCCTGCACCGGGCCGGCCTCGGTCAGGTGCTCGACATCGTCCCCAACCACATGGCCACCGTCGCCGCCTCCAACTCGTGGTGGTGGGATGTGCTCGAGAGTGGGCCGGACAGCCCCTACGCGGCGCATTTCGACATCGAGTGGCGACGAGATCCGGAGGGAGACCAGGCTTGGGTGATGGTCCCGCTCCTGGACGACCACTACGGGCGAGTGCTGGAGGCGGGCGCCATTCGCCTCGCGCGCCGCGAGGGGAGGCTGACCGTCGTCTATCGCGAGCACGAGCTTCCGCTGGCGCCGCCGACCGTGGCCGAGCTCTTGGAGGCGGTCGCGCAACGGGTGCAGGACCGAGAGCTCCAGAGCCTGGCCCGGGCGTACCGTGCCCTTGCGGCGCCCTCGCCGCGGTCGACCGGGTCGGAGCGCGCGCTCGGTCGCCGCCAGCAGGCGGGGCGCCGTCGGCTGACCGCCCTGGTCCAGGGCGACCCTGCGACTGCCGCAGCTCTCGACGCCGTGATGGCAGCCATCAGCAGCGATCCGGATCGGCTCGACCCGCTCCTACGCCAGCAGCACTACCGGCTAGTGTTCTGGCGCACCGCGAGCCAAGAGCTCGGCTATCGACGCTTCTTCACAATCGACTCGCTGATCGGCCTGCGGGTTGAGGACGAGGATGTCTTCCGGGACACCCATCGGCTGGTGTTGAGCCTGGTCGGGACCGGTGCGGTCGATGGCCTGAGGATCGACCACATCGATGGACTGCGCGACCCCCACCAGTACCTGGACCGGCTGCGCCGAGAGTCTCACGGGGTCTACACGGTGGTCGAGAAGATCCTCCAACCGGAAGAGCAGCTGCCCGCGGAATGGCCAGTTGAGGGAACCTCCGGCTACGACTTCCTGGCCTGCGTCAGCAATCTCTTCGTGGCATCGGCGAACGAGGCCGCCATGACCACCTGCTATCAGGAATTCACCGGCGAGCTCGGATCCTACCGCGATGTCGTGTACGCCGCCAAGCAGCAGGTCATCGCCAACGACCTGGCGAGCGAGGTCAACCGCCTGACGCGATTGTTGGTGAGGATCTGCGACGGGCATCGACGCCACCGCGATCACACCCGGCGCGATCTCCAGCTCGCGCTGGCCGAGCTGCTGGCCGCCTACCCCGTCTATCGCACCTATCTCCAGCCGGGCGTCCCGCCATCAGCTGCGGATCGGCGCCACGTCGAGCAGGCGGTGCGGGAGGCGCATGTCCATCGCTCCGACCTCGACTCCGAACTGCTCTCCTTCCTCGGCGAGCTGGCGATGCTGGCCCATCCCGGCGCGGCCGAGATTGACTTCGGCCTGCGTCTGGCTCAGGTGACCGGGCCCGTGATGGCCAAGGCTGTCGAGGACACCGCCTTCTACCGCTACCACCGGCTGGTCTCTCTCAATGAGGTGGGCGGAGCCCCGGATGTGTTCGGTCGGCCCGTGCACGACTTTCACCTCCGAATGGAGCGGGCGGCACGGAACTGGCCCGCGAGTCTGATCACGCTCGCGACGCACGACACCAAGCGCAGCGCTGATGTCAGGGCGCGGATCCATCTGCTCTCTGAGATCCCCGAGACGTGGGCGACGGCGGTAGCCCGCTTCGCCGCCACCACCAAGCGCCACCGTCGGGGGGAATGGCCGGACCGCAACGCTGAGTACCTGTTCTACCAGACGCTGGTGGGCGGCTGGCCGATCAGCCCGGAGCGCGCCTGCGCGTACATGGCCAAGGCGACCAAGGAGGCCAAGCTTCACACGTCCTGGGTCGACCCCAACGCGGCCTACGACGACGCGCTCGCGGAATTCGTCCACAGGGTGCTGGCGGACCGAGGATTCGTGGCGGAGGTGGTGAGCTTCCTGCGAGCGAATCGAATCGTGGAGCTGGGGCAGGTGACCAGTCTGGTCCAGGTGGCGCTGCTGCTCACGTGCCCGGGAGTGCCCGACATCTACCAGGGCAGCGAGCTGTGGGACACGTCCCTGGTCGACCCCGACAACCGGCGGCCGGTCGACTACGCGCAGCGGGCGCGGCTGCTGCGCCAGCTGGCGTCGGACCCGCCGGTCGAGCCGCTTCGCGAGCGAACTCCCGGGCGTGCCAAGCTGTGGCTCACCGCGCAACTGCTGCGGCACCGCCGCACTCATCCCGACCTGCACCGATCGCACGAGTACGGGCGGCTGGCCGCCCAGGGTGCGTACGCGGCCCACGTGGTCGCCTTCTGTCGCGAGCCGCACGTGGTGATTGCCCCGCGCCTGCTGGTCGGTCTCAGGGTGGGATGGCAGGACACCTGCGTTCCCCTTCCCGCGGGGAGGTGGACCGACGTGGTGACCGGGGCGGCCCGGGCTGGCGGCTCGGCCCGGGTCGGCGAGCTCCTGGCGGGGTTCCCCGTCGCCGTGCTCTGCCGGGCGACCGCGTGACCCCTGCTGCCCCGCCCTTCGCCCCCCAGGAGAGGGCGCCGGGGCAGGACGGGAGGGCCGGCGTGACCCGCGATGGCTGCGTGGGGAGCGTCGCGGGGCAAGCGGACGTCGCGCCGGCGGGTACCCGGTCCGGCGCGAGCGTAGTCGGCGACGGTGGGCTGTGTCGTCCCGATCCTCGCGCCCGGTCCCGGCCGACGGGGCTCCCGGTGCAGGTCGATCCCCGCTCCGGCACGGGGACCGGCCTCCACCAGCGCGGCCTGCCCCCGGCGGGCGCGGTGCCGAGCCGCCTCCCGGTCGCGACCCTCACCCCCAGGGCCGCCATCGCGGCGGAGGGCCAGGCGCAGACCCTCCCGGTGGGGCTCGGGATCGGCGCCACCAGGTCGGGCGGATCGCCGAGCACGCAGGGGGTCGCGAGTGGGGATGCAAGGGGATCGACTCGCCCGGGCGTGATCGCGCCTGCGAAGGGACCGAGTGCCCTGATCGGCCGCCGGATCGATGGCGAGCGGTTGGGAGCGGCGCCACGCCGCCCCCACGCACCCGCCAGCTGGGATCGGCCGACAAGTGGCCGGGGACCCGTTCGGGCCGCGTCTCCTCCCGGACACTCGCCCTGCCAGGGTGCCACGGTGACCGTCCCTCGCCGGCGCTGCGCGGGCGGATTCCCCGCCGCGGAGGATCGCGGGATGGAGCGGGTCGAGGTCACCGTCCAGGACCGGAGGGGGCTGACGGCGCTGCCGCGCGGCCCGCTCGTCGGGGCGGTCATCCCGGCCACGGCACTGATCTGGGTGGGTGTGCCGGCGGCTGCCCGGAGCCGCGCCGAGGCCGAGCCAGTCCTCCCGACCGCCGGCACCCGGGGCTCGCTCGCGGCTCGGAGCTGGGCGATCTTCGAGGGGAGCACTTGATGGGGGAGGGGGGGGGCATTGATCTCACCTTCCGCGATGCTCGGGGACGGCAACGCACGCTGTCCCCGGAGACGGCGGCACGGCTCGCCGATCTGGTCGGTGAGCCGTGCGCGAACGCCGCCGCGGTGGTCACCCGGCCGGGGGAGCACCTCCAGCTGGGGAGAGGAACTCTGCACCTAGAGGATGGCGACGCGCTCACCGTCCGGGGTCGCTTGCCGGAGGGTGTTCCGCTTGGATACCACAGGTTCGAAACTCCCGGGGGCGTGTCGAGATCCGTGATCGTCAGCCCCGGTCGGTGTGCGTCCCGTCCCGGCTGGCCGGAGTGGGGGTGGGCGGTCCAGCTCTTCGCGCTACGGTCGCGACGGAGCTGGGGGATCGGGGACCTCGCCGATCTCCGCCGGCTCGGTAGCTGGTCGGCGCGCGAGTTCGGAGCGGGCTTCCTGCTGCTCAACCCCCTGGCGGCGGTGGCTCCCACCCTGCCCCAGCAGCCCAGCCCCTACTTTCCCGCGAGCCGGCGCTTTCGCAATCCGATCTACCTCGCGATCGAGGAGGTCCCCGGCGCCCTGCCGATCGACACCGACCTCGCGCGCCTGGCCGCGGCGGGCCGGGCGCTGAATGCCGCACGCGTGATCGACCGCGATGCCGTGTGGGCGCTGAAGCGCGCCGCCCTGGAGCGGATCTGGGCGGCCACCCGCGGCGGAGCGGAGTTCGACCGATGGATGCGCACGGCCCCGCTCGCCCTAGAACTGTTCGCGACCTGGTGCTCGCTCGCGGATCGCTTCGGGAGCGACTGGCGCAGCTGGCCACCCGCGTACCGCCTCGCGGGTACCCCCGCGGTGGGACGGTTCGCCCGCGACCACCGCGAGCGAGTCCGCTTCCACGCCTGGCTGCAATGGCTGATCGAGCGCCAGCTGGGCCGGGCCGCGGGCCGCCTGTCGCTGATCCACGACCTCCCCGTCGGGGTTGACCCGGCCGGGGCCGATGCCTGGGAATGGCAGGACGTCCTCGCCAAGGGGGTGACGATCGGGGCCCCGCCCGACGTGTTCAATGCCAAAGGTCAGGATTGGGGGATCCTTCCGTTCCATCCATTCCGGCTTCAGGCGAGGGGATACCAGCCGTTCATCGAGACGATCCGGGCGGCGATGCGGTTCGGCGGCGGCCTGCGCATCGACCATGTCATGGGACTGTTCCGGCTTTGGTGGATCCCCGCGCCCGCGGCGCCCGCGGCGGGCGGGTACGTGCGGTACCCTGCCCGTGATCTGCTTGACATCGTCGCCCTCGAGAGTCACCGGGCCGAGGCCGCGATCATCGGCGAGGACCTTGGCACCGTCGAGGAGCGCACGCGCGAGGAGATGGCAGCTCACAACCTCCTCTCCTATCGCCTGCTGTGGTTCGAGAAGCGATCTCCCTCCCGATGGCCGGTGGGGGCCCTCGCCGCCGTCAGCACACACGACCTGCCCACCGTGGCGGGGATGTGGACGGGGAGCGACCTGGAGGCGCAGCAGCGCCTCGGCCTTCACCCCAACCGGGCCAGCACCCTGGCGATCCGCCGCCGCCTGGCTCGCACGGGCGGCCTGGACCCCGGCGCCAGCGCACAGGCAGCGGTGCTGGCGGCGCATCGGCTGCTGGCGGCAGCCCCCTCGGTGATGCGTGCCGCGAGCCTGGACGATGCGATGGCGGTTGCCGACCGCCCCAACATGCCCGGATCCGGCGACGACCGCCCCAACTGGTCGCTGGCCCTGCCGCTTGGGCTGGATCAGCTGCGTCGCCACCCCCTCGCGCGCCGGCTCGCCAGCTTGCTCGCGGAGGCGGTCGGGGCGCCGATCCGTCCCCGGCCCGGGAGGATGCGGTGAGCATTCGCGGCGGTCCCGAGATCTGGCCGGGACGGGGGTTCCCGCTGGGGGCGGTCTATGACGGGGCAGGCACCAACTTCTCGATCTTCTCCGAGGTTGCGGAGCAGGTGGATCTGTGCTTGTTCGAGGGCCAGGGGGAGCGCCGGATCCCGCTGGAGGAGGTCGATGCCTTCTGCTGGCACGCGTACCTGCCCAACCTCGGCCCCGGCCAGCGCTACGGCTACCGGGTGCACGGGCCGTGGGCGCCGGAACGCGGCGTGCGTTGCAACCCCGCCAAGCTCCTGCTGGATCCCTACGCCAAGGCGATCGAGGGTCAGGTCGATTGGGATGAGGCCTGCTTCCTTTACCACTTCGCGGATGAGGCCTCGCGGAACGATCTCGACAGTGCGGCGCATGTTCCCCGGAGCGTGGTCGCCGATCCCCGCTTCGACTGGGGCAGCGACCGTCCGCCAGCGACTCCGCTGCACGACACCATCATCTACGAGGCCCATGTGAAGGGGTTCACCGCCCGCCATCCGGAGATTCCCGCGCCCCTGCGGGGCACCTATGCCGGGCTCGGACACCCCGCCGCAATTGCGCATCTGACCTCCCTCGGGATCACCGCGATCGAGCTGCTCCCGGTGCACCAGTTCGTGCATGACGCCCACCTGGTGGAGCGGGGCCTGCGCAACTACTGGGGCTACAACTCGATCGGGTTCTTCGCACCCCACAACCAGTACGCCGCCTCCACCCGCCGGGGTGAGCAGGTCCAGGAATTCAAAGCGATGGTCCGCTCCCTTCACGCCGCCGGCATCGAGGTCATCCTCGACGTGGTCTACAACCACACGGCGGAGGGCAACCACCTCGGCCCGGTGCTCTCCTTTAGGGGCATCGACAACTCCGCCTATTACCGGCTGGTGCCGGACGACCCCCGCTTCTACTACGACACCACCGGCACCGGCAACAGCTTCAACGTGCGCCATCCTCGCAGCCTGCAGCTGATCATGGACTCGCTGCGGTACTGGGTCACGGAGATGCATGTGGACGGGTTTCGCTTTGATCTTGCCGCCGCGCTGGCTCGGCAGTTCCACGAGGTGGACCGGCTCTCCGCGTTCTTCGACCTGGTCCAGCAGGATCCGGTGGTGAGTCGGGTGAAGCTGATCGCCGAACCCTGGGACGTCGGGGAGGGAGGATATCAGGTCGGCAACTTTCCGCCGCTCTGGTCGGAGTGGAACGGCAAGTACCGCGATACCGTCCGTGACTTCTGGCGCGGTGAGCACGAGACCGTGGCGGAACTCGCCTACCGACTCACCGGGAGCTCCGACCTCTACCAGTCCGACAGCCGCCGCCCCGTCGCCAGCATCAACTTCGTGACCGCGCACGACGGCTTCACCCTGGCCGATCTGGTCGCCTACAACGACAAGCACAACCAGGCCAACGGGGAGGCCGGCCGTGACGGCGAGGCCCATAACCGCTCCTGGAACTGTGGCGCGGAGGGACCGTCCGATGATCCCGCGATCACGCGCCTGCGGGGGCAGCAGCGGCGCAACCTGATGGCCACGCTGCTGCTCTCGCAAGGGGTCCCGATGCTGCTCGGGGGCGACGAGATGGGCCGCACGCAGCAGGGCAACAACAACGCCTACTGTCAGGACAACGAGGTCTCATGGCATGACTGGTCTCGCGCCGATCTGGAGCTCCTCGCCTTCACCCGACGGGTGATCGCGCTGCGCCGCGACCATGCGCTCTTCCGGCTGCGCCGGTGGTTCAGCGGGCGTCCGATTCGGGGAGTTCCCGACATCGGCTGGGTGAGGCCGGACGGCAGCGAGATGGGCGACGAGGACTGGGAGGCCGGGTTCGCCCGCTCGGTGGGCATGTTCCTCAACGGCGAGGCGATCCGAGCCCCCGACGAACGGGGCCAGCGGGTGTCCGACGACTCATTTGTAGTCCTGCTAAACGCTCACGATGCACCGGTGGAGTGGAGGCTGCCGCTGGCATGGGGAAGCGGGTGGCAGCTGGTGCTGGATACCGCCGATCCGGGGGGGGGGGCCAGCCAGCGTCCTGAAGCCACGACCACAGTTCCCGGGCGGTCGCTGCTGCTGTTCCGCCGGCGACGGCAGCTCCGCCCCCAGTAGGGGATCGGCTCGAACCCTGTGGCTGCGCCAGCAGGGAGCCGGGGAGCCCGGCGCGTCCCGCGGCGGGGGGAGGGCCGCTGTCCGACCGGTGACCGCGACGCGCGGCGCCGCCAGCGCCGACCCAGCGGGTCGGCGGGAGCATGGCCACCTCCCGGCGGGACGGGTGGTGTCGATCAGATCCGGACTCATCGGCGCGTGTCCGATGGTGCCCACGACGGGGTCGCGCGATGGGTCCGCACGATCAGGGGCGTCCCGATCGTCTAAGGGGCCTGTGGGAGGATCAGTTGCCGCATGCTGTCATCCGAGCGGTCATCCACCGCCAGGGCGGGGCGAGCGGTGTCCGGCCCGCTCGGCGACGGGCGACGGTCCGCGCGGCGGGAGCGCCCGGGTCACGTCTGGGGGCGGGACCGGTGGGAGCGCACATCTCGCCTGGCGAGGCTCTGCCGGTCGCCGCACTAGCGGGCGGTCCGGAGCTCAGCCGGACCCGCCCCGACCGCAGGGGGGCGGCGGGGCTCCCGATCAACCGTCCCAGTTCGGGCCACTCAGGTGGAGAGCGGTCACCCAGCGCGGGGCGAGTGAACCGGCCCTGGGTCTCGCGGCGGAGCGTGGATGAGTTGGCCGAGGCGACTCCGGGCGGTCGCGCGTCCAAGACGGATCCGTGCGGTCTCCCGTGGAGCTCCTGACTGGAGCACCCCCGGCAGCACGGTCGGTTGCCATCGCGGCGGCGGTGTTCGCGCCCGGTAGGCTCAGTCCGGCGCGATCGGACTCGGACCGGTGGTGGTCTGGATGGTGGATACCATCCAGCCCAGGTGATTGAAGTACCAGCGTGACGCCATCAGGGTCATCTGGTGGTCGATCGACGAGGAGTCTACCGACGGGTCGCGCGCGAAGGTCCACACCTCCTCCCACTGGAGAACGGCATCCGTACCCGTGAGCACCGAAAGCGTGCGGGCATCCCGCTCCATCTCCTCACCCTTGACCACGTAGTGGGTTGAGATGATCTCCTTGCCTCCGTCCACCTTGGCGGCCGCGATCTTCGCATCCTCGATCTCGATCCCGGGGAAGAGGTGCAGCCGGTTGTGCGCCTGATCCTGCGCGATCGCAGCCTTGAGGGCGGCATCCACCTCGGGGGTGAGTTCCTGCGCGCTCACGCCGGCGTCGCGCTTGGCTCGGGCCGCGTGCACAATCTCGAAGACCTCTCGGGAGATGGAGATGAATTGGTGTTCGTCAAACTGTGGGTCGATCCCCTTGATGGCGGAGAGGTCGACTCCGGCCTGAACCGCGTCGGGTCGCTTGAGGAACTCCTCCTGCATGGTCTGGTCCGCGGCTGCTTCCGCGTCCATCGCCGCGATGACGTTGCCAAAGTCCTGCTGGATCTTTCCCCAGAAGGGAACCATGTGCTCGACGACGTGCTCGACGACTGGCTCTCCGCTCGTGAGATCCTGCTCAGCCGGCTGCGTGCGGCCCGGATCGGATGGCGGCTCGGCCGGTTTCGAAGTCGGATCTGTCGACATCGCACAACTCTCCTGTGGTCGCCAGCGGATGGGCGCGCCTGCGGGAGGAGTATAGGCGCGGATGCCGTCCAGAACGCCCCTGTGACATGGGCTTGACCGACTCGGCGCCGGCCGCGCTCTCCCACTCGGGGCGGTCGATCATCGCCCCACGCCTGGGGCTTGCGGCCAGGCGGTGGCGTCGCCGCCGCCCTCTCACCGAGGACTCTCATCGGCCCCAGCGTCCGGTCGGGACGCTCGCCCGAGGAGGATCGCTCACGGGCAGCACGGGGCGCGCCGACCCTGGCGCTGGCGGCCCTCATCGTGGCGGGGCCGGCCTCGGGGAGGACTCGGCTGGACCGATGTCCGGCTGATGTGGCGGCGTGCCCCGCAGGCGCAGGCTCGCCTGTGCCTGCCGCGCAGAGAGCGGACGGACCGAGGGCCCCCAACCGGATGCGGCCGAGCGGCAGCTCGGTGCCCCAGGCGCGCTGGCGACCGGGGCTCCTCGACGCGCACGTCCGGTGAGCGGGTCGTCGCGCTGGGCCGATGGAGAGCCAGATGGCCCTGCGGCCGCATCCCCCCGGGAGACACCCCTCGTCGGCCCGGACCTCGGCATTGAGATGCTGCACACTCCGCCTCGGGGGGTCGCGGGCTGAGGAGCGGCGGCCGACCCCGATAGCGGGGGGGGTCCGGGGGAGATCGGCGGCCTCCGTCCGGACGGTCCGACGGGAGCTCATCATCCGCGCCGTCGGGGTGCTCGGTCTCACCGGCAGGGGCGGTTGCTAGCTCGCCCGGTCGTTCATCGCTCCCTGTGAGTCACCCCACCGGATCGTGCCGCCCCGCTTCGTCGTTGGCTGCTGGGGTCGAACCGGCAGGAGGCTTCCCGTCGGCCGACCTGGACCGCCGGGGTCCCGGCAATGAGGGCTCGGCACCGGGCGGGCGCCGCCTCGATGAGCCGGTCCAGAGCGGGCGGAATTGGGGGACGAGCGCCCGGCCGATCTCAGCACGGAGCCGTCCGCAGCCAACGGCCGAGAGGTCGAGGCTGACGGCTGCGCCATCCGTCGCGGACCGAGGTCCGGCTTCGCGGCCGGCGGCCACGCCGGCGTCCCGTGCCCGGACTCGGGCCGGGCACCCGTGATCCTGTAGCGACGCCAGGAGCTGAGCTGGTGAGTCGGCGCGCTGCTCCGCCCAGGCCCAGTCGGTCACAATCCTCGGCCTCCCAGGCCCTCGTGGCGGCTCTGACTCGCTTGAGCGTCGCGCCTCGCCATCGGTCAGGTGGGGAGCTGCCCTCGGACCGCGGCCGCCGCCGATCGCGTGCTGCCACCGCTGCCTCGGGCTGGAGCGAGCCGACGGCCGCAGTCCCCCTCGAAGGGGGTGTCCCGATCCGAGGGAAGTCCCGGTCGTCCACTCCACTCGGGCGTCACGGCGTGGACCCGGAGGATCCCACAGGATCCCGGCGCGACCACGCGGATCGGCGCCGGAGGCCGCGTCCACAATCGCAATTGAGCGGGACCACCCGCGGTGTCGGCCAGGGAGCCTGGAGGCGGCAATCCGCGCGCCATAACCCCCGGTCGCGGCCGGAGCGAGGCGGAGCGTGCCTCCCGACCGTCCGCCGGCGTCCGCCGGGTCCCCTCGATCGGGGTACCTGCACGACCTACCCGCCTCGCCAAATCCCTGAGCTGGAGCCGACGACCCGGGCCACCACCCAGGGTCCGAACGCCGTTGGCAGCGCAGGACGGAATCGGAGATCGACGACATCGAGCTGATGCGGTCGACCCGGGTGGCCGGGCCGGCGGATCCTGGTTCACACGGCACCGATGCGTGGCGATCGGCGGCAAGGCTCTTTCCCCCCGGCCATCCGGTGGCAGGCAGCTGACTGGGGAGGGGATAGGCTGCCCGCGACCACCCCAACCTGAGCCGATGCGGTGGATGACTTGAGCCGCTACTGCGGACGCGACGAGGACGGAGGCGACCCCTGAGCTGGCGAGCGGAGCGCGTCGTCATGACAGGCCCTCCGCCGATGATTCTACGTGGGAGCTGCGACCGGTCCGCGGCCTCCGCGACCGAGGCGATCTGTGCGGGCCTCGACTTGCGCACAGCGGCGGGGTTCTCGCGGTACGCTGGTCTCCGGCGCCTGGGTGGTGTCGACCACGGGAGGCATCGATCCATGAGCCCCGTCGACGACGTCAACCAGCGCGTCATCTCCGAGTTCCGAGCCAACCGCGGCCGGGTGGGTGGCTCCTTCGCTGGGGTACCCCTGCTCCTGCTCCATTCGGTGGGTGCTCGAAGCGGAGAGAGTCGGATCCACCCGATGATGTACCTGTGTGACGGTGAGCGCATCATCGTGTTTGCCTCCAAGGGCGGCGCGCCGACGAACCCCAGCTGGTATCACAACCTGCGGGTCCACCCCAACGCCACGATCGAAGTCGGGTCGGACCGGGTGGAGGTAACCGCCACCGAGATCACCGGCGCGGAACGCGAGATCCTCTTCCGTCGCCAGGCCGCTCGATACCCGCGGTTCGACGAGTACCAGGCCGGGACGCCCCGGCTCATACCCGTCATCGCGCTCACTTCCGCCGCGCAGCGGTAGATGGGGGTGCTCCCCGGTACCGGGTGACTGCGGCCACAGCCCGGAGCGGGCCGCTCGCAGCACCTGCTCCCGACGATCCATCGTCGTTGCCAAGGGGGGCGCCTTAGCGAATCAGAACGATGAGGTCCGCGCCCTCTGTGAGCAATACCTATGGGCCGGACCTCATCTCGCCTCGCCCGCCAGCTGCATGCGGCGCGGCCGAGACGCATCCACGGTGGAGCCAGCGCGTGGGACGAGACCGCGCGTGGCCCGGCCGGCCGCCCGCGGGTGCGACGGGAGCGCCGGAGGATCACGCGAGGTACTTCGCGCTGTCGTCCGGCTTCGTTCAGGCCCCGCTTGCCCCGAGGTCGCCAGTTGACCCGTCCAAGAGCCGCGCGGGCCGCAATCCGATCGTCCTTCCCGAGTCGGCCCCATCCCGAAGCCGCCGCGTCTGGCGATGATTCGGCGGGTCATCACGCGGGCGACCGACCCGGCGACGCGCCCACGATGGGCTGGCTCGGCCCAAAAGGGGGCTCATCCGGGAATTGAGTGGGTAGTAGGGTAGAGATTGAGGCCGCCGCAGTGGAAGAAGATGGCGGTCTTGAGATGCTGGCGGTTGCGGTAGCCGCGGGCGGCGGTGCGGACAGCTTGGATGCGCGAGTTCAGGCTCTCGCTGCCGGCGTTGGTGAGTCGGTGGCGAAAGTAGGACAGGATCCCGGGCAGGCGGCGCTGGAGCATGCGGGCCACCGCGATGACGGGGACGAGGCGGGAGTGCGTGGCCCAGAAGTACCAGGCCTTCCAGTGGCGCAGGCCGGCGGCGGGGCGGTGGTAGCTCCAGAGTCGACGGAGGTCCTCCTTGATCGCCCACGCTCGGGCGGTCTTCAGCTCGGCGTCGCGCAGAGCCGCAAAGCGGTGGCGGTGGCGGCGCGGAAGGTTCTCGCGGGAGTAGAGCCAGAGATACTTGGACCCCACCAGGCTGTCGTCGCCCTCCGCGCGCAGGGCCCGGTTCTCCTGCTTGCGGACCGTGTCGACGGCGGTGCCCATGTGGCCCATGATGTGGAAGCGGTCGAAGACGATCTTCTGGTCCGCGTCGGCGAGATGGGCGCGAACCGAAGCGGCGAACGGGTCCCACATGTCCATCGCCACTGCTTGGATGGCGTCGCGCTGCTCGGGGCTGAGGGTGGCAAAGTAGCCGTCCAGACTGCTCTGCTTCCGCTCGTCGGCGATGTACTCGACCGTGCCGCGCTGGAGGTCCGTGACCACGGTGATGTATGCCTGACCCCGGGCAACCGCCTTCTCGTCGACCCCGATCTGCGGGGTGATCTGAGCCGGCTTGGCCCGCTGGCCCCGCGCCACCGCCCGCTCCATCAGGTGCCAGGCCTCGTCCCAACTCAGCCGCAGCAGCCGAGCCGCGCCCTGGACATCGCACTCACGCAGCACGTCCACCGCCAGCCGCTCGAACAGGGTCGTGAAGCGGGCCATCGGCTCCGCCCACGGCAGCCGGATCTGGCGCACGCCGTGCTCGGGGCAGGCGACCCGAGGCGGTTCGGCGTGGAGGTAGGTCACGAACTGGCAGCTGTCGAGGTGACGCCAGGCCCGCTCGGGGGTGTGGTCATGGGCAGGCAGCTCCCGCCCGCACTCCGGGCAGGGCCACCGCACCCCGCGCGGGTGGCCCGCCCACACGTCGACCCGGCCCGCTTCCACGGCGAGTTCGACCCGCGTCACCGTCCACGGTGACTCCAGGCCCAGCAGGTGTCGATACAGCTCAAGGTCTCGCATGAGCCCCATCTTGGGTCCCGGCCCGGGTCCGTCAACCCCTCAAACCCACTGAAAACCCGGAAGACCCCAAAAGGGGAGGTGCGCAAGGTGCGGGCGATCACTTCGCTCGGTCCCTCGGGTACCATTCCGGCAGGCTCGCGGCGGCAGTTCCAGCCGGCAGCCCCCACGTCCGGATAAATCCATGGCCGTCGATCGACGAAATCCCTGAGAGCGTGATCGAGATCCAGTCTTCGTCGGCGGTCTGCCCACGCTCGATGAGCGGAAGATGGCGCGAGGCGTCGCACCATGAGACCGCCGATCGTCCGCTCTCCCATCGCTTGCTCGTGCGCGCTCGTGGTCGCGGTCGGGTCGTCGGCCGCGCATGATGCAGGAGAAGGTGCGCTCCACGACCCAGCGCCGCTGGATGAGCGTGACGCCGTGCTGCCCCGGCCGCTCGGGCACGATGTCGGGCGGGATCTGCCAGGCTCGGGCAGGCCACGCGACCAACGGGCCCGCGTATCCGCGGACGGCGGGGACCCGGCGTGCCCCGACACGGGAGCGGCGCAGCACGCCGCCTCCCCTTCGCGGTCTGGGACCCTGGCGGCGGAGACCCTCACGATGAGCAGCACGCCGACGGTGTCAACGATGCTGTGGCGCGCGCGTCCGTTGATCTTCCTGCTCGCGGCACACCCGCGTGAGGAGGCCTCGACCGATTCAGTTCTGCCCAGCGATGGGGCGTCCAGCACGACCGCACTCGGGCTCGGCTCGCGACCTGCCCGGCTCCGAACTCGGGCCCGCAGCGCGTCATGGACGTGGTCCAGGGTGCCATCTTGATTCCAAGCGGAGACGCACCAGGAGACGGTCGGCCACGGCGGCAGATACTTTGGCAAGACCCGCCAGCCACAGCCAGTGCCGACCAGGTACAGGATCGCGCTGGTGACCTCTCTCCCGCCTCGTGTGCCATGGGAGTCGGCCCTCCGCCGGTCCGGTCTCGGGTGGGGGCAGCCAGGGCAGGGTCAAGTCCTACGGCGCATGAGTCAGGTCGGTCGGATAGCGAGCAGGACGTGGCGAGGACCGCATCCCCTCACGCTGCTCTATCCGGGCCGGTCCGGGCAGGCCCCAAGCCGATCCGGCTCTCGAACACGCTCTGAGAGAGCCAGGGACCGCCCTCGGATGTGGCCCCGCGCCGGGCAGATGCTCTGGGACGACCACCTGCAGCTCCGACTTAGGATCTGAGTGTAGACTGCCAACGCGTGCAGCAGCGCTGCGGAGGTGTCCGGCAAGGTGGAAGTGCGGCCTCTGGCAGGGGGAGGCGGCTCGTGGTCGCTGCCGCGGTGGCTCGGGTCCACGGCTGGCGGAGAGAGTGCGCGTGAGGTGTAGAAATGTCCACGCCAACTGTGACTCAGTCGCCCACGCGCAGGCCTGTCTGCCCATGACGGTGGCCCGGCCCGTCGTGTCCCCGGAGGATACGGTCACCCTCTCCCGTCCCCCGTCTCCAAGAATTGGTGGGCATGAGTGCCAGCAGCTTGTCCCCCCACCTGCGCAAGCTCGGGAGAGCTGGCTACATCACGGGCCCCAAGGCCGATCTGCGTCGCATCGCGGTCGCGCACGTGACGCAGACGAAGGCCGGACGCCGGGCGCTCGCAGCCTACACCGCAGCCCTGCGCGAGCTACGTGGCGGACCCGCTCACAGTCCGCGCGACGAGGTCCTGTGACGGGTCGGCCAGGCCCATCGACCCTTCGGCCAGCCGAAAGGCGCCCGCTCGACCTCCACCTCAGCAGGGCCACGCAGATGCCACAGCCGGGCTGCAGCTCACCACCATCCATCGCAGGCTTCGCAGCCATGGCGGCGCGATCCAATTGGACGAGGACTCGAGGGTCACAAAGCTGCTGGCGAGCATCCAGGCCGCTGACGGCAGCACGGGCACCATCAAACGTCGCGAGGATCTCACCTTGGCAACGCTGCTCGGAGCCGGGGCCACCCCCGACGTCACCTCCACCTGCCTACAGTGCTCTCCCTCAAGCGAGGGCTGAGCGATGAAGGCAGTCGTGAACTGTCACGGGGCCCCGGAGACCGTCGAGGTCAGCGCCAGTTGCACCAGCCTTGAGGGCAGTGTCACCCCGTTCCATCTAATCGCCCGGCTCGAGCGCAGCCGCTCGAGAGTCACCAGGAGGAGGCAGTTGACCGGTCCCGCACTCAAGCTCGATATCAATTCTCTTGCCGTCCCGGCATGACCACGGCCTCCGCCTCGGCCGGAGACGCAGTGCAGCTCGTGGACGTCTCCAAGTACTACGGTCGCGTCGAGGCCTTGCGCGGAGTGAGCGTCACCATTAAGCCGGGTGAGGTGGTGGCCATGCTGGGCCCAAATGGCGCCGGCAAGACCACGGCGATCAGCTTGATGCTGGGCATGCGTCGCCCGACTGCCGGCCGAGTACGGCTGTTCGACTTGGACCCGGGCGACCGGGCCGCCCGCAGCCGCTGCGGCGTCATGCTCCAGGAGTCGGGGGTGAACGATGTGCTTCGAGTGGGTGAGACGGTGGCTATCTTTCGCGCCTACTACCCACATCCGCTGGCCACGGCACGAGTCCTAGAGCTGGCGGGACTGGAGGCGGTCGCCAACCGCAAGATCACCACCCTCTCGGGTGGGCAGCGTCAGCGCCTCTACTACGCACTGGCCATCTGTGGCAATCCGGAGGCCTTGTTCCTGGATGAGCCTACGGCGGGGATGGACGTCGAGTCTCGTCGTGCGTTTCTCGGAGACATCAGGAGGTGCGCGTCTGAGGGGCGCACCGTCGTCCTCAGCACCCACTACCTGGAGGAAGTGGACCAGGTCGCCGACCGAGTAGTCGTCATCGATCGGGGAGTGATCATCGCTGACGACAGTCCGGCAGCTATCAAGTCCAAGGTGGCGGGTAGGCGCGTCACATTTACCGTGACTCCGTCTCCAACCCCAGCCGACTTCGCGGGCCTACCGATCTCGGGGCTGGAGCTCCGCGACAAGTGGGTGCGTTTCCACAGCAGTCAACCTGAGCAAGCCCTGGCAGCCAGTTTTCGCCGCGGATGGGACATCCAGAATCTGGAGGTCGTGGGCGCCGACCTGGAAGAAGCCTTCGTCAACCTCACCGGCAACCGGGGGGCTGACCTTGCTCGAAGCCAGGAGACACCATGAGAGTCGCTGCCGGCGCCCGGCCCGTGTCACTGCCTCGACTCCTGGCGGTGCAGATCAGGGCGGTACTGCTGGGGTACTGGCGCATCCCCTTGTTCGCGATCTTCACTATCGGACTTCCTGTGATGTTCTTTGCTCTCTTCGGCTTACCCCGCCTGCATCAGGAGATCAGCCATCACGTGTCTGTGGGAGCCTACATCCTTGCCTCGCTGGGAGCGTATGCGGTCAGTAATGTGCTGGTCTACAACGTGGGCATCGGCCAGGCACAGACGCGGGCGCGCAAGCTTGACCTCCTGCAGCGGGCCAGTCCACTGCCGGGTTGGGTGGCGATCGCCGCGACGATGGTGGGTGGTCTGGTGCTCGCCACCGTCGCCTTGCTGGTGCTACTCTTTGTCGGAGCCATCGCCGGAGTGAGCCTGCCCCTGACGCATTGGCTGCTGCTCATCTTGGCTCTCCTCTATGGCGCCATCCCGATGCTGGGGCTGGGGCTGACCATCGGCTACCTGGGAAGCTCCGGCAACCTCGCGCCCGCGCTGGCAAGCTTGATCTATCTGCCGATGGCGTTCGCCTCCGGAATTCTGGTACCCCTCAGCCAGTTGCCATCACTGGTGCGAGCAATTGCGCCCTATCTACCTCTCTACCAGGTCGGGCAACTGGGCTGGAACGCGGTGGGCGGTGCGAACGAATCGGCCGGCGAGGCCGCGCTCTGGACTGCGGTCTGGGGCGTGGTCCTGGGCGGCCTCGCGGTGTGGGCGTACAGGCGGGACCAGAATCGCAAGTTCGCGTGAGCGCGTGCGGAGTCAGCTGCGAGACTGAGCCGCGGCCGGGGCCGCTCCCGGCAGCCGGGTCGGTGCCCCGGCTGCCGGGAGCTTTTACTCACCTGCTCAGAGTCCAATCCTGCGGTGTGATCTCGTAGCGCACTGCTGGCTGTGGGATCGCCCCGTGCAGCCGGTTGCTGATTTCAGACAGCTGAATGGACTCGGTCGGGGACCAGAGGGCGGGCACCTGGGTCGCGAGCCAGTTCTCGTAGGTCGCCATTGGCTGGTCACCGAGCCCGACATGAGTCTGCTGAATGTAGCGGTCGGTGATGTGGCTGCAGTAGTTGCCGGGATTAGACCCCGCCCCGCAGGCGAAGATCTCACCTCCGGAGGGGTAGTAGTCAATAGAGTAACCCCAGCCCCCGCCCCAGTTGAGGAAGTCCCAGTGACAGCCGCTGCCGGTCTTGGGGCTGCACGGGGTAGCGTCGGCGATGACCGTGCTAGCGGGCGCGGTGCTGAGGGCGATGGAGATGCCTGCGGCCGAGAAGGCTGACTTCAGGGCCTGCATCTCTTCGGCCACCGTCACCACCCCAGCCGCGTACAGGAGCGTGAAGCTGAGAGCTGTCCCCTTGTGAATTCCGGCTCCGCAGGCGTGCGGGCCAATCCCGGCATCGATGCAGACGGAGGACCCGTTCGGCACGACCTTCCAGCCGTGGGCGCGCAGAATGGTGCGGGCCGTCGCAACACTGTACGGGAGAGGATTGTCCTTCTCGAAGGGCGTGACGAATGGATTTGTCGGCCTAATCGGAACGGGACCGTAGGTTGGCACCGCGTAGCCTTTGAAGATGTCCCGGACGTACTGGGGCTGGTTGATGAGGTGCTGCATCGCTTGGCGGATGTAGAGCTGGCGGAAGATGGGACCGGTCGTGGGGTTGGTGAAGTTCATGGGGAAGTAGCTGATGCCCCAGAGAATCCAGGGGGAGAGATGGTAGCCCCTCGCGGCCATCAACTTGCGTTGGGGAAGGTCCTGGACCGGCAGGTAGCCATAGTCGAGCTCGCCCGCCCTCAGCGCATTGAACTCGGCGGTGTCGTTGGTGAAGGGAACCTCGATGAACTTCGCGAGGTGGGGTCGGTCCGGACCGTCGTAGCTGGTGTTGGGGACGAAGACCGTATAGCCAGTCGCGGGCTCGAATGCCGACAGGTGAAAAGGCCCGTCGACGACTTTCCAGAGCGGGTTGGTGCTGTAGGTGCTGAGGTTCTTCGCCTGCCCGTAGAGGTACTCATAGACCGCCACCGCCCCGCGGTGAGTCAGGTCATAGTTGCCGATCGGCCCGCTGCCCGTGGTCTTGTCCCAGGCCTGCTGAGGGATGGGAGTGATCTGGCTCAACTCGTTGTAGAGTAGCCAACCGCGGTTGTAGGCACGGTTGAAGGTGATCGTGAACGTTGTGGCAGACGGGTACCTGATTCGCGACACGTTGTCGGGGAAGGCGCCCGGGACGTAGGCACCCCAGTTGACTTTGTTGGCGACGAGGAGGTTCATCCAGAACTCGATGTCGCGGGTTGTGATCGGGTGCCCGTTCGACCAGTCCTGGTGCTTGAGGGTGATCGTGACGGTGCGATTGTGATTCGAGTAGGCGGGTGGCCCGGCCAAGCTCCGCCGGTAGTTGATCACTGGCTGACCCTGCTTCCCGAACCAGTAGAGCGGTGGGTACATCAATTGTTGGAACATGTGGATGTTGGTGCCGGAGTAGTAGGCGAGGGGGTAGAGCGGGAAGATAAAGTTGGGCGCCCCGCCGGGGGGCTGGGCGTAGGTGACCGCTCCACGATAGGCGAGGGCGCCGGACGTCTGAACGCCCGTCGCGCCGCCGCCGGCGACCAGCGTCGTCAGCACCACGGCGGCCGCTAGGCCCGACAGGCGTCGCAATCCAGTCACACTTCCTCCCTCCGGTTGGGCCATGTGATGGCCGGGTTCAGGTTCCGTGTCGTCAGGTCAGTGGCTTCCGCACAGGTCATTGATCCCGGTCCCGGCGCGGCTGAGAATGGTGCGATCCGTGCAGCAGAATCCGCCCGAGGTCGGTGGCAGAGGCGCCGTTGCCAGACGGCGGCGGGCCGCCCGGGGCGCAGGAAGCGGCCCGGGCGGCCCGCTATGCACGCTTGGGCGGTGAGGACGACACGAGGGCCGCTTCCTGGCCCTCGCGCACCAGCTTGGGGCTGAGCACCTCCTCGATCGCGTGCATCGCCCGTCTGCCGAATCCGTTGGAGATTGTGTCCACGCACTGCACAGCGTCGCCGCGACGCAGGCGCAGCCAATCGGGACGCCGTGCGCAGACTTGACCAGCTCCAACCGAGGGAAGCCGGTGGTGGGCCGGCCCGGCTACGCTAGCCGCCTGGCTTACCGCCGCGGCGACATTCACGACGAGTGTTGACCCCGCATCCAAGCGGGAGCATAGCATGAGTGCCTGGCAGTTTCCTACCCGAATCTTCTGGATTCTCCCATGCCTCTGTTCAGTAGTGTGGGGCGCCAGGTTTCCTGAGGATGTCGAGCCCAGGGAGCGCCAGCCAGGCTGAGGACGGTGGGGTGCCGGCCTTGCTCCGCCGGGCCCGGCGGCGGGCGGCGCCGATCCGCGACCACTGGACCCGGCTCGGCGACGACCGCTTTGGCTGCGACCTCCGGCTGATGCCGTTGCCCTCGACGCTGGCCGACGCGCTCAACGTCATCGGCGTCGGGGCCCGAGCGTCGGGGCCCGAGCGGCGGGGCACTAGCTCGGACCGACGCCGACGGGGAACTTCGTGGCGGGCGCCACCCACGGGGACCCGCTCTGCGACACGTCCGCCCTCTTCCCGGCGGCGGCCGCGAGCCCGCAAGCTGCCGCGAGGGCCGCCGCGTCGACGGCCCCGCCGGGACGCACGGAGGAGGACGCGGCCGATGAGCGACCGCCGCCATCACATCGGTCTGTGTCGCTGGGTCTTCCGGGTTTTCAGTGAGTTTGAGGGGTTGAGGGAACCGGGCCGGGACCCAAGATGGGGCTCATGCGAGACCGTGAACCGTATCAACCCCTGCTGGGCTTGGAGTCACCGTGGACGGGGACGCGGGTCGAACGCGCGGGGGAAGCGGGCGGGCCGACGCGGGGGGCCGGCCACCCGCGGGGGGTGCGGTGGCCGTGCCCGGAGTGTGGGCGGGAGCTGCCCGCCCGTGACCACGCCCCCGAGCGGGGCGGGCGTCACCTCGACAGCCGCGAGGTCGTGACCGACCTCCCCGCCGAACCGCCTCGGGTCGCCGGCCCCGAGCGCGGCAGGCGCCAGATCCGGCTGCCGTGGGCGGAGCCGATGGCCCGCTTCGCGACCCTGTTCGAGCGGCTGGCGGGGGACGTGCTGCGCGCGGGCGCGGCTGCGGCGGCTGAGTTGGAACGAGGCCGGGCAGCTGATGGAGCGGGCGGTGGCGCGGGGCCAGCGGGCCCAGCAGGCTCGGATCACCCCACAGATCGGGGTCGACGAGATGGCGGTGGCCCGGGGTCAGGCGTACATCACCGTGGTCACGGACCTCCCGCGCGGCACGGTCGAGCACCTCGCCGACGAGCGGAAGCAGAGCAGGCTGGACGGCTACTTTGCCACCCGCAGCCCCGAGCAGCGCGACGCCATCCAGGCAGTGGCGAGGGACCTGTGGGCCCCGTTCGCCGCCTCGGTTCGTGCCCGTCGAGCCGACGCGGACCAGAAGATCGTCTTCGACCGCTTCGACATCATGGGCCACTGGGCCCCGCCGTCGACACAGTCCGCACGCAGGAAACCCGGCCCTGCGCGCGGAGGGCGATGACTGCCTGGTGGGGTCCCAGTCGCTCTGGCGCTACTCCCGCGAGACCCTTCCGCGCCGCCCCCGCCACCGCTGGGCGGCTCTGCGCGACCCCGAGCTGAAGACCGCCCGAGCGTGGGCGATCCAGGAGGACCTCCGGCGACTCTGGAGCTACCCCCGCCCCGCCGCCGGCCGGCGCCACGGGACGGCCTGGTCCGTCTGGGCCGCGCACGCCCGCCTCGTTCCCGTCATCGCGGTGGCCCGCATGCTCCCGCGCCGCCTACCCGGAATCCGGTCCGGCTTTCGCCACCGACTCACCAACGCCGGCAGCGAGAGCCTGACCTCGCGCATCCAAGCTGTCCGCACCGCCGCCCGCGGCTCCCCAACCGCCAGCATCTCAGGACTGCCATCTCCTTCCACAGCGGCGGTCTCAACCGCTCCCCCGCGACCCACTCAATTCCCGGATGAGCCCGCAAATGTGGCCCGAGGGGCGCACGCCAGCACCTCGCCCTCGTGAACGCTACGGGATGAGTCCACCGTCGCCTAGAGAGGGCATAGTGCGATTGCAAAGCGGCCGCGGCCGGTCGAGGAAATCCTGGCCAGTTACCGGAAAGGATCCGGGTCATCGGCCGTCTGAAGGCCATCCGCTGACCGCCGCTCCTCGTCGTGAGTCACGCGGCTCGACCACCGCGAGGGTATCGCTGCGACCGCGCCGATCAGTCGACATGGCGTGCATCCCATCCGGGCGGGGGCCGCGGAGGCCGTAGGCCGTGTCCCGACTACGGCCGGTGTTCCCGGCCGGCGTCCCGATCACCCGCAGCCCCATCCGGGGCCGCTCGCGTCCGCAGCGGTCCCCCTCGCCGTGACCCGGACGAGAAGCCGAGCCAGGGGGATAGACGCAACCCGCAAACTTGCCCCGACGGCCAGCCTCGGATGCCACCGCAGCCCGGCCGCCGCCGCTCGATCGGGGGATGCGGGTCGTGGGCGCTGTCGGCGACGGGGAGGGCCCACCTCGGCTGGCGCAGAGTTGGCGCGGCCGGTTCGGGGCCCGACGGCGGTATGGTGGACGGGCTCGGGGCGCGCTGTGCCACCGTCCCCTGTCATGTGACGACCACGCCCACTGGAGCATCCCCATGACCCAGCGCCACCCCAGGCCGCATGCCCGACTCGTCCGCAAGGCCATGGTCCTCCTCGGCGTGGCGATCGGCCTCGCCGGCGCCGGCTCGGGCGCGCTCGCGCAGGGCACCCCGCTGCTTACCTCGTCCCAGGCGCTCCAGGTGGTTCAGGCCTACAACGTGGCCAATGGACAGGCGAACTACTCCCTCAACACGACCGTCCAGAATCAGAGCGAGGAGGGCTCGGCGGCCCAGGTTGACGACGCCACGTATGCGATGCTGCGGCTCCAGAACAAGCTGCACGAGGGCACATCCGCGGCGCCCGCCCCGTGGATCCCAGCTGTGGAGGTCCCCCAGCAGACGGGCACGCCCGCCAACTTCCTGGCCACGGTGGCCCTTCGCCACGCGGGCAAGGTGTACACCACCGTCTTCCTGTTCCAGAAGGATGCACCGAGCCGGCCGTGGCGGGTGTTGTATGAGCCGGCCCTTGGGATCGACCAGCACCTCGCCCTCGCGAGCGGCTCTGCCGCCCAGATGGCTACTCCTAACTCCGAGATCGTCAAGGCGCTCGCCGGCTACTGGCTCGCCTACGCCCACCGACCGACTCTTCCGCCGTCGTTGGCCGCGGGACCGCAGACCACCGGACTGGTTGCGAGCCTGGAGCAGGTGACCGCAGCGGCCGCGAGCCATGGCCTCGCCGAACTCTTCACCGTGCGCAGCGGACCGTGGCCGGCCCGCACCATCGTGGTTGGGGGTGGAGCGCGGCTCACCTTCGGGACGATCACGCTCGCGACTAGCCTCCGATCGAGCAAGGCCGGCACTCTACTGGTCCAGGACTCTGGTCGGACCCACTTCCCTGCCTTCGTGAGCCCGGGCCACTACGCGAGGGTCACCATCACCAATCAGATCGAGGTCGCGATTCTCACTCCGAGTGGGGGTGGGGCGTCCCGGGTCGTAGGCATCGGGGGCGGTTCAGTGGCGGCTGCCGGGTCCTAAGCCCGGCTTCCTCGGCGACCCCGTATGGCCCTACCCGCGTCCGACCAGGCTGGCGGGGCGGCGGGCTCTCGTCTTTGCCCGCACCCCCAAGGGATCGTCCAGGGGGACCACCAGGCGGTGGAGACGCTGCCGGCCGACACGACGGTGGTAAACCCCCACCGACGGGTAGGCCGTCCGATGGGGAACAGTCCGGCAGGCCAATCGCGGCCAGCCGCAAGCTGGCCGCACGGTCGGTGAATCTGTCAGATGGTGCGTCGCCCCCCGGCAGTGGTCCCCAGGAGAACCCGGTCGGTCCGGAACCTCGGTGGGATGGTGGTGGCCAGCGCCCTCGGGCCCACTGGCCACCCTGAACCGCGGACTGCCACTCCGAGGTGGCCCCCGCCAACTGCCGCCGACCGCGCGACGAGGTCAATGAATCGGATCATGCGTCGACCCAGTCCCGCGTCACCGTCAGCCAGAACGCCAGCCCGGCAAAGTCGCCGTACTTGGCGAAGCGGCGTCGCAGGGCCGCATCGGAGGTGCGTCGGCCGGTGAGCTTGGCGTACGCGGGACGCGTCCACGAGTCAAGGATGAGGGGGCGGTAGCGTCCCAGGGACGTGAGCATGATGTGGGCAGCGGCGTACGGGCCGACTCCGGGGAGGTCGAGGAGCGTGCGCTCAACCTCAGCGTCGGAGAGCTCCGGTCTGCGTAGCTCCTCCAGCCGAAGCCGCCCGGCGGCCACCTCCGTCGCCAGTCCTTGGAGATAGCTCGCGCGATAGCCGCAGCGCGCGACGCCGCGCAGGAAGTCGTCGGGAGCGGCCGCCAGCGCCGCCGCAGTGGGAAAGGCCCGCCCGCCCCCCGGCGCCGTCTCTCCGAGACACTGCACCAGTGCCCCGACCATGCGTTCGGTCGCCGACCATGAACAGTTGGTGGTGCAGATGGTCTTCACCACGTCGTCGAACACCGCGGGGCTGTGCATCATCCGTCCCGCGCCAGACGTGATCCAGGCAAGCGGTGGGTCCCGGGCGGCGCGGGCGTAGAAGCCGCTGAGGTCGACGTCCAGCCCGAGTATGCGCCGGGCCACCGCGAGCAGGTCGCGCCGGTCGACCTCGCTGGCGGGGCCATCCAGCAGGAGCACGCGCACGGTTCCCGGATCGCCGGAGGCGAGGCGGAGCGACCGGGCCTGTCCCCCGCAGGAGAGGACGGTGGTCTCGAGGATCCCACGGTCCTGGTCGACCCGATTGGGGAGCAGGCTCGCCACCCCGTGAGAGCACAGAGTGCGGCGGAGGTCGACTGGTTCACCGCCCCGCCCGCGGAGCGGGAGATCAGCCAACACGACCGCCGACGCAGGTGACACCTCCCCTCGCTCAGGCGGAGGTGGGTGGCCGGATCACGGCGGCCACGCGGTCCACCCGAGCAGGGTCGGGCTGATCGCCTCCTCCTCCAGCTCGAGGTGGGCGATCAGGGTCCCCCCTAGCGATCGCAGGGCGCGGATCAAGCGCGCCCGCGCCCGACTCGGATCGTCCCCGTCGAGCCCTCCGACGGCGTCCTCGGTCTCCTCCAGCAGGCGAGACACTTCCCGGTGATCCGCTTCAAGACGATCCAGTACGGGTGCCATCGTCGGACTCGCCCGCCGCAGCAAGGGAAATAGGAGGTGGTCCTCGTGGCCATGGTGCTCATGGACGAACCGACACGTGTGCAGACAGGTGGTGCGCAGCTGCCAGAGCGTTCCGGTGGTACGGAGAGCCGCCACCCGTGCACGCACCTGCACAGTGGAGACCCCGGCGCTGGCATCTGCGGCCAGCTCCTGACAGACGGCGAGGTCATTCCGGATCGCCGCATGCACCAACCGCAGAGCTCGCACCATCTGCGCTCCGACCGTGTCGCCCAGCTCCTGCGTGTGCGGCATCGTCGCGTATCATTCCACATCATCGCCCGGCCAGCAGGGCCCGGGTTCGGCACCCGACCGGGTCCGGCCGATTGCTAGGATCGGGCCATGCTCGATCCTATGCTACCTGCGCGCGACCCCTCGGCTCCTGCTCCGTCCCTTCCGCGGGGACGACATCGATGGCCTCCACTCGATCCAACGACGGGCGGACGTCGCGCGGGTCCAGTACTGGCTCCACGCTCCCGCGAGGAGGTGCGCGCGCCCCTGGAGCAGCGGGTCCACATGATTCGGCTCACGGGGGAGGGCGATACGCTCCATCTGGCCGAGGTCCGTCCCGACGGCGGTGTTCCGATCGGCGAGGTCAATCTCTGCTGGCGGAGCCAGGTCCACCGGCGGGGCGAGATCGGCTTCGTCCTCCACCCGGACCACCAGGGGCAGGGGTACGCCACCGAGGCAGTCCATCCGCTGCTCCGCCTCGGCCTCGAGGACCTCGGGCTGCACCGCATCGCCGGGCGCGCGGATGAGCGCAATTCCACGTCCGCCGCCGTCCTCGACCGGTTGGAAATGCGCCAGGAGGCTCACCTGCGACAGAACGAGACCGTCGCGGGAGAGTGGTGCGACGAGGGTGTGTATGCCATGCTGGCCTCCGAGTCGACTGGGCCGATCGCGACCAGCGGATCTGCCGCACCGTGAAATGGCAGCGGGCGGGACCAGCCCGATCGGGCATGGTCGCGCTCGCCCTCGCCAGTGGCCACTTCGGAGTTGCCGGGGTGCCCCACGGCGAGCCGATGCAGAATATCTGTGACGTCGCCGGTGTCGGGCTGCGGGTGGATGCCAGGACGGCAGCCACCACCCGTGTCACCCTCTTCGGGTTCGCCCGATGCTCGGGCCGCCAGCCCACCTTCGCCTTCTGGCTGGCCCCAGCCAGCTGGGGACAGTATCACCGGGTACGGGGCTGGAGCAGGTCTCCCTTGGTTGCACTCACCATCCGCCATCAGCCCGACGTGCGGGTCCTGGTCTGGGTCTCGGACGTGCTGTCGGGCGCTCCCAACAACTGGGCCGTCGGGCGCTACCGGCTCGACCGGATCGCGCCCGGGCGCACGTAGGGGCGCGGGAGTGGGGCCCCGCGGCCGCGACGCCGGGGCCGAGCCCGCGGCGGGGACCGCGAGAGGGGCTCAGGCTGACGCCGCCCGACTGCCGACCTGGTGTCGGGCTCCCCCAGGCCGGGCCCTAGGCCCGGATGGCGCGCCCGCCTCGTCGGCGCTGAACCTGCCCACCTCGAGACCACCGCGGGGACAGCCTGCGCGAGCGCCCCGGACCTTGTGGGGCGGGATCTGCCCGCCCACCGGGCGGTGGTCCTGTCCGACTTCCGCCTCCGGCTCACCGTCCGGCGCCCGCGGTCACGGTGCCCCACGTCTGTGACCCTCCTCCTCCCATCGCCCTGGGTCGTCGCTCACCCGCCGCCGCCGGGGGTGCGGCCCGTGCAGGCGCCGCCGCGCCCGCTGCCGAGCTGAAGGATGCCGCGACCCCGGAGCGGTGGGGCATCCCGGTGAGCGAGGTGGCCCCCGGGAGGAGGAGCCGGCGCCCGGCAGGGTGCCCGGCCAGCTCGACCGGCCTGACTGCTCGGCTCCGGCCTCGGTTGACAGGCCACCCGGTACTCCGCACACTGGCCCACGATGGACTCACCCGCCCCAGCAGGGGCGCGCTCACCGAGGTCCCAAGCGATGCGCCTTTCCATTCCTGCCGGCCGTCTGGCCGCCGGAACCGCCCTGGCAGCTTTGGCTCTCGCCGCCTGCGGCCAGGTGGTCGGCCCCTCCGCTCGCCAGGTTCGCCTGTCGAGCTCCCAGACGGTCACCTTCGCGGGGTACCCCGGCGAGGGACCAAGCTACCTCTTCCCCCTCTACTCCAGCGCGTACTGGGACGTGGGGTACATCCCCTGGTACAGCTCGATTCTCTGGCGACCCCTCTATCTATGGGGTCAGAACGGCAAGGCTGAGTTCAGCGCCCAGCACTCGCTGGCGGCGGCACCGGTATTCAGCACCAACGCGGCCGGAGACACTGTGGCCACCATCACACTTAAGAACTGGCGCTGGTCGGACGGGCAGCCGCTGACGAGCCGCGATGTCGAGTTCTGGATGAACCTGATCAAGGCGGAGAAGGCCAACTGGGCACCCTACGTGCCGGGCAAGTTCCCTGACAACGTCACCAAGGTGGCCTACCCCTCCGCCCGCACGTTTGTTGTCACGTTCAATCGTCAATACAACACGCTCTGGCTCCTGGGCAACGAACTCACTCAGATCACCCCGATCCCCCAGCACGCGTGGGACAAGGAGTCAGCTTCGGGATCGGTCGGCAACTATGACCGCACCCCGGCTGGGGCCCGCAAGGTCTACACCTACCTCATCGGCCAGGCCAAGCAGCCCAGCACCTTCGCCAGCAACCCGCTCTGGAAGGTGGTCAGTGGAGCCTGGGAGATCAGCTCTTTCAGTCCCGCCACCGACTACGTGACGTTCCGACCCAATCCCCACTACTCGGGCACCCACAAGCCGCGCTACAAGCAATTTGTCGAGGTGCCGTTCACCAGCGACGCCGCCGAATTCAATGCCCTCGAGGCGGGCCAGCTCGACTACGGCTACGTGCCCCTCAACGACCTCAGCACCATCCCCGCCCTGAAGCGCAAGGGATACAAGATCGAGTACTGGGCACAGGACACCATGGGAGGCCTCTTGCTCAACTACGCGCCCAAGAATGTTGGCCTGCCGATCGTGCGCCAGCTCTACGTGCGCCAGGCGCTCACGCACCTTGTCGACATGTCCGCAATCGAGCGCGTCTTCGAGCACGGCACCGGCAGCTATGCCGCCGGACCCATCCCCAACCCGGGCGGGACCAATCCCGAGGTGACCGCCTACGCCCGCCACGACCCTTACCCCTTCAGCGTGAAGGCGGCGAAGTCGCTGCTCAGCTCCCATGGCTGGAAGGTGGTGCCGAATGGCACGACCACCTGCGCTCATCCCGGGACGACACCGACGACCTGTGGACTTGGGGTGCGCAAGGGGATGCCCCTCCAGCTGAGCTTCGTCACCAACGAGTCGACGGCGCTCAACTCCGGCGTGACCCAGTTGCTCAAGTCGGACTTCAGCCTGGCCGGCATCCAGCTGCTGATCAAGAGCGTTCCGGCCGCCCAGATCCAGGCGCAGACATCGAGCTGTGCCTGGCCCTCCAAGACCTGCAGCTGGCAGATGGAGTACTTCCTGGAGTTCTGGCCGCTGGGCTGGCCCGGATTCCTGGGCGCCTTCAGCGCCCCGTTCGGGTGTAATTCGAACATGTGGTGGTGCAATCCCGAAACCCAGAGGCTCATCAACGCGGTCCACGACAGTTCCAGCCCGTCCGCACTGGCCGCGTTCGAGAACTACATCGCCAAGGAGCAGCCGATGATCTTCCTGCCGATCCCGGTCTACCGGGTATCGGCGGTACGCAAGAACCTTCAGGGCACGGCACCGCAGGATCCATATCTGGACCTCTACCCGCAGGATTGGTACTACAGCAAGTAGGCAGGGCCGGGAGCCGCGGCCCGGGATCGTCCCGGGCCGCGGTGGGGCGGGTCCGGACCTCGTCGACCCGGCCCGTCAGCCAATTGCCGTGAGGGTCGCCCGCCTGCCGGGATGGCGGGCGGCTCGCTCCGCGGACCGCAGGATCGCAGTGCCCCAGCCGACGCCTGATGGAGCCGTAGCGGATCGGCTCCGCGTCGTCCATCGTGACCGCCAGCTGGCGCCGGGCGCCCGCCTCGCCGCCCGAACCTTGCAGCTCCGCTCGACGCGAGGCGCGTGCCCTGCGCGACGCGCCCCGGCACCTCCAGCACGACAGACCCGTCGCGCTCGCGCCGGCCGGAGCGACGCGACCGGTCGATCTCACCGAGGACGCCGCCTCGGCGACCATTCGTAGCGGCGAGGTGGACCACGGCCTGGTCGCCCGGCTCGGAGCTGAGTGCAGGCTGATCCTGGCGACCCGGCACCGACTGGTCACCACGCTACGGCAGATAGCAAGCGGCAATCGTGGTGATGGCGAGGGCGCCTGTGGGGACCTCCGCCCACCGCCCCGCCGCGGCATCCCAACGGGGTGCGCTCGGCACGCTGACTCAGAAAGAGGGTTCCTCGCGGGCCGATCGACCGCCCGCAGGGGGGCACGCAGAGGACCACGGCTGGCCCGACCCCGCCCGGGGATTGACAGGGGGGGACCCGAACCGCAGTGAGAGGCCGCCCGGGGTCAGGCGGAGGACATCGCCCAGATGAGGCGGTCCGGGTCCAGCGCGTGCGCGGTGATGCCATCGCGCCCGGTCATGGTGGCGGCGGCAAGGAGCGCCGACAAGATCGCCTCCTCGGTGGCCTCGACGACGGCGGCGAAGAGCTGATCGATGTGGCGCACGTCCAGCATGGCCACTGGCACCCGGAGCCGGTCGGGACCGTCCGGAGGGTCATCAGGAAGCTCTGCATTACCAGTGGCGAAGCAGAGCGCGAGGTCTCCACTCGAATGCTCACCGAGACCACCGGTGCGACCGATTCCGAGGGTCGCGCGCTGGGCCAGCCGCCGACACTGATCCGGCAGCAGGGGCGCGTCGGTGGCCACCACCACGATGATCGACCCCGATCCGGGCGGACGGCCCCTCGGGTCCCGCGGCACTGGCACCTCCGCCTCGGGGAGACGCAGTCCCACGGGTGCGCCGGCGACCGTGAGCCGCGATCGCCGTCCATGGTTGGCCTGCACCAGCACACCGATCGTGCAGCGCTCCCCGGCCGTCTCCACCACGCGGGAAGCGCTTCCGATACCGCCCTTGAATCCGTGACAGATCATGCCAGTGCCACCCCCGACCGCCCCCTGTGGGACCGCGCCCGCAGCGGCTGACTCAAGCGCGCGTGCCAGGTGGGCGGGTTGGACGTGCTGCCCGGCGATGTCGTTGAGGAGCCCATCCCAAGTCTCCCCCACCACTGGCAGCGACCAGTAGATTTCGTCACTCCGGCGGCGGCCGACCTCCCAGCCGATCAGTGCGTCCCGAACCGTGCCGACGCTGAGGGTGTTGGTGAGGGCGATTGGGGTGGTCAGTAGCCCCGATTCGCGGATCCACTCCAACCCGGTCAGCTCACCGTTCCCGTTGAGCCGATGGCAGCCCGCGAATAGGGGGCGCGTGAAGAGCGGCCCCGGGCGTGGCAGGATCACCGTGACGCCGGTGCGGATCGGGCCCCGCCCGACTCGCAGGGCACCCTCTCCCTCCACCAGGGTCGTGTGCCCGACGAGAACTCCGGGCACGTCGGTGATGGCGTTGTGGACACCCGGGGGCAGGCTCCCGATGACGATCCCCAGATCGCGTGGCTTCGTCATGCTCCTCCTTCGATCCTCGGTCCCCAACGTCGCGGCTCCCGGTCGGAGACGGCGGATCACATCGTGTCAGCCGGCCCGGTGTCCTCGCTCGGGGGGGGGGCCGTCACAGGTTGAGCCCGGCGCCGGGCGCCGGCGGCACCGGCCCGGATCGTTCCAGCACTGCCGTCCAGATTCGACCGCCACCCTTTGGTTGGCGCAAAGCGACTCTGGAGAGCAAGCCTACGAGGTGCGACCCCCGCGGTGGGCGGGGCGGCCAGGGGGATGGGCTGGAGGCATCGACGCTGCCCTGCCTGACCAGGTCCGCCCGCGGGTAGGGGAGGCGGGGCGAGGCGCTCGGGGGCGGGACCGCACTGACGCGCCGGAGGCAGCCGTCACCCGAGCGCGCGCGCGGCGATCACCGTCGCTCTGTCATCGGAGCTGGCGGAGGCGAGCGACGCGGGGGGTCCCGGATCACGGAGGGTCGTGCCCCGGTGGGGGACTCTGGCCCGTGGGCACGCGTCAAGCCGGGGATGAGGCCGTGCGCGGCGCGCGCGGCGCTTGCTCATGGACTGCCTTCCCCCCGCGGCTCATCCGTCGGGGCGGCTGGCGCGCCGAGTCTGTATCCTGAAACTTGGATTGTCGAGCAGCGGGCGCCCGCCGCGCCCCAGGGGCCCTTCTGCGGCGGGGCGCCGGCGGGCGTCGCGATGATCGCGGCGCCGAGGGAACCGGGAGGGCACCGAATGTCACTGCCACCGTTCGCCAACGAGCCGCTGTTGGATCTCGCCGACCCTACGGAGCGCGAGAGGATGAGGCGGGCCGTCGCCGCGGTCCGATCCCAGTTGGGCCAGTCGTATCCCCTCGCGGTCTCCGGTCACGCGCTGGGCGGCTCCCAGACCCTGGTGTCACGCTGCCCGGCGGATTCCGACTGCGTGGTCGGCGAGATCCCACTGGCCACGGCGGAGGATGCGGGTCGCGCGGTGGCAGCCGCGCGCGCCGCCTTCCCCGCCTGGGCTGCGGTACCCGGGTGGGAGCGGGCGGCGGTCCTGTTGCGCGCGGGCGACATCCTTCGCCAGCGCCGCCGCGAGCTCCTCGGGTGGCTGGCCTTCGAGGTCGGCAAGAACTTCAACCAGGGCGATGGCGAGGTGGCCGAGGCGATTGACCACTTCGAGTGGAACGCGCGCCAGCTGCTTGGGTGGGAACGGCGCGAGATCCAGCCGATCGCCACCGAGATCAACGACTACCGCTACCGACCACTGGGAGTGGGCGTGGTCATTTCACCCTGGAACTTTCCGACTACCTTGCCCCTGGGGATGACGGTGGCGGCAATCGCGGCCGGCAACTCGGTGATCCTCAAGCCCGCCGAGGCCGCCACCGTGATCGCCGTCCAGCTGATGCGCGTGCTGGAGGAGGCCGGGGTCCCCGAGGGCGTGGTGACGCTGGTGCCGGGGACCGGACCCGAGGCGGGCGCGGCGCTGGTGCGCCACCCCGACGTGCACTTCGTCGCATTCGTGGGGTCCAAGCCGGTGGGGACCGCGATCCATGCGGCCGCGAGCGGGTTGGTCCCCGGTCAGCGGCAGCTCAAGCGGGTGATGACTGAGATGGGGGGGAAGAACGCCACTATCGTCACCGCCCAGGCCGACCTCGAATGGGCCGTCGGCGAGATCACCCAGTCCGTGCTCGGGTACCAGGGCCAGAAGTGCTCGGCCACCTCGCGGCTGATCTGCACGGCGGACATCCACGATCGAGTCCTGGAGGCGCTGCTGCCCGCGCTCGACGCCTTCGCCGCCGACTGCGGGCCGGCGACTGACAACCATGCCTTTGGTCCGCTGATCAGCCGTGCGGCCCGGGAGAAGGTGCTCACCTACGCTGAGGCAGCCCGGTCGAGCGGCATGCTGCTCCGGACCGGCGCCGGCCGGGACCCCGGCCACACCGTCACACCCACGGTGGTGGCGGACGTTGACCTCGACGCCGACATCGCCCAGGAGGAGGTGTTCGGACCCTTCCTCACGGTCCACCGGGTGCGCGACCTCGAGGAGGCCGTCGCCGCCGCCAACCACGTCGGGTACGCCCTCACCGGCGCGCTCTTCAGTCGCGACCCCCGCGAGCTCGCGTACGCACAGGAAAATCTGGAGGTGGGCAACCTCTATCTGAACCGCAGCTCGACGGGGGCGATGGCAGGGGTGCACCCTTTCGGCGGTCACCGGTTGTCGGGGACCGGACCCAAGGTGGGCGGTCCTGACTACCTCAGCTTCTTCCTGCGCACCCAGGCGGTGACTCAGAAGGTCCGGTATCCCTGTGGTGGCTGAGGCAACAGAGCCAGAGGGTCTCCTGCCCGGGGCCTCAGCCACGGTGCAGACCGTGCGGGGCCCGGTCGACGCCGACCAGCTCGGCATCATCCTCCCCCACGAGCACGTGTTCATCAACCTCCTGCGCGAGTATCGCAGCGACGGGTTACTCGACGATGCCGACCTGATGGCGCGCGAGCTGGGCCGGTTCGCGGCCGTCGGCGGCCGCACCGTGGTCGACTGCACCACCAGAGAGCTGGGGCGGTCCCCGGCCCGCCTGGTGGCGATCAGCTCCCAGACCGGCATCCACATCGTGATGGGCTGCGGGCACTACCGCGACCCTTACATTGACGCGCATGCCGTCGACCGCCGCGACGTGGATCAGCTGGCGGCGGCCATCGTGGCTGAGGTCATGCACGGAGTCGACGACTCCGGTATCCGACCTGGCGTCATCGGCGAGGTCGGCTGCAATGGGCCCCACATCTCCGCCGTCGAGGAGCGCACCCTGCGGGCCGCCGCGCGAGCCCAGCGCACGACCGGACTCACTCTGACGACCCATGCCGCACGCTGGCCGGTGGGACTCGCCCAGCTCGACCTGTTCGAGGCCGAGAGGGTGCCGCCCGATCGGGTGGTGATCGGCCACTGCGACATGGTGCCTGATCCCGCCTATCACCTCGCGCTGGCACGCCGAGGCGCCTTCGTCCAGTTCGACACGATCAACAGCCAGGTGGAGTACGAGATCGAGCGCCGCGCGCGCGGGGTGCTCGCCCTGGCCGAGGCTGGCTTCCTCGGCCAGATCCTCCTCTCCCAAGATGTCTGCCTCACCAGCGACCTCTCCGCCGCCGGGGCGGGAGGGTATGCCTTCGTTGTGTCCACGTTCCTGCCCCGGCTGCGGGCGGCCGGGCTCAGCGAGGCGGAGTGCCACCAGCTGGTGGCGGACAACCCGCGCCGCGCGCTCACCGGCCGGGGCCGCTGACGGAGGCTACGGATCCGAGCGCGCTCCATCCCCGCCCTCCCGAGCAGGCCCGGTCGACCCCGCAGGCTCGACGGTGGCCTAAGCTAGCGGATCCAGCGGGAGGGTGAGGCAGGTCGGGCCGCCGTCACCCTTGCCGCTGAGATCCTCCCCAACATACGCACGGACCTCGACACCTGCCGCCTCCAGCCGTCGCCGGGTGACCGGGCTCCCCTCGCGGACCACTGCCACCCGAGGCCCGACGGCGAGCACGTTCGGGCCCATCGTGGCGAACTCCTCGGGAGGGACCTCGACTAGGCGCACGCCGCGCCGGGCCAGCAGCTGCATGCAGCGCACCGGCATGAGGGGAGGGTAGACCACTGCCAGGTCCACGTCCACGGGGCTGATCAGCGACATGAGATGGAGGACCTCGTCGGCTCCCTCCAGGTGGGGCAGGTCGAAGGCGATCAGCTCCACCCCGGGGAGGGTGGCGGCCAAGAATCGGACCCCCTCGTCATTAGTTCGGTAGCTGCGCCCCACCAGCAGGGTGGCGGCATCCAGGAAGAACATGTCACCTCCCTCGGCGGTGGCCGGTGGCGGCATGACAGAGAGAGACGGAACGCCGAGGCGTGCGATGTCGGCGCTAACCGCCGCGGGCTCCTCGCGCCGGCCCTCCTTGCCGGGCCGCAGGGCGATCACGCCCCCGGGGGCGATCAGGACCGGGTCGCGGACGTAGATCGCATCGGGGTCCCCGGGAACCGGAGTCCGCCCCACCGTAACGGTGGCGCCGGACTCCTCCAACACCCGGCAGAACGCCTCGTGCTCCCGATCAAGAGCGGCAGGATCGGGTGCCGCGCGCCACCCGTACTGCCGCCAGGCCGTGACGGCATCTGCCTGCGGAGCCCGGACGAGGATCCGGGGGGACGGGGTCGGCATCCGAGAACTCTCGCACACCATCGCTCCCGGCTGCAGCCCGGCCTGCCACCCCCGCCGAGCCACAGACCAGGCTCGGGCCGCACCAGGGGCACCCAGGCGCGGGCCCGTGACCACAGGCGGAGTCCTTCCCCCCAGGTCCGGCCGTGCACCCCCGGGGCGCCTCGGCGGTACCAGCGGGTCGACCCATGTGGTCCGGACCCGGGTGGGCCGGCCACGCCCGCGTGCGAATTGAGCGCTCGCAACGGATCTCGACAGCCGCGCCCGGGAGACGACGGCGCCCCAGGGGCAGCCGCAGGCCGGCCACCCCTGGGGTCCCCAGCTTAGCCGCGAGCGGCCCCCTCATCCCTGCCGCCGGGAACGAGGGCGAAGCGGAGTGGGCACGTACCCGCGGTCGAGCGAGGGTGGGCTGCGTTCGGACCGGGCGGCGCCGTGACTGGAACACCCGGAGCGGGGGATAACCGCCCTCAGGCGATCACGGCGGTGCAGAAGGCGCAGCGGCGGGCCGCGACAGCGATGGTGCTGCAGCATTCCGGGCAGAGCTTGGTGCTCGGGTCCGGAGGAGGGGCCTGGTGGCTCCGAGCCGTGAGCGCATTCATGGGAAGCACGACCAGGCAGTAGATGAGGGCTGCGAGGACGATGAACGCGAGCAGGGCGTCGACGAATGCCCCGTAGGCGAATCGAGAGTGATTGAGGGTGAAGCTTAGGTGGCCGAAGTTGGGGTTGCCCCCGATAGCGGCGAGCAGAGGCGTAAATAGGTCGCTCACCAGGGCAGTGACCACTGCGCCGAATGCGACGCCGATCACCACCGCGATGGCAAGGTCGACCACGTTGCCCCGCAGCAGAAAGGCCTTGAATCCTTGCATGACGATGAGTCCCTCCACCCAGCTTCAGCTCCGCACCCGATTGGTGCCCGGCGAGTCTGACGGGTCCGACCACTCTTGGCAAGGGCCGGGCCTGGCCCCGGCCGGCCTACGCCGAGGGATTGGCGATGTCGACCAGGGCCTCGCTCAGGATGCGCTCCTGCTCCAGCCGATGCGCGCTCGACGCACCCTCGGCGGGGCTGGCACTCTCGGCCCGGCCGACGTACCGGAGGCGCACGCCCTCGGGAAGCAACTCGGGAAGGCGCTCGGCGACGAACTGGAATGCCCCCATATTGCGGGGCTCCTCCTGCACCCACGCTACCTCCTGGACAGCCGGGTACGATGTCAGCAGTGCCCGCAGCGCCTCCATCGGGAAGGGATAAATCAGCTCAAGCCGGGCTAGCGCCACCGGCGGGCCGCTGTCGCGATGGGGGCCCGCGCGGGCCCCCAGCTCGTAGTGAATCTTGCCCGTGCTGAGAATGAGGCGGCGCACCTCCTGGCGCCGCTCGGCCGGCAGGTCGTCATCCAGCACCGGACGGAAGCGACCCGCACTACAGTCGCCAACCTCCGACTGGGCTTCGGACAGCCGGAGACCACTCTTGGGGGTGAAGCAGATCAGGGGACGACGTCTGGTGGTGAGCGCCTGCATTCGCAGAAGGTGGAAGTACTGGGCCGCGGTGGTGGGCACGGCGACGCGGATATTTCCCTCCGCCGCCAGCTGCAGAAAGCGCTCGAGTCGGCCGCTGGAGTGCTCCGGCCCGCTGCCCTCGTACCCGTGCGGCAGAAGCAGCACCAGCCGGGAGTCCTGGCCCCACTTGGCCTGGCCAGCGACGATGAACTGATCGACGATCACCTGGGCATTGTTGTAGAAGTCGCCGTACTGCGCCTCCCACACCACCAGCGCGTTGGGTGCAGTCACCGCGTAGCCATACTCAAAGCCGAGGGCTGCGATCTCCGACAGCGGGCTGTTACACAGCTCGAAGGGTGCTTTGGCCTGCACCAGATGTTGAATCGGGGCCCAGCGCTCGCCGGTGGTGGAGTCGTGCAGCACCAGGTGTCGCTGGCTGAACGTGCCTCGCTCCGTGTCCTGACCGGTGAGCCGGATCGGAATCCCATCAATCAGCAACGAGGCCCAGGCGAGAGCCTCGGCCTGAGCCCAAAGCAGCCGCCCGCCAGGCTGAAACGCCGCCGGGCGCTGGTCGAAGAACCGGCGCAGCTTCGGGTGGATGGTGAACCCGTCGGGGACCCGTACCAACTGGTCGTCGAGAGTTCGGAGCGTCGGCGCCGGCACACAGGTGTCGATTTCGGGGTCACCCACCGGGTCTACCTGTCGGACATGCTCCGACTCGGCAACGCCATCGGGCTGAGCGATCACCTCCCGGTGCACTCGGGCAATCTGCTCGTAGGCGGCGGTCATGCGCGCTTCCACCTCTCCAGAGGTCATAAGACGGCGTTCTGCCAGAGTGGCGCCGTAGAGGCGGACTACCGGGGGGTGGGCGCGGATCCGCTCCATCGCCAGCGGCTGGGTATAGGCGGGCTCGTCCCCCTCGTTGTGGCCGAGCCTGCGATAGCCGATCAGGTCGATCATGCTGTCATGCCCGAAGGTGCTGCGAAATGCCACCGCCAGCCGCACGGCGACCAGGCACGCCTCCACGTCGTCGGCATTGACGTGGATGATGGGTAGGTCATAGCCCTTGGCTATGTCACTCGCGTACCGCGTGGAGCGCCCCTCGCGGGGGTCGGTGGTGAACCCAATCTGATTGTCACCGATTATGTGAATGGTGCCACCGGTGGAGTAGCCGGCGAGTGCCTGCATGTTGAGCGTCTCGCTGACCACCCCCTGGCCGGTGAAGGCGGCGTCGCCATGGATCAGCAAAGGCACCACGATGCGGGTGTCCTGATGCACCTCGTGCGCGCGCCGACGCGTCTGCTTGGCCCGCGCTCTCCCCTCCACCACCGCATCCACCACCTCAAGGTGGCTTGGGTTGTGGCTCACCGCCACCGTCACCGGGCGCCCGCCGGTCGTGAGGTAGGTGCCCTCAGCGCCGAAGTGGTACTTGACATCCCCCGCAGTGGCGCCGCCCTCGACGTGACCGCTTTCGAACTCGGCCAACATCGAGGCGTAGGAACGTCCGACCACGTGGGCTAGCACGTTGAGGCGGCCCCGATGGGCCATTCCCAGCATGACCTCGCTGGCGCCATCCCGTGCCAGCAGTTCGATCGACTCGTCCAGCATCGGGATGAGGGCATCGAGTCCCTCGATGGAGAAGGTGTGGTGCCCGAGATACGTGCGTCGAAGAAACCGCTCGAAGGCGTCGACGGTGGCGAGACGGTCGAAGAGCTGGAGCTGGCGGTCGGGCGGGAGCGCGTGGCGGTGCGCCCCGGACTCGATCTGCTTGCGTAGCCACACCCGCTGCTCGTGGCTCGAGATGTGCTCAATCTCGTAGGCGATGGTGCCGCAGTAGGTTGCACGCAGGTGAGGCAGCGCCTCGGCCAGGGTGGCGCCGGGCACCTCCACCCGCATCATCCAGGCGGGAACCCGTGCCATTAGTTCGGGGGTGAGTCGGACCGTTTCTGGGTCCATGGCCGGGTCCCCTGGGGGTGCGCTTCCGAGCGGGTCAAGCTGAGCGGCGAGGTGGCCGTGGGTGCGGAATGCCTTGACCAACGACATCCCTGCCGCCACCGCGTACATCAGCTGCTCGCCGGCGTTGGAGCCGACCCCAATTTGGGGCGTGGCTGGCGCCGGGTCTCGCGCCAGCGGCGCCAAGATCGAGTCCAGCGAAGTCGCGGACAGGTGGAATGCGGAGAACACGCCCGCGTAGAAACCGTCCGCGCCCGCCAGGAGATGCTCCACCCGGCCCAGGAACTCCCCCGATTCGGCGCCCTGGATCAGGCGATGGTCGTAGGTGTTGCTCACTGTCATGACTCGGTGCATTCCGAGTGCGGCCGCCTCAGCCTCACTGAGGTGGGCGAGGCCCGCGGGATAGCCGATCGCTCCCACCGCGACGATCGCGGCCTGCCCGGCCAGCAGCCGAGGGACCGAGGCCACGGTGCCGATCCCACCCGGGTTGGTTAGGGTCAGGGTGGCACCTTGGAGGTCGTCCATCGTGAGCGTCCCGGCGCGCGCGCGTCGGACCAAATCCTCGTAGCGGTCGCGGAAGGTCGAGAAGTCGAGGCGGTGAGCGTCGCGCAGCACAGGGACGACAAGGAAGCGGCTCCCGTCGCGCCGCTCGACGTCAACGGCGAGTCCGAGCGCAACCGTGTCTCTCGCCTGCCGAACCGGCTGACCCTCCACCCTTTGGAACCGGGTCGAGAGACTCGGATGCTCGTGGGCTGCTCGTGACACCGCGAACGCGATCAGGTGCGTGAATGACACTTTGATGGTGGCGCGCCCCGCCTGCTGAAGCGCCACGTTGAGTTGACGCCGTCGCTGGTCGAGGACCTCGACGTCGAGGGTCCGGAAACTGGTGGCGGTGGGAACCGCCAGGCTTGCCTCCATCGCCTGCACTAGCGCCAGCTGTGGCCCCTTGATCGGAGCCGACCCCGACGTGGCGGGGCTGGGGGCGCCGGAGGGGGGGGTGGGGCGCCCGGCTGGGGCCGCAGCAGCTGCGCCGTCGGAGGGGCCGGCGGCGCCGTTGCCCGCCGCCGGAGCGCCGAGGTCACGCCGCCGGACCAGCCCCCCGCGTCCGGTTCCCCGTACGCGGTTGAGATCCACCCCAAGGCGCTCAGCGAGCCGCCGCGTGATTGGGGACGCCTCCAGCACCCCGGCCGGATGCGCCCGCGACCCATCTCCGTCGGTGGACGCGCCTGGCCCGGGCGATGCCGACTCCGCGGCCGTATCGGTAGTCGCGGGGGAGGCTCCCGCCGCCCCGGTGGCGAGCTCCGCGATGGGTGTGCCGACCGTCACCGTCGCGCCCTCGGCGACCAGCAGACGGCTTACCCGACCGCTCACAGGAGACGGGATCTCCGCATCGACCTTGTCGGTCTGGATCTCCACCAGAGTGTCGCCGGCCGCGAGTCTCTCGCCGACCTGGTGGTGCCACCTGCCGATGGTGCCTTCGGTCACCGACTCCCCCATCGCGGGGAGGGCAACCGTCACCAGCGTTTCGGCGTTCTCCTCGGTCGCCTCCCCCGGCGTCTCCGCGATCACCTCGCCGGAAGTGTGTCGCGCGGGAGCCTCGGGCTCCCGCGCTGCGGCCGTCTCCGAGTCCGCGGTGGGGGCCGGAGTGGCGACTTCGAGCTCCGCGATCGGGTCACCCACGGAGACGGTGGTCCCTTCCTCGACGAGAATCCGACTGAGACGGCCGGACTCCGGCGCCGGGATCTCCGCATCGACCTTGTCGGTCTGGACCTCGACTAGTGTCTCGCCGGCGGCCACCACGTCGCCCACCCGCTTGCGCCAGCTCCCGACCGTCCCCTCGGTCACCGACTCGCCCATCGCGGGCAGGGTGATCGGGAGCGTCCGATCCGGCACGAGGCCTCCTCAAGTGGCAACCGCCGACGGGTCCGGTCGCTGCGCTGCGGCCCGCGCCATCGGAGGGGGCGGCCGTCCCCTCCGATTCTAGATCGATTCGGCCCCTGGGGGACCATCGGCTTGACTCCGACCCCACAAAGGCGCAATATCTTGCGTCCGGGCACCCTGTCACCCCCTAGATGTAGTGGGGGAGACGACGGGGCCTCGGCAGCCTCATCCTGTCCTTCCGTCACCCTTCGGAGGAGTGCCTCGTGGACGATCCCCGCAACGACCCGACCCCCGCCCCCGAGACCGGCTCTGCTGCCAGCGCCTCATCGCCGCTCGAGGGGGAGCGAGCGACCGGAGCCGGAAAGCGGGCGGCCGCACCGGCCCGCGGGCGGGGGCTCAGGGTCGAGCGCCGGTACAGCCGCCCCGGTGTCCACCCCTTCGACGAGGTGGAGTGGGAGCAGCGCACCGCCAGCATCGCCAACGAGAAGGGGGAGGCGGTCTTCGTCCAGGAGGACATCGAGGTGCCGCGCAGCTGGTCACAGCTGGCCGCCAACGTGGTTGTGTCCAAGTACTTCCGGGGCCTGCTCGGGACTCCCGATCGGGAGCGCAGCGCCCGGCAGTTGATCGGCCGGGTCGCGGACACCATCCGCGACTGGGGCCGCCAGGGTGAGTACTTCGCCAGTGACGACGACCTTGACGCGTTCCACGCCGAACTCTGTGCCATCCTCGTGAACCAGATCGCCGCGTTCAACAGCCCGGTCTGGTTCAATCTCGGCGCCGAGCCTCGCCCCCAAGTCTCGGCGTGCCAACCCTACGACGCTCTGGTCTCGACTCCCTCCGGCATGGTCGCGATCGGGGAGTTGGTGAGCGGCCGAGCTGTCGGCCGCGAGGTCTACGATGCCGAGGGGGTGACCCGGATCGTGGCGGTCGCCAGCAATGGCGTGAAGCCGGTTCGGCGGGTCCGGCTTCGCAATGGCAGCTTTGTCGAGGCGACCCCCGACCACATGGTGCTCGCAGTCCGGGACCGCGGCACCGCGCCTGCGTGGATCCCGGTGGCCGACCTGCGCCCCGGCATGCGCCTGCGTCTCCACCCCCATCGAGCTCGTGTGGCTGCGCCCGCGCTGGTGGGCGTGAGCTCGGGAGGACACGGTCGCGACATCGTCAGGTGGCTCGACACCGCGGGGGAAGCGGCGGACTCCGACAATCGACAGGTCAGCGCGGCAGCCGTCGCCGGTTGGTTGCAGGCGGACGGCGTAGCGGACCTCTGCGAGCGCGCGACCGACCGGCTCCTCGCGATTGACCTGCACGTCGCCGATGCCAACGAATTCGACTGGGTCTCCCGTCATCTCGACACCGTGCTGCCAGGCGTCCACCGGAGCGTTCGCGCCGCACGGTCCAGTCGTCCGGCCGGGACAGTGGATGGCTCAGACCTGTGGATCCGTCTCGAGGGCGAGGGGCTGCGGGAATTCGTGGAAGGCTGGGACGTGCCCCGACCTGGGAGCGCGATCCGGGTCCCACACCGGCTCTGGACCGCGCCGCTGGACCAGGTCGTAGCGTACCTGCGGAGCGTATTCCAGGCGCATCGGGTCATTGAGCCGGGGCCGGACTGCTCCCCTGAGGTCGCCATCAACCTCACCCTCGGTGTTGGTGGAGAGGCCTGGGCGGAGGATCTCCAGATCCTGCTGGCATCGATCGGCATCTACTCCCGGCGGCCGAATCCCGTCGATCGGCGCAGCCCACAGCATGGCCTCCGGATCGCCATCGGCGCGGAGCGGGCCCGCTTTGCTGAACTGATCGGATTCATATCGGACGGCCGTCAGCGCCGCTTGCTGGGATCCCTCCGCCTGCAGCGCGCCACCGCATGCCCCGACCTCCGTGAAGAGGTGGTGACTGCGATCGATGACTGTGGTCACCAGCCGGTCTTCGACATCCAAACCGAGTCCGGCACCTATCTATCCAATCACGTGCTCGTGCACAACTGCTTCATCAACTCAGTGGACGACACCATGACGTCGATCCTGACCCTGGCACGAACCGAGGGGATGCTCTTCAAGTACGGATCCGGTACGGGATCCAATCTCTCCAGCATCCGCTCCTCCGAGGAGAAGCTGGCCGGTGGCGGCACCGCTAGTGGTCCAGTCTCCTTCATGAAGGGGTTCGACGCGTTTGCGGGGGTGATCAAGTCCGGTGGCACCACCCGGCGAGCGGCGAAGATGGTCATCCTCAACGCGGACCATCCTGACATCGTGGAGTTCATCAACTGCAAGGTCAGCGAGGAGCGCAAAGCCTGGGCGCTGATCGAGGCCGGCTACGACGGGTCCTTCACCGGCGAGGCTTACGGATCGGTCTTCTTTCAGAACTCCAATAACTCGGTGCGGGTGACAGATGACTTCATGCGCGCTGTGTTGGAGGACCGGGAATGGCACACGCATGCGGTCACCGATCCGTCCCGAATCATGCACACCTACCAAGCCCGCGATCTGATGCGACAGATCTCAGAAGCTGCCTGGGCCTGTGGCGATCCGGGGATGCAGTTCGACACCACTATCAATGAGTGGCACACATCCCCCAACAGCGGCCGGATCAACGCCAGCAATCCCTGTTCCGAGTACATGTACCTCGATGACAGTGCCTGCAATCTCGCCAGCCTGAACCTCATGAAGTTCTACGGAAGCGACGGTGAGTTCGACGTCGAAGCGTACCGGCACACGATCCGGATCATGATCACGGCCATGGAGGTGTTGGTCGGCTACGCCAGCTACCCAACCGAGATGATCGCCGAGAACAGCCGCCGATTCCGCCCGCTGGGACTGGGGTACGCTAACCTCGGTGCCCTTCTGATGGCCCGGGGCGCCCCCTACGATAGCCCCCAGGGCCGCGACTATGCCGCCTCTGTCACGGCCATCCTCTGTGGTGAGGCCTACGCCCAGTCGGCGCGCATCGCCAAGGAGGTGGGGCCGTTCGAGGGGTTCGCGGTCAACCGACAGCCGATGCTGCGGGTGATGGAGAAGCACCGCGCCGCGGCCTACCGGATTCCGGCCGACCACTTGCCTCCGAACCTGCTGGGCGCCGCCCGGACCACCTGGGACGATGCCCACGAACTAGGAGCGGTCCACGGGTACCGCAACGGACAGGCGACCGTGCTGGCTCCGACCGGGACGATCGGCTTTCTGATGGACTGCGACACGACCGGTGTCGAGCCGGACATCGCGCTGGTCAAGTACAAGAAGCTGGTCGGTGGCGGCCTACTCAAGATGGTCAACAACACCGTCCCGCTGGCGCTGCGCCGGCTCGGGTATGGAGAACAGGCGATCAGCGACATCGTCGCCCACATTGATGCCCACGACACGATCGAGGGAGCTCCGCACCTGCGCGCAGATGACCTGGCGGTCTTCGACTGTGCCTTCCAGCCGGCCAATGGCAGCCGCTCGATCGCCTGGCAGGGCCACGTGCGCATGATGGCAGCCACCCAGCCGTTCCTCTCTGGCGCCATCAGCAAGACGGTCAACCTACCGCAGGACGCCACGCCCGACGACATCGAGCACGCCTACATAGACGCCTGGCGGATGGGGCTGAAGGCGGTGGCGATCTACCGCGACGGCAGCAAGCGCAGCCAGCCCCTGTCCACCAGCCGCAGGCAGGCCACGTTCAACGGGCGAGAGGGCGACCTTGCCGCTGCCGCCGATCGCCCGGCTCGGAGGCGACTGCCCTCCGAGCGCCAGGCGATCACCCACAAGTTCGAGATCCAAGGCCACGAGGGCTACATCACAGTTGGCCTTTACGAGGACGGTCAGCCTGGAGAGATCTTCCTCAAGATGGCCAAGGAGGGAAGCACGCTGAGCGGTGTGATGGACGCCTTCGCCACCGCAGTGTCTGTGGCACTGCAGTACGGCGTTCCGCTCAAGCTCTTCTGCGACAAGTTTGCCCATATGCGGTTCGAGCCCTCCGGGTACACCGGTAACCGTGAGATCCCCATCGCCAAGTCCATCGTCGACTACATCTTCCGCTGGCTCGGGGCTCGCTTCCTGCCCCAGGAGGAGAGGGCCGAGCTCGGGGTGCTGGAGCGGGTTCCTCCCGCTCCACCGAGCGCCTCGCGAGAGACCGCAACCTCCGTCCCGATGGGGACCAACTCCACAGCTGCGGCTTCCTCCGCGACCGCCGGGCCTGAGCATGTTCCCGGCAAGCAATTGGTTGCGGGCCAAGCCTTCTGGAATCAGGAGGACGCGCCATCGTGCGCCGACTGCGGTGCTCTCATGGTGCGAAGCGGAGCCTGCTATAAGTGCATGAACTGCGGCGCCACCTCGGGCTGCTCGTAGTGGAAAGTGACATCAAAGTGGCAGTACAAGTGTCAGTAAGGGCGAGACGCTGATCTCAGGATATTAGCAATGGGGCGGTGCGAGCCGGCCCGATCGATGAAGTCGACGCCGCACCGTCCGGCCCCGTCTGGCACACCGTAGCCACGGGCCAGGGACGTCGGCTCGTGGATGCGGCGGGTTGCGCCCGCCTGCGGACACTCCCGTCCAGGAGCCGCGGCGGATCCGCATGGCCCGGCGCGCGGCTCTCGAGCTCTGGACGTGAAGCTCAGGGGAGAGCCGCGTGCGGATCATCCTGGGAGGCTGGGTCGGTTCCATAGGCCACACGCTCGTCGCCCCGCGCGCCGGGCTCGCCACGTTCAACTCCATCGGCTGCCGCCGTGGCGGTGCCCTCCCGTTCGGATCCGGGTCGCCACGAGTTCAGTTCTGGCCTCTGCCGACTGGGCCAGGGACCCCGCCGGCCAGCTGCGCCGGCTGATCTCAGAGTAGTCTCCCCGCCATGCCCTATCAGCCAACCCCACAGGCGAACCAGGCCTTGACGACATGGCGTCTATAGAGTAGAGTTTCCGCTAATGTGTGGCTCGAGAGCTGGCGGGTCTCGGGAAGCTCGGGTGGGGACCGCCGAGGGAATTCGGGATGAATGATCAGCAAATGCTGACTAGGCCGCTATTGCTAGGACATCGGCGCACTATTGCCAGGGCCACCATTTGGGCTCGGGTCCGGCCAGCTGTCGTTGGCGCTCTCCTCCCGGCCATGGCCCTTGTGGCATGTGCTGGAGCGCCTGTCCACGCCTTCACCGCCGCCACCTCGGGTCGCACCGCCACGTTCGCCCTTCCCATCAATGACAACCCAAATGACATCCTTCCATTCGCCACACTCCATACCACTAACGTTGACCTGTTCGACCTTCAGTACCTGATGTGGCGGCCCCTTTACTGGTTCGGACAGAACGGCAAGGTCGCGTACAACCCGAGCCTTAGCATCGCTAGGGCCCCCACCTATTCCAATGGCGGGCGGACGGTGACGATCACGCTCAAGCATTATCTTTGGTCGAACGGCAAGCCGGTCACCAGTCGCGATGTTGAGTTTTTCCTCAACCTTCTGCGTGCGAACAAGAGTGAGTGGGAGTTCTACATTCCCGGCGAATTCCCCGACAACGTGACTCGCATGACATTCCCAAACGCCTCCACATTCACGCTGACTTTCAGAAAGACGTATAACCATTACTGGCTGCTGTACAACCAGCTCAGTGAGATCATCCCTCTTCCCCAGCAGGCGTGGGACAAGACTGGGCCGACGATCTCCCTGGGCAACTACGACTCGACCGGGAGTGGGGCTCAGAAGGTGTTCAAGTACCTTCTGTCGCAGAATAGCCAACTCAGCACCTACGCGACCAACCCCCTCTGGCGTGTCGTCGACGGCCCCTGGAAGCTTTCGACATTCGAGTCGGTCACTGGTCGGACGGTCCTGACGCGGAATCCCACATACTCTGGCCGTGCCGTCGGCAACGTATCGAGACTGGTCGAACTGCCGTTCACTTCCGAGTTCGCTGAATACGCTGCACTCAGAGCCGGCGAGATCAACTACGGGTATCTTCCTCTGACGGACATCGCGACCAAGGCACAACTTAGGCATCAAGGATACACGCTAACGTCATGGCTGGCTTGGGGCATCGGGTACCAAGGGCTGAACTTCACCAGCCCGACCGTGGGGCCAATCCTCAAGCAGCTGTACATTCGGCAGGCGCTAGCGCACCTCGTCGACCAGTCGGGTGACATCAAGCACATCATGCACGGCTACGGATTCCCAACATACGGTCCCGTCCCCACGGAGCCACCAAGTAACTTTGTGACGCCGTTCGAGACAACGGATCCTTATCCATTCAGCGTTCACGACGCCACAGTGCTACTTGCGGCCCACGGGTGGCGCCGGGATGCGGCGGGCGTGGATGCGTGTGTCCGGCCTGGGACGGGGCCGTCCGACTGTGGCGCCGGGATTCACGCCGGTGCGACACTCACCCTGACCGACCAGTACTCCAGCGGTGCGACGGTCCTGACTCAGGTCATGGAGGCGCTGAAGTCCGACGCGTCCCTCGCGGGGATTGCCCTAAACCTGACGACCGCTCCTGTGAACACGGTCTATGGCACCTACGAGCCCTGCACCAAGAAGACCCCGGTCGGCTGCCAGTGGGACATCAAGAATGCGACAGAAGGCTCCTACTGGTTCACCTACTCCCCTGACTTCTACCCGAGCGGCGAGCTCATCTTCCTAAGCGGGCTCGGTGGTGACTACCACTCGGCACGAGCTCAAGCGCTCATCGCCGCGACTCAGACAGCCCAGGGACTTGGGCCGATGTATCGCTACGAAAACTACATCGCGGCGCAGCTGCCGTACCTGTGGATGCCGGTGACACCGTATCAGATATCTGCCATTTCTTCGCACCTGCGCGGCGCCCTGCCG
>DATKRN010000044.1:0-7065 GCA_035532155.1 Verrucomicrobiia bacterium | reverse complement strand
CTAGTGGGGGCGGACCGGCCGGCGCGGCCCGCGCGGCGGGGATGGCGACGAGTCGGGACGAGGTTGCGGCTCGGGTTGCGAGGCTGGCGCCGTGGCTCGGTCGCGCCAGCGGCTGATCGCCAACAGGCTGGTGCTGGGGGTCCAAGGGTATTGGGGATTGCCGGGCGCTCCGGAGCCGACCTGGGGGCGCCGGCGCGACCCTGACGACCCCCTGGGGAGCGGAGGTTTGTCGCCCCGCCCGTTCGGGTAGGCTGTGGAGGCTGTGCCCACGTACGTGTACCGGTGCCAAGCCGACCACGAGTTCGAGGCGGTCCAGCCGATCACGGACCGCGCGCTCTCGGTGTGCGTGGTGTGCGGAGCGCCGGTCCGTCGGGTGGTGATGCCGGTCGGAATCGTCTTCAAGGGAAGCGGCTTCTACAAGACCGACTCGCGTGGCTCCGAGACCGCCTCCAGCCCGGCGACCCCGCCCGCGACCAAACCCGCCGAGTCCGGGGCCACAACCAACGGGGCCACCCCCGAGGGCGGCTCGAGCGCCCCGCCCACTCCGGCCGCCACCTCTCCCGGTGGCGCATCCCCCACCCCGCCGGCCAACGGCTGAGCCGCTCGGCACCCCAGGAGATCGCGATGTCCACTCCCACCCACGTCAGCGACTCGACCTTCCAGGCCGAGGTGCTGCAGGCGCAGCAGCCCGTCCTGGTCGACTTCTGGGCGGAGTGGTGCCAGCCCTGCAAGATGCTCGAGCCGATCGTCGCCGATCTCGCCACCGAGTACGACGCGCGGATCAAGGTGGCCAAGCTCGACGTCGATGCCAACCCCGAGACCGCCGGCAAGTTCGGTGTGATGAGCATCCCGACGCTGATCCTGTTCAAGGACGGTGCCGAGGCCCAGCGGCTGGTGGGCTACAAGCCGAAGTCCGCTCTCAAGGCCAAGCTGGACGAAGCGCTGAACTGACCTCGGGCGGCGCCTGCGGGCGCTGCCCTCCGACAGCGAACAGATGCTCTTTGCGAATCGTTAATCCGGTCTTGCCCCGCCCTTAATGGCTCGATCGGTACCGTCCGGGCCATGGTGGCGGGTGCCCGGACGCTCCCGATGCGAGCGATGACCCAGGTTGCCGGGGCGGGGATGACCGTTGAGGAGCTCCGCGTCCGCTTCGGGGCGCGGGAAGTTCTCCACGGGATCTCGACTGCTTTCGCCCCGCGACGGATCACCGCTCTGATCGGGCCCACCGGCTGCGGCAAGACCACCCTGCTGCGCAGCCTCAACCGCCTCCACGACGGCCGGCCGGGTGCTCAGATCTCCGGCTCCGTCCGGCTCGGCGTGGAGGAGGTGTACGGGACCCGCGTCAACGTCCGCGACCTGCGACGCCGGATCGGCATGCTCTTCCAGCGTCCCAATCCCTTTCCGCAGAGCATTCGCGAGAACGTCTCGCTGGCCGCCCGGATCCATGGGCTCTGGTCCCGGGCCGAGACGCCGCGTCGGACCGAGGCGGTGCTGCGTGAGGTCGGCCTCTGGGACGCCGTCGGAGACCGTCTCTCCAGCGCGCCGTTCTCCCTCTCGGGGGGTCAGCAGCAGCTCCTCTGCTTGGCGCGCGCCCTCGCGGTCGAGCCCGAGGTGCTCCTCCTCGATGAGCCCACGTCGTCACTGGACCCGCGCACCACCGGCCGGATCGAAGAGCTGATCGGCTCCCTGCGCGAGCACATGACGATCGTGATCGTCACCCACAACCTCCAGCAGGCCGCCCGGGTGGCCGACGACGTCTGCTTCCTGCTGGACGGCTCGCTGGTGGAGCGGGCTCCGGCGACCGAGTTCTTCCAGCGGCCCGCAGACGAGCGCAGCCGGGCCTACGTCGAAGGTCGGGTCGGCTGAGAGCGGCGGCGGTGAGCAGGGAGCCACGGTGCGGCTGAGGCAGCGCCAGCGCGGCTCGGTGGACCTGCGGGGCGCGATCGGGGGCATCCCCGGCTGGCGCGCCCGGCTGGCCGACGCCGACCTCAGCCCCGGCGACCGGGTGGTCCGCGGGGTGCTGCTCGTGGCCGCGATCATCCCCGTCCTGACCCTGCTCTTTCTGACGGCGGAGATGGTGCAGAGCGCGGTCCCCGCTCTCGTCTATGCCGGCGGCAGCTTCTTCACCGGGCAGCTCTTCACCTTCGGCAACCTCTACGCCACCGGCCAGACCGTCTCTCACGGGATTCACGCTCCCTTGGGAGCCGCCTACGGCGCCCTCCCCTTCATCGTCGGCACGCTGGCCTCGTCGATGATCGCGCTCGCGATCGCGCTCCCGGTCTCGGTGGGGGCGGTGCTGGCGCTGGTGGAGCGGGTGCCTCGCCGGCTCCAGCCGGGACTGTCGGTCTTCTTAGAGCTGCTCGCCGGAATCCCCAGCGTCGCCTACGGCTTCTGGGGCGTGCTCTACTTCGGCCCGGCGCTGGCCCAGCACCTCTATCCCGTGCTGAGCCGGCTCGGGGTGGTGCTGCCCTTCATGCGCGGGCCGGTGGGCGCGGGCGAGGGACTGCTCACCACCTCGCTGATCCTCGCGGTGATGATCGTGCCGATCATCGCCGCGACCACCCGCGAGCTGGTTCGCACCGTTCCGATCCTGGCCAAGGAGGGTGCTCTCGCCCTCGGGATGACCCCCTATGAGACGGTGCGGGTCGTCACCCTGCCCTTCATCCGCAACGGCATCCTGGCCGCCGCGATCTTGGGCTGGGCGCGCGCCCTGGGCGAGACCATGGCGGTGCTGATGATCAGCGGTGACTTCCTCAATGCCCTCCCCGCCAACGTCTACTCGCCCTTCTCCACGATCGCGGCCACCATCGTCGACCTGCTCGACTCCGCGCTCACCGACCCCACCGGGATGGCGGTCCACGCGCTCGCCGCGATCGGCCTGGTCCTGCTGGTGATCACCCTCGCCACCAACCTCGTCGGCCGGATGATCATCCGGCGGGTCACCACCGGCGTGCTCCCGGTCGGGCGCGGGATCTGAGCGTGCCGCCCCCGCTCCGGCGCCTGCGCGATGGCGTCTTCTGGTCGCTCTGCGTGGCCGCGCTGCTGCTCGTGATCGCCCCCGCCCTGGCCATCATCGGCAGCCTGCTCCAGCAGGCCTGGCCGGTGCTCGGCCTGCGTCTGCTCACCACCACCACCGCCGTGAACGGGCTCCAGAACGCCATCCTGGGCACGCTCGTCCTCTGCCTCGGGATCCTGGTGCTGGCCGGGCCGGTGGGGATCGCCGGCGGGATCTACCTCGCCGAGTTCGGCCCGCCGCGGCGGGCCTCGTGGCTGCGCCTGGGATCGGAGACGCTTGCCGGGATCCCGTCGATCGTGGTCGGCTACGTCGCCTACCTCGTCTTGGACGAGGAGATGCACTGGGGCTATTCCCTGCTCGCCGGCATCCTCGCTCTCTCCGCCATCGTGCTGCCCTACATCGTCAAGACCACCGAGGTGGCGCTCCGCCAGGTCCCCACCACCTTGCGCGAGGGTGCCAGCGCTCTCGGGCTCCCCCGGGTCACCACGCTGCGGCGCGTGCTGCTCCCTCCCGCCATCCCCGGGATCGCGTCGGGCCTGGTGGTCGCGCTCGCGATCTCGGTTGGCGAAACCGCCCCGCTGCTCTACACGGTGGGCTTCAGCGATCGCAACCCGACCCCCGATCTCTTCCAGCACCCGGTCGGGTACCTCACCTATGTGGTCTTCCTCAACGCCACCCTGCCGACCCAGCAGGAGCACCAGGTCGCGGCCGCCGCGGGGGTCCTGATCGTGGTCATCCTGCTGGTCCTGATCGGCGCGGGCCGGGCGATCGCGCGCCGCGCGGCGCGGCACGCGGCGCGGATGCCGGTGTAGGGGAGACGGCGCCTCGAGATGGCCGGGGTCAGAGCGGGCGGGTCTCCTCAGGGTGGGCATCCGGGCCCTGGGCGCGAGCGCTCTCGACCGCGGTCAGAGCCTGGCGGAGAGTCTCGATCCAGTCGCCCTGATGACGCCCCACCAACCGGACGCACCAGGCCAGCGCGTGGCTCCGGCTGCGGGCGACCCCGGCCTCGACCAGCGTGTCCAGGACCCGCCGGTCCGCCATCCGGAGCCGGGTCATCACCGGGACGCTGAGGGTGGTGAAGAGGTGGCGGTCGCCGGCGACGGTCGCGCCCCAGGCGACGCGCCGGCGAAAGCGGAGCTCGGCCTCCTCGGCGATCGCGATGCGGGCTGCCCGGGTCTCCTCGCGAAACCGCCGCGCCCGCGCCTCGCGGGCGGCGGTGCGGGCAGCCGTCCCCATCTCCGCGGGCAGCTCGGGCTCGTCGAGCGACCCCACTACCAGGATCTCCTCTCGGTCCGCCGTGATCTCCGCGGGTGCCGTGAACCAGCCCTGGGGAATCCGTCCGAGGAACCATCCGATCATTTCGTCGTGTGAAGCGTGCATGCTTACAACATTACTCCGCAATCAGATGGAGCGCACGGGAGCCGGCACGGGAACCTTGGTCCGCGGAGAATGGCCTCATGCCTGTCCCCGCCCCGTCCCCGAGCCCTGGCCCGGGTCGTCACGCCCCCCGGGTTCCCGACCCGGCGGCGGTGAGCCTCTGGCTCCAGACCGCTGACGACGACCTCACCCCGCGCCCGCCGCTCGTCCTCGACACCCGGGCGGACGTCGCCATCCTGGGCGCTGGGTTCACCGGGCTCTGGACTGCCTACTACCTGCTGCAGCGCCGCCCCGACCTCAAGGTGGTGGTGCTGGAAGAGCAGGTGGCCGGGTTCGGGGCCTCGGGTCGGAACGGGGGGTGGTGCTCGGCCGGTTTCGCCCTGGCGCCGCGGACGGTGGCGCGTCGCTTCGGCCCGGCGGCGGCCGTGGCGCTCCACCGAGCGATGGCCGCGAGCGTCGACGAGGTCCTGCGGGTGGCGGCGGTGGAGGGGATCCCGGCCGGCGGGCGCAAGGGCGGGGTCCTTCGGATCGCGCGTGGCGCCGCCCAGCTGCCCGCGCTGCACCGGGCCCTCGCCGACGCCGAGGCCCTTGGCATCGGCGAGGGCCGCCGCCTCCTGGACGCCGAGGAGACGCGTGCACGGGTCCGGATCTCGGGCGCCGTCGCCTCCCTGTTCAGCCCCGACTGCGCCGTCCTGCACCCCGGCCGGCTGGTGCGCGGGCTCGCCCGCGCGGTGGAGCGGCGGGGCGGAGTGATCCACGAGCAGACGCCGGTCAGCGAGGTGCGGGCCGGTCCCGGGGCCGAGCTCGTGACCCCGCGGGCCGTCGTCCGCGCCGACCATGTCGTCCTCGCCGGCGAGGCGTACCTCACCCGGCTCCGGGGCTGGCACCGGCAGCTGATCCCCGCCTACTCGTTGATCGTGGCGACCGAGCCCCTAGATCCGGGCCGCTGGGAGGCGATCGGGTGGGAGGGGCGCGAGGCGCTCGCGTCCACCCGGCTCTCGATCGACTATCTGTGCCGCACCGCGGATGGGCGCATCTGCTTCGGGGGCCGTGGCGCACCCTACCACCTCGGCTCGCGGATCGAAGCCCGGTATGACCACCACCCGCCGACCCACGCGATGCTCCGGCGGATGGCGCAGGAGTGGTTCCCCGAGCTCGCGGGGGTGCGCTTCACCCATGCCTGGGGCGGCCCGCTGGGGGTGAGCCGCGACTGGACGCCGACCATGACGCTGGACCCTGCCACCGGCATCGCCAGCGCGCGCGGGTACGCCGGCCAGGGGGTGGCCACCGCCAACCTGGCCGGCCGGGTGCTCACCGATCTCCTCACCGGGGCCGACTCCGATTTGGTCCGACTCCCGATGGTGGGGCACCACTCCCCGGACTGGGAGCCCGAACCCTGGCGCTGGCTGGGGGTCCGCTACACCCAGTGGGGGCTGGCCCAGGCGGATCGCCGCGCCCAGCGAAGCGGGCGCGCCCCCACCGGGCGCACGCTGGCCGAGCGGATGGGAGCCCACTGACCAATCCTGGACCCGTGCCGCGGCACGGCTGCGGCCGGGCGCGATCCCGCGGGCCGGTGGGGTGCGCGGCGCAGCACAGCCGACCCGAAGATGGTGGGCCCCGGTCGGTACTGCTGACTCCGTTCTCGGGGCGGGATGACCCGGCGGGGACTCCACGCACCAGGGGTCCCGGCCGGGGCCGACTCCGGAGCCGTCCCCCACCGCCGGGGCGGTGCAGGCTGGGAGCGGGCCCGGCTCCCACGGCGCCTCAGCGAGCGGTCCGGCCGGTGAGACTGGGGGGCCCCAATCCGATGGCGTAGGCCGCTCGCCGGGGAGGACCATCAGGGGCCAGGTCCGGGGCGACATACGAGGCGCATCGCTTCGAGGAGCTGCCATGCAGTGGATCACCCGTGAACGTCCGAAGACCGACCGGATCGCCTGCCCGTGGCTGATCCGACGATTCATCGATCCCGAGGCGGAGTTCCTCTTCGTCCCGGCGGAGAGCCTCCTGGCCGCGGCCCGTGCCCGCGGCGCGCGCTCCTTCGATGCCCCCGGCGCAGAGTTCACGCACCGGGACGGGCGGTGCACGTTCGAGGTGCTCGTCGAGCACTTCAGGCTGGGGGCCGACCCCGCGCTCGCCCGGCTGGCGCGCATCGTCCACGCGGCCGACATCCCGGGTGATCGGGACAGGGACGTGCTGGGGCCGGGGCTGGAGGCGATCGGCCAAGGTGGGCTGGACGTGGAGGCGGACGATCACCGACTGCTCGAGCGGGGCCGCTTCGTCTACGACGCCCTCTATGCCTGGTGCCAGCGCGAGCTCCGAGCTCCCACCCCGGCGAGACCGCCCCGCTGACGCACAGGGTCGACCACCCAGCGCTGATGTCCACTCAGCTCGGGGAGCACTGCGAGCGGCCGTCTTCGCCACTCGTCCCACTCCCGACCGCGGGCCCCCGACATGCCGTGCCCGCGGCGCTCCTCACGCGCACGGCGGCTCACACGTTGCGCTCCGCGCGTCGACCACCGACGCCGGTCCGACCAGGGTCGCCCTCCACGGGGCAGTCCCAAAGGCGGCGCTGATGGTCAGGAGAACCAGGGTACCGGCCCGGCGGCGCCACGCCGGTGCTCCCCACCCAGATGACCAGACGACACCGCCGGTCGAGCGGAGGCGTGGCGCGG
>DATKRN010000043.1:0-149359 GCA_035532155.1 Verrucomicrobiia bacterium | reverse complement strand
CGGCGTAGTGGCACTCAGCGCGTCGTCTGCTGCCCGGTGGGTCTCGGGATTGGCTGCCGACGAAGCCGACGAGCCGTCGTGGGTGCGACGGCTTGAAGCCGGGGAGTCGCTGGCAGCGATGAGCGGGGCAAAGGCATTGCTTGAGAAGGGCATGCGGCCCACGAGAGCGAACGGAGAGCAGCGCGGCGCGTGAGCAGGCGCTGCAGCGCCTGCGCCGGTGCGTGGACATCGTGACTGTTCGCGGTGATCAGGCAGCTTCCGCCAGTGCCGAGACCAGCACGCGGGCATTTTTTCGGCTGAGTTCGCGGGACGGGGACGCGCCGAGGATGTGGACCAGCTACTGATCGACGTGGACGGGCGCGCCCGCGTCGAAGAACGAGGAGGTCCGCTCGGTCCGATGCCCGACGCAGCCGAGCCGATGCCGGATGGCGCTGGTTAGCCAGCAGCCGTGGGCGACTACCCGCGGGGGGCTTTCGCCCACCCAGGCCTGCGGGTCCTCGGTGCCGAGCACGTGCTTGACGTCCCGACTCGTCCCCTCGATCGCCCAGCGGTCAACATAGGCCGACGCCACCTGCTTCGGGGTCGAGGCGGTGTCGGTGGTGAGCAATAAGAGCTTGCGCCAATAGGGGCCTAGCCGCGGTACAGGCTGGGATCGGCCCATCATGTGGGGAAAGTCTCACCCATCCCCGCCGAGGGCCGTCCATGCCTGCGCTCCCATCATCGCTCACCGAACCCATCGGGGCGCAGCTCGGCGCCCTCCTGCCCCCCCGCCAGGTGGTCCATCCGCTCGGCTGCCTCCGCCCCCGCATTCCGGACCGGGTGGTCTTCGACAAGCTGGTCGAGGCCCTGGTCTTTGGCGCCGCCTACGGGCGGGTGGCCGATGCCACCTGCTCCGCGACCACCCTGCGTCGCCGCCGGGACGAGTGGATCGTGGCCGGGGTGATGGCGCACCTGGAAGTCGTGGCCCGGGCCGCCTACGATCGGATGATCGGGCTGGAGCTGGCAGACCTGGCCGTGGACGGGTGCATCACCACGGCCCCCTGCGGCGGCGAACAGGCCGGCCGCAGTCCGGTGGATCGGGGCAAACGGGGGCTGAAACGCTCAACCGTCGTGGACGGCGCCGGGATCCCGCTGGGGGTCGTGCTGGCACCCGCGACTCCCCGCTGCTGGCACCGACCCTGGCCACCCTGGACGGGGAGCAGCCCCTGGCCGAAACCGTGACCGTGCATCTCGACCGCGGCTACGACTCGGACAAGACCCGGACCACGCTGGCTGCCCGGGGCCTGTCGGGGGCCATCGCCCGGCGGGGCCGGCCGGCGCCGATTCAAGCCGGCTCGCGCTGGGTCGTGGAGCGCACCAACGCCTGGCAGAACGCCTACAAGAAGCTGGTCTGGTGCACGGCGCGACGGACCGGGGTGATCGCCTTCTACGTCGCCTTCGCCACCGTGGTCATCATCGTCCGCCGCCTCGTCCGGGAGGGCTGGAAGCGCTACCGCTGGGCCACCCGCCCCCACCGGTGCCCATGACCTATTGGCGCAAGCTCTAAGGCGTCGGGCTCCACCCCGGTGGGGTCACGGACGATGACCAGCTGGAGCGGCCGGCTGGGGGCGGCTTCGTACCAGAGCATGGTCTGAGGCCAGAGCTTGCAGCCCACCAGCCACTCCCGCATCGGCACGTCGGTGCGCTGCCATCGCCGAGCCCGGGCCGCGAACTGGACGGGCGTCGGGAGAGCCGGCGGGCCGTGGTGCGCGGCCGCCCGCGCCGCCCGGGGCGCCGCGGCGGGGGCTGGGGTAGAGGGCGGCGGTGCGCCGCCCCCGGGTGACGACGGTGGTGCGCGGCAGGTCCACCCCCACCAGGGACGCGTACGCCCCGGCCACCACCAGTCAGCAGTCCCGGTCCGGTAGCCTGGCGGCCACCTGCCGCAGCCGGCCGGCCGCCAGCTCGATCAGCGTGGCGCCGCCCTTGTGGTGCAGCGCCACCCCGCCGGCAGGGCGAGCAGCTCGCAGCCCCAGGGGGCCGCACCCGCAGCGCCCGGATGACCAGCTTCAGTCCGAGCGCCGGCACGGTCTGCTGGGCGGTCGAGCGGACCGCATCGCGCAAGTACCCGGATCCGTTGCCGTGGCGGCCGCGCTTGAGGAAGCGCGTGTCGTCCGCCAGCAGCACGACCGGCCCGGTCGGCTCCCCGTGGCGGACCAGCTGCCCCACCAGCTCCGCCCAGAGATGGTCCATCGACCACCGGCCGATGGCGAGCCGGCGCGCGTAGGCCGGCTAGGGGTGCCGCACCGGGGCGGGGACTTCGCTCCCGCGACGGGTCAGGTTCGACGTCACGGGCCCAAGACCCAGGCGGTCGCCAGCTGCTCGAAAAGCACGGCCCCGGGGCCGTGCAGGCCCCGGCAAACGTGCGCAGGAAGCGGGAACAAGTCGGGGGAGCAGGCATGTAGGGAGAACCTCCTAACCCGCCACCCCGCTGGGTGGGGAGGCGCAGCCCGGCGCGCCACGGCCGCGTTCCCGCGACCGTGCCGAATGCGTATCATGCTGGCATCGTGCGGCTCGGTCGCGCGGCACCGCGGTCGGGCGCCACCCCCCCTCGAGGCCGCCGAACCGACCGCTCGCCCCCGGGTGACCGGGAGTGGAGGATCGTCGATGACCACGCCACCTGTCCTCGAGCGCCGCGCGGGTCGCGGCCAGTCGCTTCGCCTCCTCGCCGTGGCGGTGGCGGCGGTGGTCGTCTCGGCCGGGTCGGCCCTCGCCGCCGGTCCCCCGCCCTGGGCGGGCGGGCGCTACATCGGCGCGGGGTCCGGAGCCAACCAGAATGGCCCGAGGGGCCTCGACCGGTTCACCCTGGTGGTGGCGAGCGGTGGCACCCAGATCCACTCCTACGATGCCGAGGTCGCGACCTACTGCGGGGTGACGACCGCGACCGGCCCGATGGCGGGCCAGGGGGTGGGCGGCATCATCAGGTGGCCGATCTCCGGGGGCCCGCCACCGGTTGGACCGCCGCTCCCGATCGACATTCGACCCAACGGGACCTTCCGTCTGCTCTGGCGGAGCACGGTCCACTTCGCCAGGGTCATCTACCTCTCCACCCGGCCGGTGTCGGGTACGGTCGTCTTCACGATGGACGGGGCCTTCCGCGGCCATCTCGTGGTGTCCGGGCACGTCAGCCTCCGTATCAGCTTCAACGACCACCGCGAGTGCCTCGACACCGGCAGTTCGTTCACGGCGCGAAGGTAGCCGAGACAGCGCCGGCGGGGCACGGGCGGTGCGCGGACCGACCCCGCATCACCGGGACGCCCGGCTCGGTCAGGATGCGGTCCGCTCCCGTTCCGGATGGGACCAGCCCGATCGCTCGGGAGCTGCCCGATCCGTTGCCGTCCGGCCCCACGTGATCCCGTCACTGAACGCGACCCCGCGAGCCCTGCTGGGGCGAGACGAGTTCGCGGCCTGGACTGCGTGCGGCCCGGGCGCCTCCGGCGATGATCCCCACACGCGCTGCGGTCGGCGTCGGCTGCAGGGTCACGTAAAAGTCGGCTGAACTGTACAGAGAGGCGGGAGGGCGGGCCTTTTCGCCCGCGGTGCGTCATACCCGCGGAGATGGACCGGGCGCGGGGCGAGACGATGGGGTCCGAGCGGACTGCTCCGCCGGTGCAGGTGCGCCTGATCCGGCCCGACGAGGCGAGCCGCTGGGCGGCGCTGATGGCGGCCCACCACTACCTGGGCTTCCGGGTGCGGTCGAGTAGTCGCTGAACTACGTGGCCGAGCAGGCGGGCCACTGGCTGGCGCTGCTCGGCTGGGGCACGGTGGCCTTCAAGTGCGGTCCGCTGGATTGGCTGGACCCCGAGCCAGAGGTGGCGGCGGCTGCGCTATGTCGCCTACAACCAGCGCTTCCTGATCCTGCCCGGCGTCCGCCGGCCGAACCTGGCCTCGCAGGCGCTGGCGCCCAACCTGCGCCGGCTCTCGGAGGATCGGGAGGCGATCTTCGCCCATCCGATCGTGCTCGCCGAGACCTTTGTCACCCCCGAGTTCGCGGTCACGTGCTTGCGCGCGGCGGGTTGGGCGGCGCTGGGGCCACCTCAGGGGTTTGGGCGCACCGGGGGCTGCTACCACGTCCACGGCCGGCCCAAGACGATCTGGGTGCGGCCGCTCCATCGAAGGGGACGGGCCCGGCTGGCCGGCCCTCTTTGACGGCCCCGCCTTCCAGCCGCGAGGGGGCTCCATGCCCGACCTGACCTACGTCCTGGAGGCGCCCGGAGAGCTCATGACGCTGCCGGCGCAGGTGTCCGACCCGGCCCGACGCCGGAGGATCCGGCATCGGCAGGCGAATGTGCTCACGGTGGCGATCCGCGCCACGGTCGCGGGAATGCGCGGCGTCGCGGCGGTCGCCGAGTGGGCCGCGCAGGTGCCCCACGAGGGGCGGGCGCGGCGCGGCGACCGCGGGCTCCCGCGCCAGCCGCGCTACGTGACGCCCAGCGAGCCCGCCCTGCGGCGCCCGCTGCAGAAGCTGGACGTCGACGGAGTGGACCAGGAGCTGGGCCGCTTCCGAGCGCCCCGCGCCCCGGGGCCAGGCGGTCGCCGTGGATGGCACGACGGTGCGGGAGGCCCGCAACCCCGACGGCACGCAGGTCCCCTGCTGGGCTCTGGGGTCCACCAAGGGGGGTGATCGGGCAGCGTCAGGTGAACAGTATGTCCAACGCGATCACCGCGTTCCAGCCCCGGCTGGCGCCGATCGACCTCACAAGCGTAGTGGAGACGGCGGAGGCGCTGCACACCCAGCGCGAGCACGCCCGCTGCCTGGTCCAGGACAAGCACGCAAATAATCTGTTCGTCGCCAAGGGCAACCAGCCCGCCCTGGCGGAGGCCCTGCAGTGGCTGGACCCGGGCTCCGTGTCCCTCCCCGGTAGTGCCGGTGGAGAAGGCGCCCGGCCGGATCGAGATGCGCACAGTCCAGGCCAGCACCGCGCTCACTGAGTATCGCGACGTACCCTACGTCCGCCTGGTCTTCCTGATCGAGCGGGCGACAACCCTGGTGGCGAGCGGAAAGCAGCGCTGCGAGGTCGTCCCCGGGCTGACCAGCTGCCCTCCGGACTGGGCAGACGCCCGTCGGATCGGCGAGCTGGCCCGTGGGCACGGGGGATCGCGAACCAACTGCACTGGGTGCGCGCCGTGGTCGTCGATGAGGACCGCTCCCAGGTCCGCACCGACCGGGGCGCCCAGGCGATGGCGAGGCTGCTCACCTTCGCCATCAGCTGCCTGCGCCTGGCCGGCTGCGTCAACATCGCCCGAGCGCTGCGCCGCATCGCCGCCGACTGGCGCGCCCCCCTGAGCCGGCTAGGCCTGTGAGCCCGGCGTCCCGGCTGCGCGCAGCCCGCCGACGGGCCGCGAGCCACGCACGCCTCGGGACCGGGTCACCCCCCTGGGACTCCTCACCCCTGCCACTTCCCATCACCTCCGCAGCCTCTCCACGGCCGCTCGCTCACCCATCACCCGTCGCTGACTCCCCGCCGGGCCCCGGACTTCGACAGGGACCTGGGCAGAGCGCTCCCGTCCCACATCAGCTGCTCGTGCACGGTCATCCCCCCGACGCACGCGGAGTCGGGGCCCTCACTGCGCTCGCCAGGCACCCGACCGCAGTGAGGATCAGCCTGGGCTGTCGTTAGTCGAGCACGACGAAGACGTCCCTGATCTGCGGTCATGGGACGGGGAGACGCGACGCCGGACCACGTGTCGCGAGGGCTGCGGATAAGCGGCGCCAGCGCCGGGCCGGTCCGAGGGGACTCGCGCCTGCGTCGCACAGTCAACGCGACTGCGAAGTGAAGTCGACCACCGTGTCGGCTCACCTGAGACCGTACCCGGCCCGCGACCCCGGCGTCACTGTCCGGCGGTCACTCGTGCGCCACCATGGTCACCGAGGGCTCTCATGCCCCACCTCCAGACCGAGGAGACCCTCCGTGCCCCACAGCCGTGAGCGCCGGCTCAGCCTGATTGTTCTGGGCGGCTTGGCTCTGGCGCTGGTCGCTCATGGGCTTCCCGCTGCGGCCAGCCAAGCGCAACGGGTCGACCCGAAGGTGCTTAGTCAGGCAAGCGTGCTGGAGCAGCCGACCCGAGTCGTGGGGGAGCCGTCAGGCGTCCGGGGCGCGCGGCTTCCTGCCGATTGGCAGGACCACGGCAGCTGGGCCCCGGTCGTGGCGGGACGCGGGATGCCGACCAGTCAACTGGGCCTTTTCCTGGGGCCGACCGCCGGCTGGGTGACCTGCCAGTACATTTTGAGCGGGCTCTCAGTCGCGGGACGACCGATCAGCTACCGGTGCGACCGGACCCGGGGTTCGGCGGCGGGAGCGATCGTGCTGGTCGCTCCGTTGGTGCACACGGCCACCGGGTGGTGGGAATCCGCGGCGACAGACTCCGGGCGTGATCGCCGCTCCTTCGAGGTCTTCCGACAGGCCCAGCTCACCCCGGCGTCCAACGGACACCCGTGGTGGATCACCCCCGCCCGAGCTCGGGTGCGCTTGCGGTTGCCGCCCACGGTGGGGCTCCGGCCGGGCGACCAACCGGTGGCGGCGGGGCATCCGGCGGGCCTGACGGCCACGGGCTCCGGATGGCCGGCGGGCAGCTACGCCGTCCTGTGGAACCTCACCAACAACCTGGACATGACACCGTCCGGGAGCGCCCGGTGCACCGCCCCGGGGTGCCAGTGGATGGTGCCGTCCAACCCTTCGGGCTCGTACCGGTTCACGGTGTATCTACACGCGGAGTCGGGAGCGCGAATCGACGCCGATGCCGCACGACCGGGGGGCACTGCGACGGTCACCTGGGGACCCGACGCCCAGCCCGCGCCGGCGCCGACCGTGGGCATCCGTCCCGCCGTCCAGCAGGAGCCCGCGGGACACCCCGCCGGACTTACGGTCACGGGGTCGGGCTGGCCGATCGGAGCCTACGCAGAACTGTGGGATTTGACGGACAACACCGACACGACGCCGACACGCAGTGACCAGTGCACCGCGCCCGAGTGCCAGTGGATGGTTCCCGCGCACCCCGCGGGGACGTATCGGTTTGCGGTCTACCTGCATGCAGCGTCGGGCGCGCGGATCACCAGCAGCACCCAGCCGGCGCGCGTGACCTGGGTGGGGTCCTCGCCGGCCCCGCCGGGGCCGCCGACAGCCACCCCGACGCCAACCCCGGTGGCGACTCCCACCCCCACCTCGACGCCAACCCCGGTGGCGACTCCCACCCCCACTCCGACACCGACTCCCCCAACAACCCCAGCGCCGGGGCCCACACAGGCGCCGGGGGGTGTCGCCACGCTCTACGACAGCCAGAATTGGTCGGGCTACGGCGTCCAGCCAGGCCCCTACACCTACGTCACCGGCACGTTCACGGTCCCAAGTCTGCATGCAACCCCTGGGGTATCGGCCGTCGCCACCTGGGTGGGGATCGATGGCTGGAGTCCTGACAGCTCTCTCATCCAAGCCGGCGTGCAGGAGACGTACAACCCGAGCGTGAGCACGACCACGTTTGACCTCTATCCTTGGTGGGAGATTCTCCCAGCCCCAGAGACCCCCATCGACTCGATGACAGTGTCGGTCGGCGACCAGATTACCGTCACCATCGACCAGGTCAGCGGAGCCATGTGGGGGATCTCGATCACAGATGTCAGCACCGGCGCCAGCTTCACCACCGACCAGGCCTACTCGGCTCCCCTGTCATCGGCCGAGTGGATCGTGGAGGCCCCCACCAACAGCAGCACCCACCAGATCGACACCCTGTCTCCCTACTCGCCCCAGGTGACCTTCACCTCGCTGCGGATGTCGGGGTCCGAGGCGACCCTCGACGAGGTCGTGATGGACCAGAATGGGGTGCAGGTGTCGACCCCCTCCCCGTTGAGCAGTGCGGGCTTCGCGGTGGCCTACGGGCCGATCGCTCCCGCCGGCCCCTGATCGCGGGGAGAGTCCGGGGGCGCGCGAGCGGTCGGGCCGCCGACGGCTCCACACCCGGCTCGCGAGTTCCCCCGGCCAGGCTGCGCCGGCCCGACCGCTCACCCCCCGATCCGACTCCGGCCGGACCCGCCGACCCGACAGCCCCAGCGCCGGGAGCGTCGGCGGCTGCAGGAAGTCCGCTTGTGCTCAGCGTCGAGCAGGTCCAGGGGGCACCGGCTGCCGGGTCGCGCCCAGTCAGGGGCAGCGGGTTCCACGTCCCCGCGAGCAGCCGCACGATCGACGTGTGGTCGCGCAGCTCAGGGGAGGTGGAGAGCGGCCGCGCGCAGGGTGAGCCCAGCACCGCGAGAATTCGCACGCCGTAGCGGTCGTGCTGGTTCTCTCCGGAGTCGAGCTCCCCCAGCCCCGCGATCTGCCAAGGCAGCCACCGCCGGAGCGCCCGCCGCCCAGCGATCGCAGATCCGGCGGGGAGCGCGGGCACATCGTCAGACTCGACCGCCCAAGGCGGATCCCCGTGCTCCAGGCACCCTGCGTGCTGGTGGGGAGCAGATCACCCGCGCGCCCGGCCATGCAACGCGCCCCATCACGGCCTGAATCACGCTCGATGCGAGGGCCCGGCCGGCGTGAAGCCCCGACGGGTCCTCCTCCGAGTCGGTGGGGACCAACGAGTGAGCGGGAGGGCACGGTCCCGTCGGCGTCAAGGCCACAGCGATCCGGGCTGTGCCGGTGCGAGAACTCGGTCGCCCGGACCCACCCGGCCGCGGTCGGCTGCGCCCGGAGGTGTGCCCTCACGGGCCGGCATCCCAGCGAGCAGTCAGCTCCGGCGGAGTAGGCCGGCCCGTCGCGCCACGCTGGGGATCCCCGACCCTGCGCACCCGCCGCGGGCGCCAGCGGACGCGGCGCTGGGATGCGGGCCCAGCGGAGGGTGTGGCGGGTCCCGAGGTCGAACACGGGTCCCCCGGGGGCTGATCGATCACCGCGTGCCGAAGGTCATCCCCCACGCCGGGGGTCGTCGCGGCGACCAGGACCCTCCCGTTCGGGACGGGCGGCCCCCGCCACGAGCCCAACCATTGCTCCGCTACCGGGACGGCTCGCGCCAGCCCACGAGAGCCGGGGCGGCGGGTGGCGGAACCGCAGCACCCGGCCGATCCAGGCACGGCCCGACCAGCCGATTCCAGGACTCAGGGTGAGGTCGTCCACCTTCCGATCGCGGCAGCGGCCGAGGTGGTTGTCGAATGAGTGGGTCACCATCACGAGCGGGACCACGCGGTGGATCTGGGGCAGGGGGTCGGCTCCGAACGCCCGGGCTCGATCGGGAGGCCCCGTCTGCACCGTGCCGATCACGCGCGACCCGCAACGCTCGGCCTGATCGCGATCACGCGCCGCCGCCCACCGACACCGTCGGGCAGCTCGCCTCGCGGGTTCCACCCCTGGCCCCCATCTCGGGGCGCGGTCCGAACGCCCCCGGGGCGTGGGAGACCGACGCGACCCCAGGTCGTGGCCTCGAGGCGCGGGTATCCTGCCAGCATGCGAGCGCAGACCCCCGCCGGTCCCGGGATCGGACGGATCGGCTGGCCCCTGGCGTTCGCGGCGACCGCGGGGCTGCTGGTGTGGGTCCACCTCAGCGGGTTGGCCCAAGCCCCACCTGGCCTCTACGCCGACGAGGCGTCGGCCGGATACAACGGCTGGGCCGTGATGCACTTCGGAGTCGACCAGCACGGGGTCCACTGGCCCCTCTACTTCAAAGCGTTCGGCGAGTACCGCAACCCCGTCTACGTGTACTCGGTCGGGCTCGCGTCCTTGCTGCTGCCGCTCTCCCCGACGGTGGCGCGCCTGCCTGCGGCCTTCTATTCCCTGGTGATCTGCCTTGGGGTCACGCTCGCGGTCTGGTTTCTGACCCGGGACCGGGCCGCCACCCTGGTCACGTTGATCACAGTGGGACTGATGCCCTGGGTCATGTCGCTGGGCCGGGTCGCGTTCTCGGTCGTGTCGATGGTGGCCTTTCTCAGCCTGGCTCTGTTCTGCCTGGTTCGGGCCCTCGAGGGGCGCCGCGGCTGGTGGCTCGCGGCGGGAGCGGCGCTGGCAGTATCCGTGCTCGCTTACAGCACCGGTCGCCTCTTCGGCGGACTGCTCGGCGTCGCCATCGTGGTCGGGGTGGCCTCCACCGGGCTGCGGCGCTGGTGGCGGGGGCTTTTGCTGATGGTGGTGCCGCTGGTGGCCGTCTACGGCGGTCTGGTGATCTGGTCCGAACACCACCCGGGGGCGCTGCTGGTCCGCTACCGCTCGATCAGCATCGGGTGGGACAGCCCCCAGCTGGGCACCTTGGTGGCACGCTTTGTGGGCAACTACGTCCAGTACTTCGGGGTCCCCTTCCTATTCACGCACGGCGACACCGACCTGCGCCAGAACATCGGGTTCGGGGGGATGCTGGCCGTCGCCACCCTGCCGGCGCTGGCGGCGGGCCTGATCGTGTGCCTGCGGCGCTGGCGGGAGCCACTCTTTCGCGCGCTGCTACTGGGCCTGCTGGCGGCGCCCGTCCCCGCAGCGCTGACCGCGACCGCCTCGCCGGATGCGCTGCGATCGGCGGAGATGCTGCCCTTCCTCGCCATCCTCATCGGAGTGGGATGGGCTGAGATTCTGCCCATCCTCCGGTCCCACCGCAGCTGGGCAGGCGCGCTGGCGGCGGTCGCGGCGATCGAGGTCGGCGCGTACCTCTTCACCCTCTTCGCGGTCTGGCCCGGAGAGAGCTACTACTGGTTCGACGTTGGGGAGGGGGCCGCGATCGCTCGCGCGCATACACTCGCGCACGGCCACGAGGTGCTGCTCTCGACCTCGCTCGACGTCCCCTACATCCAGGCCTTGTTCTGGCTGCGACCGAATCCCGCGCGCTACGCACGCGAGGGCCTGCGGATCCTGCACATGGATGTGGCGGGGCCCGCCGGTCTCGCCCGAGCCGCTCCCGGCGACCTCATGGTGCTGAGCCCGCAGGACCCGGTGCCGGCGGGGTCGCGCCTGCTCTTCACCGAGTCCTACCCGGTGCACGTGGTCAGCTATCAGGCGGGGCAGCCGCCCGAGCAGGTGGTCCCGCTGGTGGTGGTGTACCGGCGCATCCGCGGCTAGCCGAGCCCCCGCGGGCCGGCGGGGGCTCCCGCCCGGAACCGCCCGGGGTGAGGAGCGCTGCGACCCCCGGGGGTGATCGGGGTCTGGGGGAAGGGGTGCACGCCCCGGCCCGGACAGCGGCGGAGGCCACCGGAGCGGGGGCTGTCGGAGGGTGACCGTCACCCCCTACGATGGCGGGGCGCACGTCTGGAGGCGCTCGCGCCTCCTCAGCAGCGGCACAGCCCGGGGCGGCGACCGGGCCAGCGGAGCGAGCCATCAACCCGGTGAGGAGGGGACCCAGGGGATGAGCGGCCGCACGGTCCTGGCCGGTCCCCAGCCGATCGCCGCGATCGCCCGGGCCATGGACCTGCCCGAGGAGATGCTGGAGCCCCACGGCCCGCATGTGGCCAAGATCCGGCTGGAGGCGCTGGATCAGTTGGGCGATCGCCCCCGGGCCCGCTACGTCGTCGTCACCGCGATCACCCCCACCCCCCTCGGTGAGGGCAAGACCACCACCACCATCGGCCTGGGCCAGGGCCTGCGCCACATCGGCCGTCGCGCCGTGATCGCCATCCGCCAGGCATCGATGGGCCCGACCTTCGGCATCAAGGGCGGCGCCGGCGGGGGCGGGCGGAGCCAGGTCGTGCCCTTCGAGATCCTCAACCTTCACCTGACCGGCGACGGCCACGCGGTGACGGCGGCGCACAACCTGCTGGCGGCGATGGTCGACAACCACCTGCATCACGGCAACACCCTCGACCTCGACCCCCGCAGCATCACCTGGCCCCGGGTCCTCGATGTCAACGATCGCGCCCTCCGCCACATCGTGGTCGGGCTGGGGGAGCGGAGCGATGGCGTGCCCCGGCAGACGGCATTCGCCATCACCGCGGCCAGCGAGGTGATGGCGACCCTCGGGCTGACCACCTCACTCCACGACCTGCGCCAACGGTTGGGGCGGATCGTCGTCGGCAGCACGCGCTCGGGCCAGCCGGTGACAGCCGACGACCTGCGCGCGGCGGGGGCGATGACGGTGCTGCTGCGGGAGGCGATCAAGCCCAACTTGCTGCAGACGCTGGAGCACACCCCCGCGCTGGTACATGCGGGCCCCTTCGGGAATATTGCCACCGGGACGTCGTCGATCCTGGCCGATCAGATCGGGGTCCGTTGTGGCGAGTTCTTGGTCACCGAGGCCGGCTTCGGCGCCGACATGGGGGCGGAGCGCTTCTTCAACATCAAGTGCCGCGTCTCGGGGCTGGTCCCAGACGCGGCGGTGGTGGTGGCCACGGTGCGGGCGCTCAAGGCGCACTCCGGGGCCCACCGGGTGGTGGCCGGCCGCGACCTGCCCGACGGGCTGCTGCGCGAGAACCCCGACGAGGTCGCGGTGGGCGCCAGCAATCTGCGCAAGCAGCTGGAGAATGTCCGCCTCCACGGGGTGCGCCCGGTGGTTGCGATCAACGCCTTCCCCACCGACTTCCCCTCCGAGCATCGTGTGATCGCCGAGGTCGCGGAGGGCCTGGGGGCGCCCGCGATCGTCACCACTCACTTCCGCGACGGTGGTGCCGGCGCCGCCGCCCTGGCGGAGGCGGTCGACGAGGTGAGTCGCACCCCAGACCCCTTCCGCTTCCTCTACCCGGACGCGACCCCTCTGCGTGAGAAGGTGGCGGCGGTCGCCACCCGGGTGTACGGCGCGGACGGAGTCGACTTCAGCCCCGAGGCCGCGCGCCGTATTGACGCCCTGCAGCGACAGGGGCTGGGCTCGCTCCCGGTGTGCATCGCCAAGACCCACCTGTCGCTGTCGGCCGATCCCACCTTGGTGGGGGCGCCCACCGGCTGGCGGCTGCCGGTCCGAGAGGTGCGCGCCTCGGTGGGGGCGGGGTTTGTCTACGTGCTCTGCGGGGAGATCTCGACCATGCCCGGACTCGGCTCTCATCCCGCCGCCGAGCGGATCGACATCGACCAGTACGGCGAGGTCGTCGGCCTCACCTGACGGGGTGCCGTCGCGGTGCACCGGAGCCGGGTATGCTGAACGGTCGATCAAGCGGATCAAGCGCGGCGGCGGCCCGGCGGCCCCGCGCTTGACGGCAGGGAGGCCAGACATCGCCATGGATCTGACGCTCGACCCCGACGACCTGGCGCTGCAGGAGCGGGCTCGACGCCTGACTCGGGAGCATCTTCTGCCCCACGAGGCGGAGCTGGAGGAGCAGGGCCGACTCGCCGAGTCCACCCGGGAGGCGATCAAGGCCGCCACCCGCGCCGCCCGCCTCGGTGCCATCAACCACGCGCCGGAGGACGGCGGCCAGGGTCTGACTCTGTTCCAGCAGATCCTGGTCCAGGAGGCATGGGGCGGGGCCACCGGCAATCTCTGGGGCGTCCCCTGGACCCCCTCGCGGCCGCTGCGCGCCGGCACCGAAGCGCAAAGGGCGCGCTACCTGCGCCCGGCCTGCCGCGGGGAGATCTCCGATGCGTACGCGATCACCGAGGCCGAGGCCGGCTCGGACGCCAGCATGGTTCGGACCACGGCCCGGTGGGATGGGACCGCGTTCGTGATCCGGGGCGAGAAGTGGCACGTCACCGGCGGCGATCTCGCCGCGGTCCTGCTGGTCCATGCGCTGGTCGACGGGGACCCCGCCCAGGCGACCGTGTTCCTGGTCGACCGCGACTCCCCCGGACTGCGGGTGGTGCGCACCCCCCGTTACACCAACGTCTCGGCGTTCGAACACCCGATCTTCGCCCTGGACGATGTGCGGGTCGGCCCCGAGCAGGTCCTGGGCGAGGTCGGATCCGGCGACCAGCTGACCAAGGAATGGTTCGTCGAGGAGCGCTTCATGATCGGGGCACGCACCGTGGGCGCCGCGATCCGGGCACTGGAGCTGGCCACCCAGTTCGCCACCACCCGGGTCCAGTTCGGCCGCCCGATCGCCTCGTTCCAGGGGATCGAGTTCCAGCTGGCCGACATGGCGGCCGAGGTGCTGGCGGCGAAGTCGCTGCTCTACCGGGTGGGCTTCGAGGCGAGCCAGGGCGGGCTCGACCGCAAGGCGACCCACGCCCTGGCGTCGGCGGTCAAGCTGGTCTGCTCGGAGATGGCCGGGCGGGTGGTCGACCGCGCGGTGCAGATCCACGGGGGACGCGGCTACATGCGCGAGCAGCCGGTCGAGCGGCTCGCGCGCGACCTGCGGGTCGACCGGATCTGGGAGGGCACCTCGGAGATCCAGCGCATGATCCTCGGGAACGAGCTCCGCAAGCGCGGCCCGGGGCTGTTCGTGGGATGGCCTGGGGCCCCCACGACCGTCCCGGCCGAGAGCTGACCGGCCGGCGGCGGCGGGACTGGCGCGAACGATGAGCCCGCGTCGCCGGCTGGGTGACCTGCGACGCCCGCAGATCCTGGCCGCCGCCGTGACCGTGATCGTCGAGCGGGGGCTCGCCGACACCCGGATCGCCGACGTCGCGCGCCGGGCGGGGACCAGCCCCGCTCTGGTGCTGTACTACTTCCGCACCAAGGACGAGCTGCTGGCCGAGGCGCTGGTGTTCGCCGACGAGCGCTTCTACGCGGCCACCGCCCGAGAGCTGGCGGGGATCGTCCGCGCGCGCGACCGGCTGGTCCGGCTGATCGAGCTGAACTTCGCCACCGAGGGCGCCGGTCCGGATGCCTGGCGCGAGGACTGGATCCTGTGGCTCGATCTGTGGTCTCGGGCCCCCCGGGACCCAGTCGTGGCACGGGGCCGCCAGGCTCTGGACCGCCGCTGGCGCGAGACCATCGCGGAGATCGTCCGCGACGGTCAGCGGCAGGGCGACTTCGGCCCCGTCGATGCCGAGGAGTTCGCTCTGCGCCTGGCCGCCCTGACCGACGGTCTCGCGATTCAGCTTGTCCTCGGCGACCCCTCGGTCACCCCGCAATCGGCGGCCCACATCTGCCTGTCCAGCACGGCCGCCGAGCTGGGATTCGCCCTCGCCTGACCGTCCCCAGGGGTCGACCGCCGCGGGATCGCGGTCGGGCTCGGGATGGCGTCCACGTCGCCGCCGTAGCCTCGCTGCCGGCGGGCGCCCTCGGACAGACCAGCTCGGCAACCGGCAGGCTCGCCCAGCGGCGGCGGATACGGGGGGGGAGGGTCCCTCGTGGTCCCCTCACCGGGGGGCGGCCCCGGGTGGCGGCGAGCCGGCCGGGGCGCACGGGCGGCTCGCCACCCGGTGGCGGACCCGCCGGCGCCCGGGTCAGCCGCCCACGCCCGCTCGGGCCTCCCGATCGGAGCACCCAGGGGTGCGGTCGGCGCTCCGCCGGAGCGGGGTCTCAGCCGCCCGCGACCGGACTCAGGTGGCAGCTCGCCAGGCCCCGCTTCTCCAGGTACTGCTGGTGGTAGTCCTCCGCTGGCCAGAAGGCCATCGCCGGCTCGATCACGGTCGCCACCGGGCGTCCCAGGCGCGCTTGCAGATGGGCCCGGGAGGCCTGCGCCGCGGCCGCTTGCTCGGGATCGGCAGTGAAGATCGCCGATCGATACTGACGGCCCACGTCGGGTCCCTGGCGGTCCACCTGGGTGGGATCATGCAGCGACCAGAATCGACTCAGCAGCTCCTGGTAGGAGAGCTGGTCGGGGTCGTAGACCACCTCGACAACCTCGGCATGGCCGGTGCGGTTGCTGCAGACCTGCTCGTACGTGGGGCGGCTGGTGCTGCCACCGCTGTAGCCGCAGGTGGTCGCGACGACACCGGGCAGACGGCGGAACTCTGCCTCCACGCCCCAGAAGCATCCCCCGCCGAAGATCGCGGTGCGGGTCATGGTCGGACCTCCGGCGCAGGCGCGCGCGACGGCGCGACCCGCGGCCACGCACCCGCATCCTACCCCGCCGGGCCGGCCTCGACACCGGCGGGGCGGACCCGCTACACCCGCACCGCCTGCTGCCACCGGTGCACCAGCTGACGCTCGCCCGCGATCCTCAGCGCGGGACCGGTGGGCCGGTTCCACACGAACAGGAAGAGGTCGGCGGCGGGGCCGCGCACCCGGCAGTCGGCCTCCCCGGACGGTCCCGGGACGACCTCGGCGGCCGTCGGCGAGATCGTCACCGTCCAGGTGGGACCGCCGTCGTCAGACCCGAGCTCGAGCACACCTGCCAGATTGGGGACGGGGCCGCGGGCGAAGCACCGGGGCAGCATGACCTGGAGGAACTCGTCAACCCCGTCCGCGGCCAGGTCCGGCGCGACGGCCGGCGAGCTGCCCAGCGCCAGCTCCGCGTCGGCGCGATGGATCTGGGCCTCGTACGCCATCCTCCGGGCCCAGAAGGCCGACAGCCCGTCGGGGCCGGCAAACGTCCACACCCGCCGGTCGCCGCCAGCCGCCCGCAGGCTGTCGACCAGCTCGCGGGCGCCGTCCAGCAGCCACCCCGACCGGGCTGCGCCCTCCGGCGGCGCGGGCAGCTGGGATCGGTCCAGACGCTGCTCCGCCCCCGTCCGCACCATGATCTCGGCCCACCGCTGCACCTGCCCCAGATGGGCGGCCAGGGTGGCGAGATCCCACCCCGGACAGCTGGGCACAGGCCGGTCGGGGCCGGCCGCCAGGCAGGCCCCGATCCGCTCGGTCTCCTGCTCGACGGTCGCGAGCAACCGGACACGGTCGATGGCGCCGGACATGGCCCCACATCCTATGCGTTCCGGCCCCTTTATCATCGGTCCCGCCCCGGCCGGCGCACCCATCACGAAGGGGGCGGGCCCGGGGGACGGGGAGGGCTGATGGCCGAGATCCCCGTGTACGGGGCGCCGTGGTGCTCGGACTGCCGCCGCACCAAAGCGTTCCTGGCCGAGCAACGCGTCCCCTACACGTTCATTGACATCGACGCCGATCCCAACGGCCTGCGCCGCGTGGAGGAGCTGCAGGGCGGGGGGCGGACGATTCCCACCGTCGTCCTCGCGGATGGCCGCCACCTGCTCGAACCCAGCAATCAGGACCTGGCCCGCGCGATCGGCCTCACGGTGACCACCGCGCGCCACCTCAATCACCTCGCCATCATCGGCGGCGGCCGCTGCGGCCTGGCCGCCGCCGTCTATACCGCCCGGGAGGGCATCGAGGCGGTGGTCGTCGAGCGCGGCTCGCTGGGGGGCAACGCCGGGGTCACCGAGCGGATCGACAACTACCTGGGGTTCCCCGAGGGGATCGCCGGTGGCGAGCTGGCGGACCGCTTCATCGCCCAGGCGCGCCGGTACCAGGTGGAGCTGGTCTCCGCCGTGGGGGTCGAGGAGGTGACCCACGACGGCCAGGACATCGGGCTGCGGCTCGGCAACGGCCAGCAGATCAGCGCCCACGCCTCCCTGGTCGCGACCGGCTCGACCTACCGGGGGATGGGCGTCCCCGGGGAGGAGCAGCTGATCGGGGCCGGCGTCCACTTCTGCGCGACCTGTGACGGCCCCTGCTACCGCGGGGCCGAGGAGCTGCTGGTGGTCGGGGGCGGCAACTCGGGGCTGGAGGCGGGGATCTTCCTGTCGCAGTTCGCGCGCCGGATCCGGGTGGGGGAGCGCAGCCCGGAGCTGCGGGCTTCGACGCTGCTGCAGGACAAAGTGCGCCACCACCCCCAGTTCGACGTGCGCACCGGGTGCGCAATCGTCGAGATCCGGGGCCAGGGCCGGGTGGAGGCGGTGGTGGTCCGCGACCAGGCGACGGGGCCGAGGAGACCTGGGATCCGGCCGCGGTCTTCGTCTTCGTCGGGCTCGACCCCAACACCGCGGTCCTGCGGGGAACGGTCGGGCTCGACCGGCTCGGCTTCGTGGAGACCGATGAGGCCTTCCGCACCTCGCAGGCGGGCCTGTTCGCCGCCGGCGCCGTGCGCCGCGGGTCGACCAAGCAGCGGGCGTCGGCAGCCGGCGAGGGCGTCGCCGCCCTGCTCGCGGTGCGCCAGCATCTCCAGCAGCACGACCACTTGCCGGTGGCGACGATGGACGCGTGACCGCCCCACGCAGGCGGTGTCCTCAGGGAGCGGCGGGAGCGGGGCTGGGACCCCCCAGCCCTCCGGCCGGCGTCTCCGGGGGGTGGGGCGAGGGCAGCCGGAGATCGGGGAGGAGGCGGCGTGCGACCCAACCGACGGTCGCTCCCTGGACCAGGATCGAGGCGAGCACGACCCCATAGACCAGCGCCCGCACGGTGGCGAGCCCAGGGGCGTGGGGAGCGATGCTGAGCAGGAGGGCAAGCGCGACCGCCCCCCGCAGCCCGCCCCAGACCAGCAGATGCTGCCAGGCGAGGCTGATCGGCCGGCCGAGGGGGCGCAGCAAAGCGAGCAGGCCGTAGACGGCGACGGCCCGCGCGAGCAGGGCGACCACGGCACCGGCCAGGACCAGGCCCAAGTTGGCACCCAGCACGGCCCAGGGCACGGTGGCGCCGATGAGCACGAACACCACCGCGTTGAGCAGGAAGGCCACGTACCCCCACAAGCTGGTGACCGCAGCCTGGGTGGTCGCCGACATCCCCCGGGGACGGCCGACGTTGCCCACCACGACGCCGGCGGCGACCACGCACAAGATCCCCGAGACGTGGAGCCACTCCCCCAGCAGATAGCCGCCATAGGCGGCGATCGCGGTGAGGGTCATCTCCACCTCGGCGTCGTCGATCCGGCGGGTCGCCAGCGAGAGCACCCCGCCGAGGGCCACGCCGAGGGCGAGGCCGCCCGCCGTGAGGCGGATGAAGTCGAGCACCGCCGCCCCCGCCGAGAGCGTGGCCGGCGCCACCGCGGCCAGCGCGATCCCGAAGACGACCACCCCGGTGCCGTCGTTGGCGAGACTCTCGGCCTCGACCAGGGCCAAGAGACGGCCTGGCACGCCCAGCCGGCGAAAGGTGGCGACCACCGCGACCGGGTCGGTGGGCGCGACCGCGGCCCCGAACAGCACAGCCACCGCCACCGGCAGCCCGAGGGCGACCGCCCCCAGGACCGCGATCACCAAGGTGGTGAGCAGGACCCCGACCGTGGCCAGCAGCGCGACCTCGACGAGGTGGCCCCTCAGCTGGCGCCACTCCAGCTGCAGGGCGGCCTCGAAGAGGAGCCCGGGCAGGAGGACGAACAGGATCAGGCTGTGCCCCAGATGGGGGACGTGACCGGCCAGCAGGGGGCTGGCGGCCGCCCCCAGGGCGGCGAGCAGGGTCACATAGGGGACGGCGATCCGGCGCGCCACCACCGTCACGCCCGCGGCGATCACCAGCAGGGCGACGAAGAGCGCGACCCCGCTCTGGATCACAGCGCTTGCCTCCTGCGGCCCGGACACGACCCCGGGATTGTCCAGGGTCGGGGCGACCGTCCGGAGTCAGGTCGGGGCCGGGAGCGGGTCAGGGCTGGTCGGGGTCCGGCCGCTCCGGGGAGAGGTTGTCCTGGGCCCAGCGGGCGAGCGCATCCAGGGCCGGACGGAGCGCGTGCCCGGCCGGGCTGAGCTCGTAGACCACGCCCACCGGCGGTCCGCACCGGACGGTGCGGGTCACCAGCTGGGCCGCGGTCAGCTCGGCGAGCCGATCGGAGAGGACGGACTCGCTGATCCCGGCGATCGCCCGGGTGAGTTCGGCGAAGCCGGCAGGCCCCGGCTCCAGGCTCGCGAGGACGATTCCGCTCCACCGCTTGCCCAGGACGCCGAATGCCCGCACCAGCTGCGCGCTGCATCTCACAGCATCGTGCGCCGCCGGCGGCGACCCCACCTCGGCAGCGTATCAGCTACCCCGGCCGAGCACCAGGGACGAGGGTCGGGTGGCTGGTGTGGTCCACCTAGGGCTACGAATTGCATAGCGACTAGTAGTTAGCAATGAACGGCATCGAGACACGTCCTCCCCTCGCCGTCGACGCCCGTACCGAGGCTCTGCTCTTCAGCCAGGCGCGAACCGCCAACACCTTCACCGAGGAGCCGGTGAGCGACGCGCAGCTCGCCGCCATCTACGACCTCGTGAAGTGGGGGCCCACCAGCGCGAACGTCCAGCCGCTTCGGATCCTGTTCGTGCGCTCGGCGGCGGCCAAGGCGCGACTGCTCCCCCACCTGTGGGAGGGCAACCGGGCCAAGACCCAGGCGGCCCCGGTCACCGCGGTGCTGGCGGCCGATACCAACTTCCACGAGTGGCTCGGGCTCACCTTTCCCCACCGTCCGGAGCTGCGTGACCACTTCGAGCAGAACCCCGAGCTGCGCGCCGACCAGGCGCGCTTCAACGCCACCCTGCAGGCGGGCTACCTGCTGATCGCGGTCAGGGCGGCGGGCCTGGCCGCAGGGCCGATGGGCGGTTTCGACCGCGACACGCTCGACCAGGATCTCTTTCCCGACGGACGCTGGCGGTCGATCCTCGTCGTGAACATCGGCCGACCCGGCCCGGACGCCTGGCAGGACCGCCTCCCCCGCCTCAGCTACGAGGAGGCGGTCCGCCACGACCTCGAGACCGTGGCGGCGGCCTGAGCGCCCCCGGCGGGGGAAAGCGGCCCGGGGAGGCGGGCCGTTCCCCCGCAGGGACGGTGCGGGCTCAGCTGCCGAACGCCTGCAGCTGGGCGGTGATGTTGCTGGCCCCGGCGCAGACGGGGACGGGGGCGTCGTGCAGGGTGAGGGTGGAGCCCAGGTACTGGAGCGTGAGCGCCACCCCGGCGGCGGGGGGGCACCCCAGGCTGGAGGCGGGCCACTGCAGGTCGAGCACGATCACAGCACCCGCCGACTGGGCACCGATCTCGCCGAGGGGAGCGAGGACCAGCTCCGCGGCGGGGTTGTAGCTGACCGAGCTGATGGCGACCGGCACGCTGGACCCGCCCCCCAGGACCAGCGTCAGGCTGGGCAGGCCGACGAACAGGCAGGCCGACGCCGTGCCGTTGCTCAGCCCCAGGGCCACCGAGGTGGCCTGGCTCGAGATCGGCCCCGAGTAGAGGGCGAATCGGAGGTCAGAGGGGGTGCACAGCGGCATCGCGGTCGGGGTGGGGGTCGCCAGCGGGATCGGGGTCTCGGTCGGAGCCGGGCGCGGAGTCGCCCTGGGACTGGACGCCGGGGTGGGACGCGCGGTCGCCGTGGGCGTCGCCGACGGGGTCGCGCGATGAGCCGGCAGCCGGGTCGGACGGGAGGTCGCGGGCGCGCTCGGGGTGGGCGTCGGACGGGGGCGGCGGATGGGGGTAGCCGGGGCGGACGGGGCCGCACCCCGTCCCGGCGCCAGCCGCGGGGTCGCGACGCCTCGGGTGATCGCCGACACCTCCACCACCCGAGGCGCGCAGACCAGGCCGCCCCTCACCAGCAGCGCGGGCCCGACGGGCGGGCCGGGGAGCCTCACCTCCAGCGCCAGCGACGGATCGGCGACCGTCGAGGTGGTCTGGCGGCACCCGAGGTCCAGCAGCACAAAGGACGCCCGCCCGCCCGGTCGCAGGCTGACCAGCGGGCCGGGACCGTGGCCGGCTCGGACCGGCACCATGGCGGGGCTGGCGCCCCCAGCGCCCACCAGGCGCACGGTGGGCACCCCCCGCAGCGTGCAGGTCGCGCCGCCGACGTTCTCCAGGATGTAGACCACCGCGGCCATGCGGGCGCTGCGGGGACCGGGCCGCACGGTGAGGGTCAGCTGGCGTCCCAGGCAGGTCGCCACCCTCACGACCGCGCGGGCGGAGGGGGCCGCGGCCGACGCGGTCGGGGTCGGGGTCGGGGTCGGCGGGACCGCCGCCGCCACCGTCGGAGTCGGCCGGGCCGACCGCCGCGGTCGGCTGACCGGAGTCGGCGTGGGCGACGGCGTGGGGGGCGGGGTCGGAACGCTCTGGCTCCGGCTGGGCACGGGAGTGCGGTGGCCCGCGCCCTGGGGCGGCCGGGTGCCGACCGGGTGGCGCCCGATCGAGGCGACCCCGTAGAGCACACCCCCGACCACCAGGGCGGTGGAGAGCGCGGCGCCCATCGCGAGCAGCCGCGAGCCGCGAGCGGCGGACCGGCGGGTGGTCCGGCTGAGCACGCGCTCCTCCACCGAGCCGGGAAGCGGGCGGGCGGCCAGCCGGGCGAGCCGCTCCCGCAGCAAGGACTCAGGATCCATCGCGGGTGTCCCCGAGCTGGATCCGCAGGGTGGCGAGCGCGCGCGCCAGATGGCTGCGCGCCGTGCCCGGCTGACAGCCGATCATCCCCGCGCACTCGTCGAGCGAGTAGCCGCAGGCGTAGTGCAGGCCGATGATGGCGCGCTGGCGTCGGGAGAGATGCGTCATGGCGCGGCCGAGGTCGAGCCCGAGGTCAGTCGGCGCGACCGGGTGATCCCCCTCGCGCACGAAGGCCATCCGGAGCCGGCGGGCGAGGTAGCGGCGGACGTCGAGCGACCGATTGACGCACACCCGCGCCAGCCACGCGCGGCGCTTGTCGGGGTCGTCGAGCGTGTCCCACACCCGCCAGGCTCGTTCAAAAGTCTCCTGTACCGTCTCCTCGGCGAGTTCGGGGCGTCCGAGCACCGCCAAGGAGAGCCCGAAGAGGCGAGGCCCCTCAGCTCGGACCGCCTGCTCGAAGTCCTCGGCGGTGGCTCGTTCGGTGGTCACGGCCGCGCCGAGAACATCCATGATCACGTAGATATAACGCCTGGCCACGGGAGACGGTTTACCGACGGGCCGCCGCCGGATTGCCGCCGAACCCGACGAGCGGGACGCCTCAGGCGATTCGCGACTCGCCGTGGAGGTAGGCGCGGAGCACCTCGGGAATGATGATCGACCCGTCCCGCTCCTGATAGGTCTCGAGCACGGCGTCCAGGGTGCGGGGCAGGGCCAGCCCGCTGCCGTTCAGGGTGTGCACGAACTGGGGTCGCTCACCCGGGCCGGGCCGGAATCGGATGTTCGCGCGACGGGCCTGGAAGTCACCGAAGCAGGAGCAGGAGGAGACCTCGAGAAAGCGGCCCAGCCCGGGGGCCCAGACGTCGAGGTCGTACTTCTTCCACTGGGCGAAGCCCATGTCGCCGGTGCACATGAGCCGGACCCGGTAGGTGAGCTGGAGCGCCTGGAGCACCGCCTCCGCGTCGGCCACCAGCTGCTCCAGCTGCTCCAAGGACACCTCCGGCCGAGTGAACGCGACCAGCTCGACCTTGGAGAACTGGTGCAGCCGGATGTAGCCGCGCGTGTCCAGCCCAGGTGCCCCCGCCTCGCTGCGCCAGCAGGGGGTCCAGGCGACGTGGCGGATGGGCAGGGCGCCACCCTCCAGGACCTCGTCGCGGTACAGGTTGGTCACCGGCACCTCGGCGGTCGGGATGAGGAAGCGGTCCCCCTCGGTGACGTGGAACGCGTCGGCCTCGAACTTGGGCAGGTTGGCCGTCCCCACCATGCAGGCCCGATGGACCAGGTAGGGCGGCGAGACCTCGAGGTACCCGTGCTCCCGGGTCGCCATGTCGAGCATGAGGCTGGCGAGCGCCCGCTCCAGGCGGGCCCCGGCCCCGCGTAGACAGCTGAAGCGACTCCCGGCGACCTTGACGGCGCGCTCGAAGTCGAAGATCCCGAGCGCCTCTCCCAGCTCATGGTGGGGGCGGGGCACGAAGTCGAACTGGCGCGGGGTGCCCCAGGTGCGCACCACCAGGTTGTCGGCGTCGCCCCCGCCATCGGGCACCGACGAATGGGGCAGGTTGGGGACCAGGAGCAGGAGCTGGTCCAGCTCCTGCTCGACCGCCTGGCGCTGCGTCTCCAGCTGGTGCACGCGGCTCCGCAGGCCGGCGAGCGCGGCGGTGAGGGCCGCCGGCGGGCTGCCGCCCTCCCGAGCCGACCGCCCGACCGCCGCCGAGCTCGCCCGCTGCTCCGCGCGCAGCCGCTCCTCCTCCCCCACCAGCTGGCGACGCCTGGAGTCGAGGTCCAGGATCTGGTCGACCGGCGCGGTCTCGCCCTTGCGGCGGGCGCCCTCGCGCACCAGCTCGGGGTGGTCACGGATGAAGGAGAGGGCCAGCATCCCTACAGCGTAGGGGGGCGGCCAGCGGGCAGGCCGGGCACGCCGTCCGGCGCCCGGACCGGCTCGCGCTGGCGGAGGGTGGGAAAGAGGACCACGTCACGGATCGCCGGGGCGCCGACGACCAGCATCACGAGCCGGTCCACCCCCAGCCCCAACCCGCCGGTCGGCGGCATGCCCTGCTCCAGCGCCTCCAAGAACTCCTGGTCCATCGGATGCGCCTCGAGGTCTCCCTCCACCCGCCGCTGGGCCTGCTCCTCGAAGCGACGCCGCTGGTCCAGCGGATCGTTCAGCTCGGCGAAGGCGTTGACCAGCTCGCGCCCGCCCGCCACCAGCTCGAACCGCTCCGCGAAGCGGGGGTCGGTGGGCAGGCGGCGAGCCAGCGGCGAGGTCTCGAGCGGGTGGTCGAGGACGAACGTGGGCCGCTCCAGGGTGCGCTCCGCCCTCTCCTCGTAGCAGGTCGCCAGAATCACGCCGCTGGTGGCGCCCTGGGGGATGTCGATCCCGAGACGGCGGGCCTCCCGGGCCAGCGCCTCGGGATCGTCCCAGCCGGCGAGCACGTCGATCCCCACCGTCTCGCGCACCAGCTCCGCCATCCCCACCCGCCGAAAGGGTGGCGTCAGGTCGATCGTGCGCTCACCCTCCGGCACCCCGGGCACCGCATCCGCCGCCACCGCTGCGGCCCCGATGAGGCGCTCGGTCAGGGTCGCCATCGCCTCGCGACCAGAGTAGGCCTGATAGGCCTCCAGCATCGTGAACTCGGGGAGGTGGCGGGGTGAGAGGCCCTCGTTGCGAAAGACCCGCCCGATCTCGTAGACGCGGCCGAACCCCGCGATGATCAGCCGCTTCAGGGGAAGCTCCATCGCGATGCGAAGGTAGAGGTCCTGGTCGAGCGCGTTGTGGCGGGTGGCGAAGGGCCGCGCGTGGCCCCCGCCCGGGATCGCCTGCAACACCGGGGTCTCCACCTCCAAGAATCCCTGCCGGTCGAGCTCGGCCCGCAGCGCGCGAATCACCTCGGTGCGCTGCACGAAGGGACGGCGCCGGGCGGGCGTGGTCAGCAGGTCGAGGTGGCGGCGGCGGTAGCGCGCCTCGATGTCCTGGAGGCCGTGGTACTTCTCCGCCGGCGGACGCAGCGCCTTGGCCAGCAGGCAGCCCTCCTCGACCAGCAGGGTCGGCTCCCCCCTGCGGGTGCGCAGCAGCGGCCCGGTCACCCCGACGATGTCGCCGAGGTCCAGCCCCTCGACCCACGCGAACACGGGGGCGGGGGTGCGGTCCCGCTCCACCATCAGCTGCAGCCGTCCGCTCTCGTCGTGCAGATCGGCGAACCCCAGTCCCCCGGAGGACCGCCGGGCGAGGATTCGGCCCGCGACCCGGGCGCGGGCGGTCGCGCCGGTGCTCCCCCCCCCCTCGAACGCCGCCAACCGCGAGATCGCCTCCCGCGTCGTCGCGTCGCGGTCGAAGTCGACGTTCCAGGGGGAGACCCCCTGGGACAGGAGCATGGTGGCGGCGTGGCGACGCGCCGCCACCACCTCGTCCAGGCTTGCTCCCGGCGGAGGGTCAGAGGCGGCGCCGGTCACTCCGGCCCGCCGCTCACGCGACCTGGAGGATCGTGACCTGCCTGGGACCGTCTGGCGCTTCGACCGCCACCGCCTCACCGGACCGGTGGCCGATCAGCGCCTTGCCGACCGGCGACTCCAACGAGATCCGCCCGGCCGTGGGGTCGACCTCGGCAGGTCCCACGATGGTGTAGGTGGTGTCGCCGAACTCGTCCTTCACCCTGACGGTCGACCCGATCTGGACGGTGCCGTCGGGCGACTCCTCCTCATCGATGATCTGGGCGTTACGCAGCATCCGCTCCAGCGTGAGGATGCGGCCCTCGACGAACCCCTGCTCGTTCTTGGCGTCCTCATATTCGGCGTTCTCGCTGAGGTCGCCGAACTCCTTGGCATGCTTGATCCGCTCGGCGATCTCATGGCGCCGTGCGGTGCGCAGCAGATCCAGCTCCGCGACCAGCTTCTCGTGGCCGTCGCGGGTCAGGGGGACCGGCTTGTCCTGCATGGTGCGTAGCTCCATGGGGTGATGACGAGGAGGGCCACGCGGCATCGGCGACGCCACCGACCTGTCCTCGGGGAAGCGTGATTCTACCCCAGCGTCCCGCGATCGGCAAGTTGCTGCGGGGACCGGCGCGCCCGGCCGCTCCACCGTCCTGCGGGATCCCGCGCGCGCGCCGGCGGAGCCGCCCCGGGCCGCCTCGCTCCGATCCCGTTCGGGTCGCGGCGGGGGGAGGGCGGGAGGGACTCAGCCCGCGACCCCGGACGACTCGGCCCGGGGGAGCCGTGGTCGCCCCGGCGGGGCGGCTGGTCGACCCGGGCGGGTCGCCAGTGCGGATCCCCCGAGGATCAGCAAGAACCCGACCCCCAACCCCGCGGTGAGCGGCTCGTGCCGGATCGCCACCCCGAGGGCGACCGCCACCGCGGGATTGACGAACGTGATCACCGTCGACCGCACCGGGCCCACCACCTCCACCAGCTGGAAGAAGAGGACGAAGGCGAGTGCGGTGCAGACCACCCCGAGGATGACCACGCTGGCGACCACCGATAGCGTGAGCCCGTGGGTCGGTCGCTGCACCACCGCCACCGGCAGGTACAGCACCGCGGCCACCAGCAGGGCGCCGAAGACGACTCCCACCCCGGGCAGGTGACGGAGCCAGCGGACCATGATCTGGGGACCGACGGCGTAGCAGCAGACAACAACCGCCATCTCCAGCAGGGCCCCGGCTGACACCCGCCCCAGGTCCAGGCCCACGACCGCCGCCACGCCGAGGAGCCCCAGCAGCAGGCCGGCGACCTGACCGCGTCCCAGCCGGTCTCCGGAGCCTGCCATCCAGACGAAGACCGTGGCAGCCAGGGGCACCAGGGCGACGAGCAGGCCTGAGAGCGAACTGGTGAGCCGGAGCTCCGCGTCGGAGAGCAGCACCCAGGGCACCGCGATCTCGGTCGCCGTGAAGGCGAGCAGCGGAAGCCAGGCCCGGGCGACGGCGCGGAGCTCGCCCCGCGCCAGCGCCACCGGGAGGAGGATCCCGCTGGCGATCGCCGTGCGCCCGAACACGAGCGCGGCCGGGCTGAGGTGGGCGACGGCGATCTTGATCAGAAGGTAGGGGAGGCCCCAGATCACGCTCATGGCCGCGAACAGCAGCCATCCTCGGCGGCTCATCCGGCGGCTCCTCCCTGCTCCAGGTGGTCCCAGCGCCGACCGGCGGGTAGCCTCGAGGGATCGGGACCGTAGGGCGGCGTGGCCCCGGTCGCGTCCTGGCTCTCGCCGCCGCAGACCGTCGGCTCACCATAGCGGCCCGCATCCCTTGGGGCTCGCCCGGGCCGATGGGGTCGGTCGGCGTCGAGCCGGTCTCGGGCGCTGGGGAGATCGACGCGCGGCGCCCACGCGCCTGCGCCCCCTCCCTCCCCCGCCCTTCAGCCCCCATCCCCGGCCCGATCCCGCGACGAGCGACGACTCCGGCCCGGACCCCGCAGGGGTGGGGCAATCGGCCGTGGATCAGTCTGAGGCAGGGACGGGCTCCGGGGCCGATCGGCCCTGGGAGCGAATCCTCTCCCCGCCGTCGATCGTGGCGTGGCGCACGTGCACCCCAGACGTCAGCGCCTGAGGGCGCGATGCGGGGACACGGAGCTCGGCTCATCAGCGTCGGTCAGCGGGCAGGGAGTGCCCGGGTGACTGCCGCTCACGCTGGCGTGGGCGGCGTTGTGGAGGATGGTGGACGGCCGCTCACCGGCTCACGGTCCACCACTCTCGAACACGGCCGTGGCCAGCAGGTCAGGCGAGGCGAGTGTGGGCGACGTCGAGAGCGTCTTCCCCTGCCTTCTGCCCAAGCCTTCTCTCCCACCGGCAGACGATTGCGTTCCGGTCATCGCTCACGGTTGCCTGGAAGCGGTGTGAACTCTCGGCATGGTTTCTCCCGATCCTCCAGACTGCGGCCTTCTCGCTGATGGCGCCGATCCGGGCGACGCCGCGGTCGTCAGAGGAGAGGAGGCTGGAGTCGCGACTCGCCTCGCGCCGGTCGACGATCCAGGTCGGCGCCCGGGGGGGTGGGGCCTCGCCCTGGTGCATCGCGAGCAGCCCCCCACCCTCGATCCACCTGACCCCGACACGGGCATGGACGACGTGCTCAGGATCGGGTAGGCACGAGGCGCCTCCTACGGCCATGCCCCAGTCCCCGACCAGAAAGGCAAGGTCTGCGAGCAGGTGGATGCCGGAATCAGACACGGGCGGCCTCCATGGGGGGTGGTCGAGTGCTTGAGTTGTCTGGAGTCCTGACGGCCGGCGAGGCCGATCTCATCGACCCTGGGACCGCCGACCGGTCCCGGGTCTCCCCGGTCCGGGCCCACGAGATCGCCCCACCCCCGCAGGCCAGGTTCAGATGCGACCTCCCCCCACCAGAGAATCCGACTGGTTGCCCGATCTCGCTGCGGCTGCTATGATCGGGAAGCGGTGCTCCGGCCCGCCGATCGCACAGCGATCGTGACACTGCCCCCCCCTCTCGGGGCGTCCCTTCGGGGGCGCCCTTTTTTTTGGGCACCGGGCCGCCGGGTGGTGACGGGCGCTCACGCCCCGGCGGGATTCATCTCCGCGATCAGGCGCAGTCCCTCGAGGGTGACCAGCGGGTCGATCCGGTCGATGCAGGGGATGTGCGGCGCGAGCAGCTCGGCGAGCCCGCCCGTCGCCACCACCGTGGCCGGGGTGCCCATCTCCCCGAGCATGCGCCGGACGATCTCCTCGACCTGACCCACGACTCCATAGACCACGCCCGCCTGCATCGATGCAACGGTGGTGCGGGCCAGCACCGGCCCCGGGGCGGCGAGCTCGACCCAGGGCAGCCGAGCCGCCCGCTGTGAGAGCGCATCGAGGCTGAGCCGGACCCCCGGAACGATCACCCCGCCCAGGTAGTCCCCCTCGGCGTTGATCGCGTCCACGGTGGTGGCGGTGCCGAAATCCACGATGATCGCCGGGCCGCCGTACCGATGACGGACCGCCAGGGCGGTCACGATCCGGTCAGCGCCGACGTCCCGGGGCGGGTCGTAGTGAATCCGGATGCCGGATCGGGTCCCCGGCCCCACCAACAGCGGCTGGACATCGAAGTAGCCGACCACCGCCTCGCGCAGGGCCCGGTCGATCGAGGGCACCACGCTGCAGATCGCCGCCCGGTCGATCACGCGGGTCCCCACGGTCGCCGCCAGCAGGCCACGCAGCTGGATCCCGAGCTCGTCGCAGGTGGCGTCCCGGCGGGTGGCGAAGCGTCCATCGTGAACCAGGGCGGTCCCCTGGAAGACCCCGACGGTGAGGTTGGAGTTTCCGACGTCGAGCGCGAGCAGCATCGCCGCGGATTGTAGGATCGGCACCATGACCGGTGCGCTCACGGACCGCCCCGCCCCGCCGGTGGACGCGCCGGGCCCAACGGCCATGCCCGGGCTACGGATCGGGCCGCATGCGCTGACGACTCCGGTGGTGGTGGCTCCGATGGCCGGGCTCACAGACCGACCCTTCCGGCGGCTCGCCCGCGAGTTGGGAGCCGGCCTCACCTGCACCGAGATGGTGGCGGCGGCGGCGGTGGTCCGCTCCCCGGAGGCGGCGCGGGCGCTGCTCGACCTGGGGGCGGACGAGCACCCGGTGGCGGCTCAGCTGGTCGGGGGCGACCCCGACACAATGGCCGAGGCGGCCCAAATCTGCGTCGCCCACGGGGCCGATGTGGTTGACGTCAACCTCGGCTGCCCGGTGCCGAAGGTCGTCCGGCTGGGGTCGGGGGCTGCCCTCGCGCGCGACCAGACGCGCACCGTGGCCGTGCTCGCCGCGATGGTGCGGGCGGTTCCGGTGCCGGTCACCGTCAAGATGCGGCTGGGGTGGGATGAGCGCTCCATCAACGCCCCCGATCTGGCCCGTGCCCTGGAGGACATCGGGGTGGCCGCTGTCAGCGTGCACGGACGCACTCGCTGCCAGGGCTACCGCGGCGAGGCGGACTGGGACCAGATCGCGAGGGTGCACGCGGCGGTGCGGCGGATCCCCGTGCTCGGCTCCGGCGATGTCCGCGACAGTGGGGAGGCGGCTCGGAGGATTGCGGCCGGCGATGTCGATGGGGTAGTGGTGGCACGCGGGATGTTGGGCGACTGGCACTTCCTGGCTCACACCGTGCACCGCCTGCGCACCGGGGAGGAGCTGCCGGCTCCCAGCTTCGCCGAGCGCCTCGCCCTCGCCCGGCGCCACTGGCACGCCATGGTCGACCACCACGGCGAGCATGTGGGTGTGCGCCGAGGCCGCAAGTTCGTGGTCTGGGCGATCCGGGGCTGCGCCGGCGCCGCGCGACTGAGGGCCGCGGTCGCGGCGGTCGACACCCGCGAGGACCTGGAGCGGATGTATCAGGAGATCCTGGCCGCCGGGGAAGGCCCGCTGGGCTGGCAGCGTCCCGTCTTCACCTCCGGGGAGGGGTGAGACCGTGGCGGGAGCGCGCCAGCTCGTCTGTCCCCACGGCTGCCGGCCGGAGCGCTTCGAGCTGGTTGGCGGGGAGGTGTTCGTGGACCGCACCGGCGCCTACGCCGGCCACCGCGACGGCCGGGCCACATTCCGCTGCGAGGTCTGCCAGATGGTCGCGATCGACCTGCGCGCGGCGGCGCGGGCGATGCGACGTCAGCGCACCACCGTCGATCCCCTGGCGCTGCGGTGCCCGGGCTGCGGAGGCTGGTTGCTGGCACCCGAGGAGGACCCCACCGCCCAGCTGATGGAGTGTCCCAGCTGCGGCACACGCTTCGACCGCGAGGAGGGGACGCCATCGCTGGGTGAGAGCGGGACCGCGCCGGACGACGAGGACGACGACGAGGGCTGATGGGACGCCCGATCCGGCGCTGCGAGCCGATCACGCCTGGCTGGCGGTGCTCCACCGGGCCCCTGACCCGATCGGCCCCGCCGGCACCAAACCGATTTGCCTCGCCGGCCTCCCCCGCACGGCGGTACTGAGCTCGCTCCATCTCGCCCGGTCCCACGCCGCCGCCGGGGCAACCCCCGGTCGTGCGCTCACCCGCCGTCGCCGCGAGCGAGCCCAGGGGCTCCTCGGCGGCGCCACCCCGACTGTGACCGAGGTGAGTCTGCCGGTCGGCGTGGGAGTCCTGGCCAGGACCAGCCGCCGCTGGCCGCGTGGTGACACTTCGTGGCTGAAGACTGCCGGTGTCTGATAGGCCAAATGAGAGGTGGCGCGGTGGGCTGCTGAAGGCATCGGCATGCGCGGCGCGAGGGCCCCGCAGGTGACGGTGCTGGGGTGGATTCACCCGGAAGATCTGACCCCGGCCAACCACCCCATCCGTCGGATCAAGCCGTTGGCCGAGTCGGCGCTGCGAGCCCTGGAACCTACATTCGAGCGGATGAACGCGCAGATCGGGCGGCCATCGATTCCGCCAGAGCATCTGCTCAAGAGCTGCCCGCTCCCCCGCCTTAGGGTTTCGCTGGACACTCCGCCGGGAGAAGGGGCGCTCCCAGCAGGAGAGGGCCAGGTGACCAGTCGTAGGGAGCGGACGCACGCGCGTGGGGAGCGCCAGGGGCGACCGCGGCCGGTAGTCGTCGCGGCGGCAGCTGGAGGTGGTGCTGCGGGGCGAGGAGCTGGACTCGCTGAGCCGGGAGCTGGGGGTGGCGATCTCCCCGGGACGGGAGCAGGTTGCTGCCAGCGGCGAGGCAGGGCTGCGCAGCCGCGACACCGACGAGCGTGAGGTCGCGATCTCCCGGATGACGACGAGGGTCGGGGGGTCACGATGGAGAACCCGCTCCTCGGGAAGCGGGCGCGGCGGTTGGAGACGGGCCACCCTCTCGTGGCGGCGGAGGGTAAGGCGGTGAGCCAGACCGTCTCGACCTCCGCAGGCCGGTCCTACGGCGAGGCCCGCGCGTGCCGCATGCTCGAGATCCCGCACGGGACCGTCTCCGTGGACCAGGCACGAGCGCCGCTCCTCCGAAGACGGCCGGGAGTGATGCCGGGCCGACCAAGCAGATCCGGGCCGCTCTGCGGGCCTCGCCCTGGCTCGGCGAGGGATTCCGCACGGCGTGGGCCTGGCTGCGACGGGACGGGATCCGCACCAGCCAGGCCCGCGTGCTCCAGCTGATGCGGGCGGCAGAGCTGCTGGCGCCGACCCGGGACGGACGGGCGCACGGCCCCAGGGCCCACCACGGCACCCTCACCCCGGACCGGCCGGACGAGATCGGAGGCACCGATCCCGCGTGCACGCTCACCGGTGAGGGTCCGGCGACGATCGGCATCACAGTCGACCATTGCAGTCAGGAGGGCGTCGGGATCCCCGCCCCGGGGCGGGGGGGGCGGCTCGAAGCCGTGGAGCCGATCCACCCGGGGGTGAGTGAGCACATCGGCGGCTGCACGGCGGAGATCGCCACGGGTCTCACGCTCCCGCACGACACTCGTGGTGCGTCTCAGAAATGGCGAGCGTGACCGTTGCCTGTCTGCTGTGGGATGAGATCATCCAGGCCGTGAACGGACAGTTCGGGTGGGTCGTCATCTTGAACGGAGCGCCCCGCTCGGGAAAATCGAGCATCGTCGAAGCCATCCAGGCTACGCTCGACGGGCCGCGGATGAGCCTTGGGGTGGACCTGTTCGCCCGGCAGGTGACTCCACCGCGGTATCGGCCGGGGATGGGGTTGCGCCCTGGCGGGGAGCGCCCCGAGGTCGAAGCGTTGATCCCGTCCCTGTTCGCTGCCTTCTACGACTCCGTCGCCGCCCATAGCCGACAAGGACTGAACGTCGTGGTAGATGTCGGCCACCACGATGCCTACTCAAAGCCCCTTGGCGTGTTGCCTGATTCGGCGAGGCGGCTCGCCGGGCTACCCGTTCTTCTCGTGGGGGTCGTCTGCCCCATCGAGGTCATCAGGCAGCGGCGTGACGCCGGCCAGCCAGGACGAGAAGGCCAATATGTCACCAGCACCAGAGACCAACCGGTCCCCGCTCCGGTGAGGCGTTGACAGCAGGAAGTCCACCGGCCCGGTATCTACGACCTCGAGGTTAATACGTCCAGGATGACGCCCGCCCAGTGCGCCGCTGCAATCTGGGAGCGCCTTCAAGGGCCGCGACCGACAGCCATCACCCAGCTCAAGTCGGCGACAGACCACTAGGCAGCCCGTGCCGGTCGCACGACGTCCCGGGCGAGCTGTGCTTCCCGGGCTTCGAGAGCACTTCGGCCTACCGCCGAGAGCGGAAGGGCAACGGCGTCGCCCAGGGGTTCACCCGCACCCTCAAGGAGCAGCCGCTGGGGGTGCCGCGCTTGGGCTCGGTGGCCGTCCTGCTGGTGCCGCTGCCCAGGTTCGGGCGGTAGTGCCAGCGGCCGTGGCGGGTCGCGAAGCACGCCGACTGCACGCCGGCCGCGGCGCGCCGCCGGCTGCCCACGAAGTGAGCCGCATGATCCGGACCCATCCGCGCCAGCTCATCGACGCACTTGGCATCATTGAGATGGCTTCGGTGTCCAGGAAACCGCGAGCGGCACGGTTCGCGCGTGTTGCCGAGCCAGGCGAGAGCGCCGACCCGATCGGAGGTCACCGGATGGACGTCGAGCTCGTCCATCGCTGCGCCCGGTAGAGGTCCGAGAGCTCCAAGGCATCGGCGAGATTGTGGATGGCGTCAGGGTGGATGTTGGGCACCAGAGCGGCGCGCGGCGCCGCGGTGCGGGAGGGCTCGAGCGGCCCGAGCGGCCGAGCCGGGTCCTGTCGGTGAGACTCGACACCGCCTCCGTCCAGACGGCAAAGGCCTGGTCCAGGTCGCCGACCGCCTCTGCAGCGCCTACCTGGTAGCGGGCGCTGTGGCAGTCGACCTCTCTAGCGCCACCGTGCCGGCGTTGCGCATCGCCAAGGCCCCGCCGGTCACCTCCGCGAGGTGACCGGCGCCGCTCGGCTACTGTGGGTCGGGTTCGGCCCCACCTCCCCAGCACCGTATCCGGCATCCGGTGGGTCCCGACGGTCCCCCCGTACGCCATCGCTCCCGCCTGGGGGGCGTCCCTGCATCCTGGCGATCACACCAGGCGGTCGCGCGGCTCCTCGGCGTGATGCGGGCGGCGCACCCGACCCTCGACCGCTTCGTCCGGATCCCCAGAGGAGCAGACGGCCGCCGCGAGCGTGGCCCACTCGCTGGCGGGATCCGCCAGGGATTCTGCCGCGTGGGCGGGCACCTCGGAGCCGGTTGATGCCGGGCCGCTCACCCTCTGGATGGCAGGAGCTATGATCGACCACGTCACCGCGACGGGACCACTGAACATCTCCGTCGAATGTATTCCGAGTCGGGGTCGCGGCCCGAAAGCACCGTGCCGCCTCTGGGCGCTCCGACGCCACCTCCTTCGACTGCGTCGGCCTCAGCCCGAGGCACGGTCCCGCACGGCGGCGCGGGCCAGCCAGGCGTCATCGGCTGGCCCAACCCTGACGTCCCTCGGTTGGATTGCCAATGCAGACGCCGCGATGCCGTTTGGGGCCCGGCCGAACGCTGGGGCGTTGCTGGACACGTCCGTGCCGACGAGAAGGCCGAGCACTGGGACGGACGGTCCCGACGCGAGTGAGTAGTAGCACTCGAGCCCGGTACCATCGCCACCGCTCCCGTGCGGCACGAGCGTCCCCGATGCGTGAAACTCGGCAGCGACTCCCGTGGCAGCCCCGAAAATCGCTCTGCAGGAGCCGCTCGGAGCCACGGACGACGGGGACGGTGGTGTAGTCTCCCGCGACCGAGCCGGCGTGGAAGAGATGGAATGCTGCCCGGAAAGCGATGCGCCCGTAGAGCCACATGCAGCGAGAATCCCGGCCAGCGCCGCCGATGAAGCCAGCAATCCAGTCGAGCGTGCCAGACCTCCCCGTCGCGTCAGTCTCACCTCTCATGCTCGTTTGGTTGTCGCGTGCCCGGAGGAGCGGCCACCCGGTAGCCGCGGGCCATCGTAGTGTCTCGCTACTCAGCGGTCGCGCTCTAGCTCCGGGCCGAGCCGCGGCAATCCCCCGCGACACCACCCGCCGGCGGGCGCTCGCGCGACGGGAGGACGCCCCGGTGGCAGCTGGGTGGGCCAGGACCACGACCAGGTCGAGGTGGGGGATGGGAGCGACTGGACCATGGCGGGGACAGTCAACGAGAGCCGGGGGCGGTGATCGGCTCCCGAGGGCCGCCGTGCACAGAGGCCGGGCCGCGGGCGCGGTAGGGGGGCATCCCTGGCCGGGATGCGCTCGCGCCGCCATACGCCAGCTGGGGCGGGCGAGGCGGCTCAGCTCGGCATCGAGCCCTGGTGCCGCCTCCCGCACCCGCCACCCCCTGGCGCGGGTCCGCTCAGCCCCCGGCGGGGTCCGAGGGATCGGAGGTCCGGCTCCCCGACGCCCGCAGCCGGCGCTCGGCGGAGGCCCGTGCCTCGGGGTCGTGTGCCACCGGGCAACGATCGGGAGCGGACGCCGCCGCCGGCGCATAGCCGGGGGTGGTGCCCTCCTCGCGGGGCCGCAGCCGGGCGATGGTGGGGACCGCCTCGCGGGGAACGTAGCGGCCACCGGGACCGCCCGCCGTGTAGGTGGTGAGCGCCGCCGTGACCGGCGCCGGAGGATCGGGGTCGGGCTCCCCCAGGGAACGGTCCGCCGACCCCACGCCGACCAGCTCGGGCTCGGCCGCCTCCACCGGTGTGCGATGGGGCTGGGCGTTGGCGGAGCGGCCCAACTCGGGGTCGATGAAGGGGCGGGCGAAGTCCGCGCCGATCACCGGCAGCCGCCGAAGTCGGGCGGCCTTCTCGATCTTGGCCTTGATCCGGCGGCGCAGGTATCCGGCGGGCATCTGGTGCAGCACCGTGCGTGCCTCCAGCGACCAGCCGATCTTGCGGTCGTCGAAGGTCGTGTCCTCGGCCACCTCCCCCTCGGCGGCAGCCGCGGCCAGCAGCGCCTCGCGGTCGACTCGCAGGAACATGGCCCGGTCGGCTCCGCAGACCGGGCAGGCGACCGGCTCCACCCCCCGAGCGGTGTAGCCGCAGGTGCGGCAGCTGTGGACCTCGTCGCGGGGATCGGCGGCGACCCCGGGGCCGCTCCCATCGGGCACCGCGGTCACCGCCGGCCGGATCCCGATCGCCGCCCCCGCCTCGGGGGGGAGGATGTCGGAGAGGGCCTGGTCAACGATGTCCTGGCTCACGATCGAGTGGCCCCGCTCCATCGCCCAGCGCAGGATGGCGGTGCGGGCGAGGCCCTGGGCGCCGCAGGGGATGCGGTCGATCCGGGCGGTCGCCTCGGGGGTCCAGCTCACCGAGGCCTCGCCCCGGACTTCGATCGGGGGCACATACGTGCGCGAGGAGAGCAGCACGCTGCAGGGCGCCAGCCGCAGCATGTTCTCGGTGTTGCCGCCGATGTCCATCCCCTCACCGGAGTGGACCCCGATCCGGCCGCAGACCAACAGGGCCGCCCGGCGCTCGCTGACGTAGCGAAGGACCTGCTCGAAGGCTTTGCCGTCCAGCAGGGTGATGGGCAGGTCCGCTCCCTCGGCTCGCGCCACCTCGCGCGCCACCTGCAGGTGCGACTCGTAGATCTTGGCGAGGCCGGTGTCGATGATCTCCTCGTGGAGGGCCTCCTGCTCCTTGAATCGGAAGACTTTGCTGGCCTTCTCCGAGAGCACCCCCACGATCCCATTGAACATGACGTAGTGGAGATAGGGGTCGTAGACCGCGACCGCCTCCACCGGCATCGCCAGTGCCCGGCCCAGCGCGATCGCGGTGCGCAGCCCGGCGAAGGCCTGGGGCGACCCGTCGATGGCGACGACGATCGGGCCGTCCAGGGGCCCTCGGTCCTCGCGGTGGCGCACCACCCAGGTGTCCGCGTGCGCGCGCCGCACCACCCGATCCACGGTGGTGCCGATCTGGGTCTCCTTGACCTGCCCCAGCCCGCACGCGCCCATTAGCACGAGGTCGTAGCGGGACTCCTGGATGTCCTGGACCAGGACCTCCCAGTTCTTGCCGTCGAAGGTCTTGGGGGTGAAGCGGGTGCCCTGAGCCTGGCAGCGCTGCTGGATCGCGTCCAGGTAGGAGTCGGAGATCAGCTGCAGGCCGTTGGTGATCAGGCTGTCGTGGATCTTGCGCTGCCGTTCCAGCTCGACCTCGTCCTGGTACTCCTCGGGGAGGGTGTACTCCATCTGCTTGAATCGGTAGTCGTGGAGACGAGCCGCGTAGACGTGACTGCCCACGATCTCGGACCCGAACGCGGCCGCCAGCTGGAGGGCGACATCGGCGGCGGCATTAGCGTGGTCGGAGTTGTCGAGCGGAACGTAGAGCGTGCGGAACATGCGCTCCTGCTGGGGTCAGTCGTGCGGGCGGCGGTCCCCGATCCGGCGACCGCACGCCCCCGGGCACGCCGTCCCGCCATCGTAGCAAGGCGGGCACCGGTGGAGCCCACCCTCTCGCGCGCGGAGCCCGCCGGCGCTCACCCGGGCGAGGGCGCCCGGCCGTCCTCCCCGACCAGCAGGTCCAGCATCGCCCGGTGCGCGCGCCGGCCGGCGGCGGCGTTGGCGTGGGCCGACCCTCCCAGCTGGTAGAGCCTGCCGTCCGAGGGGTGGGCCGACTCCGTCACCGTGCCCGGCAGGGTCGGCAGCGGGAAGCGGTGGCCGGCACCCGCGAACGCCAGGTGCCGGACCGGGTGGCGGAATCCCCGCTGGGCGAGGCGGGCCACCACCAGCTCGGAGAACAAGCTGGAGGGCCACATCGCGTCCGCCGTCCCCGAGAGCAGCAGCACCGGACCGTCGATCCGCTCCACCGCGATCGCGGCGCGCTGGACCGCCGTCCAGTCGGCGAGGTGGGCGGCGTACTCGGGGGTGCAGGCGATCGGCTCCCGATCGGCACCCGGCTCCGCGGCGGCCGACCGGGTGTGGGCGAGGAACGGCACCGGGCGGCCCTCCCGAGTCCAGGCGGGGAGGTCGGTGTGCCAGGTGTGACCCCCACGCCGGATCCCGGCGTGCACGATTCCGCTCGGCACGTAGGCGACCACGGCGTCGACTGCGGGGTAGGTGGCGCCCAACAGCAGGGCCAGCTCACCCCCCCGCGAGCGGCCCACCACCGCCGCCCGGCCGTCGCGGGCCCGGGGATGCTGGGTAAGCCATCCGAGGGCCCGCTCGAAATACTCGAGGGGGATCTCGACCAGCTGGTCGGGCAGCCCGGGCGCGTCAAAGTACGCCAGCGCCAGGGCCAGCAGCCCGTGGGACGCCAGCAGGGCGGCGGTCTCCTCGCTGAGGCCCCCGTTGGACCCGCCGAACACCAGCACCGCTCGCAGCGGCCCCGTCCCCGCGGGGACGAAGGCTGTGCCCACCAGACCGTGGTCGCGGACCGGGACCCGCTCCACCCCGGGCGCGACGAACTGCAGCTCGAAAGTGGCGCGGGCGACCGTGGACCCCAGCTGGGAGGCCTGGAGCCGGACCGAGGTGGGCGCCAGCCCGGTCTTGAGTGGGTGCTGCCGGGCCCGCTGAGGCTGGTCGGGTGCCATCCCGAAGAGCAATCCCTCCGGCTGGGCCCCGGTGTAGGGCCCGCGCAGGGGGGCCTGCCGGCCGCAGTCGAGGCGCCCCCCGGCGGGCGCGGGGAACTCCGCCTCGCTGCGCCACAGGATGCCGGAGTCGTCGACCAGGTCGGCCCGCAACGTGACCGCTGCCGACGGGTCCAGGCCCTCCAGGACCAGGCCGAGGTGGCTGTCGACCCGCGCGGGGGTGGGGGTGACCTCGATCCGCGCGGTCACGCCGGCTCCTCTGCGTCCGGGGTCGGCGGGTCCACCGCCAGCGGCCCGAGCCGGGCACAGCTGCCGATCGCGATCGCGTGGGGGCGGCCGTCCGCGCCCACCAGGGTGGCCCGAGCCCGGCCCAGCATCCGCCCCGCCCGCAGCACCTCGCCGCTGAGTTCCACCGGCCCCACCGGGACCGGTCGGAGGTAGTCGACGCGCAGGTCGGCGGTGGCCCAGTCGTCACCGGTCGCGGCGAGCAGGGCAAAGGTGAGGGTGGTGTCCAGCAGGGTGGCGACCGCGCCCCCGTGCACGGTCGTCCCGCGGTCGTCATTGGCCCAGCGGGCATCCAGCTCGGCGCGCACGCTGACGCCGGCGGGGGCGCGCGCCACCCGCACCCGGAGGGCACGGTGGAGCTGGCTGCCATCGCAGATCGCCTGCAGATCGGGCACCGGCGCGCCCGCGTCAGCCGACATGGACCACCACCTTGCCGAAGGCCTGGCGCTGCTCCAGCGCGGCCATCGCGGCGGCGACGTCCTCCAGCTCATGGACCGCGTGGATGACCGGTTCCAGCCGGCCGTCGGCGACCAGGGCCACCAGCTGCTCCAAGTCCTCGCGGGCCCAGCCGTCGCTGCCGAGGATGTTGAGTTCACGAGTCCACAGGTAGCGCAGGTCGATGGTGGCCTCGAACCCAGTGGTGGCCCCGCAGGTGACCAGGCGGCCCCCGCGGCGGGTGCAGCGCACCGACCCCGCCCAGGTGTCGCGGCCCAGATAGTCCACCACCACGTCCGCGCCCGAGCGGCCGGTGAGCTCCCAGACACGGTGGCTGGCGTTGACGACGCTGGTGTCGACCAGCTCGTCGGCCCCCAGCCGGCGTAGCCGCTCGAGCTTGCCCGGGCTGGATGAGCAGGCGATCACACGGGCACCCGCCTGGTGCCCCAGCTGGACGCAGGCGACCCCCACGCCGCCGGCCGCCCCCAGCACCACCAACGTTTCCCCGCGGAGCAGCCGGGCGCGGGTGAACAGCATGCGGCGCGCGGTGCCGTAGGCGATCGGAAGGGCGGCGAACCGCTCGGGGTGGGGGGCTCCGAGCGGCAGCCGGATGGCGTTCGCCGCCGGGACCACGACGTGCTCGGCCAGGCCGCCCGCGGCCGACTCACCCAGCGCCCCTCCCTCGACCAGGGGGTCGACCAGGATCTGGGCGCCCAGCAGCGAGCGGTCCGCCCCCTCGCCCACCTGGTCGACGTGCCCGACGACGTCACCGCCCGAGATGTGGGGCAGCTGGACGTGGATCCCGGGGGTGCCCCGGCGCACGAAGATGTCGAGCGCGTTGAGGGCGCAGAAGTCAACCCGGACGCGGATCGCGCCCGGGCCCGGCCGGGGGCGCGGGGCGGTAGCCACCTCGAGGACCTCGGGCCCGCCGTGGCGGGTGATGACGGCGGCCCGCATCCGGTCGATCGGCGCCTGCGGCGTCGCGGCCACCGGCTCAGCCCAGCTCCACCGTGCCGCCGGCCGCCGCCAGCTGCGCCCACAGGCTCGGCTCGGTGGCGGGTGAGATCGGCAGCTCGACCCGCAGGGCGGCGCAGCGGGCCTGCACCGAGCGGGGATCGGGATGCCCGGCCCCCAGTCCGAGCAACCGCACCCCCGCGGGGGCGGATGCCGCCGGGTGCGGGCTCGGCCCCCAGTCGATGAGGAACGGCACCACCGCCACCCCGGCGGCGACGGACCCCCGCGTCAGCCGCCACGCGAGCCGACCGCCGCTGGGAAGCTCGCGGGTCATCGCCTCGACCGGGCCGGGGTCATACCCACGCCGGCGAGCCTCGGTCGCCTCGAGCTCGATCCGATCGGTGTGGATCGCCCACGCGACCAGGCGCGGCGCGGCCAGATCGTCGAGACCGAAGGGCCGCGGCCCGCGCGCGGGGGGCTGGGCCGGGTCCGGCCCGATCACCTCGAGGTAGGCCAGCGGCCCGAGTGCCAGCAGCGCGTTGGCGGTACCCAGCCCGGTGTGCCGTCCGCCCGCCGCCGGGGTGACCCCCAGCCGGGCACCGAGGGCGGCGACCGCCTCCGCCAGGTCGGGCACGGCATAGACCAGGTGGTCCAGCCTCGGGACGACGCCAACGGGCCGCTCGTCGGCCCCGCTCACCCCCCGTCTCCCGGGTCGGACCCTGGTCCGCCCTGCCCCGGCGCCGGGTCCGCGAAGAGGCGGCGGACCGCGGCGTAGTCGACCTTGCCGGTCGCGCCCAGCGGCAGCGCGGCGACGAAGAGGGTGCGACGGGGGTGGGCGTAGGCGGGCCCGCGCTGGACGAAGAAGGCGGTGAGCTCGGCCCCCGAGAGCCCGCCCGGCTCGCGCTCAACCACGGCGGCGACCGGGGCCTGGCCCTTGACGGGGTGGGCCACCCCCACCACCGCCACGTCGGCCACGGCGGGGTGCTGCCGCAGGATCGCCTCCACCTCCTTGGGGTAGACGTTCTCGCCGCCCACGTTGAGCAGGTCGTCCTTGCGGCCGACGAAGTAGTAGTAGTCGTCGGCGTCGCGACGCATCAGGTCCCCGGTCGCCAGCCAGCCATCGCGGATCCGCTCGCGGCTGAGCTCGGGCAGGTTGTGGTAGCCCTGGGTGACGCCGGGGTTCTTGGTCCAGAGCTCGCCGGTCTCGCCCACCGCCACCTCGCGCCCGGGATCAGCGGGGTCGGTCAGCCGGACCTTGCAGCCCGGGATCGGGGGCCCGATGCTGCCCAGTTTGCGGATCCCATAGCGGGGGCTGATCAGCACGTCGGGGCCCCCTTCGGTGAGGCCGTAGCCGTTGCCGATGGGGACGCCGAAGCGCGCCTCGAACGCCGCCAGCAGGTCCGCCGGCACGTCGGCCGACCCCGCGGTGGCGAATCGCAACGAGGAGACGTCGTGGTTTCGCAGCGCATCCTCGGCCTCAAGCAGGCGCCGGAACATCGCCGGCACCCCGCCGATGTAGGTGCAGCGGTAGCGCTCGATGGCGGCGATCGTCTCGACCGGATCGAAGCCGGGCCGCACCACCACCGACGCTCCCCCGATCAAGAAGATCTTGAGGGTCATCCCGGCGTTCTTGTGGTAGACGGGGGCCGAGACCAGAGCGCGCTCGGTCTCGTCGATCATCTCCCATCGCCGCATCACGTCGGCGTTCCACACCTGGCCGCGGTGGGAGAGCAGGACCCCCTTGGGTCGGCCGGTCGACCCCGACGTGTAGGGCTGGAAGCAGATCGCGTCCGGATCGGTGTCGGCGCGTGGGAAGCGGGGCTCCGCCTGCAGCCAGTCGGGGGGGGTGGCGGTCCACAGGCTCCGGCCGGTGGCCGCGCCCAGCTGGCGAGCGCGATCGGCGAGGTCGGGATGGGCCAGGATCCCCACCGCCTCCGCGTCCTCGAGGACGTAGCCGAGCGCGTCGTCGCCCAGCTTGACGTTGAGCGGGACCGCCACCGCCTCGGCGCGGATGGTCCCCAGCATCGCCTCCACGTAGCGGACATCGTTGGACCACAGCAAGGCCACCCGCTGCTGGGGCCGCACCCCCGCATCCCGCACCCAGCTGGCCACCTGGTCGCAGCGCCGATCCAGGTCGGAGAACGTCAAGGTGAGGTCGTCCTGGAGCAGGGCCTCGCGCTCGGGCACCAGCCGCAGCGCCTCGTCGAGCAAGTAGCCGAGGGTGCGGATCCGGGTCATGCGCGGCTCGCCGGGATCGCGCCCACCGCCTCGATCAGGTCGGCGGCGCTGACGATGCGCGCATAGCCGCGCTGCAGCGTGCGCAGCTCGGCCTGGTGCAGCGTCGGGTCGTCGGTGGAGTTGATGTCCGACCCGAAGAGCACCCGCAACCCATGCCAGTAGGCCTCGCGCGCGGTGGCGCCGCAGCAGTAGTTGGTCATGGTGCCGGCGATCGCCACGGTGGCGACACCCAGCGACCGCAGCACCGCCGGCAGGGCGGTTCCCTGGAATCCCGAGTAACAGTGCTTCAGCACCACGAGGTCATCCGGGCCCGGGGCAATCTCCTCCCAGATCGCCACCCGCTGGAAGAGCTGGTCGGCGTAGGCGTCGGCCGCGGCCCCGATCGGGACCGGCGGGGTGGGAAAGTTCAGCCCCCGCAGGCCCACCTCGTACGCGAGGTAGACCACCGGTCGGCGGGCGGCGCGAAAGGCCTCGATCACGCCCCGGATCCGCGGCACCTGCCGGGTCGCCTCCGGGATCCAGTAGGGCGACCACTCGGGCCTGACGAACTCGTCGATCATGTCCACCACGATCAGGGCGGCGCAATCGAGGCCGAGGATCTCGCCCCCGCCATCGGCGCGGTACTGGCGCTGGGCCGCGCGCAGGATCCGCTCCTCGGTGAACGTCCCCAGGGGCCTCGTCTCCGCCACCGTCAGGCCGCCTCGGGAGTCGCCACCGGGCGCGAGCGCAGCGCTCGCCCCCCCTTCATGGTGAACACCACGCGCTGCAGCGCAGTGATGTCGCGCGTCGGGTCGCCCCCCACCGCGATGAGGTCGGCGAGGCGCCCGGGGATCAGGGTTCCCAGCTCGTCCTCGCGACCGAGCGCCGCCGCCGCCACCCCGGTGGCGGCGGCGATCCCGGCCAGCGGGGCGAGGCCGTATCCGACCATCGCCGCCACCTCCTCCGCCACGGCGGCGAATCCGAGCATGGCGTCGCCGTCGGCGTCGACCCCGGCCGCCACCCGCACCCCCGCCGCCAGCGCCAGCTCGAAGCTGCGCCGATGGGTCCGGTGACGCTGGGGGATCGCCGTGTACATCACATGGTCCTTGAAACGGTCCCAGTTCTCGACCGTGCGGATGTGGACCAGTAGGGTGGGCACCAGCGTGATTCCCCGCTCGGCGAGGCGTTCGGCACTCTCCTGATCCAGCTCGCATCCATGCTCCACGGTGTCCACCCCGGCGCGGATCGCCCGCTTTGTCGAGGCCAGGATGGAGGCGTGGCAGGCGACCCGGCGGCCGTCGTTGTGGGCCTCCTCCACCAGCACGTCCAGCTCCGCCTGGCTGAACTCGGGGATGTTGAGGGGCCCGTTGGTCGCCACCTTGATCCAGTCCGCCCCGTGCTTCACCTGCTCGCGCACCGCCCGGCGGACGCCGTCAACGCCGTCGGCCTCGCAGGCCACCCCTGGCTCCCCCTCCGAGCCGTGGCCCCCGGTCATGCAGATGATGTTGCGGGCGGTGTGGATTCGCGGCCCCTCGATCACGCCGGTCTCGACCGCCCAGCGCGTGACCACGCCCAGATCGCCGCGGGAGCCGACGTCCCGGATCGTGGTGACGCCCCGGTCGAGGGCCTCGGCGCAGTTCCGCGCCGCCAGCAGGGCGGCCACCGGAGCCTGGTCGATCCAAAACGGGGGCCGCACCGGGTCGCCGACGCCGAGATGGGCGTGCATGTCGATGAGCCCGGGCAGCAGGGTGTGGCCACTGAGGTCGATGGTCCGGGACCCCAGCGGGCAGGGGACGGTGGGGCGCGCCCCCACGGCGACGATCCGCTCCCCCTCGACCACCACCGCGGCGTCGGACAGGGCCGGCGCGCCGGTGCCATCGACCAGCCGATCGGCGGTGAGGTAGAGCGTCACCCCGCGGCCTCCCCCAACCCCGTCACGCACCAGCTCCCAGGATAGGGCCCGCGACGGCCGTCCCGCCCGGAGCGGGCCGGCTGCCCGGGTGAGTCGAGCCGACGCACGCTCACGAGAACGCCGGTCGAGCTGACTCGCGAGGGCCGGCAGCGGACGGGGCGGATCCTAGCCCACCGTCCACCGCTCGGGGTAGATGTTGCCCACCGGGTCCTGCGGCTGGGTGCCGTGGAGCGAGTCCTTGACCACCGACACCTGGTAGTCGAAACCCGGCATCCACACGACCGGGAGCTGGCGGGCGAAGAAGAGGTCGGCGCGCTCCACCGGAGCGGTCCCCGTCTTGGTGTAGTCGGCCTGGATCACAGCGTCCCCCGCCGGGCTGCTGTACTTGCCCGCGTTGCCCACGGCGCCGGTGGCGAAGATCTCATCGGGGAGCGGCTGGTAGTCGGGGTCCCAGGACCATCCCGCCCACATCGCCAGATCCCAGCTGCAGCCGGACCCGGTCTTGGGGTTGCAGGAGAAGGCGTCGCCCTCGACGGTCGCGAACGGCGCCTGCGACAGCCGCAGCTGAATCCCCACCTCGGACATGGACGACTCCAAGGACTCCAGCTCCTGGGTGAAGGCGATGTTGCCGGAGGTGTAGACCAGCGAGAAGGTGGCGGCCGCGCCCCGGTTGACCCCCGGTCCGCACTCCTGGGCGCCCCTGCCCGGGGACTCGCAGCGCATCACCCCGCCGCGGCGGCGCCAGCCGTGCGACTCCAGCAGCCGGCGCGCGATGGAGACGCTGTAGGGGTAGGGGTTGACCGTCTCCGCCTTGTCGAGGTACGGGCTCACCGGCTTGATCGGGACCGGGCCGTAGGTCGGCACCGCGAACCCGTGCCAGATCGACTTGACGTCCTGAGGCTGATCGACCAGCCGCTGGATCGCCTGGCGGAAATACAGCTGCTTGAAGATCGGCCCGGCCACCGGATTGGTGAAGTTGTAGACGGCGTACGCGGTGGCCCAGATCGGCCAGGGCTGGATCCGGTAGCCGTGGGAGCGAAAGTACCCCGCCTGCGTGTAGTCGGGCGGCGGCAGGTAGCCGTAGTCGAGCTGGCCACCGCGCAGGGCGTCGAACTCGGCCGCGTAGCTGGTGAAGGGAACCTCCTCGATCTCGGCGATCCTGGGCCGGTCGGGGCCGGAGTAGGCCCGGTTGGGGACCAGCCCCATCGCCTGGGTGGTGGGGTCGTAGGACTTGAGGCGCCAGGGTCCGTCGACCACCTTCCAGAGCGGGTTGGACGTGTACGTGTGCAGCGTCTTGGACTGGGTGTTGAGGAAGTTGTAGACCGCGACCGCGCCACGCGGGGTCCGGTCGGCGTTGCCGACGGCGCCTCCCGCCGAGGTGCGGTCCCAGGCGTGCTGGGGGATCGGGGTGATCTGGCTGAGCTCGTTGTCGAGCAGCCACACCGGGTTGTACGCGGCCTTGAACGTCAGCACCACGGTGGAGCGGTTGGGGTAGGCGGCGGCGGTGACGTTGTCGGGGAACCCGCCCGGAACGTAGCCATACCAGTTCGCCTTCTCCGCCTCCAGCTCGTCCATCCAGAACTGGACGTCGCGGCTGGTGACCGGGGTCCCGTCCGACCAGCGGTAGTGATTGAGGTGGATGGTGACGGTGCGTCCGTGGTTGCTGTAGATCGGCGCCTTGGCCAGGCTGAGGCCGTAGTTGATCGTGGACACCCCGTTCTTGCCGAACCAGTAGAGCGGCCGGAAGAGCAGCATCTGGAACTCGTTGTCGTCAACCGGGCCGGCGTCCGCCAGGCCCTGGAGCGGGAAGATGTAGGTGGACGTGCTGGCTGGCGGCAGCGCGAAGGTCACGACCGCGCCGGCCGCCGCCGCGCGCGACGCCCCCCAAGGCGCCGCGCCGGAGGCCAGCAGCGCGCCCGCGGCCAGCAGCAGGCCGGCGATGGCGGCAGGGCCGCGGCGCAGGCGGCTCCCCCAGGCTGCGCCCGGCCGAAGCAATCCTCGAGTCACGTCAGCTCCTCCCTCGATGTGACCGGGGTCGGTCGGGACCCGCCCCTGATCCCTCCGCGAGCGGCACGTCCAACGGTCCGGGCCGCCCCACCCCAGTCCTGTGATCCTATGGGATCGCGGCACCGGGGCGCCAATCCCCCGCCGGCGGGCCGGCCGTGACCGCGGTGGGCGTCCCCACCCGGGGGCCGGGGCCGGATGCGAGCGGGCCGCATCCGCGGAGCCCAGGAGCTCCGGTCGCGGCGGCCCTGGCGACGGCCGGTGGGAGGGCGGGTGCCGCGTCCAACGGCTCGGGCCGGATGCGAGGAGGGTTGGATCAACGGGTGGGGCGTCGCGCTCCCAGCAGATCCACCTGGCGGCGGTTGCGGCGGATCAGCAGGTCGGCGCGCTGGAGCGCGCGACCCACGGTACGAGGCCCAGGCCCGCCGGCCAGTTCGCGCCGGTGCAGCGACCCGGCGGCGTCGAAGAGGCCGAGCAGATTGGCGCCGGCGGCCGGGTGCAGCCGCTGCCAGCTGGCGAGGTCGAGCTCCGCCAAGGTGATGCCGCGCCGGAGCGCGGCGCGGACCGCTCGGCCCACGATCGCATGGGCCTCGCGGAAGGGCACCCCCTGGCCCACCAGGTGCTCCGCCACGTCGGTCGCCAGCAGCTGCGGGTCGGCCGCCGCCGCTGCCATCCGCTCCGCGTCGAAGCGGACCGCCGCCAGCACATCCCGCAGCACGGCCAGCCCGCTGCGAGCGGTCTCGACCGCGTCGAGCAGGGCCGGGGTCACCTCCTGCAGGTCACGGTTGTAGCTGAGTGGGAGGCCCTTCAGGACCGTGCAGCAGGCGACCAGGTCGCCCAGCACCCGACCGGTGCGAGCGCGCAGCAGCTCGAACACGTCGGGGTTCTTCTTTTGGGGCATGAGGCTGGAGCCGGTCGCCCACGCATCCGGCAGCTCGACGAAGCCGAACTCGGAGGTGGACCACAGCACCATCTCCTCGGCGAGGCGCGACATGTGCCCGGCGGCGATCACGCAGGCGGCCACGGTCTCAACCGCGAAGTCACGGTCCGCGACCGCGTCCAGGCTGTTGGCGGTGATCTGAGCGAAGCCCAGCTCGCGAGCCACCGCCTCCCGGTCGAGGGGCAAGGTGGAAGCGCAGAGCGCCCCGGCGCCGAGCGGCGACACATCCGTGCGGCGGTGGGCGTCGACCACGCGGTCGAGGTCGCGCTGGAACATCTCCAGGTACGCCAACAGATGGTGCGCCAGGGTGGTGGGCTGGGCGCGCTGCAGGTGGGTGTATCCCGGCAGCAGGGTGCGCCGGTGCTCGCGCGCCCGGTGCAGCAGCACCGCCTGGACCTCGAGCAGGCGGGCGGCCAGGTCCAGCTGCGCCCGCCGGGTGAAGAGGCGCAGGTCGAGCGCGACCTGGTCGTTGCGGCTGCGGCCGGTGTGCAGCTTGGCCCCGGGGATGCCCACCAACTCCACCAGGCGGCGCTCGACCGCCATGTGGATGTCCTCATCGCCGGGGGCGAAGGGAAACCGCTCCTCCGCGAGCTCGACCCGGATCCGCTCCAGGCCCTGCTCCAGGGCGCGCAGCTCGGCCGCGCTGAGGACGCCGATCGCCCGCAGCATGCGCGCGTGCGCTCGAGATCCGGCGACATCGTCGGCGGCGTAGGCGCGATCGATGGCGAGCGAGTGGGTGTAGGCCTCCAGGCCCGGGGCGGTGCGACCCTGGAGCCGACCGTGCCAGGCCTTGGTGGCACCCCCTCCCCGCCGCGGCCGGGGCTCCGGGGAGCTCACCCTGCCCCCGGCCCGGCGATCCGCCGCTGCGAACGCGGGGGCAGGAGCGGGCGCTCCCCGTCGGTGAGCTGCCCTTGGACCGCGGCCTGGGTACGGAGCGGAAGCCCGAACAGCGCGATGAACCCCTCGGCCGCCTGGTGCCGGAAGCGGTCGCCCACCCGGTCGTAGGTGGCCAGCTCGGGACGGTAGAGGGCGTGGGGGCTGCGCCGGCCGATCACGGTCGCCCGGCCGCGCTCCAGCCGCAGGCGGACGTCCCCTGTGACATGAGGCTGGGTGGCGGCCACGAAGGCGGAGAGGCATTGGCGCAGGTGCGAGTACCAGAGCCCGTCGTAGACCAGACGAGCCCACTCCTCGGCCAGCTGGCTCTTCACCCGGAGCACGTCACGGGAGAGCGTCAGCGCCTCCACCGCCCGGTGGGCGGTGTCGAGCACGACCGCGGCCGGGGCCTCGTACACCTCGCGCGACTTGATCCCCACCAGGCGGTCCTCCACATGGTCGATCCGCCCCACTCCGTGGGCGCCTGCGAGGGCGCCCACCTGCTCGACCAGCGCCACCGGCTCGAGCCGCTCACCGTCGAGCGCAACCGGCAGGCCACCTTCGAACGCCAGCTCGACCACCACCCCCGGGGCCGGCGCGGTGGCAGGGTCGACGGTCCAGCTGTAGGCGTCGGCAGGGGGTTCCACCCAGGGGTCCTCGAGCACCCCGGTCTCGACGCTGCGTCCCCAGAGGTTGGCGTCGATGCTGTAGGGGCTCTCCCGGGTCACCGGAACCTCGATCCCGTGGGCTGCGGCGTAGGCGATCTCCTCCGGGCGTCCCATCTCCCAGTCGCGCACCGGGGCCACCACCGTCAGCTCGGGGGCGAGGGCGGCGACCGCGACGTCGAAGCGAACCTGGTCGTTGCCCTTGCCGGTGCACCCGTGAGCGACGGCGGTGGCCCCCTCCTCGCGGGCGAGCTCCACCAGCAGCCGGGCGATCAGGGGACGCCCGAGGGCGGTGGCGAGGGGATACACCCCCTGGTACCGGGCGCCGGCGAGCAGGGCCGGCCAGGCGAAGTGGCGCACGAAGAGATCGCGGGCGTCGATCACATGCGCCGCGACCGCCCCGGCCCGGAGTGCCCGCTCCTGCAGCGCCGCCGGGTCGCGCGACTCACCCAGGTCCACCGACAAGGTGATCACCTCGAAGCCCCGCTCCCGGGTGAGCCAGTGGACCGCGACCGAGGTGTCGAGGCCCCCGGAATAGGCAAGGATGCAGCGGGTGCGGGCGTCGGTCATGCGGGGCTGTCCTCCGAGTGAGCCGGGTCCAGGGCGGCGAGAGCGAGCAGTTCGTCGACCAGCTCGCGGGCGCCCCGTCGGCTGCGGGTCTGCACGAAGATCGTGTCGTCGCCGGCGACCGTCCCCACCACCTGCGCGCGGTGCGCGCTGTCGAGCGCGCTCGCCAGTGCCGGCGCGCACCCCGGTGGGGTGAGGCAGACGACCAGGCGGTCAACCGACTCGACCCGCCGCAGAAAGCTGCGCGCGCTGGTCTGCAGCCGGGGGAGCGGGCCCGCCTCTGGCTCAGGCCCGCGATAGCGGCCGCGCGAACCGTCGGCGACGCGGACCACACCGAGCTCGCGCAGATCACGGCTCAGGGTGGCCTGGTTCACCACCAGCCGGCGCGCCGCCAGGGCCACCGCGAGCTCCGCCTGCGTGTGGATCGCCGTGGTTCGCAGGCAGTCGAGGATGAGTGCGTGACGGGCCGCCTTGCGGCTCACGGTGCCGGCGGGTCGGGGGCGGCGGCGGCCAGCTGGAGGGCGCGGCCCAGCCGCTCCACCGCCAGCTGGGCCTCATCCTCGCTGAGGGTGAGCGGCGGCACCAGCCGCAGGGTGCGGTCACCGATCGGATTCACCAGCAGCCCCTGGCTGAGTGCGACCTGTGCGGTCAGGACGGCGATCGGACGGCGCAGCCCCACCCCCAGCATCAGCCCGCGCCCGCGCACCTCGGCCACCGGCAGGCCGGCGGCGGAGAGCCCTTGGAGCAGCTCCCGCAGCTGGTCGCCGACCTGACCCGCCCGTTGCACCAGGCGCTCGGTCGCGATCGCCTCCAGCACGGCCAGGCCGGCGGCGCACGCGAGCGGGTTGCCCCCGAAGGTACTGCCGTGGTCGCCCGGTTCCAGCACGTCGGCGCGGGGACCGACCAGGGTGGCCCCGATCGGAACCCCCCCGGCGAGACCCTTGGCGACGGTCATGACGTCGGGGACGATCCCGGCCCACTGGTGGGCCCACATCCTCCCCGTCCGCCCCATCCCGGACTGCACCTCGTCGAGCAGGAGCAGGCAGTTGCGGTCGTCGCAGAGCCGCCGCAGCGCCACCAGCTCCTGGTCCGGGATCGGGACCACCCCGCTCTCGCCCTGGATCGGCTCCACCAGCACCGCGACGACGTCGTCGTCCAGCGCCCGGGCGAGCTCGGCGGCATCCCCGCGCGGCAGCTGGCGGAAGCCCGCCGGCATGGGCAGGAACGGCTGCTGGTAGCGGGCCGACCCGGTCGCCGCCAGGGTGGCGAGGGTGCGGCCGTGGAACGCGCCCGCGAAGGTCACGATGGTGTGGGCGCCGCCCCGGTGGCGCTGGCCCCACTTGCGGGCGACCTTGATGGCGGCCTCGTTCGCCTCCGCGCCGCTGTTGCTGAAGAAGACCCGGCTCGGGAAGGCGGTGGCCACCAACCGCTCCGCCAGCTCCACCTGGGGAGAGGTGAGGTAGAGGTTGCTGGCGTGTGCCATCAGCTGGGCCTGGCGAGTGACCGCGGCGACCCACCCCGGATGGGCGTGTCCTAGAACGTTGACCGCGAGGCCGGCGACGCAGTCGAGCAGTCGCTCCCCGCGATCGGTCGTGACCCAGGCGCCCTGGCCGGACACCAGGGTCAGCGGGCCCCGCGCGTACGTGTTGCAGAGCGCGGCCGCCGCCCGCGCGGCGAGCGGGGACGGCCCCTCGGGGGCGGCGCTCATGCCGAGACCCCCGGCAGCATCGTGCCGATCCCCTCGGCTGTGAGCAGCTCGAGCAGGAGCGCGTGGGGCAGCCGCCCGTCCACGATGTGGGTGGTGATCCCGGCCGCCTGGGCCCGCAGGCCGGCCTCCAACTTGGGCAGCATCCCTCCCGAGATCGCGCCGGTCTGGAGCAGCTGCTGCGCCCCCTCGGGCTGCAGCACCGACACCCGCTGCCCGGCCGGGTCCAGCACCCCCTCCACATCCGTGAGGAGGAGCAGCTTGGTGGCGTCGAGGGCGAGCGCAAGCTCGGCGGCGACGGTGTCGGCATTGACGTTGTACGCCTGGCCGTCATACCCCAGCCCGAGCGAGGCCACGACCGGGATGATCCCCTGGTCGAGCAGCGCCCGCAGCGGCTCCGGGTTCACCTCCGCGACCTCTCCGACGAAGCCCAGCTCGAGCGACTGGCTCCGGCGGTGGGGCCGCACCAGCAAGGTGGGGCCGTCCTCGCCCGACAGCCCCATCGCCCGGCCACCCAGGCGGTGGATCGCGGCCACCAGGTCGGGGGTGATCTTGCCGGCGAGCACCATCTTGGCGATCTCCATCGTGCGCGCGTCGGTCACCCGCAAACCGTCCACGAAGCGAGGCTCGAGGCCGAGCTCGCGGGAGAGCTGGGAGATCGCCGGCCCGCCGCCGTGCACCAGGACGGGTCGCATCCCCACGAACCGAAGCAGGACCACATCGGCGAGAACGCGGTCGCGCGCCGGAACATCCTCCATCGCCGAGCCCCCGAGCTTGATCACCAGGGTGTGGCCGTGGAACTGGCGAATGTACGGGAGCGCCTCCACCAGCACCTCGGCTCGTCGGATCCGGTCGGGGATCGGCTCAGCCATCGCGTTCCATCCTTGGTCTGGGGGAGTCGTCGCGCCCCGGGGTGGGACGGCGGGACTCCGGTGGATCAGGTCGTGTAGTCGGCGTTGATCCGCACGTAGTCAGGGGACAGGTCGCAGCCGAAGCCGCGCCCCACCCCGTCTCCGATTCCGAGGTCGATCGCGATCGTTAGTCCGGGGGCGGCGAAGGCTGCCGCGACCTTGGCGAGGTCGGCGGCCTGGGCGACCCCGTGTGCGAAGACCAGCTCGCCGCCGATGCGCACGGCACACCGGTCGAGGGCGAGCTCGGCTCCGCTGCGGCCCACCGCGGCCAGGATCCGGCCCCAGTTGGGGTCGGCCCCATGGATCGCTGTCTTCACCAGCGGGGAGCTGGCGACGGTGCGGGCGGCGCGGTCCGCCTCGCTGCCATCGAGCGCCCCCGACACCTCGACCGCAAACGCCCGGGTCGCCCCCTCGGCATCGCCCACCACCGCCAGCGCCAGGGTCAGCAGCACCCGCTCCAGCGCCTCCGCGGCGGCGGCGGCGGCGGGCCCGTCCACGATCGGAGGCCCTCCGGCAGCGCCGTTGGCGAGGACGAGGCAGCTGTCATTGGTACTGGTGTCGCCGTCGATCGTGATCCGATTGAAGGTGCGCGCCGCGGCCGGCGCGAGCCACCCGCGGAGCACCGGGGCCGCCACTGGCGCGTCGGTGGTGACGAAGGCGAGCAGCGTCGCCATGTCGGGGTGGATCATCCCGGCACCCTTCGCCATCCCCCCCACGGTGTACTCCACCCCACCCACCTCGAATCGCTCCACCGCCTGCTTGGGACAGGTATCGGTGGTGAGGATGGCCTGCGCGGCCCGCGCTCCCCCGTCCTCCGAGACCGCCGCGCACGCCCGGGCGATCGCGGGTCGCACCCGGTCCATCGGCATCGGGCGCCCGATCACACCGGTGGAGGCGACCAGGACCTCGGCGGGGTCGCAGCCGACCGCGTCGGCGGTCTCCTGGAGCATCTGGAGCGCGTCGCCGAGACCGCGGGCGCCGGTGCAGGCGTTGGCGTTGCCGCTGTTGACGACCACCGCGCGGGTCAGTCCGCGGCGCAGGTGGAGTGCGCTGATCACCACCGGAGCGGCCCTCACCCGGTTGCGGGTGAAGACCCCGGCCGCCTGGGCGACGGTGGCGCTGACCAGAACGGCGATGTCGTCGCGCGCCTCGCCGCTGCCGCGCACGTCGGCCCCGGCGGTGCCGGCGCAAAAGCCCCGCGCCGCGGTCACGCTCACGGCCAGAGCGCCGTCTGCTCGAGACCCAAGGTGGGGGCGAGCCCGAAGCGCAGGTTGAGCACCTGGACCGCCTGCGAGGCGGCCCCCTTCCAGAGGTTGTCGAGGGCCGCCAGGGCGACCAACCACGACCCCTGCACCTGGGTGTGGACGAAGCAGCGGTTGGTCCCCGAGGCCCATTTGGTCGATGGGGGTCGGTCGCTCCAGCTGACGAAGGGCTGATCGCGATATGCGTCGGCGTAGGCGTCGGTCGCGGCCGCCGGGTCGACCCCGGGCCGCAGCCGCAGGTAGACGGTGGCCAACAACCCGCGGACGGCGGGGATCAGATGGGGGACGAAGGCGGTGGCGACAGCGGCACCAGCCAGCCGCCCGAGCTCCTGCTCCATCTCCGGGAGGTGGCGATGGCCCGCGACGGCGTAGGCATGGACGCCCCCGTCCACCTCGGTGAACTGCGTCGCCAGCGCCGGGGACCGCCCGGCCCCGCTCACCGCAGACTTGGCGTCCACCAGGACCTCGGGAAGGGCGAGCCCCGACCGCAGCGCCGGGGCGGCGGCGAGCAGGGCCGCGGTGGGGAAGCAGCCGGGCAGGGCCACGAGCCGGGCGGCGCCAAGCTCCGCCCCGGCCAGCTCGGGGAGGCCGTAGACAGCCTCGGCCAGCAGGGCCGGGTCGGGATGGTCGCCCCCGTACCACTGCCGGTAGGCCGCGGGATCACGCAGGCGGAAGTCCGCCGAGCAGTCGAGCACCACCGCGCCCGCCTCCAGCCAGCTCCGCGCCCGCGGTGCAGCCACCCCATGCGGGAGGGCGGCGACGACCACGTCGAGGCCGGTGGGATCGAGGTGGTCGCGCAGCGTGAGGGCCACCGGGCTGGAGGGGTGCACCCCCTGGAGCGACCGGCCGGCGTCGCTGCGGGCCACCACCTGCACCAGCTCCACCTCGGGGTGCCTTGCCAGGATCGCGGCACAGGTGGACCCGGTGTACCCGGTGGCGCCCACGACCGCGACCCGTAACGGCATCCGCCCAGTCTCGCATGGTTATGCATCCTCGCGCATGACCGGTGGGTCCGCCGGACCGGGGGTCGGTTCGATAATCGGAGCGTGACGCAGCGGGTGGCGTGGTGGAGCCGGCGACCGGCGGTGGGTCGTCGCTGCCGACCGCTGGGTCCGGACGACGCCGAACGGGTCGACGCGGCGCTCCGGCCCGACCCGGTCGGCACGGTCACGCTGCGCAGCGAGATCGCCCTTGGGGCGCTCCATGAGGGGCGCCTGGTGGGTGTCGAGCAGGGTGGCTCGGGGCGCCTGTGCGCGGCGGTCCTGACCGCCCCCCTGCTGGTCCCCTGGATCCCCGACCCCCAGGACTGCGAGCTGGTGGCCGCGTGGCTCCGTCCCGGCGCGGGCCGGATCCAGCTGATGGTGGGAGCGCGGGAGACCACCTTCGCCCTCGATCGCGCCCTGCGGGACCGGCTGCCCCCGCCGCGGTTGCTGCGCCGCGATCAGCCCCTGTACGTCATCGACCGGGCCGGCCTGATCGCCCGCCCCGACCCCGCCCCCCCGGTGCGGCGCGCCCGCCGCGACGAGCTCGCCTCCCTAGTGCGGGCGGGCGCCGCGATGCACCGGGAGGAGGTGGGATTCGACCCGCTGGCGGTCGACCCCCACGGCTTCCGGTCGCGCCTGCTCACCCTGGTCGACCGCGGCTGGGCCTTCGTGTGGACCGAGGGGGAGGCGATCGTGTTCAAGGCCGAGTGCGCCGCGGTGACCCCGGAGGCGGTCCAGCTTCAGGGGGTCTGGGTCGCTCCCGAGCGCCGCGGGCACGGGCTCGGAACCCGCGCGATGGCGGCCCTGTGTGGGGAGCTCCTGCGCAGCGGATCCGAGCGGGTCACGCTCTTCGTGAACGACTTCAACACACGCGCGATCCGGGTATACGAGCGAGTCGGGTTCACCTCCGCCGGGACGATCAGCTCGTACCTGTACTGACCACGGTCGCCGCCCCCGGGTGGGTCAGTACTCGTCCTCGGGGCGGCCGTCCTCGTCGTCCGGCTCGACCACCTCGTCGAGCCCGGTTTCCTCAATCCCGTCGTCGTCGTCGTCGTCCCCGTCCCCGCCCTCGCCGCTGACCGGGATGGTCGCCGCCGGTTCGAGGTCGTCGTCATCCACCAGGACGGGCGCGGGACGCTCACGCGGCACCAGCACCTCCTTGGCGTAGGGGCGGTACTCTGCCTCGCGCGTCTTGCGGATCGGAAAGGAGAGCGTGCCCGCGAACTGCGGGGCCTGGAAAACCTCACGGATGATCACGTGGACCCCCTGGTCCTCGACGTGGGTGACGGCCCCGGCGTACTGGTTGCCGCCCCGCACGAATTTGAGCATGCGCCGCGCCAGCTTGGCTTCCACCTGCCCGAGGTCAATCCCCCGGGACGTCCGGAGGTGGAGCTGATCGCCGACCAGCTCCAGGGTGAGCGGATCACCGGGGGCGACCCGGACCGGGTTGTCGCCCTCCCGCAGGGGCAGGCGGGTCAGCGCGGTCTTGCCCGGCTCCTCGGTGAAGACGTGCATGTCCACCGGCGCGGCCGCAGTGGGGACCGTCTCGCGGGCCGCGAGCAGGCCGGCGATCTTGGCCCGCTGCCGCACCGCCACCGGGTTCAAGGGATTCATCTCCAGGGTGTGGGTGTAGGCGGCCAGAGCGTCATCGGCCCGCCCCAGCTCGAGCAGCGCCTTGCCCAGCCGGTTGTAGGCGTCTCCGTCAGGACCGAACCGGTCGAGCAGCTCCTGGTTGAGGTCCGCGGCGTCCTGCCACTGACTCTGGAGCGCGTGCTGGATCGCCTCCTCCACCGCCTGCACGCGCGGCTTGACGCGGTCCTGGACCTCAGACACCTCTCACTCCCCGCCTTGGCACGGACATCACCCCGGGCGGCGGGGGTCCGCCGCCGGGGGCGGCCGGTGGCACCGGCCGGAGCCCTCCTGCGGTCCGCGGTGCGGCCCGCCCCGAAGCCGCGCACCGGGCCGCCATATCATAGCGTCAGCCCGGCGACCGCGCCGGGCGGACGTGCCCCACTCAGGGTCAGCCACGGGGAGCAGTCCGGCCCATGCCTGCGTCAGCGGAGATCGCCGTGACGGCCTCGGATCACCGATCGCCGGTACGCCGGGTGATCGCGATCGCCAACCAGAAGGGGGGGGTGGGCAAGACCACCACCACCGTCAACCTGGGAAGCGCCCTGGCCGAGCGCGGTCAGCGCGTCCTCTGCGTCGACCTCGACCCCCAGGGCCACCTCACGGTCAACATGGGGGTGCAGCGCCCCGACGATCTGGAGCTGACCGTGTATGACCTGTTGCTGGACGCGCGGGTCGCGGTCGGGGACGTCCGGCTCCAGGCCGAGGGGGTCGGGGTCGACTTCCTCCCTGCCAATGTCGAGCTGGCGGGGGCGGAGCTTCAGCTGGTGACCGAGATCGGACGCGAGGCGATCCTGCGCGAGAAGCTGCAGCCGTACATGGACGAGTACGACTTCGTCCTGATCGACTGCCCGCCCTCACTGGGCCTGCTCTGCATCAACGCCCTAGTGGCGGCCACCGACGTCATCATCCCCCTCCAGTGCGAGTACTTTGGGATGAAAGGGATGCAGCAGCTGCACCGGACGATCGACCGGGTCCGGGCCAAGCTCAACCCGACCCTGCGGATCGCCGGCATCCTCCCCACCATCCACAAGACCCGCACCCTGCACGCGCGTGAGGTGCTAGGGATGGTTCGGGCGCACTACGGGGACGCGGTCTTCTCGATCCAGGTGGCGGACAGCATCCGCTTCGCCGAGTGTCCGCTCGCCGGCCAGTCGATCCTCCAGTACGCCAGCGACTCGGACGGCGCCCGCGCCTACCGCGAGCTGGCTGGCAAGGTCCTGGAGCGGGTGGGGGTCGGCTGAGGTGGCGTTCAAGCGCGCCACGCTCGGGGGCTCCCAGGATCTCTTCCAGCCGACGCGCCCGGAGGGCGAGTCGGACCTGGGAGTCCCCGCCGGCGCCGATCCCGCGGCCCGGTTCGTCGACCCCCTCCCGCCGCGCCCGGTCGGCCGCCTCTACCGGCTCACCCACGAGGAGGTGAGCCTGCTCGTCCAGGCCCTCCAGCAAGCGAAGTTCCCCCACTCCTATCAGCGGATGAGCAAGCCGGCGATGGATGATTTCGAACGGCTCGAGGCGGTCCGCCAGTCGCTCCTGCGGCAGCAGGACGACTGAGCCCAGGGCGAGACCCAGGGAGCGATGGCGTCCGCCGCTGCACGTCCAGCCCCGGCTCGGCTCCAGATCGTCCGGGTGCGGGTGACGGGGACCGCCGAGAGCAACGCCTACGTGGTCTCGTGTGCACGCTCAAGAGAGGCGGTGGTGATCGACCCCGGAGCCGACGCCGCCAAGATCCTGGGCCAGTGTGAGGGGCTGTCGGTGCGCCACGTGCTCTGCACCCACGGGCATCGCAATCACGCGGGGGCCAAGGAGGAGGTGAAACGGGCGACGGGGGCGGCGACCGGGATGGCGATCGCCGACGCCAAACAGTACCTGCGGGCCGCCGACACCTACCTCGTCGACGGCGACCGGGTCGCCTTCGGCGACTTCTCGCTCGAAGTGCTGGGGACGCCGGGGCACTCCCCCGGCAGCCTGTGCTTTCGGGTCGGCAACCACCTCTTCACCGGGGACACCCTGTTTCAGGGGCACATCGGCCGCCCCGACCTGCCCGACGTCGACGCCCGCCGCCAGCTGATCAGCGTCGTCTCGCGGCTGCTGCCGCTGCCCCCTAACACCGTGGTCTACCCCGGCCACGGCGCCACCACCACAATTGGGGCCGAGCGCCGGGACAACGTCGCCGCGCGAGCCCTCGGCTGAGGGTCTGCGGACCCGGGGCGCGACCAGTTGGGGCGGTGAGTCGGCACGAGCAGGATGCGCGAGCACCCATCGGCGGAACCCGGCCGTTCCCGTCGGCTGGCGGCAGGGGGGTGGGCGGCGTACCCGCCGACCGCATCGATGCGGTCGGGGCGGCCGCCGGTCCCCGAGGCCACCCGCGGCAGGCGGACACGGGCAGGGAGACGATCGCGGCCCGGTTTGAGGTCTCCCCTCCCCACCGCGTCCGCCCCTGCGGCTCCACGACGGCCCTCGCCACGCCGTGGCCGCTCAGGCCCGGGCGCGGGTGGGGGACGAACGGCGAGCGGTCGTGGCCGGCTCTTTCAGCTCTCGCCCCGGCACGCCTGGGTCCACGCCCGGGTCCGCCCGATCGCCAACGCGCCCGACCACTTGCGGGTCCAGATCAGGGCTCACCCGCCTGCGATGACCAGGCTGGGCGAGGGCCCTGCCGCCGGCGGTCGGCGCACGGTGGCGCTCGGCCCCCGGGATCGGTCGAGCCGGAGCTGGGCGAGCCCGCCGGGGCCGCCACGCTGACCGCGGGCGTCCTCAGCCTGGTCGCCGCCCCCGCCAACGAGCGCCCCGCCGCAGCCTCGATGATCCCGCCCCGCGGTCGCGATGGCCCGGGGGCGCGGTCAGCAACACCGCCCGCCTGCTGGCGGGCGCGGGGATGGGCGGCTCGATCGTGCGGCTGACCGTGGCTGCTGGGGACGGAGCAGCGCCTCTCGCCGCTCACGGCGGGCGTGCGCAGGCTGGTCGGCACCACCAAGCTGGTGCTGCTGGCGATCCCCGACGGGCGCCTCGCCCGGCGGGCGGCGGGACTGGGGTGGGTCCCGCGGCCGGGCGCCCCCGGGAAGGGGGGTCGGAGCCGGTGGGGATCGGGGAATCTCAGGAGTCAGGATCTCACGGGTCGTCCTCAAGGTGGCCCAGGGGCTCGGGACGCGACCGTGCGCAGCGCCAGGAGATCCTCTCCGGCGCCCCCACCTTCTCCACCCGGTCGGGGGAGCCCTCGGCATCACCAGGTTGGGTCCCATCTCTGGCGGCATCGGGAGCGATGCTGCCAGTCCCACCGGCCGGTGCCCGTTTGACTCGGCTCCGGTCAACCGGGCGCGCCTGCTGGCAGGAGCCCGTCGCATCGGTCTCAGCCTCGCGGGCCGCACCCGGGTAGTCCCCGAGCCCATCGGCCAAGGCGTGGCTGGACCGGCTCGGAACCATCCCGCGAGCGGCGCCACCAGCGGCGCCGCGGCCGCGCCGGCCGGAGCGAGGCGCCAGCCCGCCTACAATCCCCTCGATGCCAACAGGACTGGGCGGCCGGGACCGCCGCGCATGGTGATCGGCAGCATGCGGCTCACGCTCCATCTGCCCGAGAACCATTCCCTCAAGGGCAAGCGCCAGGTGGTCCAGTCCCTGGTCCAACGCCTCCGGCGCACGTTCAACGTGGCGGTGGCTGAGGTCGAGGACCAGGACGCCTGGCAGGTCGCGGTGGTGGGGGTGGCCTGTGTGTCCAACGACCCCCGTCATGCCGACGAGATGCTGGCCAAGGTGGCGGCGTGGGTGGAGGCGGACGCCGGGGGCGGCCTGGCCCTGCTCGCCCGCCACGAGATCGAGATCATCAGGGCCTGAGCGTGATCCCCCTCATCCTCCCGCTGGCACCCCCGGCCGTGATCCGGATCAGCCTCGATCCCGTCTTCAACCTCGGGCCCCTGCCGATCCACTGGTACGGCGTCTGCTATGCGGTCGCCTTCCTCGTCGGGCTGCGGATCGCCCTGCCCCACGCCGAGCGCCACGGCATCCCCCAGGCAGTCGCCGGGCGCACCGCGTTCTGGTGCATCGTGTTGGGGCTGATCGGCGGCCGCCTCTTCTACGACCTGCAGTCCGGCGCGCTCCACTACCTCACCCACCCGCTCCAGATCTTCGCGTTCTGGCAGGGAGGGATGGCCTTCTTCGGGGCGATCTTCTTGGGCATCGCCACCCTGGCATGGTGCAGCCGACACTACCGGGTGAGCTTTTGGGTGCTGCTCGACGCCGGAGTGCTGTTCGCCGCCATCGGTCAGCCGATCGGACGGATCGGCAACATCATCAATGGCGACATCCTCGGCGGTCGCTCGAGCCTACCCTGGGCCACCGCCTACACCAATCCCCACACCTATGCGCCGCAGCTGGGAGTGGCCTACCAGCCGGTGGCCGCCTACGAGGCGCTCATGACATTGGTGATGCTGGGGATCCTGCTGCTCCTGCGCCGGCGCGGGGTCGCCGCCGGGGTGCTGGGTATCGTCTACCTGATCCTCTACCCGGTGAGCCAGTTTGGAATCTTCTTCCTGCGCAACCCCGTCAACGTCCCCTATATCGCTCTCGGCCTGAAGCAGACACAGTGGACGTCGATCGGGGTGCTGCTGCTGGGGGTTCCCCTGGTTGTGGCCGCGTGGCTTTGGAGCCGGCGCCACCCGGGCCGGTTCCCCGACGACGCCGGCGGCGCCCAGCAGCCGACTGACAACGAGGGGGCCCGGCCGGCGGAGCCGCCCACCACCGCCCCGGCGTGACCCGCGCGCGGCGACGGGCGCTGCCCACCGCCGGCCCGGCAACCGCCACCCTCGCCGACCACAGCGCCCAGCTGGCAGCCTTCCGCGCCACCTGCCCCTTCCCGCTGGACGACTTCCAGGTGGAGGCGATCGAGCGGCTGCGCGACCATGCCGCGGTGCTGGTGTCGGCACCCACCAGCAGCGGCAAGACGGTGGTTGCCGAGTTCGCGATCTGGCGAGCCCTGGAGGCGCCCCAGGCCGATCCCGGCAGCGTGCTCTACACGACGCCGCTCAAGGCCCTGTCCAATCAGAAGTTCGGCGATCTCTGCCGCCGCTACGGGGACCAGGCCTGCGGGCTCATCACCGGAGAGAACACCATCCGGCCCGACGCGAAGGTGGTGGTGATGACCACCGAGGTCCTGCGCAATCTCATCTATGAGGAGCCGGAGCGACTCCGCCAGGTGGGCACCGTGGTGCTCGACGAGATCCACTACATCGACGAGTACCCCCGCGGCACTGTCTGGGAGGAGGTGCTGGTGCAGACTCCGCCCGGGATTCAGTTCATCGGCCTGTCCGCCACCATCAGCAACGTCGACGAGGTCGCCGACTGGATCCGCCGAGAGCGCGGCCCGGTGGCGGTGGTGACGCGCACCGAGCGTCCCGTCGAGCTGCGCATCTGGCTGGGGATGACCAGCCGCTTCTTCCCCCTCTTCGACGGCCACGGCGCGGTCGACCGCGCCACCTTGGAACAGGCTCAGGAGGAGAGCCGGGAGCAGCGACGGTTCGGCCACGGCCGGGCCTGGCTGGCGGCCGAGAACGACCTCCTCATGGTGGTGGCGGAGCTGCAGCGCCGCCAGCACCTACCCGCCATCTACTTCATCTTCTCGCGGCGCGGCTGCCGGGAGGCGCAGCAGCGGTGTCTCGCCCACGGCCTCGACCTCACCACCCTCGCGGAGAAGCACGCCATCGACGAGCACCTGACCGACAGGCTCGCCGCGGTGGACGACCCCGACGAGGCGAGCCTGTATCTGTCCATGCTGCAGACCAAGGGGCTGCGCCAGGGAATCGCGATGCACCACGCCGGCCTCCTCCCCTACATCAAAGAGACGGTGGAGTCGCTCTTCCAGGCGGGCCTGCTCAAGGTGGTGTTCGCCACCGAAACGCTCGCCCTCGGTCTCAACATGCCGGCTCGCGCCTGCGTCGTCAGCAGCTTCACCAAGTTCGACGGCCAGGGGTTCAGCGCGCTCCGCAGCGGCCAGCTCACCCAGCTGCTGGGTCGCGCCGGGCGCCGGGGCATCGACCGGCTCGGCCACGGGATCATTCTGCGCGACCCCGACGTCGACCTCGGCGTCATCTATGAGACCGTGCTCGGCGACGACATGGCAGTGGAGTCCAAGTTCGCCCCCACCTACAACATGACCCTCAACTTGCTCCAGCGCCACCGACCCGAGGCCGCGGAGGCGCTGCTGCTGCGCTCCTTCGGCCAGTACCAGCGCGAACGTGCCGCCCGACACCTGGTGGCTCAGCGCGGCAACTTGGAGCTGGAGCTCACCGACCTGCGCCGACAGCGCTTCCGGCACCCCACGGTGCGCTGCACGGAGCAGACGCTGACCCGCTTCCAGCGCGCCGGTCGGATCGCCGCCGAGCTCCGTCAGGAGCTGCGCCGGGTGCGTCGGGATCATTGGCGCGACCGCCGCCGCGGCGGGGCGGCGGGGGCCGCCGAGCCGAGCCGGCTGGAGCGACTGCGACGGGAGGCCACCCGCCTTCAGGGGGAGCTGCAGCGCTCTCCCTGCCCCCTGTGTCCCCTGCTCACCGAGCACCAGGCCGCCCGCGAGCGGGCCCGCGCGCTGGAGACGGCGCGCGCGGCGGCGGACGCCGAGGTCGGCGGCCGAGTGGACGCCTACCGCCATCAGTTCCGCGCCTTCCGCACCGTGCTCACGACCCTCGGCTACCTCGCGGAGGACCGGCCCACCCCGACAGGACAGCTGGCGGCGCGCGTCTACGGCGACAATGGGGTGCTGGTCACCGAGGCGATCGTGGCCGGCTGGTTCGACGACCTTGGGCCGGCGGAGCTGGCCGCGGTGGTGAGCATGCTGGCCGCCGAGGACCGGGACAGCCGCCGCACCGCCCCGGGTCGGCCGCGCTTCCCGACTCCGGCGATCGAACGGTGCTGGCGGCTGCTCCGTCACGCCCAGCGGCGGCTCAGCGAGCTGGAGCGGCAGCATGGGGTCGAGCAGACACGGCCGATCAGCCAGGACCACGTCGCCTACGTCCATGCCTGGGCCCAGGGAACCGCGCTCACCGAGCTCCAGCCGGGGCCGGGGATCGACCCTGGGGATGCGGTCCGCGCTGCCAAGGCGGTGTACGCGCTGCTGCGCCAGTTGGAGGCGATCCTCACCGGCCAGTCGCTCCAGCCGGCGGCGGCGCAGGCGCGCCAGGCGATGGAGCGGGACGTGATTCGCCGGTTGTAGGATTCCGGCGTTCGGCCCGCCACCGGCAGGGGCCGCCACCCAAGGAGCGAAATGGACGGCAAGGTGATTGGGACGACGATGCCCGTGCTGGAGGTGAGCCTGGACCCCGGGGACCAGTGCCTGGCCGAGACTGGCGAGCTGGCGTGGATGACCCAGACGATCAGGATGCGGACCAGCAGCTCGCTGGGCCCCTCGCAGGGGTGGATGGCCAAGGTGGCCCGGATGGCGGGTGGCGGCGGCCTGCTGATGACCGAGTACACCGCCGAGGGAGGCCCCGGGACGGTGGCATTCGCGGCCAAGCTGCCCGGGCAGATCGTCCCGGTCGAGATCGGGCCGACCGCCACCTTCATGGTCCATCAGCACGGCTTTCTGTGCGGCGGCCCTCAGGTGTCGGTGTCGATGGGCTTCCAGGGCTCGCTGGGGAGCGGGCTCTTCGGCGGCAACGGGTTCGTGCTGCAGAAGGTGGGCGGTACCGGGACGGCCTGGATCGAGCTCGCCGGCGAGATCGTCAACCGCGAGCTCGCGCCCGGCGAGCGCCTGCTGGTCCATCCTGGCCACGTCGGCATGTTCAGCGACACGGTCGGCTTCGAGGTGACCACCGTGCCCGGGTTGAGCAACATCTTCTTCGGCCGTGCCGGGCTCTTCCTGGCGGTACTCACAGGCCCCGGTCAGGTCTGGCTGCAGTCCATGCCGCTGCCGATTCTGGCTCACGCCCTGCAGCCGTACCTGGCCACCCAGGGGGCTCAGACCCGGCTCTAATCGGAGCCGCGCCGCGCACGGCGAGCGGGCGGGCTCGGCCGCCCGCTCGCCGGGTAGCCGGCTGCCACCGCCTTCGAGGCATGCTCGCCCACGGCTCGGGCGGCTGCGCGCGCCCGCCGGACCGGTCGGGCGGGAGCGGGGCGACGTGGGGACCGGCGGGGGTGGGGGATCCGGTCCCCGCGAGAACCCGCCGCAGTCCCACGGGCGGGGCACGTCGTGCGGCAACCCGCCGGCGACGTGCCCGCTGCTCTGGTCGCGGTCGCCACCTCGTCGAGCGCGACGCGGGACACCTGCTGGCCGCTCCACGGTCGCCGCGCCGGTCTCGGCCTGCGCGGCGACCGTGATCGTAGTAGAGGGTTCCGGCGCCGCCAGCCCATTCGCGGCGGGTGCCACGCCAGGGGGTCGTCCCCACGTGCGGCCGAGTCGGCGCTCGCCCGTGCGGGGCTGAGCCGGTGGCTCCCCGGCTCGACGGCGCCTCCCGCTACGTGCCGGTCATGGCTCGGATCCCGTGACCGGCGGGCACCTGGCAGCCCACTGGCTTGGGGTCATGCTCGGGGTGCCGCCACCCTCCGGCTCGTGCCCGTCGCCTGGCGCTGGCCCGAGCGGATCGCGCTCGCGCTCCTGAGTGGGCTGGCGCTCGCCCCGCTGGTCAGCTATGTGATCGCCTTCACCGTGGGCGTCTCCCCGCCCTGATCAACGTCGTGACCCTCACGCCTGCGATCTACCAGGGCACCACGGTCGCGCCCGACGGGTACCTGATCACCGCGCGCCTCTGGGCGGGCTGGCTGGCCGCGGGATTCCGACGCGGCCGGACGGCCGCGATCCCGATCACCCTGCTGCTCGGGACACTGATCGCCAGCCGACGGCTGACGTTGGCGGTGGTGCTGCCCCGGCAGGGGCTGCCGCCACCCGGGTCCTCACAGCCGAGCCCGCGGGTCGGGTTCACCGGGATCGAGGAGGTCGCGCTCGCGCGGCTTATCCGCCAGCGGATCCCTGCCGGATCCCTGTTCCTCAAAGAAGGCGACCCCCATGACCCGGTGACGGTGGTGGCCGGCACCCCGGTCGTGCTCGGGTGCGACGTCGAGCCCGCGCGGGTGGGGGATCGGCTCAGCGGACTGCTGGCTGCGGTGGAGACGAGGGACCGGAGCTGCCCGGCGGGCGCACACCCCGGCCGGGCACTCCTGACCCTGCATCGCTTGAGCGTCCGCTGCGTGGAGCGGGAGCCGGCTGACTCCACCCTCCTCACCGTGAACGCCGGCTCTTTCGTGAGCGCCCCTTTCAGGTCGTGGTCCCCGTCGGTGCCGACACCATCTGCCACGTGCCCGCCGCCTGAGACGGGGGCGGAGGCCGTGCCGGCAGAGAGCGGGAGCCGTGCCGCCGCCGGCGCCGGTCACCCCCTACTCGTGGTGCTCCTCGCCCACCATCGCCTCGGGGACGCTGACCACGCGGTCGGGCAGATCGCTGATGTCGAAGAAGCGCACCGGCTTGCGCATGCGCTTGGCGATCCCCACCTGGACCCGCAGCCCGAGCGAGAGGTTGCCGAACACCCAGACCTCGTCGCAGCGCGCGATGAGGTTGTTCATCGCCTCGCGCACCAGCTCTTTGGGCACGGTGTGGAGCAGGTAGTAATCGAAGAGCATGAAGGGGGTGATCGGCACCCGCCCCTGGTCGAGGACGAATTTGGTGAGGTGGAACCGCCAGTGGAAGTTGCGATTGCTGCAGGCGACGTAGACCAGCTGCTTGGGACGCCGCAGGGTGCGCTCGGCCTGCTCGGTGGGGCTCACCCGCGGCGTGGGGGCGAAGATCCGCTCCAAGATCTCGTCCGGGCTCCTGACGGCCCCGGCCGGCCCCGGGGGCGTCGGCTCGCTGCGCGGCCCGGCGATACGCTCCCGGATGCCGGATCCGCCCCCCGGGGCGGGCGTGTCCAGGGTCCGCCGCGGGAGTGACGGCACCAGCTGGCTCCTGGATTCGGCGGCCCCTCGGATCCCGAGCCTGACGCCCGGGGCCACCGGAAAAGTTCGCCGCAGTATAGCGGACGTCCCCGGTCAGCCCGCGTGCGCGGTTAGGCGGGGCCGCTCTCGGCGCGCAGCAGCCGGGCCAGCACCGCGAGCGCGCGCTCGAGCAGCTCACTGTGCGTCGGCTGATTCAGCCAGCGACTCGCACCCGATGGGTGGGGCAGGGGAAGCACCCACGGTCGCGGGGGAGCGGGCTGGGGCCGGCGGGCGGCCGTCTCCATGCCCAGCCAGGTCCCCTCGAGCTCGACTCCATCGGCGTCGAAGCAGCGCCCGACCCGCTCGGCCAGCGGCTGGGGGGCGAGGAAGCGCGACTGGGCCAGGCTCCCGACCGCGATCACCACCCGGGGGCGCAGCAGCCGTAGCTGGCGGTCGAGATGGGGACGGCAGCTCGCCACCTCAGCCGCCGTGGGACGCCGGTCGCCGGCGCCGTGGGGCGCCGGCCCGGGGTAGCACTTGGTGATCGAGGTGCAGTAGATCCGGCGCCGCGCCTCCTCCTCGGACCGGCACCCGGCTCGCGCCAGCCAGCGGAAGAGCTGGGCACCCGCGCGGCCGCTGAAGGGGAGCCCCGAGCCCACCTCGACCCGCCCGGGAGCCTGGCCCACCAGCACCACGCGGGTGGGCCAGGCCGCCGGCAGCACCGGCGCGGCGCCAGGCAGCCAGCCCTGGTCAGCGCAGCGCGTGCAGCCGCGGATCCGCGCGTGGAGTCGCCCCAGCCCCGCCGAGGCGCCGGGGGCGGCGCCGACCCCCCGTACGCAAGCCGGAACGGTTGCGGGACTGGCGGCCACCGGGTGCTATCCTAGCCACGACCGAGACGCCACGCGGCGCCCCCCTCTGCAACCCGTGATGCCGCCCGGATCCGACCCGCGCCGCCGCCCGGATCAGCACTCGCCAGAACCCGGGGCCTCGGTTCCTCCCGCATGGTGGGCCGGGCTATGGGACGCACCCCTGGTCGACGAGCCCGGTGCCCGCGAACCGTCGCCCCCAGCGGAGCACCCGTGGTCGGCCTGGCGCCGGCGCCCCGGCCGGCTCGCCGCGCTGGTGATCGCCCTGGGAGTGGCGGTGGCCGCCGGGTTGGTCGCGGGTCTGATGGCGGGGGCGGTGATCATCGGCGCCGTGATCGCAGTGGGGAGCGCCACCCTGTGGTGGCGCGTCCATCGACCCCGACCCTGGAGGAAGGCCCGATGACCGATCCCACCGCCCCGCCGCGTGCTCGCCGCCCCGCCCGCCCACGGGCGCATTCCCGGATTCCCCTCCTCACCGTCCCCGGGATCGGTCGCCTGCCCGGCCCCGACGCCGTGGTCCGCCATACCGCCTCGGTGTTGCGCGCTCGCGCCCGCCGGAGCGACCCGGTGGGCCGGTCGGTCGAGCTGGTGCTCCAGGCGGTCCATCACGAGAGCGGGCGGATGGCTCGGTGGCTGGATCGGCTCGCCGCCGCCACGGCTCCGACTCCGCCGCCGGGGAGGCGGGCAACTCCGCGATCGGCCGCCGGGAAGCGAAGCCCCGCTGCGCCCGCCGGCAAGGGCTCGCCGCGAGCTCGCCGCGGGGCCACCCCGGCGGCTCCCGGCCCGGGCTCACGCCGTCGGACCCGGGTCCCGGTCGACTGAGTCCGCGGCCGGAGGCGGCTCAGCCCCAATCGGTGGTCGGCCGGGCCGGGAGCGGGGGATCCCCAGCGAGGACCTGCTGCGGGTCTGGCTCCGCCTGCTCGCGCTGTGACGGCCCGGGGGCGAGGTCGAAGAGGCGGTAGGGCTCAGCCAGCTCGAGGCCGCAGCGGGCCCCGGTGGCACGGGCCCGCTCCCACACCCCGGACACCATCTCGGCCGCGTCGAACTGGCTGCGGTGTTCGGCCAGAGCGCGCAGCTTCGCCTCCACGTCCGTCGCGATGATCGGCACCGCGACATCGTCCTGGTCGGAGGCACCCAGCAGCACGTAGCGGGTGCGGTGCGGCTCCAGCTGCTCCTGCTGGAGCAGCTCAGGAAAGGCGCGAGCGTCGCGGGCGCTGGGGAAGACTGCGTCGAGGGTGGCGGCGGCGGCGGCGCGATGGTCGGGGTGATTGAGGTAGCTGCGGTCGAACCAGTGCCGGGTGGGGTCCATCGTCACGACCAGGTCGGGACGCACCTGGCGCACGACACGGACCACGGCGCGCCGGACCTCGAGCGTGTTCTCCAGCATCCCGTCGGGGAAGCCCAGGCATCGGACGTCGTGAACCCCCAGCTGGGCAGAGGCCGCCCGCTGCTCCGCCAGCCGGATCCGCGCCAACTCGCCGGCGGGAATCGCCGGGTCATCGCTGCCGGCGTCACCGTCGGTGACAAGACACAAGGTGGCCCGAGTTCCTTGACGCACCCAGGCGGCGAGCACGGATGCGGCGAGAAAGTCCCCGTCATCGGGGTGAGCCACCACCACCAGCGCCCGGGCGGGCACGGCCGTGAAGATCTCCAAGGTGGGGGGACTCGCCGCCATCTCGGCCCGGCTCAGCCAGCCCCGCGCACGAAGTCCGCGAGACGGCTGAGCCCGGTCAGGAGGTCCTCCTCGGAGCTCGCCAGGCTCACCCGCACGGTGGTGGGAGCGACCGCGCCGAAGGCGGTGCCGGGCACCACCGACACCGCGTGGCGGGAGAGAAGCGCCTCCGCGAAGGCACGGCTCTCCCCGCCCCAGGCGGCGACGTCGGCCATGATGTAGAAGGCCCCCTGGGGGACTGTGAGGCAGAGCTCGGCCTCGGTCAGGATCCGCACGGCCAGGTCGCGGCGGCGCTGGTAGGCGGCCACCATGGTGGCCACGACGTCCTGGGAGCCCAGCAGCGCGGCCTCGGCGGCATGCTGGGCAACCGCCGAGGTGCACGAGGAGTTGGACTCCAGCACCTTCACCATCGTGTCCACCAGCCGCGCCGGACCGGCCGCGTAGCCGAGCCGCCACCCGGTCATGGCGTAGGTCTTGGAGAACGTGTAGACGCTGACAACCCGCTCGGGGTCGAGCCAGGCGGAGGGGCTCTGCGGCACTCCCTCGAAGATGACCTGGTCGTAGCACTCGTCGCTCAGGAGCCAGAGCCCGCACCGCTCCGCCAGGGCGCCGAGCGCCTCCAGCAGCGGGCGCGGATAGACGGCGCCGGTCGGGTTGTTGGGACTGTTGAGGACGAGCAGCCGGGTGCGCGGCCCGATCAGATCGGCCACCCGGTCGGGGTCGGGCAGGAAGCCATCCTCCGGACGGCACGGATAGGGCACACCGCAGGCGTGGGTCCAGGGCAGCATCATCGAGTAGTTCGGCCAGCCCGGGTCGGGCAGCAGCACCTCATCGCCGGGCTCCAGGATCGCGGCGAAGGCAGCGGCGATCGCGCCCACACCGCCCGCGGCGCAGGTGATCGACTCGGGGCCGACTCGATAGCCGTTGACGCGGGCGAGCTTGTCCTGGATCGCCGCCAGCAGGCTGGGGCGCCCGGCCGTCGGGGTGTATCCCATGGGACCGGAGGCGATCGCCCGGCGCCCCGCCTCGGCGATCGCGGCCGGGGTCGAGAAGTTCGGCTCGCCGACATCGAGGCGGATCGCCCCGGGGATGGCGGCGGCCAGGCTTGCCATTGAGCGGATGCCCGAGTGGGCGGCACGGGAGGGGGCGGCGAGCGGGAGGAGCGTCACTCCTCGGAGGCCGGACGGGTGGCGTCCGGTCCAGCGCTGACCGCCCCCCCCCGCCCAGGGGTCTCGGTGTACCCCCAGCGATCGGAACCGCTCGGTCCGGTCGGCCCCGTGGCGGCCAGGGCACCCCGGCCCCAGCGCGCCGGCGAGCTCACCGCCAGCCGAGCGGGAACCAGGAACGCCAGGGTCGCGGCCACGATCCAGCTGAAGACGATCGGTCCAGCCAGCAGCCAGAGGTCGACCGCGAAGTACCAATGGAAGTCCTGGGCGTCGACGTACTGGAGCGCCACCATCATCAGCCCGATCACCGCCACCAGCCCATTCACCCACACGAACGACTCGACCACAAGGCGGGGGCGGGCGAGCCGAAAGCGGTCGAGCGGCGATACCCGGAGTGCCGCCACGGTCTGGCTGGTGAGGCCGCCAGCCAGGGTCGCCAGGAAGGCTGCCCAGAGCAGGCCGCCGGCAGTGAGCAGAAGCGTGCCGAAAGCCACCAGCGCGTGCCCGGCCAGGGGACCACTTCCCTCGGTGCCGGCATACACCCCCTGATTGAGGAGCAGGCCTCCCCCGCTCAGGAAGGCCGCCCCCAGCAGCGCTAGGGTGGAGGCTCCCCAGCGGCGGGTGAGGTGCTGGGCGCGGGGCGCCCCGGTGGCGCCCATCACGCCCAGGATCCGGAAGGCGATCGGTCCTCCGACCAGCCAGGCGAACCAGGGGGGCAGGATCACGGGGAGCCAGTCGACCACGAAGTTGTAGTGGAAGTCGACCGGGTCCCAGGCCCGCAGCGCGACCATGCCCAGCCACACCACCACGGTGTAGCCGAGCAGCCCGAAGGCGCTGCCGGTGAGCAGCCGAAAGCGCTCGGCCGCGAGGGCGGCGGGCCAGGACGGAGCGGCGTGCAGGATCGCGGCCACCCGCAGGTAGAGCGGGCCGACCAGCACCAGCACGATCACGGTGGGAGTGACCCACGGCAGGATGTCGAGCAGCAGGTTGAAGTGGAAGGTCACGGGGTTGGCGGCCTTCAGCGCGACCATGGTCGCGAACACCACCACCAGGAAGGCGACGGCGAGCAGGACCAAGGTGGTGAGGACCTCGAACCGCCGCTCGACCAGGACGCGCCCGCGCATGCGGACCCATGGTAGCGGGCGGGGCCACGGTCCCGCGCCGCGCCGGGCGGGCCCCCCCCCCCGGGGTCACCCGAAGGCAGCGCGGAGGACGAGCACCAACCCGAGCACGCTGAGCACCGCGGCGACGATGGCCAGGCAGCCGAAGTCCACGCTGAGCAGGGCCCGCAGCAGCGGGTGCAGCGGGCGCGGCGGCGGGGACGCGGTGATCGCGGAGCGGGTCGGGGGCGGCGCGGGCGGGCTCCCCCGCCCCCAAATCGACCGCAAGGTGAATCCCGCCAGCCCTCCCATCAGGAGGCCGACGGCGAGGATCACGATGCCCAATCCGGCGGACGATCCGCCGGTGCTGTTCACGGGATCAACTGGGACCGCTCAGGAAAGCGAGCGGTATTCCCCGCGGGCGTCGCGGATCCAACCGGCCAGCGAGACCAGGGTGACCAGCAGACCGATCGCCACCACGATGTAGTCCGTGATGACGCCGATCAGCGCCATCGCGATCCCCACCGCCAGCGCGATCGGCCAGTAGCTCGGCGGCGGGAGGTGAACCGCGTGAGGAGCTGCCTCGGCGGCATGACCCGGTCCGTCAGAGCCGATCGGCGGCGGCGGCGCGTCAGCCATGGGAGGCACTGAGGTAGAAGGCCGCCCAGCCGAAGGCGATCGCCATCATCAGCATCGCCACCACCACTAGCACGACCCCGAGACGCATGTTGCCACGGGCTTCCTTCTTCTCCACCGGTCTCCCTCTATCTCTCCGGGACCATGTCGGTCCCCATTCTGACCGGTTCGGGGTTCGGTCGGGGGGTGAGGGGAGCGGCCGCGACGCCGGCTTGCCAGCCGAGCGCAGCCAGGGCCACCACGCCGACCCAGATCCCAGCGGCGAGGGCGAGGTGGAGGTCCTGGATTCCCTCGGGGGCCTGGAGGGTGGCGCTGAGGCCACCCACCGCGACCTCGGCGAGGAACCCCAGGCCCACGGCGTCGGCCACCGCCCGTGCCCCCCCGACGTGGCGCCACCGCCGGGCCACCCGCATCACGAACCATCCGAGGATGATCCCGGCCAGCAGCACCACCCCGCGGTGACCGTACTGAATCGCGACCAGGGCGCCGGGCTCGCCATGCAACCCGCACAACGGCCACGAGGGACAGGCGTAGGCGGCCCCTCCGTCGACCACCAGCGAGCCCGCGATCAGCACCAGGAAGGTGACCGCCACCGCCGCCCACGCGAGCCGGGGCAGGCGGGGCCCGGCGGCGTTCCGGGTGAGGGTGCGGGCGGTGACCGCGGTGATCGTCACGGTGGCCAGCAGGATCTGGGCGGTGAGCAGGTGCAGCGCCACCGTGACCGGAGCATTGTGGGTGATCACGGTGATCGCCCCGAGGGCGATCTGGACCGCGATGATCACCAGGGCGGCCGCCGCCGGCCACAGCACCGCCCGCCGCCGGCGGGCGGTGCTGACGGCCAGGACAACGGTGAGCACCACCAGCAGGGTCACCACCACCACCAGGTAGCGATGGCTCTGCTCCACCACCGAGTGGAAGCGGTCCACCGGCCCCAGCTGCCCGTAGCAGAGCGGCCAACCCGGACACCCCATGCCCGACTCGGTCACCCGCACGGTGCTGCCGAGGATGACCAGGGCGTAGGTCGCGATCGCGGTGGCCAGCGCGCTGTGCCGCAGCGCCGCGAGCAGCCGGGGCCGAGGTGCGCCCGACCCGAGAATCACGGCAGGAGGGCGGCCTCGCGGACTGCCGCCTGGCCGGCCAAGCGCAGGTCACGCACCGGCCGCAGCGAGCGGACCTCGGGAATCTCGTCGAAGTTGTGTGGCGGCGGCGGAGAGGTCGTGTGCCACTCCAGCGTATTGCCCTCCCAGGGGTCGTCGGTCGCGGTCCGGGGAGCGTGCAGGGAGAGGGTCACGTTGTAGAGGAAGATCAAGATGGACAGGGCGATGATGAACGAGCCCACCGTCTCGACCGCGTTGATGGGTCCCCAGCCGGTGCTGGCCGCGTAGGTGTAGATCCGTCGAGGCATGCCCAGCACGCCCAGGATGTGCATCGGCAGGAAGGTGAGGTTGAACCCCAGCAGAAGCAGCCAGAAGTGCCACTTGCCGATCCGCTCATCGAGGAACCGGCCGGTCACCTTGGGCCACCAGTAGTAGAGCCCCGCGAAGATGATCATCAGCGAGCCGCCCACCAGCACGTAGTGGATGTGGGCCACCACCCAGTAGGTGCCGTTGAGCTGGTAGTCGATCCCCAGCGATGCCATGAACACCCCGTCGAGCCCCCCGATGGTGAACATCAAAATGAACCCCACCGCGAACAGCATGGCGCAGGTGAATCGGATCGATCCCCCCCAGAGGGTCGAGATCCAGTTGAAGATCTTCACTCCGGTGGGGATGGCGATCAACATCGTCGTGGCCATGAAGAACACCTGCACCGGCAGCGGCAACCCGACCGTGAACATGTGATGGGCGAACACCATGAAGCCCAGCACGCCGATGGCGGCGATCGCGTAGACCATGGTGCGGTAGCCGAAGATCGGCTTGCGGCTGAACACCGGCAGGATCTCCGAGATCACCCCGAATCCCGGCAGGATCATGATGTAGACCGCGGGGTGGGAGTAGAACCAAAAGAGCAGCTGGTAGAGGATGACGTTGCCGCCGTGGGTGGGATTGAAGAAGTCGGTCCCCAGCTGACGGTCAAGCAGGACCATGGCCAGGGCCGCCGCCAGGAAGGGCGACGCCAGCAACACCAGCGCCGAGGTGACGTAGACCGCCCACACGAAGACCGGGAGCCGGAACCAGGTCATCCCCGGCGCCCGCATCCGGTGGATGGTGACGAGGAAGTTGGCCGCGCCCATCACTGAGGAGACGCCGACGATGTGGAGCCCGAGGATCCACAGGTCTTGGCCCACCTGGGGCGAGTAGAGCTTCTCGGTCAGAGGCACGTAGCCGGTCCATCCGGCGGCGGCGCTGCCGCCGAAGAGAAATCCGCTGTACATCACGGCCGCCCCCAGGGGCAGGAGCCAGAAGGCGAGCGCATTGATCCGGGGGAAGGCCATGTCGCGAGCCCCGATCATGAGCGGCACCATGTAGTTGCCGAAGGCGCTCCAGACCGGGACCATGACCAAGAAGACCATGGTGGTCCCATGCATCGTCATCAGCTGGTTGTACTGAGAGGCGGTGAGGAAGGTGTTGTTGGGTTGCGCCAGCTGGGTGCGCATCAGCAGCGCCATCAAGCCGCCCACCAGGAAGAAGGCCCCGGTGGACACGAAGTACATGATCCCGATCCGCTTGTGGTCGACGGTGGTCAGCCATCCGGCCAGCCCGGAGTAGGTGCGGGGCGCGGGATGGGCGAGCGGGAGCTCAGCGGTGGCCATGCGGTCGAGATCCTCCGGTGCGGCAGATGGCAACGGCAGCAGCGGTCGGCGGCAGCCTCCAGTCCAAGGTCCGGCTCATCGCAGCAGGTTGGGGACGCCGCTGGCGGGCGGCAACCCGGCGATGGTGCGGCGGTACTGCGCCGGAGCTAGCGCCTTCATCGTGATCAGCATGTCGGCATGGCCGACCCCACAGAGCTCGTAGCACTGGCCGCTGTAGGTTCCCGGCCGGCTCACCTCGACAAAGGCGCGGTTGATGATTCCGGGAAGCGCGTCGATCTTGGCCCCCGCCTGGGGCACCCAGAAGCCGTGGATGACGTCGAGCGACTCCGTCACCAGGTAGACCGGCTCCCCGGCGGGGACGTAGATGGTGCGCAGGGACTGGTGGTGGTCCGGGTAGACGAAGGTCCAGTAGAACTGGCGGCCGATCACCTCGACAGTGACCCCCTGGCGGCCCGCGGCGGTGTTCCGGGCGGGGCCGTAGCGCAGGTAGCCGACCTGGGCCGCCGTCAGCCCGAACAGAGCGGCGAGCAGGATCACCGGTCCTAGCGTCCACGCCACCTCAAGACGGTTGGAGCCGTGCACCTGCTTAGGCATCTCGTCGGCGCGGCGGCGGCGGAAGCGGATGCAGGCGGTGAGCACCACGATCGTGACGCCGATCAGGATCACGATCGCGCACACCAAGAAGACGTTGAAGAGCATGACGATCCGACGGTCGGGCGGCCCGCCCGGATGCAGGAAGTCGGTGTGGGCGGCGAACACCGGTGCGGAGGTCAGCCCCTGAAGCAGGAGGGCGAGGCCGATCCCGCCCGCGCTGGCGGCGGCCCGGACCAGTCGGCGCCCCATCCTCGTCACTCCCTTGGTCCCGCCGACTCGTCTGCGGCCGGCTCCCCCATCTGGGGTCCCGGCCCACCAGCCTTCCGGGCAGCGAGTATGCCCAGCTGTTGGATCGGGTGTCAAACGGGGCCGGGATCCGGATCCGGTCGCCGCGTCACCCCCAAGGTAGAATCGCAGGCGGGATGGCAGCGACGGGCGGGACCGACCCCTTCGGAGCACGCCGACGGCTGGGACTCGGTCCGCTCGAGTACCTCAGCCTGCGGCGCTTGGACGAGCTCGGGATGGGGCCAACCGACCGGCTCCCGGTCACGGTCCGGATCTGGCTGGAGATGCTGCTTCGCCACGCCGGCGGCCCTCACGTCTCGGCGGCCGACGTCGAGGTCACCGCGGCCTGGAGCCCGAGGTCCGACCCGGGGCGCGAGCTCCCCTTCCTGCCCGCGCGGGTCCTGCTCCAGGACTTCACGGGGGTGCCGTTGGTCGTGGACCTGGCGGCGATGCGGGCCGCGGTGGTCCGGGCGGGAGGTGACCCCGGGCTGGTCGACCCCCGAGTGCCGGCGGATCTCGTGGTCGACCACTCGGTGCAGGTGGACGCCTACGGCACCGCAGCGGCCTACGGGATCAACTTGGAGCGCGAGTACGAGCGCAACCACGAGCGCTACGCGCTGCTGCGGTGGGCCCAGCAGGCCTTCCGGGACTTTCGGGTGGTTCCGCCCGGGATGGGGATCGTTCACCAGGTGAACTTGGAGTACCTGGCCCGGGTGGTGCGAGTCCAGACCGACGAGCGCGGCCCGCTTGCCGTGCCCGACACCGTGGTGGGCACCGACTCGCACACGACGATGGTCGACGGCCTGGGTGTGCTGGGTTTCGGAGTCGGCGGGATCGAGGCCGAGGCGGTGATGCTGGGGCAGCCGCTCGCGCTCACCACCCCCCAGGTGGTCGGGGTGCAGCTCCACGGCCGGCTGGGCGCCGGGGTGACCGCCACCGATTTGGTGCTGCACCTGACCGAGTGGCTCCGCGGGCACGGTGTGGTCGGGCGGTTCGTTGAGTTCTGTGGGACCGGGCTCGGCTCGCTCACGGTGGCCGATCGAGCCACCCTCGCCAACATGGCCCCCGAGTACGGCGCCACCGCGGCTCTCTTCCCGGTTGACGACGCCGTGCTGGCGTATCTGCGCCTCACCGGCCGGGAGGAGGATCTGGTCGAGCTGGTGGAGCGGTACACCAAGGAGCAGGGTCTGTTCCGCACCGACGCCAGCCCAGTCCCCGAGTTCACCGAGTCGCTGGAGCTCGACCTCGCGACGATCGAGCCCAGCCTCGCCGGACCCCGGCGGCCGCAGGACCGGGTCCCCCTCGCCCAGGTCCCAGCCAGCTTCCGGGCCGCCTTCCCGGAGGTGTCGACGAGGGGGTCCGCCCGAGCCCGTCGGGGTACGACCATCGGCGACGGGGCGGTGGTGATCGCCGCGATCACCAGCTGCACCAACACCTCCAACCCCTCGGTGATGCTGGCCGCGGGGCTGCTGGCCCAGCGGGCCGTGGCACGAGGCCTGAGGCCGCCCGCCCACGTCAAGACCTCGATGGCGCCCGGCTCCCGGGTGGTGACCGACTACCTCGCCGAGGCCGGCGTGCTCGACTCCCTGGCAGAGCTCGGATTCGAGGTGGTCGGCTACGGGTGCACCACCTGCATCGGCAACAGCGGGCCCTTGCCGGAAGCGGTGACCGCCGCGATCGAGGCGGACGACCTCGCCGTCGCCGCCGTGCTCAGCGGGAACCGCAACTTCGAGGGCCGGATCCACCGGGAGGTGCGGGCGGCCTACCTTGCGTCCCCCCCGCTGGTGGTGGCCTACGCCCTGGCCGGGTCCGTGCTGGTGGACATCGCCCACGATCCGCTGGGCACCGACCGCGACGGTCGCGAAGTCCGGCTGGCTGACCTGTGGCCGACGCCGGAGGAGGTTGCGACGGCCGTCGCTCGTTCGGTGCAGGCGCGCTTCTTCACACGCGAGTACGGGCGGATCTTCGAGGGCGACGACCACTGGCACGCGATGGCCTCGCCTACCGGTCCCCTCTTCGCCTGGGACGCGGCCTCGACCTACGTGCGGGAGCCACCGTTCCTCCAGGTGGGTCGCGAGCCGGGGCCGGTGGCGGACATCGAGGGAGCACGGGTCCTCGCCCTGCTGGGTGACTCGGTCACGACCGATCACATCTCCCCCGCCGGGAGCATCCCGGCGACCGGTCCGGCTGGCCTGTGGCTGCAGGCGCACGACGTCTCCGAGCGCGAGTTCAACAGCTTCGGAGCGCGGCGCGGCAACCACGAGGTCATGGCGCGGGGCACCTTCGCCAACGTCCGCCTGCGCAATGGGCTGGCGGGGGGCCGCGAGGGGGGCTATGCCGCCCACCTCCCCGATGGCGAGGTCGGCACCATCCACGAGGTGGCGCTCCGCTACCAGGCGGAGGGGACGCCGCTGGTGGTCCTGGCCGGGCGCGAGTACGGCACCGGGAGCTCACGAGATTGGGCCGCCAAGGGCCCTCAGCTCCTCGGGGTGCGGGCGGTGGTCGCCCAGAGCTTCGAGCGCATCCACCGCAGCAACCTGGTGGGGATGGGGATTCTGCCGCTGGAGTTCCGCGACGGCGCGAGCTGGACGTCACTCGGGCTGACGGGCCGGGAAAGCTACAGCGTGCGGGGGCTGGCCACCGGCCTTCGGCCTCGGGGGGATCTGGATCTGGAGGTCCGGGAGGACAGCGGGGCGGTCCAACTGATCCCGGTCCGCTGCCGGATCGACAGCGCCGCCGACCTCGCCACCTACCAGCAGGGAGGGGTGCTCCCGCTGGTGCTGCGGCAGATCCTTAGCAGCTGACGGCGCCCCTGCCGGCTGGGGACGCGGCGCCCGTCACCCGGTGGCGAAACGGATCACGGTCTGGGAGACGGCGCGCAGGGGCGGGCCCTCGACACAGGAATCGGGCGGAGCGGCCGCGCACGCCGCGACCACCGCCGGCCAGAAGGCCTGCGCCGGCCGGTTGGCGTCGTCGCCCGCCACCTCCCAGCGCCCCGGGTGGCGGGCGAAGAGCAGCTGGGCTGCCCGCCGCCCCACCCCCCGCCGGCGATGGGCCTGGACCACGAAGAACTCGGCCACCTCGCGCGCCCCGCCAGCGAGGGTCCGGCTCATCGCGAACCCGGCCAGCTGGGCGCGATGGCGGACGAAGTAGGCGTCGCGACCGCCCTCGCCGAAGTGCATGTCGAGGAAGCGGTACACGAAGGTGCCATGCGCGGTGAGCTCGTCGCCGCGAATCGGCGAGAAATCGTGGCAATACAGCTGGAGCAGGTTGGCCAGGATCTGCTTGTCCGGCTCTCGCACCGGCTCCAAGCGGACGGTCATTCCTGGCCGCCCGCGGGAGAGGGGGCGCCCAGGCGACCAGGGGGCGCCCATCGCCCCGCCCGGACGGGTCGCCCGGTGAGGGCCGGCACCCCGCCCTGCCCCGCGCCGGACCTGGTACCCCCAGCAGGACTCGAACCTGCGCACCCGGCTCCGGAGGCCGGCGCTCTATCCGCTGAGCTATGGGGGCCCGCGGGCCGGCCAGTATACCCCGCTCGCGAGCCGCGCGGGGTGGGGGCAGCGCACCGCACGCGCCGACTACTCCTCGTCGTCCTCGATCGCGAACATGAGGCTGTCCTGGACGTCGTAGAGGGCGTCCATCCACTCCCCGATCGCCACCTCGGCGGGCGCGCGCTGCGCCAGCGGGTGGGACTCGCCGTCGACGAACTCCTTGCAGAGAGCGCGCAGCTCGGTGGGGATCTCCGCCTCGTCCGCAATGTTGAGCTGCTCCAGCTCATTGAGGAGCCGATCGATGTAGCGGATCTTGTTCCGACGCGCGTACCGCTGGGTCTTCTCGACCTCCCACCGGTGCTCGAGTCGGGTGATCGCAACGCACGTTTCTTCGATCGTGGGCACGGTCGCTCCTCAGGCAAGCGTGGGGCCGGCTCAGGCGCGCCAGCACGCGCCGCGAGCCACCTCTCCATCGTAGGCGCCGCCCGTCGTGTCGTCAATGACCTGCGGCGTCCCGAGCGCGGATGGTCCCGACCCGATCCCGACCGCGGGCCGGAGCGTGTGGACCTCTCCAACTGCCAGCACCCGCTCGCCCCGGTCCGTGAGCAGGCGCAGCCGGCCTCCTGGGTCGAGCCCCAGGATGACCCCCTCGACCGGACCCTTGGGGCTCTGGACCACGACCCGCCGGCCCGGGCTCGGGTCGAGGTCGTGCCAGGCGGCCCGGGCCCAGCCCGAGCCGTCCCGCAGCCAGCGCCGGTAGCCCAGCCAGAGGCGGCAGAGGATGGCGGCCGCGAGCGCGGTCCGGTCGAGGCGGGCCCCCGGGCGGGCGCAACTGGTGGCGATCCCGGCCAGCTCCGGTGGCCACTCGCCGGCGCGCGTGTCGACGTTGCAGCCAACCCCGACCACCAGGGCCGAGGGGACCGGCGCCGGCCCCCCGGGAACCACCTCCAAGAGGATCCCGGCCAGCTTGCGTCCCCCGAGCAGACAGTCGTTGGGCCACTTGAGAGTGACACCGAGCACCCCGACGTCGCGCAGCGCCGCCGCCACCGCCACCCCGGCAACCAGGCTCAGCTCGGGAAACCGGTGGGGCGGTCGGTCGGGACGCCAGAGCATCGAGGCCAGCACCGCAGAGCGCGGCGGCGCCCACCAGCCGCGCCCGCTCCGGCCCCGGCCGCTCACCTGCTCCTCGGCGAGGATGGCCCAGCCTTCCTCCACGCCCCCGGCGGCGGCGAGGCGGGCCCGCTGCTGGGTGCTATCGGTCCTCGCCACCACCCGGACCGGCCCGGGGCAGCCGGCAGCCGCCAGGGCACGCCCCACCCGATCCCGGTCGAGCGGCACCCGCCCGCGCGCCGGATCGTCCGCTTCCATCGAGCTCCCGCCTCCTATACTGCGCCCCCATGGATTCCACCGAGGCCGTGGTCATTTTCAGCTCCTTCCTCAAGCTCACGGGGGAGGTTGAGGTCACCGCCCCACTCCGGCTCACCGATGTCGTCAACCGACGCACCGACTTCCTTGAGGTGCACAACGTCTCACTCGAGCCCCTCGCCAGCAGCTACCCCGTGGTCAGCCACGTCGAGGCGAAGGCGCTTGTGGCCAAGGCCTCGATCGTCTTCGTGGCCCCGGTCCAGGACGCTCCGCCTGAGCCCGGGCGCCGGCGCCCGCTGCTGGTGGAGAAGGTGATCCGGCGGGTGGCGATCAGCACCGACGCCTTCTCGCTGGTCTGCGAGGTCTTCTTGGAGCCCCGACTGGGGCTGCGCGAGACCATCGAGCGCAATCTCGACGACTTCATCCCGGTCCGCAACCTCAGCGCGGTCTGGGTCCCCGCGCTCGCCCGCGAGCCGGTCAGCATCCAGCGCCCGTTCGCTCTGCTCCAGCCCGGCCGGATCCTCAGCTTCGCGGAGCGGGAGGACGTCGTCAGTTGACCCCGCCCGGGCCGGGGCGCCGGGAGCGCCTCGACCCCACGGTCTTCCGCCTCCCCGTCGCGAAGATCCGCCAGGGGTACTACTCGGACGCATACTTCAACCACACCCTGACGGTGCTGGCCCGGGACCGCTACCACCCCCAGGTGGTGATGCAGGTGTTCCAGCGCCGGCGCGCGGTGCTGGGGGGAATCGACGAGGCGATCGCCCTGCTCAAACTGGGGTCCCGGCGCTGGGCGGGTCTCACGGTGCGTGCTCTCTACGACGGCGATGAGATCGAGCCCTGGGAGCCGGTGCTCACCATCGAGGGCGACTACGGGCTCTTCGCCCACTTGGAGACGGTGGTGCTGGGCGCGCTGACGAGACGGACCCGGGTCGCCACCAACGTGCGTCGGGTGGTCGAGGCGGCCCGGGGCAAGCCGATCATCTTCTTCCCCGCGCGCTTCGATCACCACGCCGTCCAGACCGGCGACGGCTGGGCCGCCCATGTGGCCGGGGCGATCGGCGTCTCCACCGACGCCCAGGCCTCCTGGTGGGGTGCCCGCGGGATCGGCACCGTGCCCCATGCGCTGATCGCGGCCTATGGGGGCGACACGGTGCGGGCAGCGGTGACCTTCGCCACCCATGTCGATCCCGACGTTCAGATCACCGTGCTCGTCGACTTCGACAACGACTGCGTCGGGACCGCGGTGGCGGTGGCCCGCGCGCTCGGACCCCGGCTCTGGGGCGTGCGCCTCGACACCTCCCAGCACATGGTCGACCGGAGCATGCTGCCCCTGATGGGCGAGGTGCCGCCCGGAGGGGTGACGCCGGAGCTCTGCCGGATGGTGCGGGCGGCGCTCGACGAGGCCGGTCATCCAAGCGTCCAGATCGTCGCCAGCGGCGGCTTCACCGCCGACCGGATCGCGGCCTTCGAGGCCGCGGGCGTCCCCGTCGATGCCTACGGGGTGGGCAGCGCCTTCTTCACCGGCCGCTTCGACTTCACCGCCGACATCGTCCGGGTCGACGGCCGCCCCTGCGCCAAGGCGGGCCGGCATGAGCATCCCAGCCAGCGGCTGGAGCCGGTGGAGTGAGCGCCGAGGCGACCCCGCAGGACGCTGCCACCGTGGTCCTCCTGCGGAACGGACCGCGCGGCCGGGGGCCGCTCGAGGTCCTCCTGCTCGAGCGCCCGCCCCACGCCGCCTTCGCGCCGGGTGCGACTGTCTTTCCCGGCGGTCGGGTGGAGTCCGCCGACCGGGACCCGGGGTGGCTCGCCCGCTGCCGGGCGGAAATCGTCGATCCGCGCGCGCCGCTCGCGGTGGCGATCGCGGCCATCCGTGAGTGCTTCGAGGAGACCGGGCTGCTGCTCGCGATCGACCCGCGCGGTCGGGCCGTGGGCCGAGACCACACCGGAGCCCTCGCCACCCTCCGGCGGCGGCTGCTGGCGGGCGACGCTTCCGCCCTGCGCGAGGGCCTGAACCGGCTCGGGCTGCGCCCGGCGGTGGCCAGCCTCGTGTTCTGCGCCCACTGGATCACGCCGGCGGGGCTGCCCCGCCGCTATGACACCCGCTTCTACCTCGCCCGGGCGCCGGAGGAGGAGGCGCGCGGCGCCGAGACCGGGGGCGAGTCCGTCCGGTGGGGCTGGACGACCCCGGCAGCGGCCCTCGAGCACGGCCGGACCCGTGCCTGGCAGATCCTGCCCCCGACCCGGGCGGTCCTCGCCGGCGTCGGGGCCCACCGGACCTGCGCCGAGGCGCTCGCCGCCGCCCGCACCGCTCCGGTCGTGACGGTGAGGCCCGAGCTCGCCGATGTCACGCCCGCGCGGGTGCCCGGGCTCGATCCCGCGGTTCTGCTGGGTGCCGATGGAGGATGACGCGCTCGCCGTGTCGACCGGGGTCGGCGGGATTCGGGTGGTCCGGGTGCTCGCGCCTAACCCCGGGCTCCTGACCGGGCGCGGCACCAACACATGGGTGGTGGGCGACGAGGACGTGACCGTGATCGACCCGGGCCCGGACGACGCCGGTCACCGCCAGGCGATCGAACGGGCCGCGGCCCCGGGCGTGATCTCCCGGGTGGTGTGCACCCACGGCCACCCCGATCACCGGGAGGGCGCCGCCCGGCTGGCGCGCGAGCTCGGGGTCGGGGTCGGCGTCTTCCACGCCGCCGCCTGGGGCGCCGGTGAGCTCGCGCTCCACGATGGCGACCGCCTCGAGGTGGGCCGCCACGCGCTGCGCGCCCTTCACACCCCAGGCCATGCGCCGGATCACCTCTGCTTCCTGGTCGAGGACGACGGCCTCTGCTTCACGGGGGACCACGTCCTGGGGGGCACCACCACTGTGATCGACCCCCCATCGGGCGATATGCGAGCGTACCTCGACTCGCTGGAGCGCCTGCGCCTGGAACGCCCCCAGGTCCTCCTCCCTGGCCACGGCGAACCGTTGCCGGACGCGGAGGCGGCGATCACCCAGCTGCTGCGGCACCGGGCGACGCGCGAGGCCGCGGTGCTGGCCCGGCTCGACTCCGGGCCTGCGAGCCCGGATGAGATGGTGCCCAGCCTGTATGCGGACATCCCCACCGCCCTCTGGCCGCCGGCCGCTCGCACTGTCCTGGCCCACTGCCTCAAGCTCGAGGCGGAGGACCGGATCGACCGGCGGGCCGTGGAGCCGGACGGCGTGGTGCGCTTCGCCCGCCGCGGATGAGTGGGGGCTGGCTCCGCCTCAGCCCGCGATCACGAACGGCAGGTGGATGAGGGTGCGCGTCATCGCGCCGGTGGGACCCTTGTGCGCCAACCGCGCGAGCCCGGGCTGGTCGTTCCAGGCAGCCCCCGCGATGTCGAGGTGGACCCAGGGGCGCTCGCCTACGAAACAACGCAGGAAGACGGCCCCGTTGATCGACCCGGCGGCCCGGGTCTCGGCGGCGTTCTTGATGTCGGCGACGTCGCTCTCCAGCACCACGTCGTGCTCGGGGAACATCGGCAGCTGCCAGATCCGCTCGCCGGCTCGGTCGGCGGCCTGGAAGACCTGTCCCAGCAGGGTCGGGTCGTTCCCCATCGCGCCGGTGACGGGATGGCCGAGCGCGACCGACACGGCACCGGTGAGGGTGGCCACGTCAACGAGATGGGTGGCGCCTAGCCGGATCGCATACGCGAGCGCATCGGCCAGCACCAGACGGCCCTCGGCGTCGGTGTTGGTGATCTCGATGGTGGTGCCATTCATCGCCGTGACCACGTCTCCCGGCTTGGTGGCGCGCCCGCCGGGCATGTTCTCGGTGAGGGGCACCACCCCGATCACGGGGATGGAGGGTCGGAGCTGGGCGATGACCCCCATCGCGTTGATCACAGCGGCGCCGCCGCTCATGTCGGCCTTCATGGTCGCCATCCCGGCCGCCGGCTTCAGCGAGATTCCCCCGGAGTCGAAGGTTATCCCCTTGCCGACCAGGGCGAGCTCGGTACCGCTCGCCGCCCCGCCCGTCCCCCGGTAGCGCAGCACGATGAGGCGCGCCGGCTCGTGCGACCCCCGGGCCACCGAGAGCAGGCTGCCCATTCCCAGCGAGGCCATCTCGCTCGGCTCCAGGACCTGGGACTCGAGGCCGGTCTCGCGCGCGAGCGCCACCGCCTCGGAGGCCACCATCTGGGGGGTGAAGCGGTTGCTCGGCCGCCACTGCCAACTGCGAACGGTGGCGGTGGCGGCGCCCAGCAGGGAGGCTTCGCGGGCGACCTGTTCGAGCCCTGGCTCGTCGGGGCTAAGTCCCATCACCACGACGGAGGCGATCGTGCCGGGATGACGGGGGGTGGCGCGATCTCGGTCGGTCTCAGAGTTGGCGCACCCCAGGCCTTCGACCACCCCGCGGAGGGCGGCGGCACGGTCACCGCCGAGCGCCGCCACCACCTGGGGCTCCAGGGCGACTGCCACCCGGGCCGCGGTTCGCTTCAGCTGGCGGCCGCAGAGCTCGAGCGCATTGCGCAGGCGGTAGCCATCGAGCAGCGCGGCGGGCCCCAGGGCGACCAGGGCGACCCGCGCGACCGGCAGGCGACCCATGGTCGGGACCACCAGCCGCGACGGGAAGTCGGGCGAAGCCTCCCCGGAGGTGCGGACCTCTTGGAGCAGCCCTCCCAGGGCGTGGTCGGCGGCCGCGGCCACCGGCCCCAGCGGCTCGCCCGTGAAGTGGACAAGCACCAGCGCATCCGCCTCGAGGTCGTGGAGCTCTCCCGCCGTCAGTGCAACATCCACGTGTCCACGCTCCTTACTGCAAGGTCGACCCGGCGCCCGGGACTGCCACCGACTCGGCGCGTCCGGCGGGTGTCGCGCCCACCCGGATCCACCCATGGTAGCGGCGTTCCGGATCGCGGGAGGAGTGGCTCAGCCCGTCGGAGCCGGCGGATCGGGCGGCCGCACCGGGCGACGGGTCCCGAGGCTGGCGCGCAACTCCGCCACGTCAGCGGGGGTGAAGCGATGGCGACCGATCGCGTCCACTCCATGGGGCAGCGCGCGGCCCTCGCGGATCCAATTGATCACCACTTGGGGCTTCACCCCAAGCTGCTTGCCCACCTCAACTGGGCCATAGAGAGCCTCCGAGTCGGCGGTCGGAGAGAGATCAGACACGGCGGGAGACGGCCGGCAGGTTCGGCCCGCTCTCAGTGATGGGGATCGACCCGGACCGACACGACCTCGGGCAGCCACATCCGCACCGCCTCGACCAGCCGCCGCCGCGTCCCAGGAGTCAGCACCGGCAGGTAGTTGGAGGTCGCGTGCGCATCGATCACCACCGTACGCGGGTCGGGCCGGCTGGCGTGGACGCTGCTGGCGCCGGCCGCGTCAGCGAGCCACCCGCGCACCCGGGCGGTGAGCTCGGCGTCGCTGATCGAGGCGTCGGTGCCCGAGGACATGCTCCCGATCATCGCAGACGCCGGTCAGGCTCACAACCCACTGCCCAGGCTGCGCATAATCCGCGCGTGGCTCGGTTCGTGCCGGTGGCCCAGTTGGCGGACATCCCGCTCGGCACCGGCCTGGTGGTGGACGCGGACGGGGTTGAGGTGGCCGTCTTCAAGGTCGGCGGGGTAGTCCACGCTCTGGAGAACGCCTGTGCCAGCGGGGGTCCCATCGGCGAGGGAACCCTGCGGGGGGTGGTCGTGACCTGCCCCTGGGATGGCGATGCCTACGACGTCCGCACCGGGGTGTCGCCGGTGTCGGATGCGATCTTCGTAAAACGCTTCCCGGTCCGAGTCGACCGCGACGGCACCGTACTGGTCCAGCCTGAGCCAACCGACGACGAGGACGTCTGATGGCCGCCGTCGAGCCGGACCCGCCACCACCTCAGCCGGCGCCTGAGGTGGTGGCGGCGCTGGACGTGGGTTCGAACACCATTCACTTACTGGTGGCGACTACCGCCCCGGGGGGCCTGGTGGCACGTCGGCACGCGGTGGTGCTGGCTCGGCTCGGGCGGCGGGTGGCTGCGCTCGGCCAGCTCGGCCCGGAGGCGGTGGGGACGACGGCGGCGACGGTCGCCGAGCTGGTGGCGCTCGCCCGCGGGGCCGGCGCCCAGCGAATCGTACTGGCGGCGACCGAGGCGATCAGACGGGCCAGCGACCGCGAGCAGCTGGTCCGAGCCGTCCAGCAGCGCTGCGGCCTCGCCCTGCGCATCCTGTCCGGCGAGGAGGAGGCTCAGCTCAGCTTTCTGGGTGCCACCGCGTCGGGGGTGTCGGACGATACCGAGGTGGTCGTGTTCGACCTCGGCGGCGCCAGCACCGAGGTCGCGCTCGGGCGAGGTCCAACGCTTCGGTGCGCCGTCAGCCTGCGGATCGGGAGCGATGCCCTGGTCCAGCGCCACGCCTTCGGCGATCCCCCCAGCAGCGCCGACCGCGCTGCGGCCGCGGTCACGATCGGGGCGGCGCTGGCCGACGCGCCCCCGGGTTCGCCCCGACTCGGCATCGCCACCGGAGGCACCGCCGCCAACCTCCCCTGGCTCTTACAGGGCACCCGCCCAGCGAGGGCGGAGGGCCCGCTGTCCCTCGGTACTCCGGGCACCGATGCCCCGGTCGAACTGAGTCTGCAGGATCTCGTGCGCGCCCAGGCGGTGACCGACGCTCACCCCAGCGCCGAGGTCGCCCGCGCCCGCCGCCTGCACCCCGAGCGCGCCCGCCTGCTGGCGGGGGGCACCCAGCTGCTGGTTGCGCTCGCCCGCGCCTACCAGCTGGGTGGACTCACGGTCACCGAGCGGGGCCTGCGGGACGGACTGCTGCTCTCCGGGTCCTCGTCGCCACCCGGGCAGCCGGACTCGGGGATCGGGGGAGATCCCGTACCCTGATCTCGATGGCGCTCTTCGACTTCCACACCCACACGACGATCTCCGACGGAGCCGCCGACCCCCTCACGATGGCGCGGCGCTGCGTCGCCAACGGCTACGACGCCTACGTCTGCAGCGACCACGTCGACGAGACCAGCGTGGCGCAGCGCGTCCCCCAGATCGTCGCCGCCTGTGCCGAGGTGGCACGGGCACTCGAGCTTCCGGCGATCCCGGCGGTGGAGATCACCCGGGTCGCCCCCGAGCGCGTGGCCTGGGTGGCCGCCCAGGCGCGCCGGCTGGGTGCGCGCCTGGTGGTGGTCCACGGCGAGACTCTGGGCGACCACCCCCAGCCCGGCCTCAACCTGGCCGCCGTCCGCTGCCCGGACGTGGACATCCTGGGGCACCCCGGCCTCATCACCGAGGCGGCGGCAGCGGCGGCGCGCGCGACCGGGGTGCATCTGGAGGTGACTGCCGCACCGATCCACGCGATGACCAACGGCCACGTGGTTCGGATCGCCCTCGCGGAGGGCGCCCCGCTGCTGCTCGACTCGGACGCGCACCGCCCTGATGGGCTGCTCACCCCCGCCCGGGCCGAACAGCTCCTGCTCGGCAGCGGCCTGCGCCCCGACCAGGTGGCCGCGATTAGGGCCGGCTCGGGGCCGGCGGTCCTGGCGCGACGCGGGATCTCGGTCCCGGAGCCGAGCGCCGCGAGCGGCTGAGCCGCCGCTGGTCGCCGGGCCCGGCGATCAGCGGGCGGGCGGCCCCCCGATCAGCGGGTTGGGCGCCGGCGGGGTCGGGGTCGGCGTCGGCGCGGCCGTGGGGGTGGGAGTCGGACCGGGGGACGGGCTCGGGGTCGCGGTCGGCTGAGGCGTGGGGCTGGGCGTTGCCGCCGCCGGGGTCGGGGTCGGGGTCGCGATCGGGGCGGGGGGCGGGGTCGGGGGGGGCGTCGGCGGCGAGACCGTCGGGGTCGCATGGGGCCGGATCCTCGGGGTCGCGGTCCGACGGGGTCCCGGGCTGGAGCGGGGCCGACGCCGCGGGGTCGGGGTGGCCGAGACGAAGCAATTGACCACGCACGGGGTGGGGAGCGCGGAGGGCAGGGCGATGATGTCGTTGAGGCGGCGCACGGTGAGGACGCGCCGGTTGCCGCCGAAGCTGACCACCACCTCGTCCCCGGGCACAAGCGCATCCAGCCGCACCGGACGCCCGTCCACCAGCACCCGGCTGGAGCGCCTCACGACCGCGGTCACCGGGGCCTGTCCCTCGGGGGCCACCGTGATGGTGCCGGTCGGGACGGTGATCGCGACCAGCGTGCCGGTCACATGGGTGCCCACGTACGCGAGCGCCACCCGGTCGGGCGTCGGCAGCCCATTGCCCCCCTCCACCTGGACCGGCAGAGCAGGCCCGGCGCTGAGACTGATCACGACCGCCGCGACGGCCACCAGGACCACGACGACCGCGGTTGCCCCGAGGACGGCCAGGGAGAGTCGTGGCAGGGTCCAGGTGGCGATGGCCCCGCGCCAGCCCCGGCCGGCACGCTCCCGGCGCTGGGCGAGGGCGGCGCGGCGGCGGGGGCGCGGCGGCGGCCCGTCGGCCAGGCTGGCGGAGCTCCCGTCGCGGCCCCGGGGGGGCGGGCGACGGCCGGGGCCGCCGCTCATCGGTAGGGGAGGCCCCGGGGGCCGGCCGCTCCGGTGGTCGCGAGGATGTCGGGCACCACGCCGCCTCCCACAGAACAGCCGGACCGGACCCGCGCGACGAGGGCGGGCCGGGGTGGGCGGCCCGGGCCGCGACCGGGCGCGAGTATAGATGACGGCGGGGCCGCCCGCCCGCCTGGGGATCCGGGCCGGTGGGCATCGCCGGCGCCCGCTACCATGGCCTCTCACCATGGCGCACGACGACGATCCTGCCGTCTACGAGGCCCGCTGGCGCGCCCGCTGGGCGCGTGACGGGCTCGACCGGATTGATCTGGCCCACGCCCGGGACCCCTACTACAACCTCATGATGTTCCCGTACCCCTCCGCCGAGGGCCTGCACGTGGGCAACATGTATGCCTTCACCGGCGCCGACATCCACGGCCGGTTCCAGCGCTGCCAGGGACACGATGTCTTCGAGCCGATCGGGTTCGACGCCTTCGGCATCCACAGCGAGAACCACGCGATCCTGGTGGGTCGCCACCCGATGGAGCTGGTGCGCCGAAATGTGACCCGCTTCCGCACCCAGCTGGAGCGGCTGGGGGCCCAGTTCGACTGGTCGAAGGCTGTCGACACCACCGATCCCCGCTACTACCGCTGGACCCAGTGGCTGTTTTTGCAGCTCTGGAAGGCCGACCTCGCCTACCGTGCGACCCGCCGGGTCAAGTGGTGCCCCAACGACCTCACCGTCCTCGCCGACGAGCAGGTGCTGGGGGATGGGACCTGCGAGCGCTGTGGCGCCACGGTGCTGGAGCGGGAGCTGGAGCAGTGGTTCCTGCGCATCACCCGCTTCGCGGAGCGGCTCCTCGCCGGGCTCGACGCGCTCGACTGGTCGGAGTCGACCAAGCTGGCACAGCGCAATTGGATCGGCCGCAGTGAGGGCGCCCACATCGACTTCCCGATCGCGGGAGAGGAGCCGCTGCGGGTGTTCACCACCCGACCCGACACCCTCTTCGGCGCCACCTTCATGGTGCTGGCACCGGACCACCCCCGAACCGTGCGGCTGGCCGACCCCGCCCAGCGGGAGACGGTCGCCGCGTACGTCGCGCGCGCGGAGCGACGACGGGTGGCCGGCCAGCACGCGGAGTCTGGTGGCCCGGCCGGGGTCGCGCTGGGCCGGACCGCGCGGCATCCGCTCACGGGCGCTGAGCTCCCCCTCTTCGCCGCTGAGTACGTGCTCAGCGGGTACGGCACCGGGGCGATCATGGCGGTGCCCGCCCACGACCCGCGCGACCACGCCTTTGCCACCGCCCACGGCCTCGCGATCGTCGAGGTGGTCCGGGCTGACCAGGACGTCGCTCTCGCCGCCCATGTCGGTGGCGGCGTGCTCGTCAACAGCGGCGAGTTCACCGGGCTGGGTGCGCCCGACCCGGCGCGGGAGCGGGTGGTCGCGACCTTGGAGGCGCGTGGACTCGGCTCCCGTGAAGTTCGCTACAAGCTGCGTGACTGGGGGATCTCCCGGCAGCGCTACTGGGGTCCGCCGATCCCGGTGGTGCACTGTCCCCGGTGCGGCGCGGTCCCCGTGCCCGAGACGGAGCTGCCGGTCGTCCTCCCCTACGTGGAGGCCTTCCGCCCGCTGGGCACGGGCAGCTCGCCGCTAGCGGCGGTGCCCGAGTTCGTCAACACCCGCTGCCCCCAGTGCGGGGAGCCCGCGCGCCGGGAGACCGACGTGTCCGACACCTTCCTTGACAGCAGCTGGTACTTTCTGCGCTATCCATCGGCGGACCGCGATGACGTCGCCTTCGATCCCCAGCTTACCCGGCGCTGGCTGCCGGTGGACACCTACATCGGCGGCAACGAGCACGCGGTCCTGCACCTGCTCTACTCGCGCTTCATCGCGATGGCTTTGCATGACCTCGGCTGGCTTGACTTCGAGGAGCCCTTCACCCGCTTTCGGGCCCACGGAATGATCGTGAGCCAGGGGGCGAAGATGTCGAAGTCACGCGGCAACGTCGTCAACCCTGACGAGTACATGGACCGCTACGGCACCGACAGCTTCCGCCTTTACCTCATGTTCATGGGACCGTTCGACGAGGGCGGCGACTTCCGCGACCGTAGCATCAACGGCCCGGCCCGCTTCCTCGCCCAGCTGTTCCGCCTGCTCGCCCGGGTGGAGGACACCGAGGAGCCGGCCGCGCTCGCCCGGGCTCGCCATCTCTGCGTCCAGAAGGTGAGCGCCGACACTCCCCAGCTGAAGTACAACACCGCGATCGCCGCCTTGATGACCTATGCCAACTCTCTGCGCGATCACCCGGGGCCGGTGCCCGCCCAGGGAGTGCGGACGCTGGCGCAGCTCCTTGCCCCCTACGCTCCGCATGCCGCCGAGGAGCTCTGGCACCGGCTCGGGGGGACGGGGTCGGTGCACCGTCAGCCGTGGCCGCGCCACGACCCGTCCCTGCTGGTGGAGGAGGTCGTCACCGTGATCGTGGCGGTGGACGGACGCCGGCGCGACCAGCTGCGGGTCGCCCCCGGGCTGCCCGCGGATGAGCTGGAGCGCCTGGCCCTGTCCCTGCCCCGGATCGCGGCCCTGCTGGACGGCCATCCCCCCCGCCGGGTGGTGGTGGTCCCCGACCGCCAGGTGAACTTGGTGCTGGCGGTCGCCTGAGACCGACGATCGGGCCCAGGTGGCCTATCCTGCCGGCACCGGCCCGTAGCTCAGCTGGTCAGAGCGGGGTTCTTATAAAGCCCTGGTCGCGGGTTCGAGTCCCGCCGGGCCGACCACCGTTGAATTTGCCAACAGCCGCAAGGATTCGCTCGCGTGCGCCCATGGCCGCCTGGCACAGGGTCGGGTTGATGGCTGGTGGCCACCTCACTCCCCAAAGGGGGCTTTGAGGGGCCGACCGGCAGGGGGCGCCCTCGTGCGGCACCTGCCCCAGGGACGCGCCTCCAAGCCCGCACGGGCTGCGTACTCCGAGATCGCCCATCGAGATGACCATCCCCAGCTGAAAGGTGGCGGGGCCGAACCGCTGCTCCAGCCCGGGCTCGGCTGCCGGATGTCGACTCCCAGGACCATCGGCGCGCCCAGCTCCCCGACGAGAAGCGCGGGGGCCGCCGACCCTGGAGTCCCCCGAGAACTGAAGGGGCCCCGGCAGGACTCGACCCTCCGACACACGGCTCAGGAATCGGCGCCGAGAGCTCTGGGATGGGATGGCGGGATTCGTTGCGAGGCACGGGCCATTCGCGTCGTGAGGTCGGGTGCGATGGTGTTGGGCCGCATGTGCTGGTGCCTGCAGCCCGGATGTAAGGTCACCAACACGGGCGGCGGGTGCAGGGCTCGGCGATCTACTTCGTTTGGCAGCCTGGGCGGCGGGTGGTCAGGGACATGGGTGGCTGTCGGTGGCGGCCCGTGCCCGGCCAGCTTTCGCCGAGATGGAGCGGCACCCTGCCTGGCACGCACAGGACGCGGCAGAATGGCGAGGTGGGACGAGTGCGGCGCAAGACCAGATGGCGTCATCAATCCGTTCTGGAGGAGGGGGCACCGGATGGAGGTCGTCGATTGGCTGGCGGATTCCGACCCGGCGATCCGCTGGCAGGTGATGCGCGACCTTGCTGATGCGCCTGAGGAGGCAGTCGCGGCCGAGCGCGCCCGCGTCGCCGACGAAGGCTGGGGCGCTCGGCTGCTCTCCCTCCAGCGCCAGGATGGCCAGTGGGTGGATGGTACTCCGACGTTCACCTCCGCTGCCGCGGCCGACTGGTGGCAATCACTGCCGCCCGACCGGCGGGGCACCCTTTTCCCCCAATGGACCTCCACGGCCTGGAGCCTGACACTGCTGCGGAACTTCGGTCTTGATCCGGGCAGCGCAGGAGCCTGTCACGCCGTCCGGCTGGTCCGCGACAACTGTAGATGGGAGCACGATGGCGAGCCCTTTTTCGGGGGTGAGGTGGAGCCGTGCATCAATGGCCGGGCCGTGGCGATCGGGAGCTACTTCGGCGAGGACGTCAAGGCCATCGTGGACCGGCTCCTTGGCGAGCAGATGGGCGACGGCGGGTGGAATTGCGAGCAGGAGAATGGGGCGACGCGGGGGTCATTCCACACAACGATCGAGGTGCTGGACGGCCTGCTGGAGTATGAGCGCGCCATGGGAGGCTCACCGGAAGTGTACGCAGCTCGCCTCCGTGGTCAGGAGTACCTGCTCGAACGCCGGATGCTCCGCAGGCTGTCGAACGGGGAGGTGATCAACCCGGCTTGGATGCAGTTCTCCTACCCGACCTACTGGCACTACGACGTGCTCCGAGGTCTCGACTATCTGCGTGCCGCGGGCGCTGCTCCGGACCAGCGGGTGGCCGAGGCGATCGACCTAGTCGAGTCCAAGCGCGACGCGGACGGACGCTGGCCACTCGAGAATCCCCATCCCGGCCGGCTGCACTTCGAGATGGACGCGGGCGAGGGCAGACCGAGCCGCTGGAACACCCTCCGGGCGATGCGCGTGCTCAGGTGGCGAGACCAGACTCAACCATCAGGCTTGGCGAGCATGGGGTAAGGCTCTGACCTTCTGGGTTCATTGCTCGCGGGGCCCTGATCGGACTCGAACCTGCGCACGCGGATTACGTGCGGAGTTCGGGTGCGCGGTCGAATGGTGCCCCGACATGAAAGCGCCCCGTACCCGTCGGTGCCTGGACCTCGAGGCTTGACTGGTGGGCTCATCCGGCCAGCAGGTGGCCCACTTTGTCTGCTGCCTCACGCTGGAGGGCGTCGACCACGCCTGAGTAGAAGTGAGATGTCACGGCGATGCTGGAGTGGCCGAGCCGATCGCGGGCAACGCTCATCCTAACCCCCGCCTGAACCAGCAACCCGCCGTGGATCACCCTGAGATCGTGCCACCGCAGCTGACGCAGTCCGGCCGACGCCAGGGCCTTCTGAAGGCCGTGAGTCACACTGGACCCGTTCCTGGGTGCTCCCACGCGGGTGGTGAAGATTAGGCCGGGGATGGCCTCCCGCCACCGAGATCCAGCGGCCCGCTTGGCGGCCGCTTGTGCTGCTCGCTCATCCCTCAGGGCGCGCAGCGTGAACTCCGATAGCGCCACCTCCCGCTCGCTCGTCTCCGAGGTGGGCCGTCCCAGCAGGTAGGCGTCCCCGACCCGATGGAGGGTGGTGCGAACCCACAATCGGCGACCCTCGAAGTCGAGATCCTGCCAGCGAAGCCCGAGTTCCTCCCCCTGGCGGAGACCGGTGTCGCAGGCGATCGTGACCAGGCGTCGCAGTCCCGGCTCGCAGGCATCCAGGACAGCGGCCACGGCCTTCGGAGTCAGCACCGCCGGGTGAGGCTTGCGGGGCTTGTCGAAGCGGGCCAGCTTGGCGGCGTTGCGAGGCACCAGGCCGTCTCGCTCGGCGGAGCTGAGGGCTGCCCTCAGGACAGACCGAACCGTTGCCGACGTGTCGGGGGCCTTGCCCTGGGCACGCAGCCCAGCCAGCATCCGCTCCACATCCGAGGGCTGCAGCTGGGTGAGCGTGGCGCCTCCCAAAAGGGGGATCAGCTGGTATTGGACAACCGCCCGGTAGCGACGAAGGGTCGAGGGTCGCAGTCGCCTCTCAGCGTTCGCCAACCAGCCTTTGAGGTAGCCCTCCAGGGAGGTCGCGGCGGGGGCCGGAGCGTGGCCTCGGGCCAGGCTGTGCTGCGCGTCACGCAGCTTGGTTTCCACCTCACAGCGGGTGTTGCCATAGAAGGAGGACTGGCGGCGCTTGCCCTCCACTCGGCCCCGGTCGAGGCGAGCCTCCCACAAGCCATCCGGACGCTGGCGAACGCTGCCGGACCCTCTCCCGCGGCGCGGCCGGGGCAGCCCCGGTGTCGCCGCTCGTTCCGACGCGGACTTCAACATGAGGCGAGGTTACCATGGTGGGTAGTCTAGAGGGTAGCGGGCGTGTGCTTGACTTCAAGTAGTTCACGGCACCATCTCGAATGGCAGCGCTCTTGCAAAGCCCTGGTCGCCAGTTCTAGACCCGCCGGGTCGACGTCGGGGGGTCCCCACCGGCCCCACGTCCAAGGAGCAGCCGGCGGCCGCGCCGATCCCGGCGTTGACGGGTGGGCGGGGTTCCGTTACCCTTCGCGCCACCGTCTGTCCGACGGTCGCCAGCAGCGATCACTCGATCTGGGAGGGGCTCGACATGAGGATCTCGGCTCGGCACGGCCTGCTCGCCTTGAGCGCGGCCGTCGCCCTCGCGGCGTCGGCGGGAGGGGCCGCCCTGGCGGCCGCTCCGCGGGCGTCGTCACCTCACGGGGTCGCGACCTTCGCGGACCCCCCCGGCAACTACCCGACCTACATCCTGCCGATCATGTCGGCGGCGTTCGAGAGCAACGTCAACCTCTACAACATGGATGAGATGCTCTGGCGCCCGCTTTACTGGTTCGGCAGCAACGGCTCCTACACCGTCAACTACAAACTGAGCCTGGGGCGCCAGCCGGTCTTCTCCAACGGCGGTCGCACGGTCACGGTCAGTCTCAACCACTACACCTGGGCCGACGGCCGGGCGGTGACTAACCGCGACGTCGAATTCTGGATGAACGAGATCCTCCACAACGAGGCCGACTGGTTCGCATTCGTGCCCGGAGGCTTCCCCTCCGACGTCACCGGCATGAGCTTCCCGGCGGCCACGCCGGACCAGTTCAGCATCACCTTCAACAAGGCCTACAACCATACCTGGGTGCTGTACAACGAGCTGAGTCAGATCTGGCCGATCCCGCAGCACGCATGGGACAAGACCTCGGGGTCAGGCTCGATCGGCAACTACGACAGGACCGCCAAGGGCGCGGCCGCGGTCTACGCGTATCTCGCCAAGCAGGCACAGATCAAGTCCAGCTACGCCACCAACCCGCTCTGGAAGGTGACCGACGGGCCCTGGCAGCTGTCGAGCTACACCCCCACCACCGGCTACGCGGCCTTCACCCCCAGCCCGCACTACACCGGGCCGGTGCATCCCAAGATCGCGACCCTGGAGGAGCTCCCCTTCACCAACGACCAGTCCGAGTTCGACGCCCTGCGCTCGGGCTCGGTCGACTACGGCTACCTTCCGACCCAGCTTCTCACCCAGCGCAAGGCGCTCGCCTCCCACGGCTACAGCTTCTCACCCTGGACCGAGTGGGGATTCAACTGGTTCCCGCTCAACTACAACAACCCGGCGGTGGGGTCGATGTTCAAGCAGCTCTACATCCGCCAGGCGCTGCAGCGCCTGATCGACCAGCCCGCTCTGATCAAGAGCATCCTGGGCGGCAATGGGTCGCCCACCTACGGGCCGGTTCCGACCCAGCCCAAGACCAACCTGCTGAGCTCGGACGAGCGCAGCAATCCCTACCCGTACAGCGTGAGCGCCGCCCGTAACCTGCTCCGCCGCCACGGATGGTCGATCCATTCGGGCGGCACCGACACGTGCCGGCGGCCGGGGACCGGAGCGAGCGAGTGCGGGGCCGGGATCAAGAAGGGCGCCCAGCTCAGCTTCACGATGCAGTATGCCAACGGCTACATCACCTTCAACGCCATGATGGCGGCGATCCGGTCCAGCTGGTCGGGGGTTGGCATCAACGTCACCCTGACCCAGGCCAGCACCGTCGACGTGCTCACGGCCGCCTCCAGCTGCCATCCGCCGGCCTCCAAGGGCTGCCAGTGGCAGATGGAGAACTGGGGCAACGAGGGCTACGCCTGGACCTACTCTCCGGACTTCTACCCCACCGGCGGGGAGATCTTCCAGACCGGCGCGCTGTCCAACTTCGGAGGCTACGACAACCCGATCAACGACGCCAACATCACCGCCACCCACCTGCAGCAGGGGACGGCGGCCTTCTACCGGTACGAGAACTACCTCGCGACCCAGCTGCCGGTTCTCTACCTGCCGTTCTGGTCCTTCCAGTACTCCGAGATCAGCTCCAAGCTGCACGGGGCGCTGCCGCAGGACCCCAACGTGCACATCACGCCCGAGAACTGGTCGCTGAGCGGCTGATCGGACCAGGGACGGGGGGACGGCGGCCGGGCCGCTGTCCCCCCACCACCCCCGGGCCGAGCGACGCGGGGGACCGGGTCGCCTGCTACCCTAGGCCGCCATGGCCCAGCTCGATCTGGTGGTGGTCGGATACGCTCGCGACGAGAGCGACGACTGCTCTCGGGTTCAGTCGACGATCGTGCTGGTGCGTGCGCATCCCCACGTGATCGTGATCGACCCCGGGATGGTGGCGGACCGCGCTGACTTGCTGCGGCGGCTGGTTGACCTGGGGGTCGCCCCGGCCGACGTCACCGACATCGTCTGCTCCCATCAGCACCTCGACCACACTCTCAACGTCGGGCTCTTCCCAGCGGCCGTGGTCCATGACTACGCCGCCGAGTACGATCGCGACGGTTGGCGCCAGCGCCCAGCGGAGGGACTGCAGCTGGCTCCGGGCGTGACCCTGCTCCACACCCCTGGACACACCGCCGAGGACGTCACGACCCTGGTCGAGACCGCGGACGGCCTGGTCGCCTGCACCCACCTCTGGTGGTCGTCTGAGGGGCCCGCTGACGACCCCTACGCCCCCGACCGAGCCCAGCTCCGCCAGCAGCGGGAGCGGGTCCTGGGCCGCACCACCCGGATCGTCCCCGGTCACGGCGCGCCCTTCACCGCCGGTCCCAGCACCCCCACCTGAGGCTCAGGCGGTGAGTGCCTCCCCGACTGAGCCCGGGCGGGCGCACGACCGCGGCTCCGGCCCCGCCACCAGGGCGGACCTCAGCAGAGCCTCGTACGCGGGCCGGACCTCAGGATGGCGCAGGAACAGCAGATGGGCGTACTCGTGGACCACCGGGCGCGGCGGCTGGCGCAGATGCAGGTGCACCTCGCTGGCGAGCCGGTCGGCCTTGCGTGAGTTGCAGCGTCGGCAGGCGACCACCTGGTTCTCCCAGGTGCTCGGGGCGCCCCCCCGAGACACCGGGACCACGTGGTCGATGGTGAGCTCGACCGCGGTTCCCTGCCAGCCGCAGTACTGACAGGCGAACTCGTCGCGGACCAGCAGGTTGCGCCGGTTGGGCCGCAGCAGGCGGCGCGGGACCGAGATGTTGCGCAGGAGCCGGACCACGATCACCCCCTCCCCGAGTCGGCGCCGGGCCAGGTCGGCCTCCACCGCGGCGCGGGCGTCGTCGTCGAAGAAGGCGACCCGCTCCCGCGTCAGCAGGACGACCAGGCGACGGTGGCTGATGACGTTGAGGGGCTGGAGGGCGGCATTGAGGAGCAGCACCGACATGGCGCCCCTCATTGTGCCCAAATCCCGTCGGAGTTCGGTCGGACGTCGCCTTCGGGGATCAGCCCAGTCCCAGACCCGCGCGCAAACCGCCGACCCCCCCATGGACGTGGGACCCGACCCCGCTGATGACGAGGTAGAGGATCAGCGCCACCACCAGGACGAGCCCGAGATAGGCGGCGACGCCGGGCCCGGATGTCGGACCGGGAAGGCTCACGGGGGGAAACCTTCGATCCGAGGCCGGAGTCGCCACTGCCCGTCCTCAGCGGAGAGCTGGAGCAGCTCCAGCCCCAGTCGCGCCCAGCACAGCACCGCCGGGAAGGCGCGCTCTACCGCGGCGGCCCCGCTCGACCCGGAGCGAGGCCCAGTTTCGCGGCGACCCCCGCCGATGAGGGCGGCCCGAACCCGCTCCAGCCCAACCTGGACCGTGAACGCCTCCACCCCGACCACCAGAGCGGACTGGCCGTGGGGAGCTCGCGCCACCAGTCGCTGGAGTTCAGCCGCGCTCGGTCTCTCGACCAGGATGACCGACCCAGCCAGCAGGGTGTCGAGGTCATCGGCGAGCTCGGGGACGCCCGCGAAGAGGGGCCAGCCGGAAGGGACCCACCAGGCGTCGGCCTCGGCAGGCAGGGCGCGGGGGCGGCTCGCGGCGCCCACCCCCATCGCCAGGGCAGCCAGGACCGGCGCCGGCCACGGCGCCACCACCAGCAGAGCACGCCCGTGCCCGAGGTGGGCGGCCAGAGCGGCCCGGAGCGAGTCCGGCAGCGGGGTCGGCTCGCGGGATTCGACCTCGGCGACCAGATGGGCGGAGCGGGCGAGCGGCGGCATGACCCAGTCGACCAGCAGGCCGCCGCCGCGCCCGACCCCGGCGGGGCGCGCGTCGCGGAGCCCGAGCAGTCTGCGAGCCGCGGCGATCGCCGTCTCCACCGTCGCCTCGGTGAGCGCCGGCCCCTCCTCCACCCACTCGCCGTCACGCCGCACCATCGCGGGGCTGCCGGGGGAGAGGCGGACCCCCTCGGCTCCCTCCCTGAGCCAGCGACCCACGCCGGTCGGCTCCGGGGCGGGGCTCGCGACCATCGGCGGGGTCGGATCCGGCGCGGTTCCCGCCAGGGAGTCGCGCCCCGCCGGCGCCGGCCCGGGTGGGGCGGCGCCGGGACGGTCCCCTGCGGCCGAGGTCGCCGAGGGCGGGGGCGGCACGGCCGGGCGCTCCCCGCTCGGGGCGGGCTCGGGCCCGGGCGGCCCGACCCCAACCGGCGCCCCCCGGGCGGGGAGCGCGCCGGTCGAGGGCTGCAGGTCCGAGGTGGGGTCGGCGGGGACGACACGCACCAGCGTCAGGACCACCTCGCCGACCCGCAGGCGTCCGCCCGGGAAGAGGTGGCGGGGATGGCCGGCGCGCACCCGCGACCCGTCGACCCAGGTGCCGGCGGGCGAGCCCAGGTCGTGGACCAAAAGCCCATCCCCGTCGGCCGTCAGGCGGCAGTGGGCCGGGGCGACCCGCTCGCTGGGGTCGAGGTGGCCCACGTCGACGTCGGGGACCTGGTCATCGGCGACCAGGCGCCCGACCACGATCGGAAATCGCTCCAGGCTGACAGTGGCGCCGTCCACCGCCTCCAGCGCGAGCGCTCCGCCGATCTGGCTCATGATCGCCTCACGGCCCACCCACGCTCCGGCGTCCGACAGGGGGGAGCGGGCCACCCCCTCAGCCGGCGCGCTGCTCCAGCTGGCGGATCATCTCGGGCAGCACGGTCAGGGTATCGCCGATTACCCCAAGGTCGGCGAGCCGGAAGATGGGGGCATCGGGGTCCTTGTTGATCGCGACGATGTGAGCGGCGCCCTTCATTCCCACCGTGTGCTGCATCGCGCCGCTGATCCCGCAGGCGATGTACACGGTGGGCTTGACGGTCTTGCCGGTCTGTCCCACCTGGCGGGAGTAGGGTACCCAGCCGGCGTCCACCACCGCCCGACTGGCGCCGACGGCACCGTGGACCAGCTCGGCGACCCGCTCCAGGAGCTGGAAGTTGGCGGCGTCCTGGAGGCCGCGCCCGCCGCTGATGACGATCGTGGCCGCCTCCAGCCGTGGGCCGGAGGCGGGGACCGTGACCGAGTCCAGCCGGCGCGCCCGCAGGTGCTCGGGCGCGATGCCCGCCGGCACCGGGACCACCTCGGGCTCCAAGGACGGCCCGGCCTCCGCGGTGAAGGAGCGCGGCCGGATCAGGACCAGAGGGGAGGGGCCGCTCAGCTGGGTGGTCACCTGGAGGGTCGCCCCGAAAATGGCGCTGTCGACCAGATACCCGTCGTCTCCGCGGCGCAGGCCGAGTCCGTTCGCCACCACCGTCGACCCGGTCCGGGCGCTCACCCGGCCACAGACGTCGCGGGCCTCGTAGGTGGCGCCGAACACGACCAGGTCGGGCCGGCGCTCGCTGATCAGCCGGGTCAAGCTGGCAGCCGCCGGCTGGGCCAGATGGTCTCGGTACGCGGGGTCGGTGCCGAGATGGACACGGGTCGCGCCGTAGGCACCGAGCACCGCCGTGGCGGCGGCGCCATCGGGGTGGAGCAGGACCGCCTCGACGGTGTCTCCGAGGGTGCGCAGGTGGGTGAGCAACTCCAGCGTAACCGCGGCCGGCGCCCCGCCCGCCATCTCGGCGTAAACGAAGATGGTGGCCACGGTCAGATCAGCTTGAGAGCGGCAAGATAGTCGACGATCCGCCGGGCGCCGCCGCCGTCGTCGACCACGATCTCGCCGGCGGTGCGCTCGGATGCCGGGGTGACCGCCACCACCAGCTGGGCGGCTGCGGTCGGCCCCACCGTGTCGGGGTCGATGCCGAGATCCTCCAGGCTGGGTCGATCCACCGGCTTGGCCCGGGCCGCCATGATCCCACGCAGCGAGGGATAGCGGGGCTGGTTAGCCGCGCCGGTGACCGTGATGACGACCGGAAGGGGCGCCTCGACGAGGTCGTGACCCACCTCCGTCTGGCGCTGGATCCGGACCGTGTTCCCGTCCACGGTGATCGCCGTGGCGAAGGTGAGCGCAGGCCGATCCAAGAGCTCGGCGATCGCGGCGGGCACTATCCCGGTGTAGCCGTCGGTGGACTCGGTGCCGGCCACCACCACGTCGGCCCCGGTGCGAGCGATCGCGGCGGCCAGCACCCGGCTGGTGGCCAACGCGTCGCTCCCCGCCAGGCGCGGGTCGCTGACCAGCACGGCGCGGTGCGCCCCCATCGCCAGCGCCTTGCGGATCGCGTCGATCCCGCGCTCGGGGCCCATCGAGACCACCGTCACCTCTGCGCCGGCGGCCTCGGCCACCCGCAACGCCGCCTCGACGGCGACCTCGTCTCCGGGGTCGAGGACCACGTCCACGCCATCGCGCACCAGCCGGTGGGTGTTGGGTTCGAGCCGGCCGGCGGCGCTGGGGTCTGGGATCTGCTTGACACAGACGACGACGTTCATGTGCTCCTCACCGGCGCGATCTCGACCCCTCGCGGTGCGCCGAGGCCATCTTATCCAGGCCCCGCTCCCGCCCGCCGGCGGCCGCCACCTACACTCTGTCCGGGGGGCCGGCCGGCCCCGTCCACCCGCCACCGGAGGCCGCCCGATGGATCGCGAACACATGGCCCCGCCGGACCAGATCATCGAGCCCGGAACCCGCTACCAGGCAACCCTCGAGACCGACCGGGGAACGGTCACCATCCGGCTGCTGCCCGAGGCCGCTCCCCGGACCGTCGCCAACTTCCTTCACCTCGCCCGCCAGAGCTTCTACGACGGCCTGACGTTCCATCGCGTGGTGGACGGCTTCGTGGTCCAGGGTGGGTGCCCTCGCGGCGACGGAGCCGGCGGGCCCGGCTACCAATTCCCGGACGAGCCGGTGGTGGGTGACTACGGACCCGGGAGCGTGGCGATGGCCAATTCCGGGCGGGACACCAACGGCAGCCAGTTCTTCATCTCCACGGTCGACAACCGGGGCCGCCTCGCCAAGAGCTACAACCTCTTCGGCCAGGTGGAGACGGGGATGGACGTGGTGCGCCAGATCAAGGTGGGCGACCGGATGCGGTCGGTCTCGATCAGCGAGGAGGCGTCGACGGAGGCCACCGCGCGTGGTGGCCTATAATGCGGCCCCGGCCGTCGCGACCCGGCCCCGTGGTGTAGCTGGCCCAACACGCCACCCTGTCAAGGTGGAGATCGGCGGTTCGAATCCGCTCGGGGTCGCCAGGTCGCCGGGGCCCTAGGTAGGGCACGTCGCCCCTTCCGTTGGCGGCGTGACGAGCCCACACGCACGGCGATGGATGCGCCTGCTCGGGGGATGAGCGCGGAGAGCCGCGCCGCCACGGTGGGGCCGGCGCGGGGCGAGCGACGATCGTGACGGCGGTGCGGGTGCCCCGACGCGAGCTGTGGGGGCGGGCGGCCGACGGTCGCCCCGACAGGGACCGGGGGACGTCCGCGCTGCTGCCGGGCCCAGGACCCAGGCACCTGCCGGGTGGGCGCGGGAGCCGCCCCCACCCAGCACTGGTCGCGGCGGCTCCCGAGCCCGGCAACGGACCGGAGGCACGCGCGGGCCCTCGACGACACGGTGGCCTGGCTGGTCGCCCCCACCACCACAGGCGCTTCGATCCCGCTGCGGCGAGTCGCCTGGCCGGCCGTCCCCGGTTAGCATGGCGCCATGCACATGACGTCACCTCCTCGTTCCAAGCTCGCCCGGTGGGCGGTCGGGATCGCGCTCGGAGCATCGCCCTTGGCGTTCACCGCCTGCGGCCCAACCCCAAGTACCAGCAGGTCGTCGGGGGCAGCCCCATCGCTGGTCACCCGCGAGACCACCACCACCACCGCCACCGGCAGGCGGCTCGACGGGCTTGACCTGGCCAAGCTGGGATCCCTTACCAACTACACCGCGACCATGACCGACAGCGGCACGTTCACGCTGACGTACCGGGTCCACTCGCCCAGCGACTGGGAGATCTTCTCGGGGAGGCCGAGCCCGTTGAGCGTCAATGTGGGCGGGTCTCGCTACGCCGAGGTGCCCAAAGTGTCAGGCGCGACCGTGACCTACTCGTGGCGCAAGACGGGACGCTCCCAGCCCTATGCTCAAGCCCCTTATCCGAGCTACGCCGGCGGCTTTGCTGCGCTCACTCACGTGACCGGGGCCAGGGTGGTCAAGGGAGGGCTCTGCCGCGACGCTGGCGTCGCCGGTCATCTCTGGCACTTCGCCGCCGCCGCTCCGGGAGCCGTGTACCCCCACGTCACCGCCTGCATCGCCGACCGATCAGGTGTGCTCCTCACCTACCGGCAACCGCCAATCCAAACCTTTGCGATCACCAGCATCAATGATGTATCCGTGATTCCGGTCCCATAGAGCCTGCCCAGTCAGCGCAACCGACGGGGACGCGACGCGACGGGTGCGGATCGGCGATCCCGCATCGGTACGGGGGGAGGCGACGACGCCACGAGGGGTGGCCCCGCCCCTGATGAGTTCAGGCGGGGCCGGGACCCCACCTCGCTCCGCTCGGGTCACGCCGTGACCTACCCCGACGCGGTCTTGGCGCTCCAGCTCGCGACATCGCCGTGACGGTCGTCCGGCGTGATGGGAGTGGTGGTGATCGGAGACCACGACCCCCGCGGCGAACGGGAGCCGCGCTGGCCGATGGGGGTCCGCTCGCCCCTCCCAGGTCACCGACCTCGCCCACCGCGAGGGGCGTTCCCGAGCGAGATCAGGGGGCCAGGCACGGGGGCCCGCCGGGGAGGGCTGACGCCTCGTCGCTGGGGAGTCGAATCCAAGGAGCACCAATCTCGGCGGGGACGTCGTAAATCCGAACCCAGCCGAACTGGACCGGTCGACCCCGTGGGCGAGCCCGCCGGCCCTCCATCGGATGGCGGGGACGTCCCTGCGCAGGCAGTTGCTCGACCACGGCCGCGTAATCAGGCAGGACCGGGCCCGGTGGGTCCCCCAGGCCTGATCCTGCTCGGGCGGCAGTCCCACCTCCTCCAGCTGGTCGTCGTAGGGGCGCTTGCGGCCAGGCGCCCCCGCAGCGGTGCGGATGCTCAGCGGTCGATCCGGGACGCGGGGGCGACGCTGCCGCGGGGGTTGGCCAGCCAATCCGGTCCTCCTCGAGCGAAAACCCCTGCTGCACGCGTCCGCGACCGATCGATCACGTCGGTGCGGGTCGGGACGGCGCCGAGATGGCGGGGCCGCCTCGCGAACCCTGGTGTCCTACTCCCCGCCATCCGCACGGCCATGATCGCGATCGACCGTGGCCCTTTGAGCCTCCTGGCGCGCGGTCAGCGGGTGTGGGTCACTTTGGTGAGGCCGGCGGGTCGGTCCGGGTCGCGACCCCGCGCGATCGCCAGCCGGCACGCCAACAGCTGGCCAGGGATGATCGCGACCAGCGGAGACACGGCCTCGGGGACCTCAGCGATCGGGATCCAGCTGATCGCGGGCGGCTGGCTCACCGCCGGAGACGCCAGCGGCACCGCTCCGACTCGCTCGGCAGCCGCCTCCGGGGCGATCAGGACAACCCGGGCACCGCGGTCGCGCAGCACCAGGGTCACCTCCAGCAGGTTGGCCTGGGTCGCGCCCGCCGGAGCGAAGCAGAGCACGGGCAGCCCCGGGGCGAGCATGGCGATCGGTCCATGCATCAGGTCGGCCGCGGAGTAGGGCAAGGCGGCGACGGCGGCGGTCTCCTGCACCTTGAGGGCGGTCTCCAGCCCGGTGGCGAGGTTGTAGCCGCGAGCAACCACCAGCAGCCGGTCGGCCGAGGCCAGCTCGCCGGCCAGCATGCTCACCTGGGGCTCCACCTCAAGCCCGCCTGCCATCGCCTGGGGCACCTCCTCGCGCAGCGCGGCCACGAGGGCGCGATCGTTGCTCCACGAGGCCCACAACAGCGCCAGGACCGCGAGCTGGCTGGTGTACGTCTTGGTGGCGGCGACTGCACGCTCGACCCCGGCTTCGGTCGGCAGGGCGAAGTCGGCGGCCTGCGCCAGCGGGCTCCTCGCGTCGTTGGTGATAGCGACGGTGAACGCTCCCCGACTGCGGGCGTCGGCGAGGCTCTCAGCGACATCGGGGGTTTCGCCGCTCTGGCTGATCCCGATGACGAGGCAGCGCCGGAGGTCGAGATCGGCGTGGTAGAGGGTGGTGGCGCTCGGCAGCACCAGACCGCTGGGCAGGCCGGCGCGCACGCTGGCAAGGTACTGCCCGTAGACGGCGGCGTTGTCGCTGGTGCCGCGGGCGACGTAGAGGACGAAGGCAGCCCCACTCGCCCGGGCGGCGGCGCAGACCTCCCGGTAGCGCTCCGGGTCGCCGGTGGCCAGGCGAGCCACCACTGCGGGCTGTTCTCCGATCTCCGTGCGCATCTGCGTCATCCGGTCACGGCCCTCCAGGGGCGGGGTCCACCCGCGTCCCACTTGCGCCCACTCAGGATACACAGTATGATGAGTCTCGCCCATGGTACTCCCCCCTCTGTGACCACCGGCGCGGCGCCCAGCGGCGTCGGAACGCCCGCGTGGCCGGGACCCCGGTCGGCGCTCCTGCTGGAGCGCGCCCGTCGCCACCTCGCGGGCGGGATCGGCAGCAGCGCCCGGGGCGACCGCGCGGGCTGGACCCCCTATCCCCCCTTCATCGCCCGGGGAACCGGAAGCCACGTGGAGGACGTCGACGGCCACGACTACGTCGATTACCTGCTGGGGCTCGGTCCCATGCTGCTGGGTCATCGTCCCCCCACCGTGACTGCGGCGGTGACCCGGGCGGTGAGCGAGATGGGAACGGTGTTCGGACTGCCCCACGAGCTGGAGGCCGCGGCCGCCGACCGAGTCGCCAGGGCGGTTCCGAGCATCGAGCTGGTGCGCTTCGCCAGCTCGGGCAGCGAGGCGGTGGGCGCCGCGGTCCGGCTGGCGCGGACGGTGACCGGTCGGCCGCTGATCCTGCGCTTCGAGGGGATGTACCACGGCTGGTTCGACACCGTGTACTGGAGCAACCACCCCGACCTGCAGCTGGCGGGCCCGGCCGATTCCCCACGGCCAGTGGCGGCGGGCCGGGGCATGCCCGCCGCGCTCGCCGATACCCTGCTGATCGCGGGGTGGAACGACGGCGACACCATCGACCGGGTGATGGCCCGTCACGGCGACCAGGTGGCCGCAATCATCACCGAACCGGTCATGCTCAACACTGGGTGCATCCTGCCCGAGCCCGGCTACCTGCAGCACCTTCGAGAGATCACCCGGGCCCACGGAAGCCTGCTGATCTTCGACGAGGTCATCACCGGCTTCCGGGTGGCTTTAGGGGGCGCCCAGGAACTCTTCGGCGTGACCCCAGACCTCACCACCTTGGCCAAGGGTCTGGGCGGCGGCTTCCCGGTGTCGGCGCTGGGCGGCAGCCGGGAGGTGATGGAGTGGATCGCCGACGGGCGCTACTCGCACTCCGGCACCTACAACTCCAACGTGATCGCCTGCGCGGCGGTGGTGGCCGCGATCGATGAGCTCAGCCGGCCCGGCACCTACGAGCAGCTCCGTGCCCGCGGCCTGCGCCTGATGGCGGGGCTGCGGACGGCCGCCGCCGCGGCCGGGGTCGCGGTCCAGGTGCAAGGACTCGGCCCTGTGTTCCAGGTGTGGTTCAGCCCGGTGCCGATCCACGACTATCGCGAGGCCGCGCGCCACGCGGACGGCGAGCGCTTCCATCGGTGGTGGCGGGCGATGGTGGAGCAGGGGATCCTGCTCCACCCCAGCCAGGAAGAGAACTGGTTCGTCTCGACAGCCCACTCCGATGCCGACATCGACCGCACCCTCGACGCGGCCGCGGCCGCCTTCGGCGCCATCGCCGAGGAGTTGTGAGCCCCGGGGGCGGCACGCCGCACTCAGGCGGTAGCGGCCTCCTGCGGATGCGCTCCTCGCGCCGGGACGACGGCCGCTTCCTGCGCTACGAGCAGGTCATCGACCTCATTGAGCGTCTCATCGCCGAGGGCCCGCTGGCACCGGGGAGCCTGCTCCCCAGCAACCGGGAACTGGCGGAACTGGCCGGCGTCAGCTTGATCACGGTACGCCGCGGGGTCGACGAATGCGCCCGCGCCGGGCTCGTCGTCCGCCACCAGGGAGTCGGAACCTTCGTGGCGCCGGCGCGGCTGGTGAGCGATCCGGCTCGGGCCGGTGGGTTGCTTGGCACCCTGGCCCAGGGCCGGGTCCGGCTCCAGATCACGACCCGGGTGCTGACGGTCGAGCAGGGCATCCCCAGCCCGACGGTGGCGCGGGCTCTGCGGATCGCGTCCCACGAGCCCGTCTGGAAGGTGGAGCGCCTGCGGTTGATCCGCGCCCGGCCGATGATCCACGAGCAGGCCGCGATCCCGGTTCGGCTGGTCCCCGCCATCGACCGGGCGGTGCTCGCGGCGGGCGCGTCGCTGTACGCGTTCCTCGGCGAGCGCTACGGCCTGCACGACGAGAGCGAGGAGGCGTTCTTGGAGGTGAGCGACCCCAGCCGGCGCGAGCGACGCCTCCTCCAAGTGATGGACGGCGATCTGGTCGCGCGGGTGCGCGGGATCAGCTGCGATCAGGACGGCGTCCCCTTCGACGCCTTCCAGCAGGTCTACGCCGCCCGCCACTTCGCCTTCTACCTGTCGGGGCAGACGACCCGACACCTGCTCCAGCCGACCGACACCAGGGACTGGGAGGTCCGGCCGCTCGGGTCCATCCCCGAGGGCCCGTCGCCCGCGGGGGCCCTGCGATGACGCCCGCGATCACCGCCTCGACGACCCTCGCCCAGGCGGCGACGAGCGAGCCGGTGCCGGGGAGAGCCCGAACCGTCCCCGACCGGCTCGCGGTGGCGGACGGCCGCACCCGCGGGGAGCGACCCGCCGTCCGGTGACCACCGCCGACGGCTTCATCGGCCTGGATCTCGGCACCTCCAGCCTGAAGGGCGCCGCGATCGCAGCGGACGGGACCATCCTGGCCCACGCCCGCGTCCCGTACCTGACCCGCCGACCCCAGCGGGGCCGCGCCGAGCAGAATCCGCGCGACTGGGAGCGGGCGGCGGTGGCGGTCACACGGCAGCTTCGCCGCAGCTGGGACGGTCGGGTGGGCGCGCTCGGCCTCTCCGGGATGATCCCCACCCTGGTCACGCTCGACCGGGGGCTGGAGCCGGTCGGAGCCGCGATCACCTGGGAGGACGGGAGGGCCGAGGCCGAGGGGGAGGCGCTGCGCAGGCGGCTGGGCGCTGACACCCTCTACCGGAGCACCGGCCAGTGGCTGGACGGCCGCTACCTCCTGCCCATGTACCGGTGGCTGGAGACGCACCAGCCGGACCGGGCCCGGGCGACCTCCTGGATCGCCTCCGCCAAGGACCACCTCTTCCACTGGCTCACCGGCGAGCTTGCGACCGATCCCAGCACGGCGACGGGATTCGGCAGCTTCGCTCTGGAGCCCAGAGCGTGGGATGTCGACCTGTGCCAAGAGATGGGGGTGAACCCAGGAGCCCCGGCGCCGGGCCAGCCGGGGCTCCCCCAGGTTTGGCCCTGCACCGGGGCCGCCGGTCTCGCGGCTCCGGCAGCGCGGAGGATGGGGCTGACGGCGGGGCTCCCGGTGATTCTGGGCGGGGCCGACTCGGTGATGGGGGCGGTGGGCCTGGGCGCGCGCAGACCCGGCGCGATCGCCCACCTGGCCGGCACCAGCACGGTGATTCTCGGCCTCAGCTCCCACCCGCGATTCGACCCCGAGCACCGCTGGCTGGTCACCCCGCTTGCGGGCCCTCCCGGGTGGGGCCTCGAGATGGACCTCATGGCGACGGGGAGCGCGATCGCATGGCTGGGGTCGCTGCTCCGGCTTCCCGACCCTCCGGGCGCCGCCGTGCTGGCGCTCGCCGGCCGGGCCACCGAGGACGACGTCGTCTTCCTCCCGTACCTGGGATACGGAGAACAGGGTGCCCTCTGGGACCCGACCCTCCGCGGCGTGCTGGCCGGGCTCGGCCTCGCGACCGGCCCGGCGGAGATCGCCCGGGCGCTGCTGACGGGCATCCTGGTGGAGACCAGGCGCTGCGCCGAGCTGCTTCGCGACGGGTCCGGCCCGGCTCGGGGACCCATCCACCTTGGCGGCTGGGGATCCGACGATCGGGGGTTTCGGCACCAGCTGGCCGACGCCACCCAGCGCCGCGTGCTCTCCCTGGCCCCGTCGGCCGACGAGACCGTGGTCGCGGCCAGCGGCCTCGCGTCCGCCATCGGCGCGGCCCGGGTGGCGGCGATCGCCATCGGCGCTCCCGCCGCGCCCGCCGGTCGCCAGCGGCTGCTGACCACGTCCCCCACCTTGAAGCGGGAGGCGGTGTGGGCCGCGATCGCCCGGCGCCAGGATCGCTGGCGCGCGCGGACGCACGTCCGGGGACCGACCGGCGACTGACAGGGTCGGCTCCCGGCCCCCATCCGTGCGGCGATCGCGCCAGACCGCAGGCCAAAGTCGGGCGACCCCGGCCGCGGCGACGTCGGGCGGCCTGCCGCGTCGGCCCTCCGTCCCGGCGGGCTCGGACCGGTGACGTCCCGCGCTCGGGTCCGGGCGGATAGGCCGCCGCGCCACCTTTCCGAGATCCAGGTGCGACGCCCCGCGACCCTCGCTACGATGGCGCGGTGGACCCGGTCATCGCCGGTGCTCCGTGCCCGACCGTGGGGGGTCACGGCCCCGAGCGCGGGCGCTGGGTGCGATACGCCCCCTGCCCATGAGCGCTCGGGACGGCTTTCCCCGCCAGTACGCACGCACCCAGGGGTTCACGCTGGGAGTCCCACGGGACCTCTGCGTCTCCCCCGACGGCGCGCGCGTGGTCTTCCTGCGCGCGCCGTCGAGCACCGATGCTCGGACGGGCCTGTGGGTGCTCACCCTCGGCGATGGCACCGAGCGGCTGCTGGCTGATCCCGTTGCCCTGGGCCCGGCGGGCGACGGCGGCCCGGGTGCCGAGCCGGCCGAGGCTCGCGCCCGCCGCGAGCGCGTTCGGGAACGGGCCAGCGGGATCGTGGGCTACGCCACAGATCGGGCGGTTCGGCTCGCCGCCTTCGCGCTCGGAGGGGCGCTGTTCGTGGTCGATCTCATCACCGGAGCCGTCCACCGCCTGCCCGCGAAAGAGCCGGTGCTGGATCCGCGGCCCGACGCCGTGGGGTCACGGATCGCCTACGTGAGTGGGGGCAGCCTGCGGGTGATCACCCTGGACGGTTCGCTCGACCGCTGCCTCGCCGAGCCCGAGGAGACGACGGTCACGTTCGGCCTGGCGGAATTCGTCGCCGCCGAGGAGATGCACCGGCGGCGCGGCTACTGGTGGGCGCCGGACGGGAAGCGGCTGCTGACCACGCGAGTGGACGTTTCGCCCGTGACCGTGTGGCATATCACCGATCCCGCCCACCCCGAGCGCCCAGCCCGGTCGGTACGCTACCCGGCCGCGGGCACCGCCAACGCGCGGGTCACGCTCCATCTCCTGACGCTGGACGGGGACCGGAGCGAGGTGCCGTGGGACCACGACGCATTTCCCTACCTCACCCATGTGGACTGGTCACGGCCGGGTCCGGCCCTGATCCAGCTGCAGTCCCGCGACCAGCGGCGGACCCAGGTGGTCTCGCTGGACGGCGACACCGGCGCGACCACCAGACTCGGGGAGGATCGGGACCCCGCCTGGGTGGACATCGTCCCGGGCGTGCCTGCGCTCACCACCGACGGCCGGCTGGTACAGGTGGTCGCCGACGCGGGTGCCCACCGGCTCGTCGTCGGCACTGAGGCCCTGACCGGGGCGCCGCTTCAGGTCCAGCGCGTGCTCGATGTCGCCGACGACGTCTGCTTCGTCGCCACCGACGACGACCCCACCGCCGAGACGCTCCATGTGGCGGGGAGGGAGGGAGTGAGGCGGCTGCTGGACGAGCCGGGGCGTCACGGTGGGGTCCGCTCAGGAGACGTGCTCGTGACCCAGTCGGTCGCGCTCGATCGGTCCGGCACCCTGACCCGCGTGTGGCGCCGGGGCAAGCTGGCGGCCACCATCGCATCCCACGCCGAGGTGGCCCTGCTCACCCCCACGCCCCAGCTGCTGGTGGTGGGGCGGCACGAGCTCCGCTGTGCCCTGCTCCTGCCCACCGGTCACCGCCCAGGGTCGCGGCGCCTGCCGGTCCTGCTGGACCCGTACGGCGGCCCCGCGCAGCAGCGGGTGGTGGCCGCGCGGGATGCGTACTTGGTCTCGCAATGGTTCGCCGACCAGGGCTTCGCGGTGCTGGTGGCCGACGGGCGCGGCACCCCGGGGCGCGGGCCCGACTGGGACCGGCTGGTCCACCTGGACCAGGCGACCCCGAACCTGGAGGATCAGGTGCTGGCCCTGGAGCAGGTATCAGCCCGGTTTCCCGACCTCGACACGGGCAGGGTCGCGATCCGCGGATGGTCGCATGGCGGGTACCTTGCGGCCCTGGCCGTGCTCCGCCGTCCCGACCTGTTCCACGCTGCGATCGCGGGTGCCCCGGTCACCGACTTCCGCCTCTATGACACGCACTACACGGAGCGCTTCCTCGGCCATCCCCAAGCTCGCCCCGACGTGTATAACCACCACTCGTTGCTAGCCGACGCCCCCAGCCTGCAGCGTCCGCTGCTCCTCATCCATGGGTTCGCCGACGACAACGTGATGGTGGCCCACACGCTCCAGCTCTCCGCGGCGTTGCTGGCAGCCGGGCACCCCCATGCCGTGCTCCCGCTCACCGACGCCACCCACATGGCCTCGCAGCCGGTGGTGGCCGAAAACCTGCTGTGGTTACAGCTGGAGTTCCTCACGCGCACGCTGGGGGTCCGGCCGCGGGCCGGATCCCGCGACGACTCCGAGGGAAGGACCTCTGCCTGAGCAACGGTCAGGGTGCGGTGCGGGCACCGCGGTCACGGCGCTCCGCTGACGCCTGCGGCCATCTCCCGGGCCAGCTCCGCCAGGGTCCCGGTGGCGACCGCGCTGGGACCCCGCGGAACCACCTGGTACAGATTCTCGTGCTCGTTCGACGACGAGCCGCCAATGTCCAGGTGCGCCCAGGGCGTGCCTCCCACGAAGCGGCGCAGGAAGATCGCCGCGGCGACCGGCTCCTCATGGAGGTCATCGGCCTCGTTGCACACCGAAGCGACGTCGGAGTCCAGCACGCGGTCGTACTCGGGGTACATGGTGAGCGCCAGCAGCCGCTCCCCCGCCCGCTGGGCGGCCGCCTCCACCCGGCCGAGGAATGCCGCGTCCTCGCCCACCATCCCGCTGACGGTCGGCCCCTGGGCCACGCTCACGGCGTCGGTCAGAGTGCCCACGGATACCAGATGGGTGGCACCGGCGCGGCGGGCGTGCACCAGCCCGTCCCCCAGCAGCAGGCGCCCCTCCGCGTCGGGGTTGATCACCTCCACGTCGATCCCCCCGGCCAGCGTGATCACGTCCCCGGGGTGCAGCGAGCCGGTGCCGAGCACGTTCTCGGCAAGTGGCAGGACCCCGACCACGTCGATCGCCGGTCGCCAGGCCGCCGTGACCAGGAGGGCGCCCAGCACCGCGGCCGCGGCGCTCATGTCAGTCTTCATGAGGTGGAGGTCCTTCTGGGGCTTGAGGGCCATGCCACCGGCGTCGAAGGTCACGCCCTTGCCCACCAGGCCGAGCACGGGTCCGGCGCCCCGACCCCGGTGACGGAGCAGCACCAGCCGGGGTGGCTCCGCCGAACCCTGGGCAACCCCCAGGATGCCCCCGTATCCGTCGCGACGCAGCGCCGCCTGGTCGAGGACGGTCACCTCCAGACCCGCCGCGGAGCCCAGTCGGACCGCCTCGTCCGCGAAGCGCGCGGGGGTGAGCTGGTTGGCGGGTGCCCACTGCCAGGCGCGCACGCGGCTGGCAGTCTCGCCGAGGAGCCGCGCGTCCGCGGCGACTTCCGCGCGCGCGTCGGGGCCGATGGCGTCGGTGGCGACCACGATCCGCTCGCAGCGAGCCGTGTCGCCCTCACCGGGGCGTCCCCAGGCGCCGCAGGCCCGGACGGCCCCCTCCAACGCCAGGCGGATGGTCGCGGCCGCGCCCAGCTCCCGGGTCGCCCTCAACGCCCCGAGAGTGGACCGGTCGAGCAGGATCGCCGCACGGGACACCCGGCTCCCGCGCAGTCCCAGCTCGACCAGGTTGCGCAGCAGATAGCCATCCACCTGCCCGCCGCGCCCCAGTCCCACCAGCACCAGCCGCAGCGGATCACCCCCCGGATGGGGGATCCCGATCACGTCGCGGCCACCGAGCCGCCTCACGACGGCCGCATCCACCAGCTGCGCGAGCGCGCCCGGGGCGATTCGGTCGATCACCGCCGCGATCTCGCCCAGGCCGATGTCCTGCACCACCGGCACGAGCCAGAGCTGGGCATCACCGATCCCGCCGTCGAGTCCGACCACGGCTGTGTCCACCGCCGCCCCTACCAGAGGTTGGCCGCGCGCATGGCATCCTCGGCCACCAGCGTGCAGATTCCGATCACCTGGGAGGCCTGGATCATGTCCGCGGCGGTGAAGCTCACCGTGGCGGGGTCGCTCGCCACCACCGTGGGGATCAGACCGACCGTCTCGATCAGGGCAGGATGAAGCAGGTCGATGGTCACGGTCACGGGCCGCGGGGGCGGCGGGGGGGGCGGCGGGGGCGCGGCGACCACCTCGCGGGTGGCCGTGCGGATCGCCGCCAGGACCTCGGCCCGCGGCCGGGAGCGCGCGGTGCCGTAGGCGCAGCTGTGCTTGACCACCAGGGTGCGCGCCTGCGGCAGGCTGCGTTTCAGGGTCGCGACCAACCCGTCGTCGCCGGTGACCAGGCCCACCGGGACGCCGAAGTGGGCGCACACGGCAGCCCCCAGCTCCGACTCGCCCACCTCGATCCCGTTGAGCTGGAGCCGTCGGATCGTGACCGAGAGGGTGTGGGCGAGCACCGACCGGGGCGTACCCCCAGGCGCGTGGTACCCGAGGAAGACGGCCAGGTCCGCCGCCTGGGCACCCTCCACCATCTCCAGCGGGCGCACTGGGCCCGAGATCAGGTGGGCGCGATCATCGAGGTCCTCATACAGGACGTTGCGCATCCGGTCATGGCTGTCGGTGACCGTCACCTCGGTGGCCCCGCCCTCGAACGCGCCCGCCACCGCCGCGTTCGCCTCCGCCGTCATCACCTGGCGGAAGCGACGGTACTCGTCGGTGCCCGGCATCACGTCCGTCGGGCTGGTGACGCCCGCCACCCCCTCCATGTCGATCGAGATCAGGACCCGCATCAGACGGGGGCCGACGGCCGGGTGAGCGGCGGGACGGCACCGCCCCCGGGACCGTCCTCCCCGCCGCTGGTGCCGCCCACCCGATCGATCGCGCGGATCATCATCCGCGCCCTACTTGGGGACCGGTCCCGACCACGACCACGTCTCCGGGTAGTAGTTGAGGTAGGGATCCTGGGGCAGGGCGCCGTGGAGGTGCTTGGCGATCTCCGACAGCTGCCACGGCTGGTTGGGAATCCACAGCACCGGCAGCTGCGCCGCCACGTAGTTCTCATAGCGCGTCATCGCCGCGGGGCTGCTGCTGAGGTGGGTGGCGAGGACGTTGGCATCGTTGGTCTTGTTGCACCAGCTGCCGATGTTGTATCCGCCCCCGCAGGCGAACAGGGTACCGCCGCTCGGGTAGAAGTCAGGGGCGTAGAACCAGGGCGCGGGATCGGCGATCTCCCAGCTGCATCCGGTTCCCGTCGCTCGGGTGCAGGCCACCGCCGTGCTGAGGACCGTGTTGATCGGCTCCTGCCGCAGGGCGATCCGGATGCCCACCTCAAGCGCGGCCGACTGGAACGCCTCCATCTCGGAGGTCAGCGAGGGAAGTCCGCTCTGGATCAGGTTGGTGAGCGTGATCGTGGCCCCGGCGCGGATCCCGGCGCCGCACTGGCCGGCTCGCGTCCCGGGGCGGCTGCAGCGGCTCTGGCCGTTGGCCACCACGGTCCAGCCGTGGGAGGCCAGCAGCTGGCGGGCCGCCGCCGGGCTGTAGGGGTAGGCGTTGTGGCGCTCGTAGGCGCTCGCGAAGGGATTGGCGGGCGCGATCGGCACCGGGCCGAATTCGGACACGCCGAAGCCCTTGTCGATGTGTTGAACATACGCCGGCTCGTCGATGAGATGCTGCAATGCTTGGCGTAGGTAGAGCTGGTTCACCAGCGGCGCGATCGCTCGATTGGCGAAATTGAAGGCCAGGTAGGAGAACTGCAGGATGTGCCAGGGCTGAAACGCATATCCCAAGCGGGTCAGCTCGGATCGCTGGCTGAGGTCCTGGAGCGGAAGGTAGCCGTAGTCGATCTGGCCGGCGCGAAGTGCGTCGAACTCCGCGGTGTCCGATGTGAACGCCACCAGGTCCAGGCGGCTGATGCGGGGGCGCGGGCTCCCCGAATAGCTGCGGTTGGGGACCAGCACCGCGTCCTGCGTCGTGGGGTTGTATCCGCTCACGCGGAAGGGCCCGTCGACGACTTGCCAGATCGGGTTGGAGGCGTAGGTGCTGGTGGTCGACGCCTGGGCGTTGAGGAACTTGTAGACCGCACGGGCACCGGCGGGGGTGGTGTCGTAGTTGCCCACCCGGCCTGCCGCCGAGGTCTTGTCCCAGGCCTGCTGCGGCAGCGGCGTGATCTGGCTGAGCTCATTGTAGAGAAGCCAGTAGCGACTGTACGTGCGGTTGAGCGTCAGCGTCACGGTGCTGGGGTTGGTCGCGCGGTAGTTCACAACGTTGTCGGGGAAGGCACCCGGGACGTAGGAGCACCAGTTGGCCTTCTCCGCCTTGAGCACATTGAGCCAGAAGATCACGTCGCGCGCCGTCACCGGTTGGCCGTCGGACCAGCGGTACGACTTGAGCCGAATCGTCACCACCCGACCGTTGTGGCTGAACTGGGGCAGCTGCGCCAGGCTCAGCTGCGGGTTGACCTTGGCGACCCCGTTGTCACCGTACCAGTACAGCGGCCGATACATAAGGTACTGGAAGTTCTCGCCGTTCTCGCTGGAGCAGTTGGCGGCCGAGACCAGCGGGAAGATGTAGTTGATCCCGGTGGCGGGGGGCATGGCGAAGCTCACCGTGCCCCCGCTGCTGGCGGGTGCCGCGGTCGCGGCGGCGCTGCCGCAGGCGGCCAGGAGCAGGCCCCCGAGGGCCACGCCGATCAGGCGCGAGAGCGGGCGGGCACGCCGCCCTGACACGAGCTCGGCTATTCTCACCCCGCCTCCTCCCACCTCTGAGTACCCGAATCCGTCCCGCGAGCGCCGCGTCTCCAAGACGGCAGGCCTGCGACCGAAACCCAATCGTCTCAGTATACACAGCATGCTGCTTGAGGACAAGGCGGAACGGTGGCCGGCGGGGGCGGCCGGATCGGGGCCTCGGCGAGATTGCCACGACCCGGGAGATCGGGGCGACCTACGGAGCCGGGTCCGACCTCCAAGGCCCGCCCGCCCCTGGGAGCGGCTCTGCCGCAGCGGCAGCGTGTCCTCGGCGCCCGGAGCGGATGTGACAGCCTGATGGCGCAGGCAGTCAGACCCGGCCTCGGGTGCCATCCTCCCAGCAGGATCGAGACAGCGCCGGAGGGATATCGGTGGGCGAGCGCCCGAAGTTGACCACGCCCGCCGCCCGCGCACACCACCCCAGGCGGGCGTCGGCTCTCTGGGGAGCGTGTCTGCTCGTCGCCCTCGTGCCGATCCCGCGCTGGCTCTCGCCCCTAGCCGCTCCGCCCGCCGCGGCCGTCCCGAGTCGCTCTGCCAGCAGCGTGATCCGGCTGACGGTGGGGCCGGCGGGCCGCTTCCGCCGAATCGCGACGGCGGTCATGGTCGCCGACCGGAACCCCTCCGCTGGAGCGTACTACGACATCGAGGTTGCTCCCGGGACCTACTCCAACGACTTTCCGGACGTCACCCGCCCGATGACGATCGAGGTTGCCCCCGGGCACCCGGGAGCGAGGGCCCGTCTGGTCGCCACCCTGCCCCTTCCCAATCAGAAGGGGATCATCCTCACCACCGCAAGCCTGACGGTAGACGGCCTTGAGTTCGAGGGTGCCCACATCGCCGACGCGCTGGGCGGAAACGGCGCCGGCATCCGCGACCAGAACGCTGGTCCGTCAGCCCACCTGATCGTCGATCACAGCAGCTTTGTCGACAATCAGGAGGGCATCCTTCAGGGCGAGGACTTCCAGGAGCGGATCGAGATCCTCAACTCGCGGTTCACCAACAACGGCAACCCTGCGCCCGCCTTCTGGCAGCACGCGATCTACGTCAACCACGCGGCCAGCTTGCTGGTCGACCACAGCCTGGTCTGCGGGCAGCTGATTGGCCACGACATCAAGAGCCGTGCCGAGGTCACGACGGTCGCCAACAGCCGCCTCTACATCGGGGCCGCCGACCCCGCCGCGGGCTGCCGCGCCGGCTCGGCCAGCTATGGCATCGACGCACCCAACGGCGGCCAACTCACGATCCGCTCCGACCAGCTGATCCAGGGGCCGCGGACCGGGAACTCCAGCATGGTCGCGTACGGCGAGGAGGGAGTCCGATACGCCGCTGATCGCATCGTCGTATCCCACACCGACTTCAGCAACACGGCCCCCGCTGCGATCGGCATCTTCGACCCCCACCGCATCGCGGTCGAGCTCAGCCGCGACCGGTTCACCGGCGTCCCGACCGAGGTCAGCCCCTCGGGCTGACCGGTCGGCGCTGAACTGAACGGGGGCGCGCGGGCGTCTCCGGCAGCCCCACCATGGCCGATGGTTGCGACCATGCCTCAGGCGCGGACCGGACCGGCCGCGCGCTCGGGACGCGGAGCTCACCGAGACGGGCCCGCCCAGCCGGGACCGCCGGGCGGAGGCGGGGCTGGGCCCGGATCGGTGCGGGCAGGGGCTACGATGCCTCCCGCCCGGCCGCAGGGCCACGCCGCCAGGGCTCAGCCGGCCTCGGCGAAGGCGTCCGTGAACTGGCTCTGATAGAGGTCGTGATAGACCGCGCCGCGGGCCAGCAAGTCGGCGTGATTCCCTTGCTCGACGATCCGTCCGCGATCCATGACTATGATGGTGTCGGCCCCCCGGATGGTGGACAGGCGATGGGCGATGACGAAGCTGGTGCGTCCCTGCCGCAGCCGGGTCATCGCCTCCTGGATCAGCACCTCGGTGCGGGTGTCCACATTGCTGGTCGCCTCGTCCAGGATCAGGATGGTAGGGTCGGCCAGGAAGGCACGCGCGATCGTCAGCAGCTGCCGCTGCCCCGCGGAGATGTTGGTCGCGTCCGGGTCCAGCACTGTGTCATATCCCTGGGGCAGGGTGCGGACGAAGCCATCGACGTGAGCGGCCCGCGCCGCCGCCAGGATCGCCGCCTGGTCGGAGCCCTCGCGCCCGTAGGCGATGTTGTCGCGAATCGAGCCCGCGAACAGCCAGGTGTCCTGCAGCACCATCCCGAACCGCTGCCGCACCTCTGCCCGGGTCAGCTCGCGGGCGTCGGTCCCGTCGAGCAGGATCCGGCCGCCATCGATGTCGTAGAAGCGCATCAGCAGGTTCACCAGCGTGGTCTTGCCCGCCCCGGTCGGGCCCACGATCGCGATCGTCTGCCCCGGCTCCACCGTCAGGCTGAAGTCGGTGATGAGGGGCTCATCGGGACGGTAGCTGAAGCTCACATGCTCCAGCGCCACCCGCCCCACCGCCTCGCGCACCGTCCCCGACGCGACCGGGTCGGCGACCTCCTCGGGAGCGTCGAGGAACTCGAACACGCGCTCCGCCGAGGCGAGGCCGGATTGGAGCAGGTTCATCTGGCTCGCGATCTGGGTGATGGGCATCGTGAACTGGCGGGAGTACTGGATGAACGCCTGGACGCCCCCCAGCGAGATCGCTCCCGATACCACCTGATAGCCCCCGATCGCGGCGATCAGCACGTAGTTGAGGTTGGCCAGCGACTGGATCGCGGGCTGGATGATCCCACTCAGAAACTGGGCTCGGAAGCTGGCCTGGTACAGCTCCTGGTTCTGCCGGCGAAACTCGCTGATCACCGCCTGACGCTGCCCGAACACTTGGACCAGGGCGTGGCCGGTGTGGGTTCCTTCGACGTGTCCGTTAAGGCTGCCGGTGCGCGCCCACTGGGTCACGAAGTGGCGCTGTGACCGGCGCGCGATCAGCAGCGTCACCGCTATGGAGAGCGGGACCGTGACCAGCGCGATCACGGACAGGAGCGGGCTGATCGTGAACATGAGGACCACCACTCCGAGGATGGTCAGGACAGAGGTGACCAGCTGGCTCAGCCCCTGCTGCACGGTGGTGGTGAGGTTGTCAATGTCGTTGGTGACCCGGCTGAGAATGTCGCCGTGGGCGTGACTGTCGAAGTAGCGGAGCGGCAGTCGGGCCAGCTTGCCCTCGACGTCGCGGCGGAGACGGTACATGGTCCGCTGCGCGACCCCCGCCATGACGTAGGTCTGTCCCCAGGCGAGCACCGCGCCGAGCAGGTAGACCAGAGCCGCCAGGCCTAAGGTGGTGCCGAGCTGGCCGAACCGGATTCCAACCCCGGGGGTGACCGGCATGCCCGCCACCAGACCGGCGAGCTGTCGCTCGTGGTGGGCCCGTAGCATCGCGATCGCCTGAGGCTGGCTGATGCCGGAGGGCAGCCGCTTGCCGATCAGTCCGCCGAAGATCACGTTGGTCGCATCACCGAGGAGCTTGGGACCGAGCACGGTGAAGCCCACCGACGACGATCCCAGCAGGAGAACCAGCCACAGCCGGCCCCGCTCGGGCCGCAGCCGCCGCAAGAGACCGCCGAGCGAGCGCCTCAGATCCTGTGACGCCTGGGGCGCCACCAGGGCGCCGGCGCGGGCGCCGCCGAAGCCACCGGCCCCTCGGCCGATCACGCGACCGCCCCCGCCCCCAGCTGGGAGGCCACGATCTCCCGGTAGGGTGGGCAGCTGACCAGGAGATCGGCATGCGAGCCCGCCCCGGCGATGACGCCGTCGTCCATAACCAGGATCCGATCCGCGCCCAGGATCGTGCTCACCCGCTGGCTGACGATCACCATGGTGGCGCCACGGGCCTCCTGGCGCAGGGCGGCGCGCACCCGGGCGTCGGTGGCGGCGTCGAGGGCCGAGAAACAGTCGTCGAGGAGGTAGATCCGAGGGCGTTTCAGCACCGCCCGCGCGATCGACAGCCGCTGCCGCTGCCCTCCCGACACATTGGTGCCGCCCTGGTCGACCACCGCCTCCAACCCCCCCGGCATGGCTGCCACGAAGGCGTGCGCCTGGGCCACGTCCAGCGCCCGCCAGAGCTCCTCATCCGGAGCGTTGGGCCGCCCCATCCGCAGATTGCTTGCCACCGTCCCCTGGAACAGGTAGGCGGTCTGCGGGACCAGCCCGATCCCGGCCCAGAGCTCCTCCAGGGCGCGTTCGCGGACGTCGACCCCGTCCACCAGCACGGCGCCCTGAGTGGGGTCGTAGTACCGCGCCAGCAGGCCGAGCAGCGTGGTCTTGCCAGCCCCGGTGCCACCGATGATCGCGGTGGTCTGCCCCGGCGGGAGCACCACCGAGAGGTCGGTGAGCACGGCGCGGTCGCCGCCCGGGTAGCCGAAGCTGACCCCGCGGAGCTCGACCTCCCCGGGCTCGGAATCCGGCCGGACCGGGGCGGGGGGGTCAGTGATCGACGGCGTCACCTGGAGGACCGCCGTGATTCGCTCGGCGCTGGCCATCGCGCGGGGCAGCAAAAGGGCGATCATCACGGCCATCATCACGGCGAAGAGGATCTGGGTGATGTACTGCAGAAAGGCGGTGAGATTGCCGATCGGCAGGCTGCCGCCGCCGACCAGGTGGCCACCGAACCAGAGCACCGCGACGCTGGAGAGGTTCATGATCGTGAGCAGCGCGGGCAGCGCCAGCGCGAAGAATCGGTTGACCCGCAGCGCGGTGGCGGTGAGGTCCTGGTTGGCGTCGGCGAAGCGATGCTCTTCATAGTCGACGCGTCCGAACGCCCGCACCACCCGGACCCCGGTGATCTGCTCCAGCAGGACTCGATTGATTCGATCGATCTTGGGCTGCATCCGGCGGAACAGCGGCACCGCCAGCCAGAGCAGACTGCCGATCACCACCGCCATCAGCGGCACGATCACGACCAGCAGCAGGGCCAGCGTGGCGCCCTCGGTGATCGCCATGATCACCCCCCCCACGCTCATGATCGGGGCGATCACCATGATCGTGAGTGCCACCTGGAGGAAGAGCTGGAGCTGCTGGACATCGTTGGTGTTGCGCGTGATCAGAGAGGCGGTTCCGAACTGGTTCATCTCGCGTGCCGAGAGCCGCTGGACCTGCTCGAACACGCCGCTGCGGACATCGCGGCCCACCCCCATCGCAATGCGCGACGCCCAGTAGACGGCCACGATGGAGACGATCGCGACCACGATGGTGAGCCCGAGCATCACTCCACCCACGGCCCAGATGTAGCTGATGTTCCCGGTGACCACACCGTGGTTGATGATGTCGGCGTTGAGAGTTGGCAGGTAGAGGTTGGCTGCTGTCTGCACCGTCAGCAGCCCCACCACCAACCCCACCGGCCGACGGTAGGGACGCAACTGCCGGCGCAGCAGCCGGATTAGCACCGGGCTCCCGCCAGGATCCCCACACGCGGGCTGCGGCGCGGCAGCACTGAGGGTGCCCGGGCGGCAGGCAGACCGCGATCAGCGACCGGGACCACAGCGCGCCTGCCACGGGGCGGGGACGCGAGCGGTGCCGTCCGGCGCGCGGGCGGCGGCATGGCCCGGATTATAGACGCCGCGCGGGGCGGGCGAGCAGGTCGGGACGGCTGACCGGGGCGAGGCCTCATCCGGTGTTCTGGAGCCCCGCGGCGACGCCATTGACGGTGAGCAGCACCCGCTCGAGCAAGCGAGCGGCGCGGTCGCTGTCCCCCGGGGGACAGGCACGCAGCTCGCGAAGGAAGCGCAGCTGCAGGAAGGAGAGCGCGTCCACGTACGGATTGCGCAGGGCCACTGCGCGGCCCAGCACGGGGCGCCCCGCGAGCAGGTGGCGATGACCGGTCGCCTGCAGGAGCTGGCGTCGGGCGCGCCGGTACTCCTCGCGGATCCGGGTCACGAACCCCTCCTGGTGGCCCAGCTCCAAGTAGAGGCCGGCGATCATGGGATCCGCCTTGGCCAGGCTCATCTCCACGTTCTCCAGCAGGGTGCTGAAGAACGGCCAATCGCGGTTCATCGCTGCCAACCGATCGGGGCCGTGGCGCTGCGCCACCGCCTCCAGTCCCGAGCCGACCCCGAACCATCCGGGCAGGTTGCAGCGCGTCTGCGCCCAGGCGAACGCCCAGGGGATTGCGCGCAGCCCGGCCAGCCCTGGCGCCCGCCCCCGGCGGGCGGGGCGCGATCCCAGGTGGAGGCGACCGATCTCGTCGAGCGGGCTGACGGCCGTGAAGAACTCGGCAAACCCGGGCTGACCCACCAGCTCCAGGTAAGCCCCCTCGGATACCTGCGCCATCAGATCGGCCTCATCCTGGAAGCGGGCGGCCTCGTCGCGAAGCGCCGCCTCCCGTGCCGTGGTCGAGGCGGTCAGAATCGCGCTGGTGACCTGTTCCAGATGGCGAAGGGCGATCGCCGGATGAGCGTAGCGGGCGAAGATCACCTCGCCCTGCTCGGTGACCTTGAAGCGGCCGTCGACGGATCCAGCGGCCTGCCCGCTGATGGCCCGGCCCGCCGGCCCCCCCCCGCGGCCGACCGGGCCGCCCCGACCATGGAAGAGGGTGAGAGTGATCCGCTCGCCACGAGCCCACCGAGTCAGCGCAGCCTGCGCCCGATGGAGCGCGAGGTTGGCGGCGAGAACGCCCACGTCCTTGGCGGAATCGGAGTACCCTAACATGACCTCGAGCCGACGACCACCGCGTTCGAGCCATTCACGCCAGCCGGGCTGGTGGAGCAGCTGCTGCAGCACCCGCGGCGCCCCATCCAGGTCGTGGCGTGACTCGAAGAGCGGCACCACGTCGAGCTGGAGCGGTCGGTCGGGAACCGCCAGGCGGGCGAGCGCCCGCACCGCCAGCACATCGGCGGCGCCGTGGGTGAAGCTGACCACGTAGCGGCGGCAGACGCCTGGTCCCCAGCGGCCCTGTAGGTCGGCGATCACGCGCAGGGTGGCGACCAGCTCGCGCGCCCGTGACGACCCCGCCGCCATCGGCGCCGGCCAGCCGTCACGGGCCAGCCGGTCGAGCAGGTCGGCATCGGCCTCCGACCCCGGGTACAGCTCACGACAGACATCCCGGTGCACCTCGGCATGCTGACGCACCTCCAACTCGGCGAAGGTGAACCCGAATGTCTCCGTCTGCCAGACGAGGTCTTGAAGTTCACCGTAGGCGAGCCGGGCGGCCCCCGCCGATACCAGGGACGCCTGCAGCTCGCGCAGATCGCGCAGCAACTGGTCGGCGTCCGCGTAGGCGTGCGCCTGCTCGCGGCGGGTCGCCGCCAGCCGCTCCGCAACCAGAAGCAGGCGCTGCCGGTGGGGCTCGTCCGGGGCACGGGTGCGGATGGAGGTCGCCGCTCGGGGATAGGCGCCAGCGTCTCGTGCGAGCCCGGCGAGAAGCGCCGCTGATGGAGGCGTGCTCGCCGCCGAGACGGTGAGGCTGCGCCCGATGCGGCGAGCAGACCCCTCCAGCGCGCGCAGAGCATGGTCCGCGTGGACCTGCGCCGCCGCGCGGGTGACCTGGCTGGTGACGGCGGGGTTGCCATCTCGGTCGGCACCAACCCAGCTGCCCCAGCGCAGGAACGCCCGCGCGGCAGGCGGATCCACGCCGCTCCGCTGCGGTCCGATCAGCGCCCGGTCCAATTCGCGGTAGAGCCTCGGTGCCAGGAGGAAGAGGGTGTCGTCGAAGACGGTCATCACGGTGCGGACCTCGTCCCCGGGAGTGGGACGGGTCCGGCGCAGCTGGGCCGTGCGCCACAGGATCGCCACCTGCTCGAGCAGGCCACGCTCGGAGTCGGCACGATCGCCCCCCGCCGTCACCGGCGCATCCAGTCGGTCCATCGCCTGCGCGATCCGGGCGAGGGTGTCGATGACGGCGCGGCGGCGGGCCTCGGTGGGATGCGCGGTCAGGACCGGGTGGACGTCGAGCCGCGCCAACAGCTGCGCAAGCTCAGCGGCGGCGGGACCGGAGCGGAGCATCTGCACGGTGGTTGCGAGCGAGTCAGGGATCACCCCACGCGATCCCTGACGCCGGCCGAGAGTGCGGGCGCGGTGGCGCTCCTCGGCGAGGTTCACGAGCTGAAAGTAGACGGTGAAGGCCCGGGCCACCCGCTCCGCCTGGTCCGATCGCAGCCCCTCGACCAGAGCCGACATCCGCGCTTGCATCACGGCTGCCGAATGGCCGCGGCGACGGCGGAGGGCGATCGCGGAGCGGCGGACCCGCTCCACCGTGTCCAGCAGGGGCGGCGACTCCTCGTGCAGCACAGCTCCCAGGGCGGACGTCAGACGACGGACGTCCCGGCGCAGCGGCGCGGGGGCCGCCGCGCGGTCCGGGCGGGAGGCCTCCGGGTCCACCGCCCCATCGTAGAGGCGAGCGTGGGGCGCCGGATCGGGGTCCCGTCCTACCCGCCACCTCCGGAGGTGGGCGCGCCGTACCAGGCATGCGCGAGCCCCTCGCCATGGCTCTGGCGCGGACCGGTGGGCCGGTCGGTCGAGTACAACGGCTGGCCACCGTATTCGACCTGGCGACAGGTGGGCCGGGAGCAGAGGCCGAAGCTGCCGAGCAGCGGGCGAGGGCCGGTGGATCCGCTCTCGCTGAGTCAGCCGCGGGGACCAAGCGTGGGTGCACCCGATGCTGCCGGCGATCCGGGCGGGACGCTCGACGGTCAACCGGCACACCGTGCGTCCGGCGCCGTTCGGACCGCCCCTACCGGGGGCTTCGTCCCACCGGGCGGGTCGCCCGGGCAGCAGGATAGTCCCGGTCCCGATGACCAGCATCGGCGACCCGCGGACTTCCCGACTGCTTTGGGGTCACCGGCTGCCGCGCGTGGGGCAACCGTCCCCCGATCGGGGAACTAGCCCGCGCCGGCTCCCGCCTTCACAGCTCCCTAGCCTGAGGAGGGTGGTCGCTCCAGGGTCGGGATGGGGCGTCGCCTCGGGACGGGCCCGCAATCGCGAGGCCCGTGTCGAGGTCGAAGAACTGGAGACTGCCCCCGTCCACCGCCAGCGGGACTGTCTCCCCGACCCGGATCGGAATCCGGGGAGAGATCCGGGCGACCCCGAGCCCGCGACCGGCGTGACCGCCGCCGACGGGAGCCAGCGAGGCAGCGGCCACCGCCTCGGTCCGTACCGCCTGGGCATCGAGTCGGAAGTGGACCATCACCTCGGACCCCAGCGACTCGAGCAGCTCGATCTCGGCCTCCAGCGTGCCGGTGTCCCCCGGACTCTCGCGCGCCACCGTGAGATGCTCCGGGCGAATCCCAACCCCCAGCGTGCGACCGACATACCCGGCGAGTGCGGGCCGTGCCGTCAGCTGGACTGCCGGGAGCATCAACCTGTGCTCCCCGAGCAGCACCGCGAGCCGGCCGTCCCGGGCCTCGACCCGGGCCTCGTATAGGTTCATGGCCGGTGACCCGATGAAGGACGCGACGAAGAGGTTGGCCGGGTGGTCGTAAAGCACCTGAGGCGCGGCGCACTGTTGCAGGACACCCGTGGAGATGACCGCCACCCGGTCGCCCATCGTCATTGCTTCAGTCTGGTCGTGGGTGACGTAAAGGGTGGCCACCCCGAGTCGCCGCTGGATGCGCGACACCTCGGCCCGCATCTGCACCCGCAGCTTGGCATCGAGACTCGACAGCGGCTCATCCATAAGAAACGCTGCCGGCTCGCGCACCAGCGCCCGTCCCATCGCGACCCGCTGCCGCTGGCCGCCGGAGAGGTTGGCGGGCTTCACCTTCAGGAGCTCGCCCAGCCCGAGGATCTCGGCCGCCTCCGCAACCCGGCGGTCCGCCTCGACTCGGGGCACGTGGCGCAGCTTCAGCGAGAAGCCGATGTTCTCCGCCACCGTCATGTGGGGATAGAGAGCGTAGTTCTGGAAGACCATCGCGACGTCGCGCTCCTTGGGACTGAGGTCGTTGACAACCCGCTTGCCGATGCGCACGGTGCCGCCACTGATCTCCTCGAGCCCGGCGACCATCCGCAGGGCGGTGGTCTTGCCGCACCCGGACGGTCCCACCAGGACCATGAACTCCCCATCCGCGACGTCCAGGCTGAGGTCGGACACCGCCTGGGTATGGTTGGGGTACACCTTGGTCACCCCCTCCAGCTGGATCGTGGCCATACCCGCGCTGCCTCCTTTCTCAGCCAGCCCTTAGGGCCGCCGGTGGACAGGCCGGAGACGATCCGCCGCGGGGCGAGCCGCACCAACAGGGCGACGGGGATGGTCGTGATCACCACCGCCGCGTCGAAGCGATTGTAGGACCCTCGGAATCGACTCTGCCGATCCGGTCGTGGAGCCGGGCGGAGCCAGCCCGCAGCCTCTGGGACCGGGCTACCAGCTCGGCCCGGAGCTGGCCCCAGCGCGCAGGCTGGGCGTGACCACGTACCAGTTGTCATCGAACCCCTGGCCGTTTGCTTGGCGCGGGCCGGTGTCCTGGTCGCTGGTGTAGAGGGGATGCCCGCGGTACTCGACCTGGTGCCCGTTGGGCCCTGCGACCACACTGAAGCTCCGGGGCGGCTCGCCCCCTGGGATGGCGATCCGGTCGCCGCGCGTGAGCACGGGTCCCCACGCTAGACGGCAGCCCACCGTGCAGGCGATCTGGTGAGGCCCGTCATCGGCGAACCAGTAGAGCGTCCGCCCAGCGCCGTCGGTGAAGACGGTCTCGGGGACGCCATAGACGCTGACACGTGCGGTCCGGATCACCGCGACTCGCGGGCTCCGGGTGGCGGCGATGGCGGAGGCCGGTGCCCCACTTGTCGGGAGCGGATGCGCCAGTCCGCAGGCAGCCAGCGTCAGCGCCGCGGCCGCCCCCGTGAGTCCGAGCCCCACAAAGCCGCCCGATCGCGCCAGTAGGTTCAGCCGCGGCCATGCGCCACCACCTCGTCGCATTCCCCCGATCCTAGCGGCGTCGATGGCGGGGCGTCTTCACGTGCCCTTAACCTTTGCGCGCAGCTGCGGGCGGCGCCGCGCACACGCGGGATGCGCATCGGGGGAGCGTCCGCGGGTGCCGGGATTAATCGCTCCTTAAGCGCGCCTTAGCTCCGCCTTAGCCATCCGTCGCTAGCCTTCCGAGCGAGGAGTCCGACCACTGTGGCCGATTCTCCGCCAGCCCATCCCGACCCGACGAGGGTGCCGCCGGTGACGGGGGTGTCAGACGATTACGGAAGGAGGAGTCCACCCGATGCGACAAGCGATCCGCACCCACCGCACGCTCTTCGGCGTCGCGGGCACGCTCACGGCCGCCGCCATCGCGGTCAGCGCGCTGGCGACAGTTTCCCACAGCGGCGGCACCGACAGGGCGATCCTCACATCACGAGCCCACGCCGCCAAGGTGCCGCTGATCGTCTACTCGGCGCAGGGCTACGACATGAATGTCGTCAAGGCCTTCCAACACGCGACCGGGATCCCCACCGAGCTCGTCTGCGACAGCACCGGCCCGCTGCTGGCCCGGATCTCGGCCCAGCGCAACAACCCTCAGTGGGGACTGCTTTGGGTGGACGGCAATCAGCCGTTCGCCGCCCTCGACCGGCAGGGCCTGATGCTGCGCGGATTCGAGCCGAGCGTCAGATGGAACGCCACCGCCGACAAGGTGATCCCCACCGACAAGAGCTTCGTACCGACCGGCATCACCATCGCCGCGACGCTCATCTACAACCGCAAGAAGGTGGCGGACCCACCCACAGACTTCCGCCAGCTGCTCTTGCCCAAGTACCGTGGACTCCTGGGCATGAACAACCCGTCGATCTCAGGCCCCACCTACCCCTACGTCTCGGGGCTGATGGCCTACCTCGGCAGTGTCACCCAGGGGGAGCGGTTCCTGCTCCGGCTCAAGGCGAACGGCCTGCACATCTTCCCCACCAACGGCAACACCCTGCATGCCCTTCAGATCGGCCAGATTGGGATGGCCACCATTCAGAGCTCCGCGATCATCGGGGCGATTGAGCAGAACCCCGGCTGGGGGATCAGTTTCTTCAAGGGGGTGACGCTGCTGCCCGGCAACATCGGGATCGACCCCAAGGCGCCTGCGGCCGAGGTGGCCGAAGCCAAGCGCTTCGCCGAGTACGTGCTCTCGCCCGCCGGCCAGCACCAGATGCTGATCGGCGACCCCCATGGCGACTCCAACTTCTGGCCAGTGCTGCAGGGCGAGAGCCCTCGGCCGGGCATGCCGCCCTTGAGCTCGGTGCCGTATCAGGTCACCAACCCATATCTCTGGGGTCCCCGCGAGTCGACGATCAACTCGTGGTTCACCACTCACATCGTTCAGTAGACAGAGGACGTGGTCATCGCCGACCGCCTCTCAGCCCGGTTGATCGGGGCGGTCACCCGCCCGGGGCGCCTCGGCGCTCTGGGCGGGCCCGCCCTGTGGGCCCTCTTCTTTCTCATCCTGCTGGTCCCGATCGGGCTCTTTCTGCTGGTCGCCGTCTCGCCCGCGATCGTCGGCCAGGGGCACGCGTGGCTCACCTTCGCCAACTTCGCCACCGCGCTCCAGGGGCAGACCCTGCAGGGGCTGGTCGACTCGCTGGTGGTCTCGACCACCACCGCGGTCATCTCGGTGGCGATCGCGCTCGGGCTCGCCTGGCTGGTGCAGCGAACGACCATCCCCGGGCGCGGGCTGTGGACGCTGCTGGTCTGGGTGGTGCTGCTCACGCCGTCGTTCCTCATCTCTCTCGGCTGGGAGCGCCTGCTCGAGCCGGACGGGATCCTGGTCCACCTTGGGGTTCCGACCACGGGGATCGCCAACGTGTTCTTTGGACCGGTGGGGGTCGTTTTCGTGCTCACCACCAAGGGAGTTCCCTTCGCGTACTTCGCCATCTCGGCCGCGCTCGGGGCCCTGGGACGAGAGTTCGAGGATGCCGCCCGGACCCACGGAGCCGGCCGCTGGGCCGCGCTGCGAATGGTGCTGCCGATCCTGGCTCCGGCCTTCTGGTCGGCGCTGGCGATCGTCTTCGCCGAGACGATCAGCGACTTCGGCGTCGCCACCACCATCGCCGCCACCGCCAACTTTCCGATCGCCACCCAGACGCTCTTCAATGCGGTCGACAACTTCCCGGCCAACTTCCCGGTTGCCGCAGCGGTGGGCTGGCTCTTGGTTGGCAGCGTGGGGCTCGCACTGGTCGCCCAGTCGCGTGCGCTCCGAGGACGCTCCTACCAGGTGCTCAGCGGCCGAACGCGGCCCAGCGTGCGGGTTCGGCTGGGCGGGCGAAGCCGAGTCCTGGCGCTCGCGGCCATGGGCGTGTTCTTCGGCCTCAGCCTCGGGGTTCCCTTCGCCGGGGCGCTGAGCGCGTCCTTGGTCAAGCCCACGGCGAGCACCATCACCTGGCACAGCCTCACGCTTGCCAACTATGCGACCGTGCTTCACCACCCCACCGTGCTGGGTCCGCTGGGGCTATCCGCGGCGCTCGCCTGCGTGGCCGCCACGGTGGCGGTGGTGGTCGGGGTGATCGTCGCGCGCACCCTCACCCGGCGGCGGGCGGGCCCGTCGGCTCGCGTGCTCGACCTGCTCCTGCTGGCGACCGTCGGCCTCCCCGGGATCGTGCTCGGGGCCGGGTACATCTTCGCGTACAATCTGCCCTGGCTCAATGACATCGGGATCCACCTGTACGGCACCCTGATTCTGCTCGACATGGCCTATCTGGCGAACACGGTCCCGTCGACCACGCGGCTGCTGGTGGGGCCGATGGCCCAGGTTCAGTTCGGGCTGCACGATGCCGCCCGCGTCCACGGGAGCGGCGGCCTGCGCGCCTGGCGCACCACCGTGGTTCCGCTGCTGTCGCGCAGCCTGCTCTGGGCCTGGCTCTTTGGGTTCACTGGGATCCTCTTCGAGCTGCCGATCTCCCAGCTCCTCTACCCGCCGGGGCAGGAGACGCTGGCGGTGGCGATCAATGCCGCCTTCGCCAACTACTCCTATGCGCCGGGCACGACCCTGATGGTGGTGTCGGTGGGGTTCGCGGTGATCGTGGTCGGCGTCGTCCTCCTCGTCTTCCGGATCGGCGCGCCGCGCGGGTGGCAGCGGGTGGGGAGCGCACGGTGATCGGACAGGGCCGCCGGATCTCGAGCGCAGACCGCAGCGGGGCGCCGGCGGTCGAGATCGAGGACGTCGTCAAGCTGTATGCGGGTCCCCCCGCGGCCCTCGACCACGTCAGCCTCAACTGCGCTCCCGGTCGCTTCGTCGTCCTGCTGGGTCCCTCGGGGTCGGGCAAGACAACCCTGCTCCGGAGCGTGGCGGGGATCGAGCGCATCACCGCCGGTCGGATCCAGGTGGGTGGCACTCTGGTGGCGGATGGGCGTCTCCACCTCCCACCGGAGCGGCGCGACCTGGCGATGGTGTTTCAGGACTACGCCCTCTGGCCCCACATGACCACGGCCCAGAACGTCGCCTACGCGCTCCGCCGCCGCCATCTCGAGTCCGATCAGGCGCGTCGCCGCACCGCAGCGATGCTGGAGCGGGTCGGACTGGGCGGGCTCGCGCACCGCTACCCCAGCGAGCTCTCAGGCGGCGAGCAGCAGCGGGTGGCGCTGGCCCGGGCGCTCGTGGCCAACACCGGCCTGCTGCTCTTCGACGAGCCTCTCTCCAACCTCGACGCCGACCTCCGCGAGCGATTGCGGGTGGAGATCGCCACCTTGGTGAGGGAGTTCGGCCCCACCGTGCTCTATATCACCCATGACCAATCCGAGGCCTTCGCCCTCGCCGACGAGATCGGGATCCTCCAGGGAGGGCGTCTGGTCCAGCTGGGGACCCCCGAGATCATCTACCGCGACCCCGGCAGCGCCTTCGTCGCCCGCTTCACCGGGCTCGCCGGCGAGATCCCGGTCCACGCCGGGGCTGCGGCCGCCAATGGCCTGGTGTCGGTGGCCGTGGCCGGGACAACCCTGCCCGCCCGGATGCCTCACCCGCTGCCGGTGGGCGCACCGGCGCAGATGATGGTGCGCCCCTCGGCGGGATCCCTCTGCTCCCCCTCCAGCACAATGACTCACCTTCAGGGCCAGGTCCGCGACGTGGCCTTCCGAGGCCGCGGGTACGAGCATGTGGTCGACCTCGTCGACGGCTCCCGCCTCCACAGCCTCTTCTCCGAGGTCCGCTGGAGTCGCGGCGCCCATGTCGGCGTGGCCCTGGATCCCGAAGGGTGCCTCGTCCTGCGGGACGACCCGGTGGACCGGGATGTTCGGCCCCGGGCGTCCCGGGCGTTGGCCGCTCCGGCGAGCACGGTCGACGAGTCGGTCTTGGAGGTGATCCGGTGACCAGCACCCTGCTGCTTGTGCTCGCCGTCTTCGCGGCCTGCACGGTGGAGGCGGTCGAGGCGCTGACGATCGTGCTCGCCGCCGGGGTGACCCGAGGGTGGCGCTCCACCATCGAGGGCGCCGCAGCCGCGCTGCTGGTGCTGGCGGCGCTGGTGGCGGCCTTCGGTCCGGCCCTGATTCGCTACGTCCCCATCTCGGTGCTGCGGCTGGTGGTGGGCGGGCTTCTCCTCAGCCTGGGCCTGCAGTGGTTGCGCAAGGCGCTGCTGCGCGCCAGTGGCCTCAAGGCCAAGCACGACGAGGATGCGATCTATCGGCGTGAGGTGGCCCGGCTCTCCGGACTGCCGCGCCCAGCCGGGGGTCGCGATGCCACCGGATTCGTCATCAGCTTCAAGGGCGTCTTCCTGGAGGGGATGGAGGTGGTCCTCATCGTGCTGTCCCTCGGCCTCTCCTCGGGGCGGCTCGGCTACGCGGTCGCCGCCGCGGCCGCGGCGGTGGTGGTGGTCACGGCGGTGGGGCTGCTGGTGGCGCGGCAGCTGGCGGAGGTGCCGGAGAACGCGATGAAGCTGGGGGTGGGCCTCATGCTGGTCAGCTTCGGCACCTTCTGGAGTGGGGAGGGGGCGGGGATCCGCTGGCCCCTGGCCGATGGCGCCATTCTCGGGCTGATCGCAACCTACGCCGTGGTCGCGTTCGTCGCAGTCCGATTCCTCCAACGTGGCCGCGTGGTCGCGCCTCCCAGCCCCGAGCCGGCATGACGGTGGCAGCCGCTCTGCGGGCGTTCGGACGATTCTGGTGGGACTTTCTGATCGGCGACACCCCCGAGCTCGCGGGAGGCACCCTGGTCGTCATCGTGATCGCCTGGGCGATCGCCCACGGCCCGGGGGCACTCGTCGTCTGCTTCCCGGCCGCGGTGGTGGTGCTGCTCGCGGCCAGCCTCTGGCGGGGGCGCCGCGGCTGATCCGCCACGCGGCCGGGCTCGGGTCGAGCCCGGGGTCAGCCCCGATGATGGAGAGGTGACCCGTCCGCCGGGAGCGTCTGCGGCACGCCGCCCCCTCCCTGCCTCCCTGCTGGACGCGCTGCGGGGGGAGGAGGTGGTGCTGGTGACGTCGCGGGACCACAGACGACAGGGCACGGTGCCGATGTGGTTCGCGATCGCGCCGCCCGGGGTGGTCTACCTCTTCACCCATGCTTTCTCCCGCAAGGTCGAGCGCTGGCGCCGCGATCCCTGGGTCCGGTTGTGCCCGCCCGCGGGGGCGCCGGCGGTGGAGGGCGAGGTCCACTTCGTCGAGAGCGCGGAGCTCGCCGAGGTCGCCGAGCTCGTGGTCGACCGCTGGGTTCTGGCGGGGGCGGTGACGCCCGCGGCCCTCCACCGCCTAGTTGGGGAGGGGACCCACGCCCTGGTCCGCGTCGAGGCGCTCCGCGGCGCCGCGCCTTCCGAATGACCCGAGGGGCTGAGGGAGGCGGCTCGGCGGGTCGAGTCGCCATCGATCGGCCACACGTCCGTGACCCGATCATCAGATCGCTCGGGGGGGTTCCTGCCTACGATGCCAGCAGCGATGTGACACCCACCGCTCGCCAGGAGACCTGGCCTCACTGTGGCTCCGCCCTCCCGCCGGCCTGATGAGCCCTCCAGCGCCGCCGGAACGCGGGCCGAGGCTCGAGCGCTGCGGTTGGTCGGGGACCCGGCGATCGCCGCACGGGTCGGTCGGGGGGCGGTCCGCGCCCCCGGCCCGGGCGTCGAGCCGCAGGGATCGGACCCGGTCCTGGCGGCGACGGTGCGTGCCATCCAGCGCTTCGGCTGGCAGTCAGCATCCCCGCACCCCCGACTGGGACCGGCGTCATCCCGCCGGGTCCCACGGGGCCGACCCGGCCGCGCGGCCCGCCTGGTCTACGGCGGGGGCCTATCGGCCCAGCAGGCCGCCGCGCGCCTGCGGGTCTCGCCCGCGGAGGTCGCCGCCTTGCTCGAGACCGCCAAGGGCGCGGTGCGTCCGCCAGGCGGCTCCGACCGCTGCACGCAGGTTCGCCGCGGGCTGCTCGAACCCGCCTCGGTCGCCACCGGGCCACGGTCGTCGCTGGTGGACGAGGTGCTGGAGCACCTGGACCGCTGTGCGGAGTGCGCCCGGGTTGCCGACGACCGGGCCTTCCTCCTGCGGTGTCTGGAGGTCGGCGCCCTCCTCTCCGACTATCAGGACTCGCCCACGCCAGCAGTCGACCCTGCCGTGGTCGAGGATCACCTCGGCGGGTGCGGCGCCTGCCGTCGCCGTCTGGTGGACCTCCAGGCCGCGGCGGCCACCTTGATGGAGTCGGGACCGGGCCTCTCGCTGGGGGTGGTTCCGCTGGCCGGAGCAGCCTGGATCTCGGCCCGCCGCCTGACCGGGCTGCGCCATCTCGCCCAGCTGGCTCCGGCCCACCTGGCCGGGGGCGCGGTGACGACCGCGCTAGCGGTGGCCACCGCGGCGACGGTTGCGCTGACGGCCGGGCCCACCTGGGCCGCGCCCGCCCGCCCGATCGGGGCGCCCGGAGGGCTTCCGGCGCCGCGGGCGAGCCCCACCGTGACCGTCACCCCGGCTCGGGTGACCCCTCGGCCGCGCGGATCACCGCACCCCAGCTCCGGTCGCCGACCGCGCCCGACGCCCACGCCGACCCATCAACCGCGCCACCCGATCGGGCCGGGGCACCGGCTGCGGCGCCGGACCCCCGCCCCCCCGGCCCCGACGCGGGCGCCTTTGGTCGCGGTCGCGCCGGCCCGCCGCCACCCCCGGGGCACGGCGCCGTCAGCGGCACCCGCGATGCCCACGGTGGTCCCCTCGCGCCCCCCGACCGCGCGCGCTCCGCGCCCGCCGTCGGGGACGCCCCGCCCGCGGCACCAGCGTTACGCACGGCCCCCACGGCCGCCCGTCCCCCACCCGTCGGCGATGGCGACCCCCGCGGCTCCGGCGATCGCGGCCACCCCGACCGCTCCGTCGCCGTCGCCACCGGCGAGGGCGACCCCGACCGCTCCGTCTCCGTCGCCAGCGGCGCCCGCGACCCCGACCCGTCCCGGTCCGCCCTCGCCAACCGGCGTCCCGCTGCCCACGGCATCCCCCACCCCGACCGCCGCGGCCAGTCCCAGCCTCACCACCACCCCCGCGGCGAGCCCCTCCGCCACCGCCAGCGCGACGGCCACGCCGACCGCCCTGCCCACCGCGACGACGCCGGCACCAACTCCGACCGCAACGGCGTGCCGGAGGTGGCCGGGAGGAAGCGGCAGCGGCCCGGGCGGAACCGGCGGGTGTCCCGGCGGCCGCCGTGAGGGGTCGGCCCGGCGGCGGGGCCGGCACGGCCCTGAGGTCCGCCGGCGCGGGGGAGGGTGACCCCGCTCGGTCGCATGAGACCCGCAGGGCATTGCGACACGCGCGTGGTTGTCTCGCCACGGTGGATGGTGCGACGATCTCAGCGATGCCCAGTCGTGCCGACGCCCTCGCCCTCCTCTTCGAACACACGCAGACCGACTCGCTGCGGCGCCACGGCCTCGCGGTCGAGTCGGTGATGCGGTACGCCGCGAATCGGATCGGCGCCGATCCCGAGCTGTGGGGGCTCACCGGCCTGCTTCACGACTTCGACTACGAGGCGCACCCGGCGGAGCATCCCTTCTGGGGACGGCCGGTGCTGGAGGCGGGCGGCTATCCCCCCGAGATGATTCGGGCGATCCAGGGGCACGCCGTGTTCACCGGGGTGGTCCGGGACACGGACCTGGCCCGCTGGCTGTTCGGTTGCGACGAGCTGACCGGACTCGTGATGGCGGTCGCCCTGGTGCACCCGTCACGGTCGGTTGCCGGCCTCGAGCCCCGGTCGGTCCGGCGCAAGCTGCGTGACCGCAGCTTCGCCCGCAGCGTCAATCGCGGCGACATCGATGCCGGGATGGCCGACCTCGCCATCGAGCCTGATGCCCTGATCCAGTTCGTCATCGACGGACTCGCGGCGGTCGCCCCGGTGATCGGCCTCGGGGAGGCTCGACCCGCCGCCGAGCCGGCTCCCCTGCGGACGGCCTGACTGACCCTCCGCGGCGCCGGCTTATACTCCAGGCCCGCCGTGTGGCGCCCAGGGGAGGTGGCTGAGTGGCCGAAAGCGCCCGCCTGCTAAGCGGGTGACGGGTGTTGAACTCGTCCGAGGGTTCGAATCCCTCCCTTCCCGCCCCCGCCCGCCCGCGAGCGGTGCGCGCGGACGGGGATGGCGGTCCCTGCCGGCGCGGTTGCGCGCCCGCTACCGGGAGACCGTCGCCGAGCGACCGAACGAGGACATCACCATGCGGGTCTTCCTGTCGTTCCTCGCGACCTTCGGAACGGTCCGGCTGGTGACCCACGGCATCCGCGGCGGCTGGCTGCCGCTGCGCAATATCGAGGTGGGTGGCGGGGCCGACCGCCAGGGAGCGCCGCCGCTCCACCTCCATCACCTGGTCCTGGGGATCCTCTCCCTCACCGGCGCGGGCTATCTCGCCCTCACCCGCACCGACCACAGCTGGCGGCGCCGACTCGCGCCCTGGTATGGGGCCGGCGTCGCGCTCACCTTCGACGAGTTCGCCCTGTGGCTGCACCTGCGTGACGACTACTGGTCCCAGGAGGGGCGCACCAGCGTGGACGCGGTGGTGGCGCTGGCCGCCAGCTTCGGGCTGCTGGCCGGCTCGCCGATGTTCTGGAACCGCGCCCTCGGCGAGGTTCTGGCCAGCCCCGGACACGGCGCGGACCCCGTCCCCGAGCCGGTGCGCCGGCCCATGACGACGGGGTCCGATAGGGGATAATCCAACGCTTGAGGAGGGAGCCAGCCGGGGTCGCACCGCGGTGGGGCTCACGGATGGTGGGAGTGCAGGGGCCGAGCAGAGGTGTTGGCTCCCGGCCGTGACCTGACCGTGGACGAGGTGGCCGAGACTCTCGGCCTGCCGGTGGCCATGATCCGCCGGCGAATCGACGCCGGGGACCTTCCGGTCCGATGGATCGAGGTGGACGGCCGGTTGGAGGTGCGGGTGCCGGCCCCGGGGACGGATGGGCGGCCGGGGCTCTCCGACCCCCCGGCGGGCCAGCCCCCGGGGTCCTCGGCGCCCTCGACCCCGGCGCCCCTCGCCGCCGACCCCCGAGCCGACCCGACCCAGGCGGCGGTGGTGGGGATGGTGCAGGCGCGGCGACCCGGCCTGGGGGTTCCCCCGGCCCTGGCCGATGTCAACTCGAGGGAGCTGATCGCGGGCCTCTTCGACCGCTGGGAGCGCGCCCTCGAGCGCCGGATCGAGGCCGAGCAGCGGCTCCACTTCGAGACCGAGCTGGAGCGCCGGGGCCGCCAGGTCCGCGAGCTCCATGGCGAGCTCGATGCCGTGCGCCGGGCGCATGCGACCGAGCTCGCTGAACGGGAGCGCGAGGCGATGGGGCTGCGCGAGCAGCTGCGCGAGGCCGGGGACCGGGCGGCCCGGCGCCGGTCGTGGTGGAGGCACAGCTGAGGCCGACCCGCGGCGTCGGGCCCGCGGCCGCAGGACGACGATGATCGAGTCCAGCCCGATCGAGGATGTACGCTCCCGCATCGATCTCGTCGACGTGGTCGCGCCCCACGTCCAGCTCCAACGGGCGGGACGGGAGCTGCGCGGGCGGTGCCCATTCCACGAGGAGCACACCCCGTCCTTCTACGTCAATCCGGACAAGCAGGTCTGGACCTGCCACGGATGCCACGCCGGCGGCGACGTCTTTCATTTCGTCGAGCTGATCGACCATGTGGACTTCCGGGCCGCCCTAGAGCAGCTGGCCGCGCGGGTCGGCGTGGCCCTCGTCAGCAACCCCCAGGCGATCGAGGCGGAGCGACGGCGGCGCCGGGAGCGCGAGGTGGCGCTCACGGTGCTGCGGGTGGCGGCTGACTACTACCATCACGTCCTCGTGCTCACGCCAGCGGGAGCACCGGGACGCGCCCTGCTGGCGGAGCGGGGAGTCGCCGACACCACCCGCGACGAGTTTCATCTCGGCTTCGCACCCGCCGATCGGCGAGCGGACAACCTCCTGCGGTACTGCGCCAGCCGCGGACACGATGCCTCCCAGCTCAGCGCCGCCGGCCTCGCCCAACGGAGCGCCGGCCGCACCGTGGACGTGTTCCGGCGACGGCTGGTGATCCCCATCCGGGACGAGCACGGCGCCGTGGTGGCGTTCGGGGGCCGGGCGCTTGACGGCGACCCGCCCAAGTACCTCAACTCTCGCAACGGGCCGGTCTTCGACAAGTCGCGCACCCTGTTCGGCCTCGACCGCGCCGCGACGGCGGTGCGGGCGGGCGGCACCGCGGTGGTCGTCGAGGGCTACTTCGACGTGCTGGCCGCGCACGCCTGCGGCTGCCCCGCCACGGTGGCCGCGTGCGGCACCGTCTTCACCCCCGACCACGCGCGCCTGCTGCGCCGGTTCGCGACCACGGTGACGGTGTGCTTCGACGGGGACGCGGCCGGTCAGCGGGCCGCCGCCGCCGCGGTTCCGGTGGTGGTGGCGGCCGGGATGGAGGCGCGCCTCGCGGTGCTGCCCGAGGGCAGCGACCCCGACGACTGCTGCCGCAGCGATCCCGCGGGTTTCCGCGCCCGGCTCGAGTCCGCCCGGCCCGCCTTCGAGGTGCTGGTGGACCGGGCGCTGGGTGACGCCGGCCCGGGGACGGGACCCCGCACCCTGGCCGCGCGCCGGGCCGCGCTGGCGGTGCTCGCCAGCGTTCCGGAGGCGAGTGAACGCGACCTGTATGCGCAGAGGGTCGGTCAGCGCCTCGGGGTGGACCCTCGCCATCTGGTCGAGGACCTCGGGCGGCCGGGATGGGGAGGACCCGCCCGGCCCCCCCGCTCCGGGTCCGTGAGCGCGACCCGAGAGACCCAACCGGAATCGTCCGGTTTCGACTCCGACCCGGCTGGGCACACAACGCTGGGGAGGACCGGCCACCTGCTGGCGCTGCTGCGCCAGCAGCCGGTGCTGGCGCGCCGAGCCCACGAGTTCTACGGAGTGCAGCCTGAGGAGTTCCTCGACCCAGATGCGCAGGCGGTCTACCGCGTGCTGATCGCAGCCGCGAGCACTCTGCCGGAGGACGCCGACGCGACCGGCGCCGGCGTGTCCGGGCGTTCCGACGCAGGCGCGGCCGCGCTCGCCCCCACCCCGAGCGCGGCCGTCCTGCTGGGGAGGCTCGACCGCGAGGAGCTCCCCGAACTGGAGGGCCCCCCGGGGGAGGGTCGGGCGCAGCGCGCCCTGGAGGACGGGGTCCGCTCCCTTCGCCTGGGGGCGCTCGAGCGGCGCGCGCGCCGGCTTCAGGCCCAGGTCGCTGGCCTCGGGCACCACCGCCAGGGTGAGGTGCCCCGGCTTGTCGCAGAATTGGAGGCGGTGCAGCAGCAGATCAAGGCGCTGCGGCAGGGGGCGCCCCCGACCAACCCGGTCCCCTCCGGCGCCGACCGGTCGGCGAGCGACAGCGGCACCGCCGGGCAGCTGCCCGCGCGCGGCCTTTCTGGGAGCTGACGTGGCCAAGACGCTTCGGACCCCCGCCGTGGCCCCGGCTGCCCGGACCGACGAGCTGATCCGGCTGGCGGAGCAACTCATCCTCAAGGGCAAAGAGCAGGGCTACCTCAGTCCCGACGACATCCTCCAGACCTTCCCCGAGATCGACGCTGAGCCCGACCAGCTGGAGCGCATCTTCACCCTCTTCCGGGAGATGGGCATCGCGGTCAGCGACGGGGACAAGGACTTCGAGGAGGTCGAGGAGATCGACGACGAGATGCTCTCGACGATCGAGGCTGCCGACGCGGTCTCGCTCGACGACCCGGTGCGGATGTACCTCAAGGAGATCGGCCGGGTGGCCCTGCTCAAGGCAGAGGACGAGGTCCGCTTCGCCAAGCTGATCGAGCAGGGCGACGACGACGCCAAGCACAAGCTGACCGAGGCCAACCTGCGCCTGGTGGTGTCGATCGCCAAGAAGTACATCGGACGGGGGATGTCGTTCCTGGACCTGATCCAGGAGGGCAACATGGGCCTCATCCGGGCGGTCGAGAAGTTCGACTACCAGAAGGGATTCAAGTTCTCCACCTACGCCACCTGGTGGATCCGCCAGGCGATCACGCGCGCGATCGCCGACCAGGCCCGCACCATCCGCATCCCGGTGCACATGGTGGAGACGATCAACAAGCTGGTGCGGGTGTCCCGCCGCCTGCTCCAGGAGCTGGGACGCGAACCGGCTGACCCCGAGATCGGGGAGGAGATGGGGATCACCCCCGAGCGCGTCCGCGAGATCATCAAAGTCTCCCAGGACCCCGTCTCCCTGGAGACCCCGATCGGTGAGGAGGAGGACTCCCACCTCGGCGACTTCGTCCCGGACCAGGAGGCCGTGTCGCCGTCGGACGCCGCCTCACTGACGATGCTGCGCACCGAGGTGGAGGACATCCTGGACACCCTGACACCCCGAGAGCGGCGCGTGCTCCAGCTCCGCTTCGGTCTGATCGACGGCCACCAGCGCACCTTGGAGGAGGTCGGCAAGCGCTTCGGGGTGACCCGGGAGCGGATCCGCCAGATCGAGGCCAAGGCGCTGCGCAAGCTTCGCCACCCCTCCCGCAGCATGAAGCTGCGCGACTACCTGGAATAGGCGGGCCGTCAGGCCGGAGCGCTCTCGTCGAGGGCGAGCGCCCGCGCCGGGCAGGCCGCCACGGCGCGCCGGGCCTGCCGGAGCTGGATGGAGCCGACCAGCGGCCGCCCGTCCAGCTCCGCAAACCCCCAGTCATCCAGCTCGATCCGGTCGGGTGCCCGAAGCACGCAGATCCCGTGTCCTCGGCAGCGCAGGGGGTCGACCCGGAGCCGGGTCACCGCCAGCCCGGGAGCCCCGGCGGCGGGGGGATCGGGAAGGTCGGCGGGGCGCCCGCGTCCTGGCAGGGTCCCCGGCGCAGGTGGCGCTCGACGTCGTCGGCGAAGACCCGCAGCGCGTGGTCGAGGAGCGTCACCGCCCCATCGGGGAGGTGGCAGGCGCCGCGCCCGGCAATCGCGGCCGCCCGGCGGCGGAGCCGGCCCACCTCGCGCCGGGTCGCCCGGCCCCGGGCCAGATCAGCAGCGGCGAGGGCCAGCGCCGGCAACCCGAACCGGCACGGTCCGCACTGGCCGGCGGTCTCGCCGGCCAGGTAGGCGAGCAGGCGGGCGGTCTCCGCCAGCCCGCAGCGGCCCGCGGGCAGGAGCCCCACCAGGCCGCATCCGAAGGAGAGGCCGCGTTCCGCCAGCCGGTCCCGCCCCAGCGGCAGCTCAGCGGCCTCGGCGCCGTCCACCCAGGCGCCGCCGTAGCCGCCGAGGAGGACGGCCGCCGGCAACCGGCCTCCCAGGCCCCGATCGCTGAGGAGGTCCCCGAGACGCTGGGGCCGGACCAGCTCCAGCACCTCGGCGCCGTGGGGGCCGACCAGGGTCATCAGATGGGAGCCCGGTGCCCCCGGCGTGCCCGCCTCGCGGAACCACCGGGCGCCCCGGCGGGCGATCAGCGCCAGATGCGCCACCGTCTCGGCGTTGAGCACCAGGGTCGGCCGGCCGTCGACCCCGTGGGTCGCCGCCGGCCGCCCCGGACGGGGCTTGGCGGCCCCCCCTTCGAGGAACGCGACCAGGCTGCTGGACTCCCCGGCAACGTATCGGGGTGGCACCACCGCCAGCCGGATCGATGGCGAGCCGTGCCGCTCCCGGTCGCGCTCGCCGAGCGCCCGCTCCAACGCCTGCGCCCAGGGACTGGCTTCACCGTGGACCGCGATCACGACCTGGTCGGAGCCCACCGCGGCGGCACCGACCACCGCCCCGTCCAGCACCAGATGGGGTCGCAGGGTGAGCAGCTCGCGGTCCTTGCGGCTCGCGGGTTCGCTCTCGGAGCCGTTCACCACCACCAGGGCCCAGCCGGGCCGGTCCGCCACCGCCCGGAGCTTGCGGACGGTGGGAAAGCCGGCTCCGCCCCGGCCCGTCAGACCACTCTCGGCCACCAGCGAGCGCAGCTCAGCGGGGGTGCGCTCGCGCAGCTCGAGCGGCCCCAGCCGTTGCTGATGGGCGGCCAGCGACTCGGGGCCTGCCGCCGCGCGTGGCCCGGCGAGCAGGCGGGCCACGGGCTCGCCGGCGGCGGGGGCGCGATGCCGCGGACCGGCGGGGTCGGCGGCCGACTGCACCCGAAGCGGCGCGGGGTCCCAGCTCAGCGCCAAGGCAGCGGTCCCCCGGCGACCCGACGTGGCGCGGCAGCCGGCACCCCCGCCGCGCCGGCCGGATGCTCTTGGCCCGCCAGCCTCGAGGATGCGGTGAGGCCGATCACCAGCGCCCCGGTCGCCAGGTACATCACCCTCAGCGCCAGCGTGTCGCTGCCCGCGAGCACGGCATGCACCCACACCAGGGCGAAGGCGACCGCGGCCAGGCGGTGGACCCCGTGCCACGAGCCGCGCCCGACCCGCCCGGCCAGCGCCGCGCTGGCCCCGACCACGATCCCGGTGTAGAGGCCGAGCGTCCCGAGGGCAATCGCGACGGGACGGTAGTGGGCCGCGCCCGGGACCATCGCCCCGACCCACCCGACCCCCGCGTAGGGGTCGAGCACCAGCGCCAGGGTGTGCCCGGCCACCAGCGCCAGCGTCGCCACGGCGAGCGCGGCATGGGTGCGCAGCTGCATCGCGGGGTGGAGCAGGGGCCGGCGGATCCGCCACGGGTGGCGGAACCAGGTCCCGACCACGACCAGGGCCGTGAGCGCGAGGTAGGCGGCGAGCCCCAGCCCGCGGCCGACGATCCACGGCCCCATCCGGTTGTGCAGCAGTGGGGCCAGCGTGGCGGTTGCCAGCTCCCCCACCACCAGGCAGCCGAGCGCGACGCTGACCGGAAGCCCCAGTCCGCCGAGACGACGATCCGCCGGGATGGGCACGGTCAGCAGGCCCGCCACGCGACGTACCTGTCCATCGCGGCGCTGGTGGCCACCCGGCCGTCGTCCCCCACCCACAGGGCGGCCAGGCCCCGGCGGGATGCCAGCGACTCCGCCCCGGCGCGACCGGCGAGGAAGACCACCTTGCTCCAGACCTCGGCCTCCGCCGCGTCCGGCCCGACCACGGTGACCGACCGCAGCCCGTGTCCTCCAGGCCGGCCGGTTCGCGGGTCGACCAGATGGTGCACGGGTCGGCCGCCCGCGGTCCAGCAGCCGAGGCGCACCGACGAGGTGGCGCAGGCCCGATCCACCAGCTGCAGCACCGCCAGGGGGTCGGCTCCGCCCCCGGGGTCCTCCACCCCGACCCGCCACGGCCCGCCGTCGGGGGCGCGTCCGGAGCAGTGGCAGTCTCCGCCCGCCTCCACCAGATGGTGGGGGGCGGCCGGGCGCAGCGCCCGGCTCGCCCAGCTCACCGCCAGCCCCTTGCCGATGCCGCCGAGGTCCACCGGGGCTGAGCCGAGGCGGATCTCGCTGGTGGCTCCGCGGAACCCGGGACGCCAGGGTCCCCACCCCGCCCGCGACCGGGACGGGGCCGCGGGGAGGCGCACGACGCCGGCGCCGAAGGGGAGCGAGCGGCTGTACCCGAGCCGGACCAGGTCCGCCAGCACCCGGGGATCGAAGCGGCCGCCGGTTCTCTGATAGGCGGCCTGGGCCCTCGCGATGGCCCCGAAGCACTCCCGGGGCACCTGGTGCCAGCGGTCGGGGTGGGCGTTGGCCCGCATCAGGGGGCTGGTGGAGTCGAAGCGGGTGCAGGCGCGGTCGACCCGGGTGAACAGCGCCAGGGCCGCCTCCACCGAGCGCTCCACCCCCACCGGCTGGTCTCCGGCCCGGGCACGCACGGTGATCGGGCTCGCCATGGCCCGAGACCGGCGGGTCACCTCCGCAAGGTCAGGGGACACCGGAGGCCCCGGTGGTGGTGTGGGTGGCTGGCGCGGACGCCGGCGCTGAGGACGAGCGGGCCGGGAGCAGCGCGGCCAGCCGCTGGGTGTCAGCGGCGAGCTGCTGCTGTAGCTGCTGGAGGGCGCGGTCGGCGGCCGCCAGGCCGGCGGCGCCAGCTGGGGTCCCGACCCCTGCGGTGGGGGCCGCCGCGGGGATGCCGGCGCGCGCCGCGGTCCAGGCGATGCCGCCCACGCCGGCCGCGACAGCCGCCGCCCCGACCACAGTGGGGGGCAGCCAGCGGCGGACCGCAGGGCGGCGCCGCGCGATCGTGTCCGGGTTGCGGTCAGCCACCGCTGCCGCTCTCGCCCCCGCTGCCGCCACTGGCGCCGGTGGTGGCGTGAACCGGCCCCCCGGCGGCCGACCGCCGGGGGGCCGCAGCGACCAGGGTCCTCAGGGTCTGCTCCTCGCGCTGCAGCACGGACAGCTGCGCAGCGATCTCGGGGAGGGTGAGAGTGGAGGTGGACACCGGGGCACCGGGGGCCCGGGCGAGTGCCAGCGCAGCGCCCGCGGACAGGCCGCCCGTCGCTGCGATCGCCACCAGCCACCGTCGTGCGCTCGCCATCATCGGCCTCCCGTGGTGGGGCTGGGTGCCGCCCGTCGGCTCCAGTCTTGGGGCGGCTGGTGAACGGTGGGTGAAGTCGCGACGCCCTCCGCCACACACATGGGGCGGGAAGGTGCCGAGACCGCCACCCGGGCGGATCGACGGTTCATCCAGGATTCAGAAACCCGACTCAGGGTGGGCAGAGCATTGAACAGATGGGGCGGCGTGCCCCGGGGAGGTGGGGACGTGACGGGGGGCGACGGCACCAGCTCGACCCCACCGACGGCGCCGTCACGGGCACGCGCCCGCCCCGCTGGGCACGCCCGCGGCCGAGCGCGCCGACCTCGGATCGCCCTGGCCCTGGGGACCGGGATGGCGCTCATCGCGGGGTGGCTCCAGAGCCCCCTCGACCGCCCCGACGCGACCGCTCAGGAGCTGGGCCGGGTGGCGACGGCGGCGCCAGCGGCGCCGCGTCCGTGGATCGCCTGGGCGGGAGCCCACGGAGAGCGGGGCGTCGGTGTGGGGGAGCGAGGCTACAGCCTGCGGCTCCGCTCAGGATCCGATCGGCTGCAGCTGCTGGGTCCCGGCGGGATCACGCTGCGCACCCTGGCGCTGGCCGCGCTGATCGGGCGGCGCGCCCTCCCCGAGGGGACCAGGTTCATCGCCACCACCTGGGGCGCCCAGCTCACGGTGACGGCGGTGGGGCCGGGCGGCCTAGTGCTGGAGGCGGTGATCGTGCGCGCCTGGCCGAGCTTCTTCACCGTCCGATTCCTGGCCCGGCTCGGACCCGATCGCGCGCTCCTGGCCCGCTTCTTCACCCCCGAGGATCCGGGCATGCCGGCGCCGCGCGTGCTGGGGATCTTCACCCCCAACGGGCGCGCCACCACCCATCCTCAGCTGCCGTCGATCCTGCTCGGGATCCGCCCGCCCGCGGTCAGTGCCCCGTTCGCCCCGCCGCCGTTCGACCTCGAGCTGCCGACCCGCAGGCGATGGGTGGGCCTCGGCCTGGTCCAGGTTCCCGACGCCACCCAGCTGGCGCTGCAGCCGGACGGGAGCCTCGGCGTGAACTATCCGCTCGGCCTACTCGCCGGCTTCCCCGACGCGGGGGCCGGCGGGAGGGTGCCGGCGCCGAGCCAGGGCCGGCGGTCCGGGACCGGGCGGTGGCTGCGGTTCCCGGCCTTCGTCGTGACCACCGCCACCGGCGCCTTGGCCGGTCTCGCCGCCTACCACTCCGCCCTGGTCCGGCTGGGAGCGGCCCCGGTGGCCGCCCCCCCGGGGACGCGGCCGAGATGGTGGACCTGGCCGATCGCCGACACCTGGGGCCAGCAGCGGGCCACCGGGGCGGCGTGGGGCTCCCCCAGCTTCACCGCCGCCTGGGTCCGCAGCTTCGTCGCATCCTGGCGGCGCCAGGTCGGGATCCGCCACTTCACCGTCGTGATCGATTCGCGCTGGCAGGCGGCATTCGACAGCCCCGTGCCCAGCCGGCGGTTCGGAGGCGTCGCGGGCATGCGCCGGCTGATCGCCCAGCTCCACGCCGAGGGCGTTCGGGTGCTGCTCTGGTGGCCGCTGTGGGCCCGAGGACAGGGATCGACCCGTCCCCGCCTGCGGGTCGATCCCACCAGCTTGGGCTTCCCCACCGCCATCTCCCGAGCGATGCGCGTCCTGGTCGGAACCGGCCCGCGGTCGCTGGGCGCCGATGGCATCAAGCTCGACTGGGGCTATCACGTGCCCCAGCAGCCGGTGGGGAGGTTCGCCCGGCCGCGGCTCGGGGTGGGGGCGGCGGCCCTGCTCCGCTACATGACCCAGCTGAGCCAGAGTGTGTGGAGGGCGGATCCGCACGCGCTGGTGGACGCCAGCGCGGTCGCCCCCCAGTTCGGCGGGACCGAGGATGCCATCCGCCTCTACGACGCCGGCAGCAACCAGACCTGGAACCAGCGCGCCCTGATCGTGAGCCAGGTCGACCCCTCGATCCTCATCGACGGGGACGGGTGGCGGCTGCCGCCCTCGCAGGCGGTGGTCCACGTCGTCAGCTCCTCGGTGTATGGGATTCCCACCCTCTACTTCGCCACCCGGTGGGCTGGCGGCTCGGCGCTGGGCCGCCCCCTGGCACGATCGCTGGGAGCGGTGATGCGGCTCGCCGCGCAGCGAGGCCAGGGTCGAGCGGTGGCGCTCGCAGCGGGAGGATTCGGCTACGTCGTGCGCGGCCGCCTGACCGCCAGGACCCTGGCCCGCGGCCGGGGCTTGGAGGTGATCCGCTACGGGGCCTGCAAGCGGGGCTGGCGCGCCCAGATCGTCTCGCTCGCACAGGGCTGGCTGCGGGTCCCCCTCCCGCCCAGCTCAGGCCGGCTCTCGGTGCTCGGGCCGAGGGGCGCGCCCGCCACCTGGCGGATCGTGGGCCGGCAGCTCAGGGTTCGGGTGCGGAGCGGCGACCGCTACGTCGTCGCTGGTCGGGGCGGACGGTGCTGACCCCCGAGGCGGCGCCCCACATCCAGACCACACCCAACCCACACCCACCGCTGCCAGACTCGACCCCGATGCGGGTGCTCATCGTGGAGGACGATCCGCGTCTGGCCGCGATCCTGCGCCGCGGCCTGACCGAGGAGGGATGTGCCGCCGACGTGGTGGGGAACGGCCCCGAGGCGGTGGCCGCGGCCACCGGCCACCGGTTCGACGTCATCAGCATCGACGTCATGCTGCCGGGGCCCCAGGACGGGTTCCAGCTGTGCGCCGAGCTCCGCCGCCGGCGGGTGGGAACCCCGGTCCTGATCCTCACCGCACGGGACGCGGTCGAGGACCGCGTCCGCGGCCTGGAGGCCGGGGCGGACGACTATCTGGTCAAGCCGTTCGCGTTCGTGGAGCTGCTGGCGCGGATCCGGGCGCTGGCCCGCCGCCACCTGGTCGACCGGGCCGCGGTCCTGAGCGCCGGTCCGCTCCGGCTCGACACCACCCGGCGCGAGCTGACGGTCGCGGACCGGCGCGTTCCCCTCACCGGCAAGGAGCTGGCCATCCTCGAGGTCCTGATGCTGCACCCGCACCAGGTGCTCACGCGCGACCAGATCGAGGACCGGGTCTGGACCTACGACTTCGAGGGCCAGTCCAACCTGGTGGACGTGTACGTGGGCCGGCTGCGGCGCCGGCTGGCGGAGGCTGGGGGCGGCGCCCCCATCGCCACCCTGCGGGGCCAGGGATATCGCTTCGATCCGAGATGAGCTCGCGGCCCTGGCTGCGGCGCACCCGGGTGCGCCTGACCCTCACGTACGTGGCCGCCTTCGCCGTCCTGGCAGCGGTCGCCGGGGTCGCCTTCTGGCTGATCTTCGCCCACTTCGAGTACGCCACCATCGACCAGGCGCTGAGCGCCCAGGCCCGTCTCATCGACAGCGGCCTGGAGGTGACCGGTGGGCACGTGACCTTCGGCGGGGACATCCCGCTGCCGGCCCAGACCCGCCGAGGGATCGCGGTCACGGCTCTGCTGGTCAATCGCCACGGGGTGGTCCTGGATGGGTCGGGCGACGCCCCAGACCCCCAGGGGCTGGCCCGGGCGGCCCGGAGGGTCCATCCGCGCGGCGTGCCCGTCACTCTCACGGTGGGGGGGCGACTCGATCGGGTGCTGGCGTCCCGGGTGCCCGGCAGCGGGACGATCCTGGTGCTGGCCCGCCCCATCGGCGAGCTGGAGCACACCCTGGCGGAGACCGCCCTGCTGCTGGTCGCGATCGCGGCGGTGCTGGTCGCCGGGGCGGCCGCGCTCGGCTACTGGGTGGCGGGGCGAGCGCTGCGACCGGTCCGCGCGATGGCCGCCGCCGTGCGCGACATCAGCGAGCATGATCTCGGGCGCAGGCTCGGCCTCGACCTGCCCCCCGGGGATGAGCTGGGAGAACTCAGCGCCACCTTCGACTCCATGCTCGCCCGGCTGGAGACCGCTTTCGACACCCTGCGGCGCTTCACCGCCGACGCCGCCCACGAACTGCGGGCTCCATTGACGCTGATGCGCAGCCAGCTGGAGGTGACCCTGCGGCGCGACCGCTCGGTGCAGGAGTATCGCGCCAGCCACGAGGTGCTCCGAGCTGAGCTGGACCGGCTCAGCCGGACCGCCGAGCAACTGCTGCTCCTCGCCCGCGCCGACGCCGGTTCGCTGGAGCCGCGCCGGCTGCCGATCGACCTCGGGGACTTTGTCGAGGAGGTGGCGGACCGGTGGGGGGGACTGGCGGAGCGGCGACAGGTCCGGCTGGAGACCAGCGACGGCGCGGCCGGCGTGGTCCTGGGCGACCCCGACCTGCTGCGGCGCTGCGTGGACAACCTGCTCGACAACGCGCTCCGCCACACCCCGGCCACGGGCACGGTGCGGGTGGCGGTGGCCGCTGTGGGGCCGGCCTGGACGCTCACGGTCAGCGACACTGGACCAGGGGTCGATCCCGCGCTGCGCAGCACCGTCTTCGAGCGCTTCACCCGTGCCGACGCGGCTCGCACCAGCGGCGGTGCCGGGCTGGGGCTGTCCCTGTGCCGAGCGATCGCCCGCGCGCATGGAGGGGAGTGCGTCCTGCTGGAGGGCGACGGCGGGGCCGAGGTGGTGGTCCGTCTCCCGCGCACCGGGGTGGAGGGGTGACCGGCGCGACCGGCGGAAGATCCCCGCATGAACTTAGCGCTCACCCCGGTGGAGGGCGCTTCATGCAGGCTTCACGCCAACCCTCCACGCTCACATAGATGGCCGGGACAGCGGGCACTGCGACCAGGCAGGAGAGCGGGATCGGATCGGCGACCCGGCTCTGGTCTGGGGGCAGCGGCACCGCAATCCGGCAAGGGCGCACCCTGCGGTGCGGGCCCCCGCCGGCGCGACCCGCGCCGCCCACGGGAATCCGGCGGCCCTCGACGCCCGCGGCCAGGGCGGGGACGGCTCGGGAGTGGGGCATGACCCCGGGACCCGGCAGAGGGGTCCGCCCCCCATCCGCTGTCCGGCGCCGGTGCGGCTGCCCCAAGCAGCCGCCACCACGCCACGCTCTCTCGGTCGGCGCGTGACCCGACCCAGCCGTCCCCCGCGCCCGGGCGTCGTCCCCCGCGCGCCGCGCGGGCACCGGCGGACGGTGTTCGCCCTGCTGGCGGCGGTGCCGCTGCTGGCCCTGTGGGTGGCGACCCGGCCCCCCTCGCCAGCGGTGACGCGCCCCCGGCCCGGGGCCCATCGGGCGAGCGCCCCGGGACCCTTCGCCCACCCCCTCACCGGCGGACACCTCCAGCCGGGGTCGAACCCCGCCGTCCTGCCCGGCCCGGTCCTGATCGCCGACGAGGGCAACAACCGGTTGCTGGTGGTCACCCCCCGTGGCCAGATCGCCTGGGAGTTCCCCGGACCCGCCGGGCTTCCCCCGGGGCAGACTTTCCTCAGCCCGGATGACGCCTTCTTCTCACCCACAGGGGGCACCATCGTGGCCACCGAGGAGAGCGACTCGGTCATTTCGGTGGTCGACGTCGCCCAGCACCGGATCCTCTTCCGCTACGGCACCCCGGGGGTGCCGGGGTCGGGACCGAACCAGCTGGCCAACCCCGACGACGCCCAGCAGCTGCCCAACGGGCTCATCTTCACCGCCGACATCATGAACTGCCGCCTGCTCCTCATCACCCCGGGCCGCCACCTGCCGACACGGGTCTTCGGAGAGACCACCCCCGCCTGTCTGCACGCCCCACCCCGGCGCTGGGGCAGCCCCAACGGGGTCTTCCCGATGACCAACGGGGACTTCGTCGTCACCGAGATCAACGGCGACTGGGCCGACGTGATGACGCCCACCGGGCGGATCGTGACCACGATGCACCCGCCCGGGGTGCTCTACCCCTCCGACACCAATGAGGTGGGCCCGGGTGTCCTGCTCACCGCCGACTACTCGGCGCCCGGCCAGGTCGTCATCTACACCACCGCCGGCCGAGTGCTCTGGCGCTACCGGCCGCTCGGCGCCGCCGCCCTCAACCATCCCTCGCTGGCGCTGCCCCTTCCCAACGGGGATGTGCTCATCAATGACGACCGCAATGACCGGGTGATCGTGGTCGACCCCCGCACGGATCGGGTGGTCTGGCAGTACGGGGTAACGGGCCGGGCCGGCTCGGCGGCGGGCCTGCTCAACAACCCCGACGGGGTCGATCTTGCCCCGCCCCACTCGCTGGACATCACCCATGCGGCGACCACCGGGTCGCCCCGGGCCTGACGGCTGCGCATCCCGGGCCGGCCAGCCAGCCGGCCCGGCTTATACTCCACCTCCCCTTCCGGAGTAGCTCAACGGTAGAGCAGGCGGCTGTTAACCGCAAGGTTCACGGTTCGAATCCGTGCTCCGGAGCCAGCCGGCCCCTCCCCCGGGTCGACCGCGGCCCCGGTGGGGGGACCCGACTAGTGCCGGGCGCCCCCCCCGC